>NC_008268.1:6992500-7592500 GCF_000014565.1 Rhodococcus jostii RHA1 | reverse complement strand
CCATCGAGACAGGCGAACCGCTCGACGGACTGTATGTCGTCGGCTGGGCGAAACGAGGCGCCTCCGGCGGCGTCGGCGATAACCGCAGCTGCGCCACGGGAACCGTGACACAACTCGCCGCAGACCTGCACGCGCGGGTGTGACGCCCGCGCCACCACTCCAGTCAGTGTGCGACCGCGTCACCTTTCGGACGCGGTAGATCGCACCCCGTGGTTAGCCGCCGGCCGACCTACAGGACCAACTCCATGAACACCGCCGCTGACTCGAGCCCGGCGCTCCCCGCTTCCGACCCGGCGAACGGCGGCGTCTCCACAAATCCCTCGGACCGATACAACGCATGCGCCGCCGTCATGAAACGAAGCGACTCGAGACGAACCGTGACAAACCCCTCCTTGCGTGCATCATCGAGCAGCCGCCCCACCAGCGCCCGCGCCACACCGCCGCTTCGAACAACGGGACGAACATAGACCCGTTTGAGCTCGGCGGTGACATCATCGACCGGCTTGAGCATGGCGATTCCAACGATCGCATCTTGGCTTCGAACCACCAACAATCGGCCCCGGGGCGCGATGATCGTCGGTAGCTCCGCCATGAACGCACGGTGCATCCGATCTGCGGAATCCGCCCGCACAGGGCGACCGAGCATCCCGGCCAATCGCTCACCGGCCCAACCCCAGTACTCCTGAACCAACGACTCGACATCAACGGCGGCGCCGAGATCCGTTACGTACTCGAGCCGCCACTGCTCCGGTCCCTCGGAACCCGCAGCGCAGGAGGGACGCTCGTCCGGCGATGCACCTGTCATCGCGGTCACCTTTCCCGTCACCGAACCGAAGACGGCTCACACCCCATTCCACCACCACGTTGTTCCGAACCGGCACCGAATGCACGTCGAGGACCGAAAGGCTAAGCGCCCGCACTTTCCAGTTCATGTGAGACCACTCGCAGACCGTCGCAACGATCAACTTGCGGCCAGGGAACGTGTCCAGGAGATTGACCGCAAGACCAGTCGTCATCACACAGTGTCCGCGCTCGCCGATCGCGGAACCCTCGCCGGTTACGGATCGGTGAGAGATCGTTCAAACGAGGCTGGTATGGGCGCACGGAATCCGGCGGCCGTCACTCATGGCGACGACAACGGCCGGCTTGTCACGCCAAGGTGACCGCGGCACCGCGAGAACGAATCCGTCATCGGCGACATCCACAACACATCCACCGAGGGAACTGGCCACTGAAATGCTCCGCGCACCGCTGGCGGCGAAACCACTGACAGTGATCGATGATCAGTGACGCGCCCGCCCTCGTGTCGCCAGTAGATGCCCACGCACAGTCATGGGCGGCCCGGCCGACACACGATCAAGTCGACCTCAACGCTCGACTCCTGCGCCCACTGTCCCCGAACTGATCGCCGCGTTGGGCCGGGTACTTCACGTCTGCACCAACTGCGCGGATGGACTTCGTTCGCGAATTGGGCATTCGATCGACGAGGCGCGCACTGTGTCCGAAAGGCCAATGCCCCGCCCACACAGATCAGAACAGATCAGAACAGCCAGTCCGAGGAGAAGCTGCCAAAGAACTGTCTGCAGGCCCAGCGCTATATGCCGGCCGAAGCCGAGCAGGCCGCGATCGCCGGGTCACTGATCCGCGTCGACCACGACAACTGCGGAGAATTCGTATACGCATCAACCGAAGATCTTCCCGACGTTCGCAGTCCTCCGGCAAGCACACCCGATCCAGGCGGCTCGAACTCTGGCTCGGGCGCCAACCTTCAGCACGCGCCACCGTTCAGGTCCCCAGCGCGGGCGCATCCACCGATGCAGGGTGTGCGTGCTCTACCGGATCCGCCGGTTTGCGCACGAAGGCGCATGCGGCGATCAGCACGAATGAGAGGATCCCGGCGACAACGAAGACCATTCGCACCCCCTCGGCGATGGCGTCCGGTGAGTCGTGGGGGTGACCGGATCGTGAGGCTATGACCGTCATTACAGTGACGAACAGTGCCGTACCGGCGGCGCCGGCCACCTGCTGGAACGTGCCCACCACTGCGGAGCCGTGCGCATACAGGTGAGCGGCCACCGATCCCAATCCCGACGTCATCAGCGGTGTGAAGGTCGCCGCCAGGCCGAGGCACAGCGCCATGTTCGACAACAGCAACCACCACAATGAGGTGGACGTGTTCAACGTCGTCAACATCCACACTCCGATGCTGACGAGGATCGAGCCGGGGATGACCAGCACGAGAGGACCGCGCCGGTCGTAGACGCGGCCCACGATCGGACCCGCCAGACCCATCAGAAGGCCGCCGGGCAGTGTGATGAGACCGGTTTCGAACGGATCGAGGTGAATCACCGACTGCGCGAAGTAGGGAACGATGATGAAGGTGCCCATCATCGTTGCCATGCCGACCAGCATCGCCACGACCGAGATGCTGAACTGGCGGTATCCGAACACGCGCAGGTCCAGCAGGGCGCGGTCCTCGCGTTGCAGCCGGAACTGTCGGGCGAGGAACCCGGACATCGCGGCCGCACCGATGAGGAACGGCACCCACACGGGGATCGTCGGGGATTTCTGTGCCGATTCGCCGATGCTCACCAGGCCGTACACCAGGCCACCGAATCCGAGTACCGCCAGGGGGATCGACAGAATGTCGATGCCGGCCTTCGTCGTCTCGGATACCGAAACAACGAATCGTGCGCCGAGGACCAATGTGGCCAACGCGATGGGGGCAACGAATCCGAAGATCCAACGCCACCCGAAGTGGTCGAGAATGAAACCGGACAGGGTGGGGCCGAGAGCAGGCGCAACCGCGATGACAATGGAGATGTTGCCCATCATCGCACCGCGACGGGCGGGCGGCACCAGCGTCATGATCGTCGTCATCAGCAGCGGCAGCATCAGGGCTGTCCCGGAGGCCTGCACGATGCGGGCGAACAGCAGCACACCGAAGCCTGGTGCGGCGAACGCGATCAGCGTTCCCGCCGTGAACAGCGACATGGCGAGCACGAACAGGGTGCGCGTGGGGATGCGTTGGATGAGATAGCCGGTGAGCGGGATGATCACCGCCATCGTGAGCATGAATGCGGTCGTCAGCCACTGCCCCACGCTGGGATGTACGCCCAATTCGACCTGGAGGACCGGGATGGCGATGCTCATCACCGTCTCGTTGAGGATCACCACGAAGCTGGCCACCAACAGGACACCGATCACCTGGAGGTGTCGGCGTTCGATTCGGTCGTCGGCTCTCGCCTCGTCGTTCACGAGGCCAGTGGGTTCGGTCACGGTGGACCTTTCGGATGGTGGGAGCTGGGGACGTCCCGGCGAACGACGGAACAGAAGCTGGGCAGCCACTGAATCTACCGACCGCCGGTTCTGCCGCCAATTGTTTTTCCGGGCTCCCCCAACCACCGTCGAGACCCGCGCAAGTAACGGACAAAACAGACATCGCCGCGGGTCAAGTGAGAACCGTATGGGTGAAGAATGGAAGCTCTGCGACTACCTGAGTGCCCGACCGCCCTATATGTGGACGATAGTGGTCGCATTGCACGCCAGAGCGAATCGAGGTTCGACCGATGTTCACCGGACTGTCCGCCTTCCCCCTTACGCCCATGAGCGAGACGGAAATCGACGAGTCCGCGTTCTCCGGAATTGTCTCGCGCCTGGCTGACGCGGGGGTCGATTCCATCAGCGCCCTCGGGTCCACCGGCAGTTACGCCTACCTGACCAGAGAAGAGCGCAAGCGAGTCGCACAGCTCGCCGTGGCCGCAGCGGGCACCACACCAGTCATGATCGGTATCGGCTCGCTGCGCACCGCACACGTCCGCGCCCTCGCCGAAGACGCACAAGATGCCGGCGCCGACGCGGTGCTGCTGGCACCGGTGTCCTACCAACAACTGACCGCAGAGGAAGTGTTCGGCCTCTACGAAGCGGTGACGCGTGAACTGTCCGTGCCGCTGTGCATCTACGACAATCCCGGTACCACCCACTTCACGTTCACCGATGAACTGCACGGCCGCATCGCCGAACTTCCGAAGATCGGATCGATCAAGATTCCCGGTGTCCCCGTCGACCCCGCCGAGGCAGCCGGTCGAGTGAAATCCCTCCGATCTCAGATCCCGTCGACGGTCACGATCGGTGTCAGCGGAGACGCCTTCGCCGCGACCGGCCTCAACGCCGGCTGCGACGTTTGGTACAGCGTGCTTGCCGGGGTGCTGCCCAAGCCGTGCCTGGCACTTACCCGCGCATCTCAGAACGACGACCGGAATACTGCCACCGCGCTGTCGAATCGACTCGAACCCATCTGGGAATTGTTCCGCGCCCATGGAAGCCTCCGCGTGGTATCCGCCATCGCCGAACACCTCGGCCTCGTCGAATCACCCAATCTCCCCCAGCCGGTATGCGGTCTCGCCGAGGCCGCACGTTCAAGGGTCGCCACCGCGCTCGAGCAGGTCGACGATCTCCTGTGACCCCCGGCGAGGCATACATCGTCGCAACCGAACCTCGGATCCGACAACGCGGGCACCTGCCGAAAGTGTTGCTGACGACAGCGTCGACCTGTTCCGGTGTCGCAGTTCCATCCCTCGACGATCGCCAATGCCTCCTTGTAGAGCGCGAACTGCAGACGGTTGGCGACGAAGCCGGGGGCATCGGCGACCCGTCATGCCCCCTCGGTCAAGTCCATCCCAACATGTAGCGTACGCTATCTATTCGTGCACTACTTATATGCGAGTACCTACAGCCCTGCCGCTACTGCCGGTCATCGAAACAAGTCAAGCGTGCACAGACCGGACAAGACACCTACTCACAAGTGAGGACATGGTGAATGGGGCAGTCCAACAGCACCTTCTACGACGAGATTTGGCGCTCGAGGGCGGTCGAGCAATATTCTCGAGCGGTTACGGAGTTGCACTGCGGTGTTCAAAGTATTAGAGAACGAGCCCCGGCAGATGGGGGCCTTGGATCGTGCGTTGGCCTCGCTGGACTGGCCCGTTCAGGCTGCACAGCGTGAGTTGCTTGCGCCGGGTGAACGAGTCGCGCGGGTGCATGACTCTGCCGGGTTCTCCTACATTTCTGCAGGAACTGCAGCACTCCGAGTAGGCCAAGAACGAAGCGAACTTTCCGCCGGTGACCTAGTCATTTACCCCCGGGCGCACCGAGCTGAGATCCGCGCCAGGCGCGAGTGCAACGTTATCAACGCATGGTTTCTGCCGTCGGGTGGCTCAGCTCAGACTCTCGGCACTTTCCCCAACACTCTGTTGGTGAGGGAGTTCTCTGTACGTGAACCAAATATGGCGATGCTCATCGAGGGGATGCTCAGCGGACAAGCCAACGCTTCCGATTTCAATCGTGCAGGTGATGCGGTGGTGTGCAGCCTCATTTCCACCACCATCGTCTCGTCCGCAATCCGGCTTTGGGCGGAGCTCGGCTGCGCTCCCGAGCGGTGGCTGCACCAGGTGTCGGACCCGTTCATTGCTCGCGCGCTCGATGCGATCCACGAGAGTCCCGGGGATCCGTGGACCGTGCAGAACCTGGCGCAGGTGGCAACCATGTCTCGATCAGCCTTCGCGGTGCGCTTCACCACTCTGGTAGGTCAAACCCCGGCATCATATTTGACCGACGTTCGGATGGAGACCAGTAAAACGCTTTTGATCCGTGACGGGCTGAGCATCGCAGAAACCGCCCACCGCCTCGGGTACGAATCTGAGGCCGGTTTCCGGCGCGCGTTTCGACGGCACACCGGGTCCGCGCCCGCTGCCTGGCGCGGACAACAGCGGTCCCTCCTACTTCCTGCCGTCTAGGTCCGTCGATGCGTTCGAGCTTCCTGCTGTTGTCGTCCTGGCCATTCGGAATAGGGTTCCACCAACGAGAGAAGCAAGTGCGGCGGCAATCAATGTCATCTGGACTCCGGCGTTATCGGCAACCACGCCACCGAGTCCCGCTCCCAGAGTGATCGCAATCTGGAATCCGGTTACGATCAGCCCGCCTACGGATTCCATCCGATCCTGAGCGAGCCGCCCGATCCAGGTGCTGACCACCAGCAACCATGCCCCAAATCCAACACCCCATGCTGTCGCGCCTACCCCCACGGCCCAGAACTGTCCAGGGAAGAACGCCACTGTAGCGATGCCGAAGCCGATGAGTGCAGGCACCACCAGACGCATCAGGTTCAGGTGCTTGTCCACGAGCAGCCCGACGACGACGTTTCCGGCAAGGCCTCCAATACCGAACGCCGCCAACAACCCCGCGATTCCGCCCGCGCCGATGCCGGGCACCTGCTCGAATGCCAACCGAATATAGGTGAACGCGGCGAAGTGGCCAAGGACGGTGAGCACATGCCCTGTCAGACCCAGCGACAGGCCGGGCACCTTGAGGGTGTCTGCCAACTCACGGAATCGCATGGTGGTGGCAGGGGCGATTGCCGGCAACACGGTGCGCAGCAAGATAGCGACCAGCACCGACACTACGGCTACACCGACAAATACCGCGCGCCAATCAAACACGGAGCCAAGGTAGACACCCAGCGGCACTCCGCCGACCGTGGCCACGGTGGTGCCACCGTTCACGAGCATGAGGCCACGGCCCAGGCGTTCCGGTGCCACCAGCTGGGAGACGATCGCCAGCGACATTGCCCAGAATCCGCTGATCGCGGCCCCAAGGATCAACCGGGCGACGAGCAACAGCACGAGATTGGGTGAGATGGCGACCAGAATATTGGACACCGCAGCGGTCAGAGCAACCCCAGTCAGAAGCGTTCGCCGGTCCAGCCGGGGAAACATCATGCCAACAACGGGGGCCACCAAAAACCCCATGAACGCCGTCGCGGTAACCGTCTGTCCCGCCTGACCCTCAGTGATGTCAAGTGAGGCTGCCATCTGGGTCAGCAGACTGGGCGGAAGAAATTCAGCGAGCACCAGCGTAAAACTGGTGGCCATGAGGATAAGCACCCCCGCCCACCCAGCGCGCTCGGAGCGGCGCGGGGAGAGGATTTCAGGCGCGATGTTTGTTGTCATCCTTTGATCGTTCCGAGAATGCGTTAGAAAAACGGGACCAATCGTCCACACAACAAAGCCAAACGTCCACACAATTTTCGCGACCACCGCCGCCCTCGCGCCCGCACCCCTCGCCGCCGTTGCGCTGGACTCCGGGCTCCAGGAACGACTCTCAGATGCATGCACGCTTCCAGCGGACGCCTACCTGTCCCCCGAGGTCCTCGATTGGGAGCGTATGCGGCTCATCGAATGTGAGGGGGTCTGAATCCACCGGTTTCCAGCAAGCTCCGGGCGATGTAGTTGGTGAGGTTGCGGAAGCCCAGGACGGAGGTGCTCGAGGCGCCCGTTGATCGCTTCGGCCGAGGTCTGTCAGATGTGCAGTGCAGGGATAACTTCCATCCTGGAAGACCTCCATACCTACTCGCCGACACCCCCGACTGCGACGAGCCGATGAACGTCGCCGATCAGTAACCTAGACGTACTGATTGAGGACGTTGATCGAAGGCGACGGACGGCTCTCAGTGGTGCCGTTGGGGTGCACCCACCGCGACAGATGTGTCGCAGGCGTGGGGCCCACTTGGATGTGCCGAGGTAACGATCACTTCGTTGATCCGACGTTTTTGCGCCGGTTGGCATTGAAGCGCGCCTTCTTCTGACGATTCCCGCACGTGTTCATGTCACACCATTTGCGGGAGCGACTTTGGCTGGTGTCGAAGAAGGCGGCTTGGCAGGTTGGCGATGCGCACAAGGCCAATTTCCCGTCTCGTTCGCCTGCGATGATGCTGATCGCGTCAGCGGCGATCACACTGAGGGCGTCTTCCACGCAGGACGCCGAGCTGAGCCGCCATTGACGATTGCCCTCGGGCGTCAGGATTGCCGCGGCCCGACCCTGAACGCTGCAGTCATTGATGACTTGGACAGCAGATCCGGGGAGAGCGTCCTGGATCGCGGCCGCTGTCGCGGCGGCGTGAATCGACTCCCTCAGTTCCCGAGCGAGTTCGAGCTGAGCGGTGGTGCAGGAGTCCACGGCGAGGCCGTTCACTGCCAGCCAGTCGACGAGTCGGTGCGGCGTGGGAATGCGCTCCACAGCGTCGCCACGACGCTCCGTCAGAGTCGCCGTGAAGCTGGTCGCTAGCACGTTACCGAGGCGAAAGTCAGGGAACTCGGCACGCATGGAACCACCTTAGCAGGTTGCGCACAGACATGAAGACATGTTAGAACCGTCTTAGACGGTTCTCGATAGGTTGTAGCCGGTTCCGCGATGGCCAGGAGGTCTCATGCCCCGTCCAACCAGCGACGTGCAAGCATTTGAAGCCCACGCACCTGACGCTGACCTCGACGATCTTCGCGCGCGATTAGCCGCGGCGCGGCTACCGGAGGCCGAGACGGTCTATCGCGCCGCGCCCGACCCGTGCCGATGGGATCAGGGCGTTCCTCTCGCCGACCTCGTCGATGTCGTGAACTACTGGCGCACCGGGTACGACTGGCGGTCGTTCGAAGAGCGCCTCAACCGTATCGGCCAGTTCCGCACGACAATTGATGATCTGGGAATCCACTTCCTGCACCACCGATCCGCGCGCGCAGATGCCACTCCTCTGATCGTGACGCACGGGTGGCCGGGCAGCATTGCTGAGTTCATCGATGTGGTAGACGAGCTGGCAGATCCGAAAAATGCAGACGCGCCGGCGTTCCACGTCGTGGTTCCATCCCTACCAGGCTTTGGATACAGCGACAAGCCGGCCACCACCGGGTGGGGAACCGAAAAGATCGCGGCCGCATGGGTGGAACTGATGGGAAGGCTCGGCTACAGCAAGTTCGCAGCCCACGGCGGCGACTGGGGAGGGAATATCACCACGGTTCTCGGCGGCAGGTTCCCGGCGCACGTTCTCGGCATCCACACAACATTCGCGGAGGGACCGCCCGGGTTGACAACGGACGGGCTGACGGCGGTCGAGCGCAAGTGGACCGAGGAAACCCACGATTTCTGGCGCCACCGCGCGGCGTACGCGAAGCAGCAGGCGACCCGACCGCAGACCATCGGCTACTCGCTCGTCGACTCACCGGTCGGGCTTCTTGCCTGGATTCTTGACAAGTTCGCCGAGTGGACAGATACCGAAGACAGCCCGTTCGCGACGCTGTCCAGAGACCGCGTTCTTGACGACGTCACCATGTACTGGCTGACGCGGACCGGCGCATCATCGGCCCGCATTTACTACGAAAGCCACAACTCGCTGGACCCCGAACTTCGGGTCGACGTCCCGTCGGCAATCACTATGTATCCCCGCGACATCGAGAAGTGTCCGCGCCCCTGGGCACAGGAGCGGTACCGACAGATCGTCCGATGGAGGTCACCCGAAACCGGGGGACATTTCCCGTCGCTGGAGGTTCCCGAGTATTTCGTCAAGGATCTACAAGAGGGCCTCGCGGCGGTGCTGGCCGCTAATCGGTGAACGCGGCTGGGTGCGGGCATTCGATGACCGCCTGATCCGGCTCGAGGCGTTGCCCGACCTCGACGCCTCCCGCCAACACCCTTAACTGCGAAGAACCGCGTAAGCGGCTAGTGGAGTCAGCTTGGGTCTGCGTGACCAGCGCGACGTCCGGGTCGGGACCCAAGGCATCCTGCTGACCCGCGACGGTGCCGGGTCAAGTCCATGGGGGTGGTGTACGAGGGTCATCGCGTGACTCCTCGTTGGTGAGTCAGGCAGTCAAGGCCGGTGTCACCTCCTCGGTGGACTCGGTGCTGCTGTCGGTGGGCTTGTCGTTGCGGGAACGGGCCAGAACGTCCAGGCCGAGATAGCGGCGCCCTTCGATCCACTCGTCGTGTTGTTCGGCCAAGACCGCACCGACGAGCCGGATCAGGGCGGTACGATCCGGGAAGATTCCGACCACATCGGTTCTCCTGCGGATTTCCTTATTGAGGCGCTCCTGCGGATTGTTGCTCCAGATCTGTTTCCAAATCTGCTTGGGAAATGCGGTGAACGCCAACAGGTCCGGTCGTGCTGCGTCGAGGTGGTCAGCGACCCTCGGCAACTTCTCCGACAGTGCGCCGATGATTCGATCATATTGGGCATGAACAGAATCCGCGTCGGGTTGGTCGTAGACCGAGTGCAGCAACGTCTTCACCCAAGGCCACGATGCCTTCGGGGTCACCGCCATCAGGTTTGTCGAGTAATGGGTTCGGCACCTCTGCCACGAGGCGCCCGGCAGGGTCCCACCGATCGCCGCCACCAGCCCGGCGTGCGCATCGGAGGTCACCAACCGCACCCCGCCCAAACCGCGGGCGACGAGCGATCGGAAGAACGCCAGCCAGCCGGCACCGTCCTCGGACGAGGTCACATCCACGCCCAGGATCTCGCGGTAGCCCTCGGCGTTGACGCCGACCGCGACCAGGGTGTGTACATTCACCACCCGACCGTTTTCCCGCACCTTGAGCACCAGGGCGTCGGCGGCGACGAAGGTGTACGGCCCGGTATCGAGCGGGCGGCTGCGGAACGCCTCGACCTGGGTGTCGAGGTCCTTGGCCATCACGGACACCTGCGACTTGGACAGGCCGGTGATGCCCAACGTGTCGACGAGCCGGTCCATCCGCCGGGTGGAGACCCCGAGCAGGTAGCAGGTGGCAACCACGGTAGTCAGGGCCTTTTCGGCGCGTTTGCGACGCTCGAGCAACCAATCGGGGAAGTACGAACCGGACCGCAGCTTCGGGATCGCCACGTCGAGGGTGCCGACGCGGGTGTCGAAGTCGCGGTGCCGGTATCCGTTACGCGAGTTGGTGCGCTCCTCGGAGCGTTGTCCGTAGCCGGCGCCGCACAGTGCGTCGGCCTCGGCGCCCATCAGGGTGTGAATGAACATCGTCAGCAGCTCGCGCAGCAGGTCGGGGCTTGCCCCGGTGAGTCGGTCGGTCAGGATCTGCTGCAGGTCGATATCGTGGGCACTGGTCATCGCGTGGTCCTTCATCGAGTGACTTTGGTAGGTCTCTCGAAGAGTCACGCGATGGCCACCTTCGTTGGCTACGACACGCCGGTCAGATGCGGAACCGCTTCATACACCATCTTCATGGACGCAACCCGGTGCCGGCACGCTCCACGCCTTCTACAAACGCGTGCCGACACCGGGGGCACGAGCTGTTGACAGTGGACTCGTGCACCAACAAGAGGGTGGAGCACTGCCCCAACCACGCGTGGGTCTGTGAACTCGACGGCGAGCTCCGCTCCACGAACCCGCGTGTCTCGATCTGGCGGATCAGGGGCTTCCGACGCAGCCGTCCGAGAGTGGTGGCCGCGAGATCGATAGAGTGCGAGTCGATCGAGGGCGGCAAAAGGCCGCCTGGCGGCGTCGGAGACGGTCTGGCTCGCGGATCTCCGAGACGCGGACATGGTTCTGCTCGACATCCCCTCGGTCCAGGCCACGTGCGGCACGCGTTCCTGCACGGGGTGCGCCCCGAGTCAGGCGTGGAGCTGGTCCGGATGGCAATCGATAATTCGGACCAGCCCACAGCTGTGCGGACTGATCACCACGCGGCTCGGTCACTGCGCGTCTACGACGCCTCCCCAGCGCTCCGCCCGTCACTTCGATATCGAGGTACAGGTCTGCTGTCAGCACGCGGTGATGCAATATTGCACATCCCCATTGCAGGTTAGGTGATTCCCCGGCCTCCCCTACCCGGGCACACTCGAGATCGTCCCCGCCAGAAGCTTCTGCGCGAAGCGAAGAGATTCCCGGGGTCTATCCCATGGGCTCGTCCGAGTCGACGCCACCTGCCGGCAACGGCTCGGACCGCGCGCGGAACGTCGGTTACCACACCCGCTAGGAGTACAGATGAGCAAGATCGCTTTCCTCGGCCTCGGAAACATGGGCTTGGGTATGGCCACGAATCTGGTGCGCAACGGCCACACGGTCGTCGGATTCGACCCCTCCCCGGCGGCGGTGGAGAAGGCGGAATCACGCGGAATAGGCTCTGCTGCATCTCTTGTGGATGCAGCAGAGAGTGCCGACGTGATCATCACCATGCTGCCCAGCGGTAAGCACGTACTCGACGTCTATGCCGACCTGGTCCCGGCCGCAGCGCAGGGAACCCTCTTTCTCGACTGCTCGACGATCGATGTCGCCGACGCGCGGGCAGCCGCTGAACTGGCCGTCGGCGCCGGGCATCGGGCGGTGGACGCCCCGGTGTCCGGGGGAACCGTGGCCGCCGACGGCGGGACCCTCACGTTCATGGTCGGTGGCCCGGCCGACGCGGTGGACCAGGCGAGCTCGCTCCTGGACGCCATGGGAGCCCGAATCGTCCGATGCGGCGACTCCGGAGCAGGTCAGGCTGCGAAAATCTGCAACAACATGATCCTGGGAATCTCCATGATCGCAGTCAGCGAGGCTTTCGCGCTGGGTGCGAAGCTGGGCCTGACCGACCAGGCACTGTTCGACGTCTCGTCGACCGCGTCCGGTCAGTGCTGGGCGTTGACCACGAACTGCCCGGTTCCCGGACCGGTTCCCACCAGCCCGGCCAACCGCGACTACGCCGGCGGATTCGCGAGCGCGTTGATGCTCAAGGACCTTCGACTCGCGCAGGCCGCCGCGGCGGACAACGGTGTCGAGACGGCGCTCGGACGGCGCGCCACCGAACTCTACGAACAGTTCGTCGCTCATGACGGCCCGGGTCGTGATTTCTCGGCGATCGTGACGGCGATCCGCGCCGGTGCATACGACGCACAGGCACATCAGTCGTAGCCCTCCCACGTAGACCTCGCCCCGTGCCGCGGCACCGGGTGTGAGGCTGCTCGATGTGAAAGGAATTCGTTATGCGCATCATCCTGACAGGGCCGCCGGGAGCCGGTAAAGGCACTCAGGCGCAGTTGCTTTCGTCGGCGCTGCAGCTCCCCCACATCTCGACTGGTGACCTGTTCCGCTCCCATATCGCGCAGGGCACGGAACTCGGGCAGACGGCGAAATCGTTCCTCGACGCCGGCGAACTGGTCCCGGACGAGGTCACCATCGGGATGGTGGCGGAGCGCCTCGCCGGCGCCGACACGGCCACGGGATTCATTCTGGACGGCTTCCCCCGCACCGTGGCTCAGGCGACCGCGCTCGATGAGCTCCTCGGCCGGCAACTGAGCCAGATCGATGCCGTCCTGGATTTCTCGATAGCGGACGATGCAGTCGTCGAACGGATGCTGGCCCGTGGCCGCGCCGACGACACCGAGGACGTCATTCGTCGACGTCTGCGGGTCTATCACGACGAGACCCGACCGCTGCTCGACTACTACTCGCCGTTTCTTCTGTCCGTCGATGCGGAAGGTGAGGTCGACGAGGTCTACGCCCACGCGAACGGCGCGCTGTCCGAGCGCGGAAGCGTCGCTCCGTCCACCTGAACGCTGTTCCCTGCACCCCAGCAGAGCCATCCGTATATCAAGGAGATTCCGACATGACCTCCACACAAACCTCACTCGCTGAGCTCCACATTCCCGAGGCCCGCGACTACCCCATGTTCGTCGACGGGGCCTGGGTGGACGCCAGTTCCGGTCAGTGGAGTGAGGTGACCACCCCGATTCTGCGTGAGCACGTGATCGGCCGTGTCCCTTCCTCGAGCACCGAGGACGTCGATCGCGCGGTGCGAGCGGCGCAGAAGGCCTTCCCTCGGTGGCGGTCTCAGCACTTCACGGCGCGAGGCCGGATCCTGAGCCAGATCGCCGATGCCATCGACGTGCGGGCCGAGGAACTCGCCCGTCTCACCGCCCTCGATACCGGCAACGCGCTGCGCACCCAGGCGCGTCCCGAGGTCGCCACCCTGGCGAACCTGTTCCGGTACTTCGCCGGTGTCGCCGGCGAGATCAAGGGCACGGTTCTGCCCGCCGGTGACGATCAGCTCCAGTACTCACGGCAGGAGCCGCTCGGCGTCATCGGATGCATCCTGCCTTGGAACTCCCCGCTGATGATCGCCGGATTCAAGATCCCTGCCGCCCTCGTCGCGGGAAACACCGTCGTGGTCAAGGCTGCCGAGGCGGCCCCGCTGAGCGTGTTGCTGCTTGCCGAGATCTGCGCCGAGTTCCTGCCCGCCGGTGTCCTCAACGTCATCACCGGATCCGGCAGGGTCGCCGGCGAAGCGCTGGTCCAGCACCCCGACGTCGACAAGATCTCCTTCACCGGCTCGACCGAGGTGGGGCGTCATGTTGCCCGCGAGGCCGGTGGCCGTCTCGCACATGTCTCCCTCGAACTCGGCGGCAAGAATCCCTCGATCGTTTTCCCCGACGTGGACATCGACGAAGACTTCATCAATCAACTGCTGCTGTCGACCCGGGTACACCGGCAGGGACAGAGCTGCACGGCCGGTTCCCGGTTGTTCCTGCACCAGGACATCTACGACGAGGTCCTCGACCGGCTGGTGAACACGTTGGCCGACCTGAAGGTCGGGAACCCGCTGGATGAGTCCACGGACATGGGCGCCATCATCAACGAGACGCAGTTCGCCTCCGTCTGCGGATTCCTCGACGACGGTCTGAGTTCGACCCAGGTTGCCACCGTCCTCGACGGCTCCCCCGCCAAGGTTCCGAACTCCGACGGCTACTACATGGGACCGACTGTATTCTCCGGTGCCGACAACTCCTGGCGCCTGTCCCGGGAGGAAATCTTCGGACCCGCGCTCGTCGCGATCCCGTGGAACGACCACTCCGACGTCATCGCGATGGCCAACGACTCGCACTACGGCCTGGCCGCCTACGTGTGGACACGTAACCTCGATCTGGCACTGTCCACCGCCCACGCCCTCGAAACCGGGTGGGTGCAGGTCAACCAGGGCGGAGGCCAGATGGTCGGCCAGTCCTACGGCGGATACAAGCAGAGTGGCCTCGGCCGCGAAGTGTCGCTCGAGGGCATGATCGCCGGTTTCACCCAGACCAAGCAGGTCAACGTGCGCCTGCGCACACTCTGAGAAGGGAGCACACCATGACTGTCGGACCCTTGGGCGACATCCTCGTGCTCGACCTCTCGCGGGCGCTGGCGGGGCCCATCGCCGCGATGATGCTCGGTGACCTCGGTGCCCGCGTGATCAAGGTCGAAGCCCCGGGCACCGGCGACGACTCCCGCACCTGGGGGCCGCCGTTCGTCGGGCCGGCCGACGACCCGCAGTCGTCGTACTTCATGTCGGCGAACCGGAACAAGGAATCGATCGTCCTCGACCTCAAATCCGAGCACGGCAAGGATGCGCTGCGTCGGCTGATCCGGCGGGCGGACGTGCTCATCGAGAACCTGCGGCCTGGCGCATTCGATCGGCTGGGCTTTCCCGCCGACGTGCTCGAGGAGCTCAACCCGCGGCTGATCACGTTGTCGATCACCGGCTTCGGGCATGACGGGCCGGAGGGATCCCGCGCCGGCTACGACCAGATCGCCCAGGGTGAGGCCGGGCTGATGTCGGTGACCGGAGACCCCGACGGGGAGCCGACGCGGATCGGGATCCCGATCGCCGACGTCCTCGCCGGCGTCCACGGAACCGCCGGGGTGTCGGCCGCACTGGCGTCGAGGGAGAAGACGGGCAAGGGCATGGTGGTGCGGACGTCCCTGTTGGCCGCGGCGATCAGCGCCCACACCTTCCAGGGCACCAAGTGGACGGTCGGTGGACAGGTCGCGCAGCGGTCCGGCAATCACCACCCGCAAATCGCACCGTACGGAAGCTTCCGCTGCGCCGACGGATACGTTCAGATCGCGGTCGGCAGCGAGGCGATCTGGGAAAAGTTCGCCCCGGTGGCCGGTCTGTCGGCTCAGGATCCGCGGTTCGCGGTCAACCGGGACCGGGTCGCGGCGCGGGAGGCGTTGATCGCCGCGATCGAGGCCGATTTCGCCGACCGCACGCGGGTCGATGTCCTCGCCGCGCTCGAGGCCGCGGGTGTTCCGGCGGGGTCGATCCGCACCATCGACGAGGTCTACGAGTGGGAGCAGACCCGCAGCCAGGGGCTGCTGGTGCAGGTCGAGCACCCAGTGGTGGGGCCGGTGCAGTTGCCGGGTCCGTCCTTGCGGATGGAAACGGCCGACGGTGCGTCGCTGGTGCGGTCCGCGCATGCTGCACCGCCGGTGCTCGGACAGCACACCGAACAGATTCTCGACTGGCTCGACTCGGTCGACGCCGCCGATCCGCTCGATGCGATGGTGCCCGCGCAGGCATGAAGTCGGTGCGAGTCCGACTGGCGCACCGGTCAGCGGCGTTGCAGGAGTCTGCGTCCTGCGGCGCCGCCCCGGGTGCGCCCGGCAACTACACGGTGGGGACCAGTTCGTCTCGCCGACTGCGTGCCTCTTCCTGAATCGCCTGCCGGACTGCCTGGACCGCCGGATTGGTGAGGCTTTCGCGGCGCGCGGCCAGGGAGAAGGCGAGCCGGACGTCGACGGCATCGGGCAAGATCCTGCGCAGGTCGGCGTGCTGGTCCGCCATGAACGCCGGCAGCAGTCCGATGCCGCCGCCGGATCGCGTGGCTGCGACATGAGCGAAGATGTTGGTGGACATGAACTTTGCCGCGACACCGGGCAGGTGCCGGTTCAAGTCGAGATCCCCGACCTGCAGCAAGGAGTCGACGAAGAAGACCAGCGGGTGCGCTGTCAGCTCGTCCAGACTGCCGGGTTCGCCGTGCGCGCGAAAGTACTCCTCGCTGCCGTACAACCCGAGCGAGTACTGGCAAACACGTTCGGAGACCAGCCGACTGGTGATCGGTGTGCCCACCGCGACCGCGAGGTCGAACCCTGATTGGTAGAGATTCAATTGCCTTGTATCGGTGATCAACTCGACGACAAGGTGCGGGTGACTCATTCGCAGCTTGGCCAGTGCGGGAGCGACGAACAACGATCCGAATCCGTCCGGAGCGGTGATCCGGATGGTCCCCCGGAGTGGATTCTCACTGATACCGAGGACCACGTCAGCGGCTTCCTGAACGGCTTCCTCGATCTGTCGCGCCTTCTCCGCGATCGATCGGCCGACATCGGTCAGCTCCCATCCGTCGGCACTACGCTGCAGCAGACGGACACCCAGGGCCTTCTCGAGCGCACGCACACGCCGCGAGACAGTGGTGTGGTCGACGCCCAGGTCCAGCGCCGCGGATCGGCGGCGACCGGTTCGCGCCACGGCGAGCAAGTACCGAAGGTCATCCGAGCGGATGTTGCGGACGTCGATCACGGTGTGCCTCCCGGCAGGTCGGCCACCGCGGGGTGGTCTCCGCCCGGTGCGGCGGTCGATGCACGTCGGGTCGCGGAGAGGAGCTGGTGCAGATCGTCGTGGAGACGGCGCATTACCTGCGGGTCCACGAGGGCGAGGGCGTCGAGGGCCCGGGTCGCCGAGATAGCCACCTCGCGACCCTTGTCGGTGATCGTGACGAGGGTCGAGCGGCGATCGGCACGATTGATCGTCCGTACGGCCAACCCGGAACCTTCGAGTCCTTCGATCAGCGTTCCGATGGTGGTGGGATGCCTGTCCAGGGCGCGGACGATCCGCACCATGGGCAGCGGGGCGTTCGCGGCGACCATCATGGCCAAGACCTCGTACCGGGCGAAGGACAGCCCGAGTGGACGCAACGTGGAGTTGAGTTGATGGCCGATCAGCTTCTGGGTTTGCAGTACGGCGGCGATCAGCGATGCATACGGCGCCACGGAGTCGGCAGCCGGCGCCGAGTGGGGTGGTTGCGCAGTGGCCACCTGAAGCCTCCTAGTTGTCCGGAATGGGCATCGAATGAACGCCCCGAGTGGGTATTTCGCGAAACCCGTATTCGACACGGGACCGTGACGGCACTTCCCCTGTCGAAGGGTTTCTGATTTCGGAGTGGGTCACACCCACTGGCAATTTACCTGGATGTCCAACTATAGTACTTCCAACTTCCCCGATCTGAAAGGGTCGATTCATATGTTCACCTTGACCGATGACGAGCGGGCGATCAGCGACACTGCCCGCGACTTCGCGGCCGAGCATCTCGCGCCTCACGCCGTGGAATGGGATCAGGCCAAGCATTTCCCCGTGGATGTCCTGCGTAAGGCGGCGTCGTTGGGGATGGGTGGGATCTACATCCGCGAGGATGTGGGGGGATCCGAGCTCACTCGTGTCGACGCGGCCCGGATCTTCGAGCAGCTCGCGAAGGGGTGCCCGTCGATCGCCGCCTACATCTCGATCCACAACATGGTGACGTGGATGATCGACCGGTTCGGCACCGACGAGCAGCGCCGCGCGTGGGTGCCGGGGCTGTGTTCGATGGATCAGCTCGGCAGTTACTGCCTGACCGAGCCGGGTGCCGGTTCGGATGCGGCGGCGCTGAGCACCCGGGCGGTCCGCGACGGCGACGACTACGTCCTCAACGGGGTCAAGCAGTTCATCTCCGGTGCCGGCACCTCGGAGGTGTATGTGGTGATGGCCCGCACCGGGGAGGGCGGGCCCCGCGGGATTTCGGCGTTCATCGTCCCGAAGGGTTCGCCGGGTCTGTCGTTCGGGCCGAACGAGGTGAAGATGGGCTGGAACGCCCAGCCCACCCGTCAGGTGATCTTCGAGGACGTGCGGGTGCCGGCGGGCAACCTGCTCGGTTCCGAGGGCGGCGGGTTCCGGATCGCGATGGCGGGCCTGAACGGGGGCCGGCTCAACATCGCGGCGTGTTCGGTGGGCGGCGCGCAGACCGCGCTGGAGCGGGCCGTCGCCTACCTGACGGACCGGAAGGCGTTCGGTGCGCCGTTGCTCGACTCGCAGGCCCTGCAGTTCCAGCTCGCCGACATGCGCACCGAACTGGAGGCGGCCCGCACCCTGCTGTGGCGGGCGGCGGCCGCGCTCGAGGACGGCGCTCCCGACGTCGTCGAACTGTGTGCGATGGCGAAGCGCTTCGCCACCGACACCGGTTTCGAGGTGGCCAACCGGGCGCTGCAGCTGCACGGGGGGTACGGCTATCTTGCGGAGTACGGAATCGAGAAGATCGTCCGCGACCTGCGGGTCCACCAGATCCTCGAGGGCAGCAACGAGATCATGCGGGTGGTCATCGCCCGCAGCGTCATCGGAAACAGAGGAGCATGATGATTGCTGAATCCGAGGTAATTGTCGAGAAGCGGGACGGGTTGGGCCGGATCGTGCTCAATCGGCCCCGGGCGATCAACGCCCTCAATCATGCGATGGTGCGGCAGATCGCGGCGGCGTTGGCCGAGTGGTCCGGCGACGACGCGGTGCGGGCGGTGGTGATCACCGGTGCCGGTGAGCGTGGCCTGTGCGCCGGCGGCGACATCGTCTCGATCTACCACGACGCGAAGGACGGGGGCACCGGTTCGCGGGAGTTCTGGCGCGAGGAGTACCTCCTCAACGCGGCCATCGCGAACTACGGCAAGCCGTATGTGGCGATCATGGACGGCATCGTGATGGGCGGCGGCGTCGGGGTGTCGGCGCACGGCAGCGTGCGGATCGTCACCGAGCGGTCGATGATCGGCATGCCCGAGACCGGGATCGGTTTCGTTCCCGATGTCGGGGGCACGTATCTGCTGGCCCGGACCCCGGGGGAGTTGGGCACGCATATCGCGTTGACGACGGCGCGGCTCAGTGCCGGGGATGCGATCGCGTGCGGGTTCGCCGACCATTTCATCCCGTCGGAGAAGATCGAGCGGTTCCTCGACGTGCTGGCGACCACGTCCGTGGAGGATGCCCTGGCACGGTTCACCGAACCGGCTCCCGCCTCGGAACTGCTGGCGCAGCGGGGTTGGATCGACGCCGCGTACTCGGCGAACAGTGTCGCCGACATCGTCGCCCGGCTGCAGGCCAGTGGGGTGCCCGAGGCTCGGAAGGCGGCCGAGCAGGTGCGCGCGAAGTCGCCGACCGCGTGCGCGGTCACCCTGACATCGCTGCGCCGCGCCCGGCGGGCCGGCAGCCTCGAGGAAGTCCTCAACGACGAATTCCGGGTGTCCGTCGCCTGCCTGAGCTCACCCGACCTCGTCGAGGGCATCCGCGCGCAGGTCGTGGACAAGGACCGCAACCCGCAATGGTCGCCCGCCACCATCGAGGAGGTCGACGAAGCGCAGGTCGACGCGTTCTTCGCCCCACTCGGCGACCTCGAACTCGGGCTCACCCCACCCACCACAACCGGAGAAGACCAGTGACCGACTACGACACCATCCTCCTCGACCGCAAAGGTCGGGTCGGAATCATCACCCTCAACCGCCCGAAAGCGCTCAACGCGTTGAACACCCAGCTTCTACGCGAACTCGTCACCGCCGTCGAAGAACTCGACACCGACAGCGACATCGGGGCCATCCTCGTCACCGGCTCCGACCGCGCCTTCGCCGCCGGCGCCGACATCAAAGAAATGCAAACCAAGTCGTACATGGACGTCTACCTGGACGACTTCTTCTCCATCGGCGACCGCATCGCCGCCGCACGCAAACCCATCATCGCCGCAGTCGCGGGATACGCCCTCGGCGGCGGCTGCGAGCTGGCAATGATGTGCGACATCCTTCTCGCCGCGGACACCGCCAAGTTCGGTCAGCCCGAGATCAAGCTCGGCGTCATCCCCGGCATCGGCGGCTCACAACGCCTCACCCGCGCCGTCGGTAAGGCGAAGGCGATGGAGCTGTGCCTGACCGGCCGCACCATGGACGCCGAGGAGGCCGAACGCGCCGGACTCGTGTCCCGGATCGTCCCCGCCGCCGACCTGTTCGACGAAGCACTGCAGACCGCCACCACTGTCGCCGAGATGTCACTGCCCGTCGCGATGATGGCGAAGGAAGCAGTCAACCGGGCATTCGAGACCACCCTCACCGAAGGGATCCGCTTCGAACGGCGGGTCTTCCACTCCACCTTCGCCACCGAGGACCAGAAGGAAGGCATGGCCGCGTTCGTGGAGAAGCGCACGCCTGCGTTCACACACCGCTAGGCGCCACAGTGGATAATCGCCCCGCACCGGACTCCGGTGCGGGGCGACCCATTCGTCACGAGCTCCGAGTCGGAGGACCACAATTGCCCCGCCTCGTGCCGCCCCTGCCGACAGACCTCGTGCTCGCGATCTCTGCACAGTTGCGAGGGGGTCCGCTTGCCCCTGCGCCGGTTTCGGTTGGCGCTGAGCTGGAGGCGGATCCGGACGAACGGGACGACGCGTGGTGACCACGCAACTGCCGACAGCTACCGTGACTCCCGACGGACAAATCCACAGCTTCAGCAGATGCACCTGAGTGACGACAGACTGGTTCGCCAACCAAGGTGATACCGGTAGCCGTGAAACGGCGCATATCCCAGGCTCCGGCCATCACTATCGGACGTTCTGCGGCGCAGCGGTTTCCGTGTGGGAGGCGGACTCGCGGCGGACGCCGCCGTAGGTTGCGGTTCGGATGCTGAACAGGGTCAGCAACCCGATGAGGCACGATCCGGCGAGAAAGTATGCCGGCGACAAGGCGCTGCCGGTCCGGTCGATCAGCCAGGTGGCGATATATGCGGCCGTTCCGCCGGTCGCGATCGTCGCCAGGTTGAAGCCCAGGGCGACGCCGGTGAGCCTGACGCGAGAGTTGAACAGCGATGGGAACAGTGGTGCGGTGGCGACCTGGATGAGCGGGGTGCCGAGCGCGAAGAGGAAGAATGCCACGCCCGCGACGACGAGCCCGTGGCCGCCCATCAGCGACATGGCCGGGTAAGCAAGGATGCCGGATCCGATCAGTCCGGCTGCCGCGACCGGGACGCTGCCGAATCTGTCGACGAGTAGACCGGCGATCGGCATCAGCAGCGCGATGAGGACGATGATGAGCGCGGTCGTCCAGGTGACCGCGGTCCGATCGAAGCCGCCCTGGCGGACCAGGTGGATGCCGATGTAGGTGAGCACCATGTAGCCCGTGGCATTCTGTGCCACGCCGAGCCCGAATACCTGCAGAACCTGCTTGGGGTGTGTGCGGATGAGTTCGGTGAACGGTGACTTCGCCAGGTCGTCCTTTGCCGCGGCGTTCTCGAACTGGGCGGTGTCCTCGATGCGGGTCCGGGTCCACAGGCAGAACAGCAGCAGCGGGACGCCGAGCAGGAACGGGATTCGCCAGCCCCAGCTGGTCATCTGTGGTTCGGTGGTGAGCGCTGAGACGGTCCCGACCGCAATTGCGGCGAGCGCGAAACCACCGTTGCTGCCGAGTGCGACGAACGAGGCGCCCAGACCCTTGCGTTTTTCCCCGACGGTCTCGTAGACGTAGGTCAATGCTCCGCCGAGTTCTCCGCCGGCGGAGAAACCCTGCACCAGTCGTGCGAGGACGAGCAGGATCGGCGCGACGATGCCCGCTGACGCGTACTTCGGCAGGCATGCCATGAGGAGGCTGCCGACCCCCATCAGCAGCACGGACACCAGCAGAGCGCGCTTGCGTCCGTGCCGGTCCCCGAGGCGGCCGAAGAAGATGCCGCCGATGGGGCGCATGAGGTAGGCCGACGCGAAGACGGCGAGACTGGCGAGCAGTGCGGCGGTGGGGTCGTTGCCGGGGAAGAACAGTGGGCTGACGACCACGGCCAGGTATGCGTAGACGGTGAGGTCGTAGTACTCGACGATGGTGCCGACAGCCGCGGCGAGAACGCCGCGGCGTCTGGTTTGCTCGAGGGTGCGCGATGTGGAATTCGTGTGGGTCGCCACGAACATCTCATTTCTGTGCGAAAGCGTGGACCGAAGGTGCGCCTACCGCAGGTGGGAGTGGGTCACCTCGTGCGAGCGCTTCCACACCATAACCGCGCATCCGCTAAATCTGTACATGTTTCCGAATATTAATGGAAGCAGTCCGCTAGAGCTGCCAGTGCACGGGCTCGGAGATGATGTGCGCAAGGCGCTTACGGTAGTACTTCGCGGTGTCGTGGACGAAGGCCTCCATCGCCTCCCCTGCGGCGGACGCATTTCGGGAGCGCATGGCATTGAGCACCAGTTGCTGCGCTTCGACGGCGGCGGTGCGGGTGATCTCAGGGTGCCGCGAGGGTTCCGCGTCCCGCACCAGGAGCAGCAGCGTTTCCATGAGGATGCGCAGCACCGGGTTTCCGGATGCGGTGTAGATGGTGGTGTGGAACAGCGCGTTCTTCTCGATGAAGTTGGCGTAGTCGTCGGGCCGCGTCCGCATGCTGTCGAGCGCTGCCTGCAATTCGTCCAGCTGGCCGTCCGTAATTCGAGGCGTGGCCTGTTGCGCGACCACCGGTTCCAGGGTCAGCCGGGTGTCGATGACGTCGCTGAGATTTGCACCCTCGAGCTGCAGGAACAGTTTCATGGTGTTGCCCAGTGATTCGAATTGAGGCCGACACGCGACGGGGCCGCCGCCGACACCGGCCCGAATGGTGACCAGGCCTCGGCTCTCGAGCAGCCGGAGGGCTTCGCGCACAGTCGTGCGCGCCACGCCGTACTCGGCGACCATCTCCTTCTCGGTCGGCAGCCGGTCACCGGCCACGATGCCGCCCCCGAGGATCTCGTCCGCTATCTGGTTCGCGATGCGTTCGGACATTTTCGGGGCTCTGCCCGGTGCGCGATGGGCGTCGTCCGGCGTCAGTGCGTTCCCGGTGCGCTCGTCGACAGTTCGATGTGTAGCCGCCATGCGTACAAACCCTACCCAGCTCCGAGAGAGAATCGACAAACTCTGTACATATTTAGGGAAAGTGGCTAGCGTGACACCCGTCAACACGTGGCACCAGTCAACATCCGAACGTGATGCTCTCCCGGAGGTAAAGATGTGGCCGACGCGCCCACCGACGCCAGACCTTGGCCATTCCTACCGCGAGTCAGGGCACTGGCGTGATCAACCGATCGGGCACTACTTGACGCGCGCCGCCTCGCAGTTCCCCGATGCAGTGGCCGTGATCGACGGCGACACACGGTTGACCTTCGCCGACGTCGACCGCAACGCCACCACGCTCGCTGCTGCGCTGCATTCGGCCGGAATCGGCGCCGACGACGTGGTCTCGTTCCAGCTCGCCAATCGGGCCGAAGCGGTCATCGTCTACCAAGCGATCATGAAGCTAGGCGCCGTCGCCAACCCCATAGTCCCGATCTACCGAGGGCGCGAGCTGCGGTTCATCCTCGGGCAGGCGCGGGCGTCGGCCGTCTTCATTCCCGCGACCTACCGAGGATTCGATTACGCCGCGATGTATGACAAGCTGCTCGACGACTTGCCGCACCTGAAGAAGGTCGTCATCCTCGGCGACCGTGGCGAGCGCGGCACCGACGAGCGGATGACCACCTGGACGGAGCTGCTCGGCAGCGCCCCGGCAGAGGCCGCGAAGGTGGTTGCCGCACTGCCCCAGCCGGATCCAGATCAGGTCTGCCTGCTGTTGTACACCTCCGGGACGACCGCGGATCCGAAGGGCGCACTGCACAGCCACAACACGCTCGTATTCGAGAACCTCTCGATGATCGAGTTGTTCGGCCTCAACGAGAACGACGTCATCTTCAACCCGTCGCCGGTCACGCACGTGACCGGGGTGAACTGCGCCTTGACACTGCCGTTCCTGCTCGGGGCGCCCGTCGTGCTGCACGATCAGTGGGATCCAGCCGCCGCGCTCGACAAGATATCCTGCCACGAAGCCAGCTTCATGATCTTCTCCACACCGTTCCTGCAAGGATTGCTCGACGCCGCCGTCGCGGCGGGTCGCCCCACTCCGTCGATCCGGTACATCGTGTGCGGCGGCGCTGACATGCCGGACGAACTGACCCGCCGGGCCACCGATCGGCTCGGCACCGTCGTCCGTATGTACGGCGCCACCGAAGGGCCGTCCGTCACAGCAGGCAATCGCTGGGACACACCGCAATTACGCACCCGAACCGACGGGCGAGTCCTGGCGCCCACGGAGGTGACCATCGTCGACCCCGCCGATCGCCCTGTCGCGCCCGGCGGGGTCGGCGAAGTACTGTGGCGGGGCCCCGACACCTTCCTCGGATACCTCGACTCGTCGCTCAACGCCGCGGCGTTCACCGACGACGGCTTCTTCCGGTCCGGTGACCTCGCGCGGTTCGACGACACCGGCGCAATCCACATCGAGGGCCGAATCAAGGACATCATCAACCGGTCCGGCGAGAAGATCAGCACTCACGAGGTGGAAAACCTGCTCAGTGAGCACCCCGCTGTCAGCGAGGTCGCCGTAGTCGCAGGGCCAGATGCGACGACCGGTGAACGGGGCTGCGCCTTCATCGTCACCCACGACGCGCAGGACCTCACCCTCGAAGACGTCCACGAGTTCCTGACCGGACGCGAGGTCGCCAAACAGAAGATCCCCGAGAGCATCTTCGTGGTGGACGTACTACCCAAGACCGCGAGCGGCAAGATCCAGAAGTTCGCGCTCCGCGACTGGACCCGTAACCGCACCCACGTCCCGCCGCAGATGGTCGGCGTCAGCCTTCATGCGGCGCATGAGAAGTGAGGACGACATGACCGAGCACATTCGCATCTCCCAACCCGAACCAGGGATCGCCCTGGTCGAACTTGCCCGCGGCAAGGTCAATGCACTCGACCACCGAATGTACGGCGAACTCGCCGAGGCCTTCGACCGGCTGTCGGACGATCCGACAGTCAACGTCGCCGTGCTCACAGGACGCGGTCACGTGTTCTGCGCGGGCAACGACCTCAACGACTTCCGCACCATGGACACGACGAGCGGTGAACTGCAGATGCGCAATGTCCGCCGCGCGATGTTCAACCTCATCGACTGCTCGATCCCCGTCATTGCCGCTGTCAACGGGCCGGCACTCGGCAGCGGATTCGGCCTGACCGCATCGTGCGACCTGGTGGTGGCCTCGGAGAAGGCGACGTTCGGGTTGCCGGAAATGAACGTCGGGGTCCTCGGCGGCGGCCGTTTCACCGCCCGCATGCTGCCGCAGCAGGCAATGCGCCGGCTGTTTTTCACCGCAGAAGCCGTCGACGCACACACCCTCGAGCGGTGGGGCGCGCCGATCGAGGTAGTACCCCACGACGCACTCATGAACACCGCATTCACCCGCGCACGGTCCATTGCCTCGAAGAGCCGCTACGCACTGACCCTGGCGAAGCAATCGTTGAACGGCTGCGAGGGTATGGATCTCAAGCGCGGCTACGAGCTCGAACAGACCTTCACCGTCCGGTTGTCCGAGCATCCGGACTCCAAGACTGCGGTCGAGGCACACATGGCCGCACTGACGAACGGCAAGAACCCATGAGTACGGCAACGAGTGAACTGGCAACACCGGAGGACCTCGACGCGTTCGGCGAGCGGGCCACCGCGTGGCTGTCCCAGCGGCTGGACCGGCATCTGCCGGCCTCCGGAACCGACCTGTCCGGAGGCGATGCGGAGCCGTCCTACGCTATCTTCCACAACCGCACAGAGGCCGAAGAGCGCGAACTGCTCGTCCGAGGCAAGGCCTGGCAATCCGCACGCGTCGACGCCGGGTTCGGCGCCATCACCTGGGGCCCCGAATGGGGCGGACCGGGCCTGACCGCGTCCCACGAACGGATCTACGTCGAGCTCGAACGTCAGTTCCGCACCCCGGAGCGGCACGAAACCATCCTGGTGACCGTGGAGCTGATCGCACCGACCATCCACCTGCTCGGCACCGAGGAACACAAACAACGGTTCGTGCAACCGTTCCTGCGTGCCGACGAACTGTGCTGCCAGCTGTTCTCCGAACCCGGTGCCGGCTCCGACCTGGCCGCGCTCGCGACCCGCGCAGTTCGCACCGACACCGGCTGGAAGATCACCGGTCAGAAGGTGTGGAGTTCGGGCGCACAGTTCTCCGAGTGGGGACTACTCATCGCGCGCACCGACCCTGCCGCACCCAAGCACCACGGAATGACGGCGTTCCTCGTGCCGATGGACGCCCCAGGCGTCGAAACCCGGCCCATCCGCCAGATGTCCGGCGGTTCCACGTTCAACGAGGTGTTCCTCACCGACGTCGAATTGTCTGACTCGCTGCGTCTCGGCGAGGTCGGCGACGGGTGGAATGTCGCATTGACCACCCTCGGTTTCGAACGCAGCTCCAGCGGCGGAATCGTCTCCGCCGGCGGCAGCGCAGCCGACCTGATCCAGCTTGCCAAGCAACTCGGCATCACCGACGACCCGCAGGTGCGTCAGACACTCGCCAAAGTCGTCGTCTACGAACGCGCCACCGCTATGTTCAACGCCCGCTATGCCGAACGTGAACTCGCCGGACATGTTCCCGGAGTCGAGGGCTCGATCGCCAAGCTCGTGTGGACGCAAAATCTCAAGCGCATCGGGGATGCCGCGGCCCGATTCCTCGGACCCCGCATCCTCGCCGACACCGGCACTCCGAACACCTACGCCTGGACCGAGCATCTCCTGGGCGCCCCGGGCTACCGCATCGCCGGCGGCTCCGACGAGATCCAGCGAAACATCATCGGCGAACGCGGCCTCGGGCTGCCCAGAGAACCGCGCTAGGAGCAGACATGGCCCTCGAATTGACCCACGAACAAGAACAACTTCGGGACAGCGTCCGCGCCCTCCTCACGAAGACCGATGCGAAACACGGGCTGTGGGAAGGCCTCACCGGCCTGGGCCTGACGGAGATCCCCTTCCCCGAACGCTTCGGCGGAGCCGGTTACACCCTCACGGACACCTCCGTCGTGATGCACGAACTCGGCCGCACCATCTCCAACGCCGCCTACTTCTCGTCCGTGTGCCTCGCCGGACTCACCCTCTCGGAATGCGCCTCGGACGCGGGCCGCGCCACACATCTACCCGCCATCGCAACAGGCAAATGCACCGCTACCCTGGTCGCCGGATACCCGTACTCGGACACCCCGATTACCGCCACCCCGTCCGGTGACAGCCGGCTGATTCTTCGGGGCACACAAGAATTCGTGGTCAATGGCGACAGCGCACATCTCCTCGTCGTTGTCGCACGCGGAGAGAAGGGCCTCGAGCTAGCCGTCATCGACGGCGCCGCACCCGGCGTCGTGCGTACCCCGCTCGAGTCCCTGGACACCACCCGCCCACTGACCCGGATCGAGTTTGCCGAAGCCCATGCGCAGGGGGTCGGCGACGCGAACCTGGGGGCGACACTGCCCCGCGCGCAGGCGTCAGCCCTCGTGGCGCTGGCCTCCGAACAGGTGGGCGCCGCCGAGGCGTGCCTGGAAATGTCGGTCGAGTACGCCAAGACCCGGGAACAGTTCGGCCGACCGATAGGCTCGTTCCAATCGATCAAGCACCGACTCACCGACATGCTGGTGGCACTCGAACTGGCGCACGCCGCAGTACTGGACGCGGCCAACGCCGACGAAAGGCCAACAGACGAACTAGCCACTGCAGCGAGCATTGCGCACGTGCTGGCGTCCGAGGCCTTCACCTACGCCGCCGAAGAATCCATCCAAATCCACGGCGGCATCGGATTCACCTGGGAACACCCTCTACACAGGTACTTTCGGCGGGCTAAGAGCGACGCACTGTTATTCGGCAGCGCAGAGACGCACCACGAAGTCATAGCAGCTTCGGTGATATAGGTGTTCGGGGAGTTGGTTGCGTGCCACCGCAATCGTCGGCCGGAATGATTGCAGCCGACTTACAGGCAGGCGAGAACGTCGTCTGCACCCTTGCCTGCATTGCAACCTCGAGTTCGGATTGACCGTGAACCGACTCCACGGCCGAAACCCGGGTGCGAGCACGGGGCCGCAAGACCGACCGTCGACGAGAAGTCGCAAGTGGATCGGGGCCACAGCATTGCGCGGCCCCCTCCCCGATGCGTAGACCTCTACCGTGCGGTTCACGTCACTGGTCAGATACCGCGCCCGGTACCTGCCCCGGCGGGCGCAGTCCGCCCCGGCGGTACTCCCGGCCAAGCGACGCACTCGATCGGCACAACTGAGATCAGCGCCCAGTGTATGACGTTTGGCTGACAGGGCGGGGCGGGTCGGATACAGCTGAGAGGGCATCGACAGTGACGTGGGTGGCCCACCCCGCGACGCAGACCCGCCGACACCACACGACCGGTGACCGATGCATGCAGCGAAGGAGCAAACGTTCGTGCTCGAGAGCGAAGTCCACCCCCTCCGCATCCCGTCCCCGCCCGCCGATCCGCAGCCGCTCCGACAAGCGACGCGTCCGGACCGGTCACCGACCGTGGCCACTGGTCGGTGCGGGGGTGGTGTGCGGCGATCCTTGGCCGACGCCGATCCGGATCGAGAATCCGATGGTGAGGACCCGAGCACGTCCTCGCCCCTACCCGACGATCCGATCATCTGGACCGACCCCAGTCCGCTCGCCGACTGGTGGGACCGAGTACTCGGCCGGCCCTCGACCACCTGAGGACCCACGGACCTGCTCGCATGTGTGGAAGTCGTGCGGTCCAACGTCGTCGTGTCGGCGGAAAGTACAGTCATCGCGGGTGCGGTGTGTTCTGCTGAGCCACACAGAAGCCGGGGAGGTGCGGTGTCCGAGCTGGGGTCGGTGGACTGGCGCCGATGAGCCCAACCGAGGCAGCGGAATTGTTCCGCAAACGCCCTGTTCACCGGCTGCACGGGTATCCGTGGTGGCGGCTCGAGAAGCACGTCGATCTCGGATATCACGTGCGGCACACCGCCGTTCCCGGCGACGGCACCATGACCGAACTGCTGTCCCTGGTCTCGCAGATGCACTCGATGCCGCTCGATCCGCAGCACCCGATGTCGGAGACCCGGACCTCCGGGACTCCCCCGCGCCGTGGAGCCCGTCGGTGGCGGCCCCCACTCGGCATTCCTCCCTCGACCCACGCGGGGTGCTGCGGTCTGGCCTGGGCATCACGAGGGAGATGCTGGCAGCCGTCCCCACCCTGGTCCGTGCCGGCTACCACGGCCTGACCGAGGAGCGACTGACATTGCCGTTGCAGTCCCCGCCGACGATCTTCAACGCCCCGACCGGCCGGGCCCGCAAGGTCGCCGCCCGATCCTGGCCCCTGAAACAACTGCGCCGGCTCTCCGCCTGTACCGGTGCCCCGTTGGATGTGGTGGTGTTGACCCTGTGCGCGGGCGCGCTCCGCGCATATCTGCTCGAGCAGTACGCCCTCCCCGAGGTGCCGTTGACCGCGATGCTCCCGTCCCGCTCCTCGGCGAGGGCCCCACCATCAGGCCGGGCGGCAACCGAGGGATCGGGGCAATGGTGGTATCCCTGGCCACCGACGAGGACGACCCCCTCGCCCGCCTGGCGCTGATCGCCGACTCCGTAGCCCATACCAGCGGAATTGTCGCCGCGCTGAGCCGTACCCAATTTCAACTGGTCAGTGCCCTGACGTTGAGTCCGATCATGCTCGACCCGGTCCGCCAGGTCCTCGACGACATCCCGCCACCGTTCAACGTGATGATCTCCTACACCCCGGGGCCGACCCGCCCGCGGTACTGGAACGGCGCCCATCTCGACGCTGTCTACCCCATACCGACCCTTGCGCGCGGCCAGGCCTCGAGCATCACCCTCACCAGCCGATCCGGACAGCTGCACGTCGCGGTCGTCGGTGACCGGACCGCGGTCCCTCATCTGCATCGGATCATCGGCCACCTCGATACCACCCTGACCGACCTCGACACCGCGGCCCGCGCAACCCCTCGGTGACACTGGTGACGGCGCGCCGACACGCATTCGTTTGAGCATCCGGCCACCGCCCATTGCCTCCGGCGGATAGGGAGAGCAGTGTGAAACACAGAGAAATGACCGGCGACGCCGGGTCGGCGCCGCCCTGAGGAGAAGGGTGCCGATCGTGTTCGCACGCTCAACCACAATTCAAGCGCATCCGTCGTACATCGACGCCGGGATCAAGCACGTACGCGACACCGTGATGCCCGCGCTGGCGGACGTCGAGGGCTGCCTGGGAATGTCCTTGCTCATCGATCGCAGCTCGGGCCGGTGCATCGCGACCAGTTCGTGGCGGGACGAGGAATCGCTACGCGCCAGCGAGGGGCCGGTACTGAAGCTGCGTGACGTCGCAGCCGAGGTCTTCCACGGCACCACCGAGGTGTCGCGGTGGGATATCGCTGTCATGCATCGTGACCATCATTCGGATCGCGGGGCCTGTTGCCGCGTCACGTGGGTCAAGACCGAGCCTGCCCACATGGACCGCGCCGTCGACGTGTGGAAGATGGCCGCACTGCCCAAGATGGAGGAACTCGACGGCTTCTGCAGCGCCAGTCTGATGCTCGACCACGCCGCGGGTCGCGGGGTGTCGTCGCTGACATTCGACAGCTCCGAGGCAATGGAACGCAACAGAGAACGCATCGACCGCATCCGGGACGAAGGAGTTCGCGAGGCGAACGCCGAGGTACTCGATACTTGCGAGTTCGAGCTCGCCATCGCGCACCTGCACGTCCCCGAGATGGCGTGAACTGTCGAACTGTCCAGAAGGAATCCCACACTGCAACCAGGAGCTCTCACCCGAAGCTCGTCAGTGCGACAACCGAACTGATGCCGACGGACCGCTGCCGAGCAGCGGGTGAAGCTGACGGGATCACGGCCACTCAGCACGTCCCCCACCCCGTCGGCACCTTCGTCGCGGTGACCCACATTCGCGTCATCCCGGCGCTCGACCCGACTCAGGGCGCGAACGTCGCTGATCGCGAATGCCTGCGCATCTAGCTCGTCCAACGCAGGGACCATCACCGGTCTCGGGTCGCTCAGCCAGTCGCCGTCAAACGTGTAGTGACCGAACTGATCGGGCTTGGCCGGGTTCCGAACCGTCACATCCAACGTCTCGACCGGCGCCACATCCACACAGCCTGTGGCACCCAGCACCACAGCCAGCACCATCAACAACCCCCATGACGAACGCAACCCTGAGGGTGCCGACTTCACCGCGTGAGAATATCCGACGTCGTCTGTCGGGTCAGTGCAGCGACCTCGCAGTCGATGCTGACCGGCAGAGACTTCATCGCACCTGCCGCCCGGCTCGCCCCACGGAGCTCCGCCACGGAGGCTTGTGGACGAGCCGTCGAATCCCCGTCAGAGTTCTCGCCGTCGATCCCCGCCCCGGCGGACCGGGGCGGGGATCGACGGGCACCTCGTGGGTGCCGGCGAAAACCCGGCGTCCGTCATCGTGCGCGAAGACCCCCGGTCTGCCGGCATCCACCGCGACATCAAAGTCTCCCGCCGCACCCGAAGTGCCACGCACACCACGCTCGGGCTTGCCCTGGGCCGGAACTCCAACCACTCCCGCGCGGGAGTCGTCAAGTCAGGTGCCGCCGGGATACCTCGGACCCCTTGCCGGCACCGCTGGCGCCGGACAACCGACCACCGCACGGCCCCGAAGGCCATGATTCCCACGGGCCATAATCTTCACCGCAGGATGACCCCGGAATCCATCAGGGCAATGTTGCAACTCACGCCACCGACATCGCCGCTTGAGCAACATGGAAGGCTCGCTCGAGCTCAGCCGAGATCCGGCCGCGCGAGGACACCTCGTGACCCGCCCCGATCGCCCACTCACGAATCTCCCTGGACGACTTCTTCGCCGGAGCCTTACTCACGGCCGTCCTCTTGACCGGCACCTTCGCCGCGACCACCTTCTTCACGACCTTTTTCTCCGCAGCCGCCTTTGTCGCGACTGGCTTCTTCACCACTGTCTTCGCCGCGACTGGCGTCGGCACGGCTGTCTTCTTCCCGGCCGTCTTCCTCCCGGCTGTCTTCGTCGCGGCCGTCTTCGTCACCGGAGCCGTGCTCGCCGCCGGCCGCTTCACCGGAGCCGTCGCCGCGGCCGTGTTTTTCACGGCTGTCTTCTTCGTGGCCGTCTTCTTCACCGGCGCCGTTCTTGCTTGAACCTTCTTCGCCTGAGCGTCATGGAAGGCTTGCTCGAGCTCAGCCGGAATCCGGCCGCGCGACGACACTTCGCGGCCCTCCCCGATCGCCCACTCACGAATCTCCCTGGACGACTTCTTCGCCGGAGCCCTACTCACCACTGCCCTCGTCACCGGCACCTTCGCCGCGACCACCTTCTTCACGACCTTTTTCTCCGCAGTCGCCTTCGTCGCGACTGTCTTCTTCGCAGCCGTTTTCTTCGCGACTGTCTTCTTCGCAGCCGTTTTCTTCGCGGCTGTCTTCTTCCCGGCCGTCTTCGTCGCGGCCGTCTTCTTTATGGGCGCCGCTGTTGTCTGAGCCTTCTTCGCCTGAGCGTCATGGAAGGCTTGCTCGAGCTCAGCCGGAATCCGGCCGCGCGAGGACACTTCGCGACCCTCCCCGATCGCCCACTCACGAATCTCCCTGGACGACTTCTTCGCCGGAGCCTTACTCACGGCCGTCCTCTTGACCGGCGCCGTTTTTGCCTTAGCCTTCTTTGCCTGAACCTTCTTCGCCTGAGCGTCATGGAAGGCTCGCTCCACCTCGGCCGAGATCCGGCCGCGCAGGGAGACCTCGCGGCCCTCCCCGATCGCCCACTCACGAATCTCCTTGCTTGTCTTTTTCGCCGAACCTTCAGAACCCCTCGGTGATACCGCCATGTGTCTCCTTCTTCGCCCGGGCAACCGTCGAACGCACACAGTAACGGCAGGCGGCTTCTCACGGTAATCAGGAAGTTCATCCGAACTGACATTTCACCGTCTTCAGCCCATCTCTGATCTGGGCAGGCCGACGCGATCCTCCTGAAGTTCCCAACTCACGCCGCACCGAGATTCAGGCAGAACGAGCGCGACTCACCTTGGCAGTCAGTAACCTTGGTGAGCCGCAGCGATGATAGGTAAGGTTGGGATTGCGCAGCGCGGCCTTGGACCGAGACGATCTCGAATGAGGCTTTATGGCCGGCGGTTGCCCATTGGACCGAGTCGCTCTGATCCGGGTCAGCAATGTCGAGCCGTATTTGTCAGGGAGGTTACCGGGCCTGGTTGAGTGCTCGTGTCCCCGCAACTGAACGATGGAGATGCGGCGTACTCCGACGAAACACGCCGGCATCCCTCTATCGACATCAACCCGACACGTAACGTCCGGACACCGATTCGCATCCAAAGGTATACAGAAAACTCCGTTCTCGTGACATCACGCGGGACACCGCGCCGCTCCCACCGACCCAGCATCGAGGAGTACGGACGGAAGGACATCCATGACTGGGAAAGGAAGTGCCGACAACCGTGAACGGGCGGGAACGATCGCGATAGGGCCGGCCATCGCGACTACCGCCCTCCTTACTGCCTGGAGTCTGACCTATTGACTGCTCGGGTCGGCCCCACGGTGAAGACACGGACCCACCACGCCCGGACTCAGCTCGTCAAGCTCCTTGCGCCCGTTTCCTGACCGGCTGCACACCACGAGGGCATCTCGCTGACGGGATCACCGCGTCGTCGAGTTTCGAGTCCGGCACGAGCCGGGGCGTGCGCCACTGCCCCAGCATGGTCAACCACCTGCCCACGGGATAAGTCAGGCAGACGACGAAGTAATTTGACGTACTCCACGACGCCGAAGACCCATACCGCCAGCGCGGCTATCGCCACGCCGAGGTGATCGGGCCACCACACGAGCACTCCGAGGAGCCCGACCACAAGCAGGCCGGAATCGACGAGCAGGAATACACGATAGGCGGCGGCGAGGGCGACCGGCATAGATGCTCGCTCAACCCAACTACGTGCGGACAGCCAATAGCTGCCCGCCTGCACGACGATCACGAGCAGTGGGAACAGCGCGGACACAGGGCCACGGAATCCTGCCTGATCTCCACTCGGGATATCACGAGGCTGACGGAAACGGCGGCGAAGACCGCCGCAGCGGCCACCTCCCCCGTGCCGAGGCTCAAATATCTACACCGCAACGTCTCTCGCCGCTCCTCGACCCCCCTGCCACCCTATCGAGAGCGCTACCAGCGCGGTAAGGCGACGATCGCCCGGGTCGTCGTGATCAACGTTCGGCGTCCGGGTCGGGCGGTCGAGGTACGGCGTTGCATCGGTCTACCTCCTGTGGGGACCCCCTGCACATTCTTTGACTGCGTATTCCTGGCGCGTTGGCCGTGCCGCACGAACGGGATCGGGCATTGCCAACCGATGACCGTCTGCTGAGGATCGCTCTATGCTGGCATGGTGTTCTTTCTATTCGGTTACGGCACCAAGCGGCAACACCTTGGCCCGGGGCAGACCCGAACGTGCCCGCACTGCCACAACACCACACAGTGGGCACGGATGCGGGAATTCAAGCAGTTCGCATTGTTCTTCGTTCCGGTCGCACGCTGGAAGCGCCGGCAGTTGGAGGAATGTGGCATCTGCGGCACCGCCGTCGAAGTCTGACACCTTCATTCCGGCGACGCGGCCGCTGAGGGAGCGTGCGTTAGTGTCGTTGCCCGGCCAAAATTTTCCATTGTGCAGCCCTGCTGTGCAATTGCGTGGGAATATACCCTCGTCCACCTCGACGATGCCCTCATCGGTCAGCTCACGCACTTCCACAACGAGCTCGGCGCTCGCTTTTCCTTTGTCGGACACAGTACAAGCACTCCGTCGGCAACTCCGACTTCTACCCCGAGATCCGGCCACGGGGAGGACACTACGCGACCCTCCCCCATCGCCCGCTCACGAATCTCATTGGACGCCTTCCTCGCCGAACCTTCAGACCCTCTCGGGAAACCGCCATGTTATCTCCTTCGAGGCGGCCGCCAGATCGGTCTGTGTCATCGACCTATGAGCCAGCGGGAGCATCCGTTCGACCGCCCGCAGGATCCGTGGCCGGCGCACACGACGGGCGCGCCGGTCCTCCGACCAGTTGTGCCCCAGTATCCGCAAGTGCGGCGTTGCATTCTTGGTGACGAGCAGAAACCGGTTGCACGTCCGCCCGCGACGGAGGTACTCGACGAGGCTCCCCAGCGACCTCAACAGACCGTGTTGTCGGCCTGTAGCGGTGTCAGGAGCCGTTGATCACCAGGTCCAGCAGCCAGACCAGCCACGGTATGCCACCCTCAATTGGCAACTCCCACATCGTTCCCTCCCCAGTGTGTCGGTGCGGTACGACCGCCATTTTGCCCGAGACGGAGTCGGTGCACCGGCGAACCGACCGACGACGCCACCATTGCCTCCGCGCCCCAAAGGCGTGAGGCCCGTCGACTACAACAACCGGTCCCGGTCGATCGAGATCAGTGAACTGGGATTGAGCATATTCACCACCCTGCCCGCACGCGACCCGACATGCACGAACACCATTCGCGCACGGTACGCTGCTGCAGCAGATGCGGCAGCGGAGTCACAGGTCGCCGGGCCTGCGATCGATAATCACGTGTGGAGACGCATCCGCTGCCGGTATCTCCCACTCGACCTCAGTCCCCGGCCCCAGGTCGCGAATGGCCGCGTGACCGCCGAGCCGCTCGGCGCGACTCCGAATGTTCGTCAGTCCGTGTCCTTGCGCAGCTCCCGCCGCGATTCCGGTGCCGTTGTCGCTCACGGTCATGACGAGGCCGTCGTCGTCGGCGGTGACCCGGACACTGCATACGCTCGCCTGTGCGTGGCGGGCCACGTTGCTCAGGGCCTCTCGCAGGGCCGCCTGCAGTTCCGGTCCGGCCTCGCCGCCGGAATATCGGTCGACCGGTCCTTCCACACAGACATCAGGGGTGAAACCGAGCGCTGCGGCGCTGTTTTCGACGATCTCGCTCACCGCGGCACTCAGGCTGCCCGCGTCCCCGGACCCCGCGGTCGCGGTGGACTGGGTGAGATCGAATATGACGGCACGTAATCCACGCACGATGCTGTCCGTCTCGTCGATCAGCGGGTCGAGTTCGGCCGACAAACGTGGTTGCCGGAAACCCAGGGAGGTCAGCGCGAGGCCCAGACCGAACACACGTTGGAGGGTCACATCGTGGAGATCGGCCGCCATCCGGCTCTGTTCGTCATCACGTGCGCTGGCCCGCTCCGCCGCCATGAGTTGTTCATTCTTGGCCAACAGGCTGGTCCGCATCGTGTCGACCGCGCCGGCGATGATCGCAACCTCCCGGGGCCCGTCGGTGTCGATCTCGCGCCCGTAGTCGCCGCCGGCCACGCGCCGATGTCGGCAAGAAGATGATCGATGGGCTGTGTCAGCAGCCGCCGCGTCAGATACACCGCGATCACGACCATGACCACGGCGAGAACGCACGCGAGAACGGTTGCGATGTTCGCCAGCGCCTGCGCCGAGTGGACTCGTTCGACCTGCTCGGTGACCAGGATGTCGGTGCGGGCACTCAATGCCGCGAGCCGTGCGCGCAGGTCGTCGAACAACTCCTTGCCCGTCGCGGTCGTCGACTGGATCCGATCCGGTTCGCTCGCGTTGTCGCGGCGCGCGGAGATCTCCGGCTCCGCCGCCCGTATCCGCCACATCTCGGCCGCCTCGACGGTACTCTGCAACGCTGCCTGGGCGGCCGTATCCTCGGCGAGCAGCGTGTCCAGGCGAGTGTGCAGTGTGGCCGCGTCACGCCGGCCCGCGTCGTAGGGTTCGAGGAATTGCGGATCACCGGTCAGGGCGTAGCCGCGTTGGCCGGTTTCCTGGTTCAGATACTCCGTGGTCAGCTCGGCCACCGCCCGCTGCGCGGGCAGCAGCTGCTCGGACAGGTCGTCGATGGCTGCCCGGACCGCCAACCTCCCGTATACGGAGAAGGCCGTGGACACCGCGAACAGTGCCACCAGGATGCCGATCGCCAGCCACAGCAGCGTCCGCAACGCCACCCGCGTGGTATTCGCGCTCGAATCCGTCATCGCGTGCCTCTCGCACTCGCAGAATCAGCCGAGCGCGGCGCCGGTATCCGCCGGCGCTCATCGTTTCCACCCCCGAGCTCACCCTAGGCACACAGCCCGTCGGCAGGGCGGGAACCGGCACCCGGGTCCAGCAGCGCTCCCTCGAGTCGATCCGCACCCGGTCACCGCAATCCCGGCATCGATTTCTGGGAACCGGCCAGATACTCCCGATCAACAACACCTAAAGGATCAGTGCTCGCGGCACGACACCCCGTCAGCGCTATGGGCGACCTCACCGACTAGCCGGGGCACGATAGTCCTAGAAGTCGATGCTCACTCCGGAGGGCACGAATAGTGTTCACCGGCCGGCGGCTCGGTGATCAGCTTCCCCAGGGTCGCCGCCGCGTGCTCTGCGTGCAGTGCTCTTCATGGGGATTGGATCGACACGATCGTGTAGGTCTGGTCGATCCGTGCCCGGATGCGGGGTTGGTGTCGCGCCACGGGAGGTGCCGGGCGAGGTCGTCGCCCGGCCTCTCGCGTCGCCAGATTCCTAGACGGTGGAGCGTGCGGTGCCGACGAACTCGCCGATCCACGGAACCACGGCGTCACGCACCTGAATCCGTCGCGCGAGCAATCCGTTCGACAGCAGCAGGTCGGCGGCGCGTTGCTGTTCGTCCAGGAATTCGTCGGTGACCGGGTTGATGCCGAACGGCCGTCCGCGCAGCGCCGCCTCCCACGCGTCGAGACTTGCTGTGCCACCTCGCCGCTCCACGTCGTCGACGAAGTACTGCGCGGCCGCGCGGGGATTCCGCTCGATCCAGTCGTCCGATTCCTGCAGCGCCTCGATGATCGCGCGCAGTTGCTCCGGGTTGTTCTCCGCGAAATCTCGGCGGGTGAACCACAGCGACGGATGACTGAAGAGCCCCTCGGTCTCGACGAGAGTGCGCAACTCGGTATCCGCTTCGATGTCCGTCAGTCCGGGGTAGGCGCCGACCCACGCATCGATGGCACCGCTGACGAGGTCGGCTCCGCCGCCGCGCACATCCGTGTCGACGGGCACGATGTCCGACCATGTCAGTCCCACCCGGTCGAGCGCGAACAGCAGCAGCGTGGTCTGCCAGGACCCATGGGCGATACCGACCCGTTTCCCCCGCAGATCCGCGACGGACTCGATGCCCGACTCCGCCTTCACGACGAGTCGACCGTTCTCCACGCGGGGACCGGAGATGCCGATGTAGACGAGGTCACGGCCGTGGGCCAGGCCGGTGATCGGCGGGGTGAAGCCGGTGCCGATGACGTCGTAGCCGCCGTCGTCGAACAGCCAGTCCGAATGCAGGGTCGGAAGGGCATTGACGGGATCGACGGACGGCTTCGACGGGAGTTCACGAAGGTCGACCCATTCGATGTCCGGGAGCCGGCGTTCGAGTATTCCGGTGTGCCGGAGCACGAAAAGCGAATTATTGTGCGGGAAGTATCCGACGCGCACTGTCATGATCTCTACCTGTTCTGTTTTGGTTGCCTGTGAGAGTGTGGGGACGATGGTGTTAGATGAGGCCGCGGCGGCGTGCCTCGTCGGCGAGACCCGAGCGCCCCCACTGCACCGCGAGATTCGACGGATCGAATTCGACGGACCCGCCGAGCGACTCCGCGATCGCCTGGAACTGGGCGCCTTCCTCGAGTAGTACGACGAACTTCGCGAGGTCGAGCAGTCCGCTCCGGCCGATCACGTTGACCCCGCCGTTCGCTTCGAAGATGGCCACCAGGTCCGGGTCGTGTTGCAGGCGTTCGAGAATGAATTCGCCCGCCGATCGGGACCGGTCGATGTGGGGCGGAATCTCGCGGGAGAGCGTCAGGCGCTGCGAGGCCGCGTACCGGATCGGCAGAGTGCGGTGGGTCTGCGCCCACCCGCCCAGCCACGGGGTGTGAATGTGTACGACGCTGGTGATCTCGGGGTGCTGCCGGAAGACGGCGGCGTAACCGGTGACGAATCCGGCGGAGCCGTTGCCCGAGAGCACCTCCCCGTCGAACGTCGCGACCACTGGTGACACAGTCGGATCGTCTGCCCACGGGCCGGGGTCGTTGAGCGCGACCGCGATCTCGGTGCCGGGGACGCGTTCGACGAAGTTGACCGTGCCGTTGGCCGACACGGTCCCGGTGCTCCGGAAGACGGCGAACGCCTTGTCGGCGTCGCGGCGCGCGGCGTCGACGAAGGTGGCGATCTGCGGGTCCAGTCGGTTCTCGGTGGTAGTCACAGCAGGTCCTGTCCGGAAGTGATGGGTGATGTGCGTTGCAGCAGGGGAAGTACTTCTTCGCCGACGCGGTACGCCTCCTCGAGGTGGGGATTTCCGGCGAGGATGAAGGCGTCGACGCCGAGTGCGCGTAGTTCGTCGAGACGTTCGGCGACCTGCTCGTAACTGCCGACCAGGCCGAATGCGGGGCCACCTCGGATCAGGCTGAAGCCGCACCAGACGTTGGGCTGGACTTCGAGGTCCCGGTAGCCGGTGATGTGTTCGGGTACCCAGCCCTTGATGCGGGCCGCCCCGACGGAATCGCCCTGCGCCGCCCGGTTTGCGGCATCCTTGTCGACGAAGGCCCAGCCCTTCTCGATCTCCGCCCAGGCCGCGTCTTCGGTGTGGCGGGCGACGATGTCGATCCGCACCGCGAACTTGGGGGTGCGCCCGAGTTTCGCGGACTGCTCTCGTACGCCGTCGAATTTTTTCCGCAGGTCTGCGTACGGCTCGAGCCAGGACAGGTAGTAGTCCGAGTGGGTGCCCGCGGCGGCGACGGCTGCCGCGGACGAGCCGGAGAAGTACACCTCGGGGAACGGTTGTCCGGCCAGACCGGGAGCCAGGGCGGCCCCGTCGGTGCGGAAGAACCGGCCGTCGAAGTCGAATGGCTCTCCGTCCCAGACCCCGCGGAGGACGTCGAGGAACTCGGACGTGCGGGCGTAGCGGTCGTCGTGATCGACTTTATCTCCCCACCACAGTTGAGGGGCACCGCCGCCGCCGCTGATGATGTTGTAGACCAGCCGGCCTCCGGTGGCGCGTTGCAGGCTCGCGGACATCCTGGCCGCCTGTACCGGGTGCAGGAACCCGGGCTGGAAGGCGACCATGAAACGGTACGTGGTGGTCTCGGCGGCCAGCGCGGCCGCGGTGGCCCAGGGGTCTTCCGTCATCGGGAAGGACGGCAGCAGACCGCCCAGGAACCCGGCCGACTCGGACGCCTTCGCCACCGCGGCCATGTGGTCGATGTATCCGTAGCCGTCGAGTTCCCCGCCCCGGATCGCCGGAGCGATGTTGCCGGGTCGGTGCCCCCCGGCGTCGCCGCGGTTGTAGCGCCGCGGCGTGCGCAACGACGCGTGATCACCTTCCATCCCGATGCGCCAGTAGAAGTCGATGCTCATCAGTGCGCCTCCTGGGTGGCGAGGGTGCGTCCGGTGGGATCGACCAGATGCAGAAGGTGCTCACCCGTGCGGTGGAGTTCCTCGATGTGCGGGCGTCCGACCAGGACGAAGCCGTCGGCGCCGCGCTCGCGCAGCGACGACAGTTGCCGTGCGACGTCCTCGTAGCTGCCGACGAGTCCGGTGCTGTGCGGGTGGCCGAGGCGGTCGAAGCCCGCCCACCGGGACTCGCCCCGGTCGAGGGCGCGGGGATCGTCGATGTCTGGGCCGGGGTGGACTTCCCGCCACAGGCGCTCGACGCGTGCCCACGCCTCGTCGGTTGTTTCCCGCGCGATGACCGGTACCCGCAGCAGCGTCCGCACCGATCGCCCGTGCTCACGTGCCAGGGCTGCCAGGGCCTTCGCGGGACCCTCGAAGCCGGATTCGGTCAGCGCGAACTGATGCACGTCAGCGTGGCGGGCCGACAACGCGAGGGCGTCCTCACAGTCCCCGGTGAGATGAACGACGGGGAACGGCAGTCCGGACAGGATCCCGCGGAAGCCGCCGTCGATCACGTCGTAGTAGTCGCCTGCGAACTCGTACCCGGTGCCTCCGAACCCACCAGGAAGGATCTCCTCGTCGTTCCACACCCCGCGGGCGACGGTGAGGAATTCGGCGGCGCGGGCGTAGCGGTCGCGGCCGGTGACCCGATCGCCGCGCGAGCGTGCGTCTGCGGGATCGGTCTCCACCGCGAGGCGCCACTCCAGTCGTCCACCCGAGAGCCGTTGCAAAGTGGCCGACATCTTCGACGCGTAGACCGGGGTTCCGAAGGCGGGGTGGAATTCCACGGCGACCCGTGCGTGACGTGTCTGCCGGAGTGCGGCCGCGGCCACGATCCAGGATTCCTCGCCCGACGGGTCGTATCCCGCGACCACACCGTCGACGCCCGACAGTTCCGCGGCGTGGATCACTTGGGCGAGTTCGTCGAAGGGGCCGAATCTGCCGGGACGCAGATCGGTGGCGACGCTGTGCGGGGTCCGCACCCCGAAACCACCGCGGGTGCCGAGTTCGGTGGCGACCCTGCGTCCGTCACCGCGAGTCGGTAGTTCCCAGTAGAAGTCGGTCACTGCGCTGCCGCCGTCTCGGCGTCGAGCTGGGCGCGCGCCTGCCGGAGCGGTTCATGCGCGACCCACGAGGCGAGGTCGAAATCGTGGGCGAGGAAGCCGTGGGCGTAGAGGAACTGCTTCTGCACACCCAGCAGATCCACCCGCTCATCGGACAGGCTCAGGTGAAGGCCGGTGTGAAAGTTCTCGCCGTATGCGGCGACGACGCCTTCGGGTCCGGACTGGGTTTCGGTCTGGAACACCGCACGGACCTGTTCGACGTTCGCGGCCGCCCAGTCGGCGGCGCGCAGACTCTCGGCGAGAAACCCGATCACGATGTCCGGCCGCTGTTCGAGGAGGTCTTCGTGCACGGTGACCGGTCGCGGGGTTCCGTTGTTGACCCGGTCGCGAAGGGCGTCGGTGGAATCGAGGTCCACGGCCACCGCCAGTCCGTGCTCTCGTGCCACCTCCTGCGCCCGGGCGCCTTTGACGTAGATCGCGTCGATGTCACCGGCCAGCAACGGCTCGACGCCCCAGGTGGTGTTGCGATCGGGGTTGGCGGTGCGTACCTGCGGGGCCGGTGTCGTCGGGACCTCGACGAGGTGCACGTCGGCGAAGGTGAGACCGCCGAGTCGCAGAGCGGAGGTGAGGCCGTGCAGCGCCATGGCGCGCGGGAAGCTGCGTGCACGATCGGCGGCCCAGGCGGGGATCCCGATGCGGAGTCCTCGCAGTCCGGTGGCGTCGCGGACGTCCGATTCGCCGCGCACCAGGATGGCCTGGGCCTCGTCGATCCAGGTGAGACCGATCAGCCGGGTCGGGGATCCTTCCGCCCGCGCGGCCATGGCGGGGACGTTGCCGCCTTCACGGATCAGGCCCGGCAGCTGGTGATCGAAATGCTTTACTGCCAGTTCGGGGCCCGCGTCCTGCAGCACACCGAATTCGACCCCGGCCGTGCCCGCGGTGCGCCCCAGCCACCCGAGGTTGTTCGCGAGGCCGCTCGCGGTGGGCACCGGGCAGCGGGTGTACCAGAGCGTGTCGATGGCACTGCCGGTTGTCACCGTCATGAAATGTCCTGTCTGGTAGAGGATGGGCGACCTACGCCCAGCTGGGCGAGGAAGGTCGCTCGGTAGCGCAGCGCCTCGGGGTCGTTGCGGTCCCGCGGGCGCGGGAGGTCGATGTCGACATCCACCGCGAAGCCGCCGTTGTCGAGGATCAGGACGCGGTCGGCCAGCCGGACGGCTTCGTCCACGTCGTGGGTGACGAGCAGAACGGCGGGGCGGTGCCGGGCGACGAGGTCGCCGACGAGATCTTGCATCTGCAGCCGCGTGAGGGCGTCCAGCGCCGCGAACGGCTCGTCCAGCAGCAGCAGTTCCGGTTCGCGAACGAGGGCGCGGGCGAGCGCGACCCGCTGCGCTTCGCCACCGGAGAGGGTGGCGGGCCACGCACGTTCCTTGTCCGCGAGGTTCACCTCGGCCAGCGCGCGCCGCGCGTTGTCGCGGGTGAGCTGTGCACGCTTCTGCCCCACCGACACATTCGCCAGCACCCGCTTGGACGGGATCAGCCTCGGCTCCTGGTACACGACCGTGCGTTGCCTGGGGACCAGGACGTCGCCGCCGTCCGGCGGTTCGAGTCCCGAGAGCAGTCGCAGCAGGGTCGTCTTTCCGGTGCCGCTCGGGCCGAGCAGGACGACGAACTCGCCGCGAGTGATCTCGAGGTCGATCCCGGACAGTACGGTCTTGTCGCCGAACGACTTCCGCACTCCCGACAGCGACACCGCCAGGGGTGACCCGGTTCGTCGTTCCGCCGCGGTCGTCGCGGTGCGTTCGCGCGGCGCCAACGGTGGCAACGGTGCTTCTGCGGCGGTCATCGGGTCACCGACAGCTGCCGCCACGGCATCGCGAATTTCTCGATCACGCGCACCACCGCGTCGAAGACCAGGCCGAGGATCGCGTACATGACGATGCACAGGACCATGTAGTCGGTGCGGTTGTACTCCTGCGCGAGCGTCACGAGGTAGCCGATCCCTTCCCGGGTACCCACCTGCTCTGCCGCGATCAGGCCGGTGATGCTCAGCGACAGGCAGATACGCAGACCCATCAACACCCCCGGTAGTGCGGTCGGCAGGATTGCGCCGAAGACCAGTCGCCAGCCGGTGAGCCCGAACCCGCGGGCGGCCTCGACCATCTTGCGGTCGACTCCCCGCACTCCGAGGTAGGTGTACGCGTACATCGGGGCGAGGGTGGCAACGGAGATGAGGACAACCTTGAACGTTTCGTCGATACCGAACCAGGCGATGAACAGCGGAACGAGCGCCAGGAAGGGTACGGCGCGGTTGATCTGCATCGTCGAGTCGATCAACTCCTCCCCGAGTGCGGAGAGGCCGGACAACACGCCGAGGACGAGCCCGATCAGGACACCGCACCCCACACCCAGTGCGGCCCGCTGCAGCGAAGCGACGCCGAAGTCGAGCAACTGACCCGACTGATACAGCTCCACGAACGCCTGCCACACCGCAGGCGGCCCGGCGAGGATCTCCGGGCTCAACAGCCCCGACGACGACCCGATCGACCAGGCGCCGACGAGCAGGGCGGGTACGAGGAAGCGCAGGGGGATCGAGATCCACCGCGGCCGCTCACGGGTTCGGCGATAACGGGGCGTCTCCAGCTTCGGAGCCGCAGGCGCGTCGCCGCGCACCGAACTCGACAGGGTCACCACCGAAGTCACTTGCCCTCCGCCGAGGCGGACTCGAGCGCCGCCGGGAGATCGAAGATCACGTCACTGCCCTTCAGCGGCTGTTGAATCACACCGTTCTCGGCGAACAGCGCCGAGATGGATTCCAGGTCGAGGGCATCGGCTGCGGTCGGGTACCGGAAGTTCGTGATCTGGCCACCGAGCGCAATCGCGTCGTCAAGTCGCTGACCCGACAGGGCTCTGGGGCCGGTCTTGTCGAAGACGTTCTCGAATGCGGCCGGATCCTGCTGCTGCTTTTCCGTCAGCTGCTGCGTCACTTCGAGGAACTTCTCGACCACGTCGGGATGCTCCTCGAGGACCTTCGTCCGGCCGGCGATGATGGTGCTGTCCACCGAACCGATGCTCGCTTCGGTGGCGATCTCGACCGCGCCCTTCGCCTTCGCCTCCTGGTACGGGATCAGAAATGACGCCCAGGCGTCGACCTGGCCGGTGGAGAACGCCGAGGCAGCATCCGCCTGCTGCAGCGGCACACGCTCGACGGAGTCCACCGGAATTCCGGCCTGGGTCAAGGCCTTCAGGGTGATGTACTCCCCCTTGCCGGCCGGGTTGACCGCGATCCGCTTGCCGGGCAGATCCGCCACCGACGTGATCCCGGACTCGGGCCTGGCGATGATGCCCGCCTGATCCTTGTTGTAGGGGTCGGACGTGGCGAAGATGCGGACACCGACATCCTTGGAGAGGGCTCCGACCACGGGACTGTAGGCGCCGGTCTGGATGTCGAGTTCACCGGTGTTGAAGAGTTTCAGGTTGGAGCTGAAACCCGGTGTGGTCTTGACCCATTCGATCTTCGCTCCCAGAGGAGCCAACGCCTCGTCGTAGGTTCCGTCACGCTTTCCGACGGCGATCGCACCGGAGTTGCCCGGATCGAAGACCTTCAGCGTGAATTCGGCGCCGGAACTGGCACCTGCCGAGGAATCGGAGGATCCACACGCCACCGCCAACCCGGCGAGCGGGATCAGGGCGAGCGCTGCGGCGGCTCGTGGCAGTCGGCGAATGCGGGACATGTGGGTAGCTCCTTCAACGGATGAATCGTCAGGTGTGACGACCGTTGACGCTATGTTCTCCGCGTCCGAATTCCTCCGGTTTGTTTTCTACAGATCGGAAACCTTGACAACGCCCAGAAAGACACTACATCGCACTTTTCCCGACAATCCCTGTCGGACCGGACCTTCAGTTTCCAGTAGATGGAAAGTAAGGTCTCAAGCATCCAGGCGTGAGAACATCCCCACATCCGGCCGATCGGCCCCCACAGGAAGGATTGCTCGTGACCGACTCACGTGCCACGGGAGTGCAGACGGTGACACGTGCACTGACGATGCTCACCTGCTTCGGCGGAGGTGAGGAGCTGGGCGTATCGGAAATCGCCAAGCGTCAGGACCTGGCCGTGAGCACAACCCACCGCCTACTCCAATCGTTGGTCGATGCCGGCTTCCTCGACAAGGACAAGACGTCCAACCGCTACCGGCTCGGCAGCGCGCTGGCCGCCTACGGTCAGATCTCCTACCGCCAGCACCGCATCTACCTCTCCGAGCCCTACCTCGAGCAACTGGCCGCGACGACAGGTGCGTCCGCCTCACTCGCCATGCGACACGGCCACGACGTCGTCCTGCTCGGATTCAGCCGCTGGAGAGAGACAGACGGACACGTACTGCAAGGAGTGCGGCTACCGCTCCACGCCAGCGCACTCGGCAAGGTCTTCCTCGCGTGGTCCGACACCGACGACGAAGACATCGCATCACTACCCAGAACGGCGACCACCCCACGCGCCATCACCGACGTGGCCGGCATCCGGGAAGAACTCGTCCGCACCCGCGAACGCGGATACGGGTTCAACGACGAGGAATTGACCCCCGACTTCCGCACGATCGGACTGCCGATCCGCGACTCCGACGGAATCGTGCGTTTCGCGCTCGGCCTGCGCGGGCCCACCGAACTCATGATCGACGCGCGCATTCCATTCTTCGTCGACCTCGCCCGCGTCACCGCCGACGAGATCGCCGCAGTCCTGCTCTGAAGCGACCTCGCTCAGAGGTGGTCGCACACCAAGTCATCCCCCCGGCGCCCACGGAGGGCTGCCGAGAATGCAGCGAGGCACGCCGACAGCCCCTCGGATGTACCCGAATTCCTCCCAACACGGTGCACCCTGCATCCCGACCCCTGCGGTCGGACCGCGTCTGCGGTGGCGTCGTCTCCTCTCCCCCGATGGTGAACGCGGCAACGTCCGCGCCCGGCGTGAGCGCGCCGCAAAACAGATCTGCCGAAACTGTCCCGTGCCCACCGCCTGCCGGCGCCTACGGCTCACCGCCACCGAGTCTTATGGCATCTGGGGTGGCATGTCCGAAACCGAACGCGCCCGGCGCACCCACCTCCCGGCCCGACCCCGCGAGCATGTCGTGTCGACGGACCCTCTAACCTGGCGGATCCGAACACCCAGAGCGTGAAGGTAGAACAGCCATGGCCACCGACTACGACGCACCACGAGTCACCGAATCCGACGAGCCGGACACCTCCCTCGAACAGCTGACCGCCAGCCGCAAAGACACCCAGTCCCCCGCCGTCGACGTCGAAGACACCGACACCGCCGAATCCTTCGAACTGCCCGGCGCGGACCTGTCCGGTGAAGAACTCACCGTCCGCGTCATCCCCAAGCAGTCGGACGAATTCACCTGCACCAGTTGCTTCCTGGTCCACCACCGCAGCCGCCTCGCCGACACTACGCAACAACTCTGCCGCGACTGCACCTGAACACCTCGGACCCTCCGAGAAGCGCGGCCGCCCTCGGATTGGTCGGCCATCGCACACCCTGGATACCGACGCCACGATCTGGTTCGCCCTTCAAAAGGGGGCCTCCCTGCGGGCCCGAGGCAGCACGCGGGTGGGGCGGGCGGGGCTCGTATCCGCGACCATCCGATTATGAGTCCACGGCTCTCACCGACTGAGCTACCGCCCATCACCGCATTACCCCGCTCTCGCGGGACCTGGCGATGGTATCTCCAGATCACTGACCGTCCCGCTATGCCCGGGGGACGGTCTTCACGCGCGCCCGAAGAGCTGCCGCACCCCACCGTCCTCGTCGACCGCGTACAACGCCATCCCCAACAGATCCAGAATCCGCTGCGGTGCCCGCACCGCGGCGTCCACCGATCGCGGCTCGTCCCTCACGACCAGCGCAAACGACACCGACTGATCCGCCTCGCTCGGCATCCGCCGCACCAGCTGACCGATGGCGGTATCGACATCCAAATCCGGCGCGACGGTCGCAGCCTTGACCTCGACGTAGAGCAGGTGGCCGTCCTTCTCGGCGACGATGTCGACGACATCCTCATCGGTCCGGACTACCCAGCCCTGAGATGACAACCATTCCGCGAAGTCCCGGACCACGCGAGCCTCATCACCTGCCATACCGGACACGGTAAGCCAGAAAACCGTCAGTTCCGAACAACACCACAGCACAAAACACGTCCGGTGCGGCATGCGACGACCCAGGAATACCCCGGCAGATCGTGCGGTGAGATCGACGTAACCCTCAGGACCTCATTTGGTACGGGGCGACAGTTCTTGGCACCGACACTCACCCAGCAGGTGCCAGCGGAACTCCCATCGGCCCCTCGGTGCACACTGTCGACCAGCGCTCGTGAATGCGAACTCCCGTGCCAGTCGCACCGACCGTCCGCCCGCCTTTATGGCTGTGACACAGGCGCGCTCATCTCCGGTGAGTCTGGCTTCGAAGAGACAGGCAAGGGGGTCACGCTCAAGAGCGGACACCACTCAGTTCAGCCGCCCACAGCCGGCAACTTTGCCGCAGCGTCATGGAAGAATCGCACGATTGCGGCCGAAATCCGACCGCGCAAGGACACTTCACGGCCCTCCCCGATCGCCCACTCTCGAATCTCCTTGGCCGTCTTCTTCGCCGGAGCCGTGCCCGCCGCCGCTCCCTCCACCGGAGCCTCCTTCTCGACAACCTTCTCGACGGGTGTCTTCTTCGCCGGAGCCTTCTTCATGGCCGTCTTCTTCACCGGCGCCGCTTTTGCCTGAGCCTTCGTCGCCTGAGCGTCATGGAAAGCTTGCTCGATCTCGGCCGAAATCCGGCCGCGGGGAGACACTTCGCGACCCTCTCCGATCGCCCACTCTCGAATATCCTTGGTCGTCGTCGCCGGAGACTTGCTCACCGCCGGTACCTTCGTGGCGACAATCTTCTTCGCGGCCGTCTTCGTCGGAGCCGTACCCGCCGCCGCTCCCTCCACCGGAGCCTCCTTCTCGACGACCTTCTTCGCGGCTGTCTTCTTCGCGGGAGCCTTCCCCGCGACTATCTTCTTCGCGGCCGCCTTCTTCGCCGGCGCCGCTTTTGCCTGAGCCTTCGTCGCCTGAGCGTCATGGAAAGCTTGCTCGATCTCGGCCGAAATCCGGCCGCGGGGAGACACTTCGCGACCCTCCTCGATCGCCCACTCTCGAATATCCTTGGTCGTCGTCGCCGGAGCCTTGCTCACCGCCGGTACCTTCGTGGCGACAATCTTCTTCGCGGCCGTCTTCGTCGGAGCCGTACCCGCCGCCGCTCCCTCCACCGGAGCCTCCTTCTCGACGACCTTCTTCGCGGCTGTCTTCTTCGCAGCCGTCTTCGTCGGCTCTGTCGTCTTCGCCGGAGACTTCCTCGCGGCCGTTTTCTTCGCGGGAGCCTTCCCCGCGACTACCTTCTTCGCGGCCGCCTTCTTCGCCGGCACCGCTTTTGCCTCAACCTTCGTCGCCTGAGCGTCATGAAAAGCTTGCACGATCTCGGCCGAAATCCGACCGCGGGGAGACACTTCGCGACCCTCCCCGATCGCCCACTCTCGAATATCCTTGGTCGTCGTCTTCGCCGGAGCCGTGCTCACCGCCGGTACCTTCGTGGCGACAATCTTCTCCGCGGCCGTCGACTTCGCCCCTGCCGTCTTCGCCGGCGACTTCCTCGCAGACGCCTTCTTCGCAGCCGTCTTCTTCGGCCCGGTCGTCTTCGCCGGCGACTTCTCCGCGGCCGTCTTCTTCGCGGCCGCCTTCTTCGCGGCCGCCTTCTTCGCGGCCGCCTTCTTCGCGGCCGCCTTCTTCGCCGGAGCCGCTTTTGCCTGAACCTTCGTCACCTGAGCGTCATGGAAAGCTTGCACGATCTCGGCCGAAATCCGGCCGCGGGGAGACACTTCGCGGCCCTCTCCGATCGCCCACTCGCGAATCTCCTTAGTCGTCCCCTTCGCCGAACCTTCGGAAATCCTCGGTGATACCGCCATCGTGCTCTCCTTCTACGTCAGGGCAATCGTCGAACGCACACAGTAACGGCAGGCTCGTCCCGGAAATGAGGAAGCTCACCGAACTAACAATTCAACGCCTTTAAGACATTGTCCATGTGGGCAGACCACACACCATCCTCTTCGAGCTCAAAATCACATCGCACCGAGCTTCATCCAGGACGAGCACGACTCACCCCTGACAGGGACTATTCTCCAACGAAATCCCGAAATTGCTTCGGCAGCTGCGGCATTGGAGTGGTCGGCATTGACGAATTCGGTGTTCACGGTGCCGCAGGATGTGCGCCTGACGGCCCACCACCTTCTCACCGAAGACTGTGCCGCAATTCCGGCGGTGCAGCGCCTCCCGGACTCGGGTCACAGCGGCGCCGAACCTTCCCTCGCGAAGGCCGCGCGCCGGCCACATCCCCGGCAGCCCGGAGAACACCGTCGTGGCCGTGCCACCGCATTCGGAGTGTGGTCACCCCCAGCCGGTATCATTCTCCTCCGCACCGCACTCACACGGTTCACCCGAAACCGACTGCGGCACCGTGCACACGAGTGGAGACAACTCGACACAACACCGCGATGAGCAACAGGCACCGGGACGGCTACCCCTCGCGACAACAGTGGGGCGCGCGCCGACCGAGAAACCGCGGGGGCTCACTCCGATCAGCTGGCCAAGGGTGCGCTCATGCTCGTCTACGGCGTCTCCTCCGAACGAGCCTTCGGCATCCTCACCTCGCGCTCGCAGCAGATCACACCAAACTCCGCGTCCTCGCCGAACGCTTCGTCAACTCCCTTGCCGCCGAGGTGGCCCTGCCCGCGTCGTCTCGCGCCCGGTTCGACCACCTGCTCCTGACCGCACACGAGCACCCCGTCCCCCGGCCCGGGGCACAGGGCTGAACCGCAAGCGATGTGCGCCGGCCGGGGCTGTGCCCACGCGGCCAGGCCATGGTCGATTGCGTAAACCATTGGTGTAGAACGATTTACGCTCCGATTCGTGACATAGGTGATTACTCCGGGGATCGCGCAGCCTCGAGCACAGAAGTCCCTCGCCAGAGCGAGGGCCGCTCGGGGTGTGTGGTTGGGCGCGCAAGGCTGGAAACCGCTGGATGGGGCTGCCTACAGGGGTGCTTACGCCCCGGAGACCTCCTACACGAACCACTTCCCTCGGCTACTGCCTCGGGCACCCACCGCCGGTTGCGTCGCCACAACCGCGAATCCCGTGACCTGCCCGGAAAGCGCATGTCCACCTCACCTGCGGCTGTTCTGGCGCCGTCGTTCGAGGGGCTGCGTCCGTTCTCGTGCTCCTCCGTCTGATCTGGTACCCATCCCCACGGATCAAGGAGCCACCATGAGCAACGCCGACAAGTTCGAAAACCCGACGATGGATCGGACGGACGCAAACCCACGGACTGCGGCGCCGACGTGTTGCAGCACCGAACGACAAGCCAGCTGCTGCGACCTCAGCGAGAAGTCGACGTGCTGCGGTCCGGCGGCGACGGCCGGCCGCGAGGGATGCGGCTGCCAGTAGCCCTCAGGTGACAAGGGTGCGGTGCGAGCGAAGATGGCTCGCACCGCACCGCAGTCTTGTCAGCGTGACCTCGCCCGGTCGCCCCGCCGCCGTCACCAGAGGTGATTCGCCGGTCTACTCGTCGTCCGATGGCGTGGCTCCGCAGGCGCAGGGTCCGCTGCGGGGCTGGTAGTCGTGGACATGGCCGCTACGGTCCTGGCTGATCTGACAGCAGGTGTGCAATTGAGCCTGGAGGGCGGCGCGGCCGCGCTGGACCCGGGATTTCATCCCGGACACCGAGATTCCCGCCTCGTTGGCGGCGGCGGCGTTGGTTCGGTTGTCGAGGTCGACCATCCTCACCGCCGCGGCCTGCTCGGCGGGCAGCCCGGAGAGCATCGGCACCAGGCAGGAGGCGAGTTCCTTCTCCGCCGTCTCGTCGGCGTCAGGTTCGCCGTCGGGTGGGTTGTCGGGGACGGTGTCGACAGCCAGCTCGCGGCGGTGGGGCGCGGACCGGTAGTAGTCGGTGATCGCGTTGCGGGTGATGGCATACATCCACCCGAGGAGGCGGTCCTGCTCCCGCAGGTTGTCGAGGCTCTTGGCCATCCGCAGGAACACGATCGACAGAATGTCGTCGGCGTCCTCGGGACGCGAGACCCGGCGGGCGATGAACGCTCGCAGGTCGCTCGAGAAGCGGCGCCAGAGCTGGTCGGGATCAGCTGGTGCCTGCTGGGGTGTCGTCGCGGTGGTGGCCGTGTCCTCGTTCATGATCCGTGGTTCCTTTCCGTCTCCAGCATCCCCGTCAGGCGGCGCAGTGGCGACCCCTGGGGACGTCCGCTCCGGTACCGACGACGGTGACCCCGATCGGATGCACCCGCGTTCCCGGCGCAGTCTGCGTCCGAATCCGGTTTGCCTCGTCTGTATGGGTGCCGATGTCGATGACGGGTTCTCCGATTCGACGTACCAGTAGAAGCGCAGTGAGGAGGTGAGAGCAATGCTGACCACACATTTGTTTTCGGGCCTGACCAGCGAAGAGGTCGACCTGATCGTGGCGGAGGAACTGCATCTGCTCGACGCCGCCGCATGAGCGCCGTCGACGCCCGCACCGGGCGCATCCGCTGACCACAGCGCTCACACAGCCTCTACCCCTCCATCGGGTAGGGGCCAGAACAGTGCCCGGCTCCGGACGGACATCGAACACGCAAAACCCCGCCCCGCCCCTCTCCTTTGTGAGATGGGGCAGGGCGGTTCGTCGTTCAGCGGCCGCGTGCCGACCGAATGAGGCGGGTCAGGATGGGAACGGCGGTCACCAGCGCCCACAACCCGATCGCCGCGGCCAGGGCGGCGGCGGTGTCACCGGCGGTGGCGGTGCCGAGCACGTGGCCGCGCAGGGCATCGGTGGCGTGCGCGACCGGATTCACCGTCGCCATCGCCTGCATCCAGCCGGGCATGGTCTCGATCGGCGCGAACGCACTCGAGACGAACATCAGCGGCATCATCACCATCATCCCGGCGAACTGGACCACGTCCGGCCGGCGGAGCCGATCCCCGATCAGCCCGAACAGGGCGCTCATCGCCCCGGCCAACACCACCAGCACCAGGACCGCGGCGACGGCATCCCCTGCGGTGCCGTGGAACTCGAAACCCAAAGCGACGGCGGCGATCCCGAGCAACGCAGCCCGGGCGAGGGTGAAGACGGCCTCGTTGATGGTGCGAGCCACCCCCGGCAGCGCCGCCCGCATCGGCAGGGCAGCGAAGCGGTCGTGCAGGCCGTTGGTGTGATCGATCGCGGCGGACACTCCGGCGTTGGTGCCGGCCATCACCGTGGAGACGGCGAGCATCGCCGGGGTGAGGAAGACGATGTAGCTGACCCCGGCAGGGAAACCCGGTCCGGCGGCGACGCTGCGGAACACCTGACTGAACAGCACCAGCATCGCCATCGGCATGGTCAGCGAGAACATCAACAGCTGCGGAACGCGGGCACTGGTGCGCAGGTTCCGGACGGTGAGTGCGGCGAGCTGGTCGAAGGCCGAGGGCCGCCCGATCGCAGTGGTGGTGGTCATTTGTGGGCTCCTGTGTGGGCGAGGTGGGTGAAGACGTCGTCGAGGCTCGGTGAGGTCACGTCCAGGTCGGTGACCTCGATGCCGCCGCGGTGCAGGTCGGCGACCAGGGCGGTCGCGGCGGGGGCGTCGCCGACGGTGACCGACACCCGCAGGCGGTCGCCGTCGACCCGCGGATCGGTGTCCGGGACGAAGGGCAGCGCGGCGAGCTGACCGGCGGGGATGGTGGCGCTGAGGACCTTGCCGCCGACAATCCGTTTGAGCTCGGCGGGGGTGCCGCGGGCGGCGACCCTGCCCCGGCGCAGGACCACGATGTGGTCGGCGAGCCGGTCGGCCTCCTCGAGGTACTGGGTGGTGAGCACGACCGTAGTGCCCGCGTCGGTGAGCTCGTCGACGACGTCCCACAATCCGGCGCGGGCGAGGGGATCGAGACCGGTGGTCGGCTCGTCGAGGAACAGTACCGACGGGGAGCCGACGAGGCTGGCGGCCAGATCGACCCGCCGGCGCGAGCCCCCGGAGAGTTCCCCCACCCGCCGGGACGCGTATTCCTGCAACCCGAGCCGGTCGATCAGCGCGTCGGCCCGTTCGCGGGCGGTGCGGCGCAGCCCGGTCAGTCGGCCGATCAGCTCCAGATTCTCTCGGGCGGTGAGGAATTCGTCGAGACCGGCGTATTGGCCGGTCACACCGATCCGGCGACGCACCTCGGTGGCGTGGACGACCACGTCGAGGCCCTCAATCTGCACGCGGCCGATGGTGGGCCGCACCAAGGTGGTGAGGGTGCGGATCAAGGTGGTCTTGCCGGCACCGTTGTGGCCGAGCACACCGAGCGTGGTCCCGGCGGCAGCCTCCAGATCGACACCGTCGAGAGCCCACGTCTTGTTGTAGGCGACGTGCAGATCCTCGACCACGACGGTCGGCGCGTTCATCGCACACCCCCGCCGTGGCCGCCGGCCGCGTGGCCGGTTCCGGTTCCGGTGGGAGAGAACAGGTGGGTGGTCATCGGAGGATTCCTCTCGAAGAAGGTGTGCTCCCATCCGTTGGTGGGTGGGAGTCCGCTTCCTCAGACGAAGCAACCGAGAGTTGGATGCAGCAGCGCTCGGGACGCGGGTCTGCGGCGCCGATTGTGGCGGTGGTGAGTGAGAGACTGCTCCGCGTGTCGCCGCCGGCGACCTCACCTCCCTGCGTAAGCAGATGAACGCGCTCCGCCCGCCCGGGCACACCCGCATCCACATGACCAGCGTGGGGAAGAAGCTGGCACCGAAGATCCTCTTTGACGTCGCCCGGCTGGAGGCGACCAGCCGGATCTATGTGATGAGCTCGAAGAAGGCCAGCGAACGCCAAGCCCGCGTGGGTGGTGGACAGGCCCTTGCGGTGGCGGGGCCGGTTGCAGCATGGCGTTCCCGGTGCGCTGGGATCCGTTCTTCACCGAAACCATGACCCTCGAACAGGTCTACCGGTACCCGGGCAAGCATTTCGACTTCCACCGCGCCCAGCTCACCCTCGGCTGAGGCATTCAGCCGAGGGCCGCAGCGCAGTTGGCTTCCTGAGGCGGCCTCCGCCGACGACTCGGGCGAGCTTGTGGTGCCCCGGTTCGCGGCAACTAGTCGAGGCAGCAGTCGCACGTAGGCGACCATGCCGATCACCTCGCGTGCGTCCTTCCGAACCGGCCGTCGTCTATTGGTGTGCCAACATTTCGGCACCCGGCATCGAGGACGAGGACACGACATGACCACCATTCCCACCGATACAGACACCGACCGCGCGCTCAAGGCCAAACACCGGGCGTTGTGGGCCTCCGGCGACTACCCGACCGTCGCCGCCGAGCTGATTCCGACCCTCGGCGAGGTGCTCGTGGAGGCAGCCGACATCCGCGCCGGCCAGCGGGTGCTCGACGTGGCCGCCGGCAGCGGCAACGCCGCGATCCCGGCTGCCGCGCGCGGCGCCACCGTCGTCGCGTCGGACCTGACGCCGGAACTGTTCGTCGCCGGGCGGGCGATCGCCGCCCAGCGCGGCGTCGAGCTGGACTGGGTCGAGGCCGACGCGGAGGCGTTGGCGTTCGGCGACGACAGCTTCGACGCCGTCATCTCGGTCGTCGGGGCCATGTTCGCGCCGCACCATCGGCAGACCGCCGACGAGATGCTGCGAGTCTGCCGGCCCGGCGGCACCATCGCGATGATCAACTGGACACCGCAGGGCCTGATCGGCAACCTGTTCAAGACCATGGGCCCCTACGCCCCGCCCCCGCCGCGCGGTGCGACCCCGCCGCCGTTGTGGGGCGACGAGCAACACGTCCGCGACCTGTTCGGCGACCGGGTGACCGCGCTCGACGCGCACCGCCAGTCACTCGTGATCGACCGCTTTGCAGACCCGACCGAGTTCCGTGAGTTCTGGAAACGCAACTATGGCCCGACGATCGCCGTGTACCGTCACAATGCCGCGGACCCGGATCGGGTCGCGAACCTCGAGCGGGATTTCCTGCAGTTCCTCACCGCGTGGAATCGGGCCGATGCGCCCGGTCGGACACTCTACGAGGCCGAGTACCTGCTCGTCACCGCACGCAAGCGGTAGCCCGAGTGCTGCGGCGGTTTCGGCGGGAGGACATCCGGGCATCTGATGATCGGCTCTTTCTGCACACCAGCTAAGGCAGCCCGCGGGATAGGTTGAGCCATATCCGACTACACGGCACTCGACGCCCCGGTCGTCGAGTGCCGTGCCGTATCAACAGGTATCGAGGATCCATGCGCGCCTCCCGCTCCCGCTGCCTGACAACGCTTCTGGTCGTCCTGGCGCTGTGCACCGCCGTCCTGGCCGCGTGTGCACCCGCCTCGACACCGTCCACATCGACCACCAAGCAGCCTTCGGCCGGACCGCCGATCACCGTGGTCCCCGCCGACGGTGCGACTGCGGTCAATCCTCTCGATCCGGTGTCGGTCGGGACCGAGGGCGGCACGCTCGAATCGGTGACGATGACCAACGACGAGGGCAAGGTCATCGACGGCATCGTCACCCCGGACCGGCTCGCCTGGAAACCCGGGGCGCCGCTCGGCTACAACAGGACCTACACCCTCGTGGTCACCGCGGTGGGCGACGAGGGCGCCCGCAGCGAACGCACCAGCACGTTCTCCACCGTGCGGCCCGGCAACCAGACGAAAGCCACTTTCGTCACCTCCGGCGGTAACCTCCTCACCGATGGCGGCACCTTCGGGGTCGGCATCGTCGCCGTCACCCACTTCGATGAGCCGATCACCGACCGGGCCGCCGCTGAACGGGCGCTGAGCGTCGAGACCATCCCTCCGGTCACGGGGTCCTGGTACTGGGCGGACGATCAGAACGTGCACTGGCGTCCCCAGAACTACTACGCCCCCGGTACGAGGGTCACTGTCCACGCGAACGTGTACGGGGTTCCCTCGGCGAGGGCCTGTTCGGCCAGGAGGACGCGAGCGCCTCGTTCACCATCGGCGACGCCCACATCTCCGTCGCCGACGACAACACCAAGGAAGTAGCCGTGTTCGACAACGGGGAGCTCGTCCGCACGATGCCGACGTCGATGGGCCGGGGCGGCACCGAAGTCGTGGGTGGTCAGACCCTCTCGTTCTGGACCCAGCCGGGCATCTACACCGTCATCGACAAGGCCAACCCGGTCATCATGGATTCCTCCACGTACGGGTTGCCGGTCAATTCTCGGCTCGGGTACAAGGAGTCGATCAATTTCGCCACCCGCATCAGCAACGACGGCATTTACCTGCACGAACTCGCCGACACCATCTGGGCGCAGGGCAACACCAACGTCTCGCACGGCTGTCTGAACCTCAGCCCCGACAACGCCCGCTGGTTCTACGACTTCTCCGTCCCCGGCGACATCGTCGAAGTTCGGGGTACCGGCGGCGCACCGCTCGAGCTGTGGCAGAACGGGGACTGGAGCGTGCCGTGGGAGCAATGGCTGGCCGGCAGCGCCCTGGGATGATGCGCCTCCCGGACACGCCGTAGGTGGTTAGAGCAGGGTGGACCAGGACGACGAGAATCGGTACGCGACCAGTCCGGCCACCCCCAGCACCCACGCCGTGATCGGCAGAAGGTGGTTGCCCCTCGCGGTCACCACCGCCGCATCCACCGGGCGGGTGAAGACGCCGTGGTGCAGGTTACGCAGGGTGACGTACCAGAAGATCGGGATCGTCACCGCCCACACCACCATGCAGTACGGGCACAGCGCCCCGATCTCGTAGAGGCTCTGAACGATCAGCCAGTGCACGAATGCCACCGCGGCGGTGACCCCGACCTGCAAGCCCAGCCAAAACCACCGGGCGAATCTGGCACCGGCAAGAAGCCCGGCGCCGGTCGCGGCGACGACGGCGAACCCGGCGATGCCGAGCAATGAGTTGGGGAATCCGAACACCGACGCCTGCGCGGTGCCCATCACCGAGCCGCAGTTCACCACCGTGTTGATGCTGCACGAGGGGATGTAGGTGGCGTCGGCGGCGAGCGCGAACTTCTCGACGGTGAGCGCGAACGCGGCCACCAGACCGAGGAGCCCACCGACCAGCAGCAACCACGGCAGCGACCGGACGAACGGTGCGGCGTCGCCGGCCTCGCCGGCGAACGGTGCAGCCGGATCGGCAGGGTGGACGGAAGACGGCGGCGTCGAGAGCATCGGTCAGATCCTGATAACGGGTGAGGTTCGATCCGCTCCCCCGGTGACGAAGAACATCGGGGCACATGGCCCCGACCGCCTCGCCGTCGGGTGGCGCGACACGGACGCGGTCGAGGGTAGCGCGCGCACCACAGAGGGCGACCAGCCGCAGCATTCAGCAAAACGGACCAGGAGGGCTGGGGTCACGGGGTCGCGGCCACGGTTCCGGCTAGGTCCGCCGGAATCGAGGCCATCAGTCCGGCGCGGGGGCGGCCGGTGTGGCCCTCGGGACAGCGGCCCAGGGTGGAGCCGATGCGGCCGCGATGAACAGCAGCAGCAACGCCTGCACCACCACCACGCCGCGATGATTCGCGCGCCCCCACCAGGCGTGTTAGGTACGGCATGCCTTATAGACTCAGTCGGTGTCTAGCTCGTCCTTCCACGTAGAGCACCCCGGTGTGCGCTTCGCGCGCGCGTTGGGAGGATTCGGTGACGCCCCAGCACTGATCACATCGGCCGATTCGGTCACTTACCGCGACCTGGCGGATCGTGTCGAGCAGGTGGCCTCACAGCTCGGCGGGACCCGGCGTCTGGTCCTGGTCGGCGGCACCAACGAGGCCGATCTGATCGTCACCTACCTGGCTGCCCTGTTCGCCGGGCATCCGGTGCTGCTGGCACCGGGCGACAATCCCGACAGCCTCGACGGCCTGATCGCCGCGTATCGACCCGACGTGGTGGTGCGCAGCGCCAACGGGCACACGGGGGTCGAGGAGCAGCGTGAGGGCTCCGCGCACCTGCTGCACCCCGACCTCGCACTGCTGCTGAGCACCTCCGGATCGACGGGTTCACCGAAGCTCGTCCGTCTCTCGCACCGCAACGTGCAGACCAATACCGAGTCGATCGCGGAATACCTCGACATCCGCGACACCGACCGCGCTGTGACGACGCTGCCCATGCACTACTGCTACGGGTTGTCGGTCATCCACAGCCACCTCGCACGCGGCGCCGCCTTGGTCCTCACGAATCTCTCGGTCACCGACGCCGGCTTCTGGGACCTCGTCCGGACCCACCACGGCACCACGTTTGCGGGCGTGCCCTATACCTTCGATCTCCTCGACCGGATCGGGTTCGACGACATGAATCTGCCCGACCTGCGGTACATCACCCAGGCCGGCGGGCGGCTGGCACCGGACCGCGTCCGAGCCTATGCGGAACTGGGACAACGCCGGGGCTGGGATTTGTTCGTCATGTACGGGCAGACGGAGGCGACCGCCCGGATGGCGTACTTGCCACCGCAACTCGCCGCCACCCACCCGCACACGATCGGACGGCCGATCCCCGGCGGATCCTTCCGGCTCGAACCGGTCTCCGACGCCCCGGACGGCACCGGTGAACTGATCTACGCGGGACCGAACGTGATGCTCGGCTACGCGCACACCCCCGACGACCTGCGTCTCGGTGACGACCTCGGCGGCGAACTGCGGACCGGTGACCTCGCCCGGCAGACTAGTGCCGGGTACGAGGTGGTCGGCCGCCGCAGCCGATTCGTCAAGGTTTTCGGACTGCGGATCGACCTACAGCAAGTCGAGTCGGCACTGTCGCTGCACGGGCTGACGGTGTGCTGCGCGGGCGGTGCGGACGAGTTGATCGTGGCGATCCAGGACGGCGGCGACGTGGACGGGGTCCGGCGCGCGACCGCGCGGGCCTGCGGTCTTCCGCTGGGGGCGGTGCGTGTGTGCCTCGTCGACGAGATTCCGCGGACCTCCACCGGCAAACCCGACCTCCGCGCCGTGGCCGAGTTGGCCCACGGATACGAGCCCCCGCGTGTCGAGAGATCGCGGACAGGCCCCGACACCAACGCCGTACGGGCGCTGTATGCCGACATCCTCCGCTGCCCACACGTCACCGACGACAGCTCGTTCGTGAGCCTGGGCGGAGACTCCCTGTCCTATGTACGGATGTCCCTGCATCTCGAGAAGACGCTCGGCTACCTCCCCGAGAACTGGCATACGACCCCCATCGGGGATTTCGTGCCGGCTCCGCGGCTGCGCCGCCGGTGGCGGACAGTCGAAACCAATGTCCTGCTCCGCGCGGTCGCGATCGTTCTGATTGCAGGCTCGCACATTCACCTGTTCACGGTGCTCGGCGGAGCGCATGTGCTCCTCGGGATCGCCGGCTACAACTTCGCCCGATTCCACCTCGGTACGGCCGAACGGACCGAACGTGTCCGCCACACAATAGGGAGCGTCGCCCGGATCGCCGTTCCCAGCATGGTGTGGATCGGGTCGGTCATCGCCGTGACCGGGGACTACCGCATCACCAGTGCGTTCTTGCTCAACGGAATTCTCGGTCCGGACGGCTGGTCCGTCGAGTGGAGATACTGGTTCGTCGAGGCGATCGTGTACATCGTGCTCGTCGTCGCCGCCCTGCTGTACATCCCGCTCCTCGACCGCATCGAGCGCAGGCACTCGTTCTGGTTCGCGATGGGGTTCGTGGCCCTCGGCCTGCTCACCCGGTACGGACTGGTCGACGTCGACGACGGGCGCAATCGCATCCTGACCGCGTCGGTGGTCTTCTGGCTGTTCGCCCTCGGTTGGGCCGCCGCCAAGGCGACGACCGTGTGGCATCGCCTCTGCGTCACCTCGGTGATCGTGGCTACCATTCCCGGGTTCTTCTTCGGCGAGACTCGGCGGGAAATCATCGTCATCGGCGGGCTCTGCCTGCTGGTGTGGCTCAGATCTGTCCCCTGCCCCACCATGCTGAGCCGTGTCGCAGGGGTGTTGGCGAGCGCATCCCTGTACATCTACCTCACGCACTTCCAGGTGTATCTGCCGCTGCGCGCCGACCATCCCTGGTTGGCGCTGGCTCTGTCGATTTTGGTCGGCATTCTCTACTGGCAGGCGGTGACATTCGTCCTCGTCCTGTGTCGACGGCCCGGTGCCGTGGCTTCGGAAACTGATCGGATCCGGACCGTATCGCCCTTTGGTTCGGTCCCGCGTGTCGCGGTACCAGGCCGAGTGACTGCCAACCGACAGTCGCGTTGATCACAGGCAGGTCCGGACCGCGGGGTGGGGTGATACTCGCGGCGCACCGTCGACGGTGTCCGGGTATCGGTTTCGGGCGTTGATTGGCTGTCCCGGTGTGGGTGATCGCCTCCGATCTTCCCTACCCTCCTGACCCGGACACGCCCACACCACCTGTCACCACGGTCCACCAAAGTCCGGATGGTTAGGTTTGCCAATCCTGCAAGTAGCATCATTTTCCTGGAGACAGCAGGGACAGGTCCCGCTGCGGAAGAGGACGGACGAACGATGAGGAAGCGGATCGGACTGATGTCGGGGCTGGCACTGGCCACCGCCGCGGTGATGACGGTGTCGGGATGCTCGGACTCCGGTTCGGACAGCGGCACCGACTCCGGCGGAGCCAACCAGATCACCGTCTACAACGCCCAGCACGAGTCGCTCACCCAGGAATGGGCCGACGCCTTCACCGCGGAGACCGGCATCGAGGTGGAACTGCGCAACGGCAGCGACACCGAGCTCGGCAACCAACTCGTGGCCGAGGGGGACCAGTCGCCAGCCGATGTGTTCCTCACCGAGAACTCCCCCGCGATGACGCTGGTCGAGAACGCCGGGCTGTTCGCCGACGTGAACCAGGATGTCCTCGACCAGGTTCCGGGCCAGTACCGGCCGTCGAGCGGCAAGTGGACCGGCATCGCGGCCCGTTCCACCGTCTTCGCATACAACAAGGACACGTTGCCCCAGGACCAGCTGCCGAAGTCGCTGCTCGACCTGCAGGACCCCGCATGGAAGGACCGCTGGGCCGCCTCGCCCTCGGGGGCCGACTTCCAGGCCATCGTCAGCGCCCTGCTCGAGCTCAAGGGTGAGGACGCCACCCGGCAGTGGCTGGCCGGGATGAAGGACAACGTCCGCACCTACAAGGGCAACGGCACGGTGATGAAGGCTGTCAACGCCGGGGAGATCCCGGGCGGCGTCATCTACCACTACTACTGGTTCGGCGATCAGGCCAAGACCGGTGAGAACAGCAACAACGTCGCCCTGCACTACTTCAAGAACGAGGACCCCGGTGCGTTCGTCAGCGTCTCCGGTGGCGGCGTCCTGAAATCCAGCACGAACCAGGATGCGGCGCAGCAGTTCCTGAAGTTCGTCACCGGCCCGAAGGGGCAGGAGGTCCTGCAGACCGGGACGTCGTTCGAATACACGGTGGCCAGTGGCGTGCCGGCGAACCCGAAGCTCGTTCCCCTCGCCGAACTCCAGGCCCCGCAGGTCGACCCCGCGAAGCTCAACAGCCCGCAGGTCACCGAACTGATGACGGAAGCCGGTTTGCTCTGAATCTCGCACTGATCGGCCGCGTGCGGTCGGGGGACGCGGACACGACGCGTCGCCCGACCGCCCGGCCGGGCATGCCACTGCCCTTGGCCGTTGCCGCGGTGATCGTGGTCGCCGCATCGTTCATCCCGCTCGGGTACGTGATCGCCGCGAGCGTCGACACGGGCTGGGACACCGCGTCGGCACTGCTGTTCCGGCCCCGGGTCCGCGAATTGCTCACCAACACCGTGATGCTGGTCGTGGTCACGGTGCCGATCTGCGTCGTCGTCGGTGTCACGGCCGCCTGGCTCGTCGAGCGCACCCGGGTGTTCGGGGCGAAGGTGTGGGCGGTGCTTCTCGCGGCGCCCCTGGCCGTGCCGGCGTTCGTGAACAGTTATTCGTGGGTGACGGCGATTCCCTCGCTCGGCGGGCTGCACGGTGGTGTGCTCATCGCGACCCTGTCGTATTTCCCGCTCGTCTACATACCCGCGGCGGCGACGCTGCGCCGGCTGGACCCGGCCGTCGAGGAATCGGCGCGGGCCCTCGGCGTGGGCCCGTGGGCGGTGTTCTTCCGCGTCGTGGTGCCGCAGCTGCGCCTGGCCATCGCGGGTGGGGCGCTGTTGGTTTCGCTGCACCTTCTCGCCGAATACGGGGCCTTCGTGTTCGTCCGGTTCGACACGTTCACGACGGCGATCTTCGAGCAGTACCAGTCCACCTTCAACGGAGCCGCGGCGACCATGCTCGCCGGGGTCCTGGTGCTGCTGTGCCTGACCCTGCTGGTGATCGAATCGGTCGTCCGCGGCAGCGCCCGGTACGCCCGGATCGGGTCGGGTGCCGCCCGCCGCGCCGTCCCCGCCGAACTCGGCTGGCGTTATTCGCCGATCGTGCTGCTGTTTCTCGGGGTGCTGATCGCGGTATCCGTCGGTGTCCCGGTGGTCAGTGTCCTGCGCTGGCTCGTCATCGGCGGGAGCACGGTCTGGGAGTTCGACGCCCTTGCCTCCGCGCTGGTCCAGACTCTCGGATTCGGCATCGCCGGTGCCGTCGTGACATGTATACTCGCGTTCCCGATCGCCTGGATCTCGATCCGCCATCGCGGACGATTCAGCCGGGTCCTCGAAGGCGGCACATACATCTCGAGTTCGCTGCCCGGCATCGTCGTGGCGCTGGCGTTGGTCACCGTCTCCATCCGCTATCTGCATCCGCTCTACCAGACGGTCACCGTCGTGATCGCGGCCTACGCGCTGCTCTTCCTGCCGCGCGCGCTGATCAATCTGCGGGCCGGGCTCGCGCAGGCGCCCGTCGGGCTGGAGGAGGCGGCGCAGTCGCTGGGTGTCTCGCCGCTGTCGGCCTTCTTCCGGGTGACGCTGCCACTGGCCGCCCCGGCGACGGCGGCGGGCGGGGCGTTGGTGTTCCTGGGGATCGTGAACGAACTGACCGCCACACTCCTGCTGGCACCGACCGGTACCCGCACCCTGTCCATGCAGTTCTGGTCGCGCAGCAGCGAGATCGACTACGCCGGTGCCGCACCGTACGCGCTGATCATGATCGTGCTGTCGCTGCCGATGACGTACGTGCTCTTCTCCCAGTCGAAAAAGGTAGCGGGACTATGACATACGCACTCGAAGTGGACGGCGTCGACAAGTCGTTCGGCGGGGCGACGATCCTCCGCGGGGTCGCGTTCGCGGTCGAGCCGGGATCGACCACGGCAATCGTCGGACCGTCCGGCTGCGGCAAGACCACCCTGCTCCGCCTGGTCGCGGGTTTCGAGAAGCCGGACGCCGGCACCATCGCACTGGCCGGCCGGGTCGTCGCGGGCAGTGGATGGGCGCCCGCGCACCGGCGGTCGGTAGGGTACGTCGCCCAGGACGGTGCGCTGTTCCCGCACGCCACGGTCGGCGCCAACGTCGGGTTCGGGCTCCCCCGCCGGGCCCGCACCCCGGCGAGGATCGCCGAGCTACTCGAGATGGTCTCGCTCGACCCGTCGTACGCGGCGCGGCGACCCGACCAGCTCTCAGGTGGGCAGCAGCAGCGGGTGGCACTTGCGCGGGCGCTGGCCCGGGAACCCGAACTCATGCTGCTCGACGAGCCGTTCTCCGCGCTGGACGCCGGCCTGCGGGCGAACACCCGCAGGATCGTCGCCGACGTCCTCGCGAAGGCCGCGATCACCACCATCCTCGTCACCCACGACCAGCCCGAGGCGTTGTCGTTCGCCGACCGGGTTGCGGTGATGAGTGCGGGCCGGCTCGCCCAGATCGGCACTCCGCGCGAAATCTATTCCACCCCTGTCGACGTCCCCACTGCGGAATTCATCGGCGACGCCGTCGTGTTGTCGGCGCGCGTCGAGGGCAGCAGGGCCCGCTGCGCCCTCGGCGACGTGACCGTGGCATCGAACGGCGTCCACGGGAACGCCCGAGTGATGTTGCGGCCGGAGCAGATCGAGGTGACCACGGATGGTGCCGGTGTATCCGGGACGGTCGTCGACGTCGAATATCTGGGGTCGGAGATGTTGCTCGGTATCCGCCTCGACACCGGGGACGGGGAGGTTCCCGAACGGGTCACCGTGCGCCGCTTCGGCGCCACCGCCCTGACCCCCGGCGACCGTGTCGGCATCCGCGTTCTCGGGAAGGCCGTGGCGTACGACCTGTGAAAGCTTGCCCCGCACGGGTGGCGGTCGACCGCGGTACTAGAGGAGGCGACGTGGGCCGAACATTCAGGTCCGGCAGCGGCCGCGAGAGTGTCGTGTTCTCGATCAGCACTCGTGGGGCGCGAACAGGTTTCCGGTGTAGACGGCGAAGCCGTCGGGGCGCTGGTGATGATCGCTGACACCTACCCCTCGAATGGCCGGCTGATCCTGGCGGCACTGGTGGTGCCATCGTGAATCCCTCTGCGCCGTCGATTCGAAGCCGAATCTGTTCCCCGCGGCAGGTCGCCACGGGCCGAAAGGACAGCCGAAAGCAACCGGGCAGATAGGACCTCGACGTGTGTGCACTGTCACATCAATTGACTTCGGGTGCCCAAACATTTTTACTTAGATCGCCAAGCAGGAAAGGGCAGCCTTAGCTACACCCTGTGAAGGGGCTGTGACAGTTCGGGAGGAGTGGTCGTGACCATGCACGTTCGCCCCTGGGCGGTATCCAATCGCGACACCCACATCACTGACCGGCCGAGGACGGACCCAACAGGCCTGCGAAGCACACACTTCGAGTGGTGGACCGTAGGCGTGCGGTAGCACCGCACACCACTCCCCACAGGGTCACGGCGTCCGGGGCAGCGCGCGCCACCCACCGCACCGAATCGGTGCGGATCTCCGTTCGCGCACTCTTCACCAGGACCGGACTCACCGATGCAGCACACTTCCCCCTCCCCCGCCGACTCGCCGGCCACCGACCCCGGGGCCTCGTCGCCCACCGCACCGACCCTCCGGTCACCGGTGACCCCCCTTCCGACGCGGCAGGCCCGGACTGCCACGATCATCTGGGGTGAGGACCGTGGCCACCCGTCCCCGCGCACTGTCGACCCGGGCCGCCGTCGGATCCTTGCGAGCGAGCCGGATCGACCACTAGCCCTGCATGATTCGTGGTGGGCGATCACAGTTGCCGGCGTCCTCGCATCGGTGACAGTGACCGCGGTGCTCTGGATCTCGGCACACGTCACCGTCGACCCGGTGCTGCATCGAGCGGCGCTGTTCGTGCATCTGGCGTCCCTCGTGCTCGGGTTCGGGGGCGTCCTGATCGCCGACTATCTGGTGCTGGTGTGGGTGTCCGGTAGATCCACACTCGCCGAAGCAATCGCGGGAGCACACCGCCTGCACCTGCCGATCTGGCTGGGCCTGGCCGGACTGGTCGCCAGCGGCGCCCTGCTCGAACCGAATCTCGCCTCAACCCTGACCCGGATCAAACTCGCCTGCGTGGTGATCCTGACCCTCAACGGACTCCAGGCTCTGATCCTGAGCCAGCGTATCGCCCGCGCCGCCACCGGTTCACTCGCACCCACCCTGACCATCTGGGGCGCGGCCACCGCATCGATCTCCCAGATCTGCTGGTGGATAGCGGTGTGGATCGGCTTCTGGAACGCCGAACACTGAGACTCCTCGACGACGTCGAAGGTATCTCTGCGCCTCTCGATTCCCCTCCCCTCCCTTCTCCTCTCCTCCCTTCTCCGGTCACGACGCGATCGCGTGTGGCACCGGCATCTCGAAAGGATCTGTCATGCAACGACGCACACCACGAGGTATCGCCGCGGCCTGCGCGGTGCCGCTCGCCGCACTGCTGCTCGGCGTCACCGGATGTAGCCCCGCCGCCCCGGCGACCGACACCGGGTCGCTGCCCGGCAACCGTTACACCAGTACGACGCTTGTTGCGAGCAACGACTCGTACGGCGCACCCGCCACGTTCCCCGAGATGGTGAACGCCTGGGGTGTCGCAATCCGGCCCCAGGGCGACGGCGGACACTTCTGGGTCGGCGCCGGCGGGACTTCATTCGAGTTCGTCGGCGACGTGAACGCCTCCCCCGACCCGGCGCTGCGTCCACTGCACCAAGACGGTCTCCACGAAGTCACCGTCCCCGGCGCCGACGCGGACACCACCGACGCCGGCGGCGGGAAGATCACCGGCGTGGCGTTCAACCCCGCACCCCTGGCCTCCGACAGTTTCGTCGTCACCGGACAACCCGTCGACGTCGACGGACACCCCGAGATGCTCAGCGGGTCCTCCCGTTTCCTTTTCGCCACCGACTCCGGTCGCATCGCCGGCTGGACCGAGCAGGGCGTGGACGGGCGGATCGTCCGCCACGACGGCCCCGCGCTGCAAATGTTCGACGGCGGCCCGGCGGGGATGAGTTTCTTCGGCCTCGCGCTCGCCCCGAGCCGTGACGACACCTTGTGGGCGGCCGACTTCGGGGCCAACCCGCAGATCCGGCAGTTCGACAAGTCCTGGCGACTGGTTCCGACTCAGGGTTTCGTCAACCCGTTCGCGACCGGTGACCCGATCGATCCCGCCAACCCGGGGTCGGGCAAACAGGCACGGCCGGGTGATCCGGCACCATTCAACCTCGTCACCGCCGGCGACCGCGTCTTCGTCACCTACGCCGTCACCAAGGCCGCGGAGGACTCCGCCGATGGCACCGAGTTCGATGCGGGCGAAGAAGACTCGCTGGACGCCGAGCAAGAGGCCGCAGCCGGCGACCGCCCGGACCGCGGCAAGATCGCCGAGTTCGATGCGGCCGGCAACCTCGTGCGGGTGCTCGACGACGAAGGCCGCCTCAACGCACCGTGGGGCGTGGCCGTCGCCCCCGCGGACTTCGGCGCGCTCAGCGGCAGCATCCTGGTCGGCAACTTCGGCGGCGCCGGACGCATCGCCGCGTTCGACGACACCACCGGCGCATTCATCGACTACGTGCGGGACGAATCCGGTGCGGTTCTCGGCGTGGAAGGGCTGTGGGGACTGCTGTTCGGCAACGGCGAAAGCCTCGGCGACAGCAACTCGCTCTACTTCACCGCTGGCCCCGCCGACGAGAAGGACGGCGTCTTCGGCCGCCTCCGCGCCGCAAACTGACCAGGGGCGACACCATGACACGAGGTCTCGGACTTCGCATCGGGGCCGTCCACGCGGTCGCCGCGGCCGCAGCCGACGAGCATGCCGGGTCGGCGCTCACACGCCGGGCAACACTGATATTCGGACCGGACTCGACCGTGCGCCTGGGTGATCCACCGGACAACACCGCCGTACTCTCCGAGTTCGCGCACCGTATCGGCGATGTGCTCGTCGCGGGCGACGGATACCGCTATACCGGGCAGGATCTGGTCGCCACGGCGGCGCACTGTCTGATCGCCGAGACCGATGCCGCGGACGACACTCCCGTCGTGCTCGCCCACCCGGCGGTGTACTCCGCCCACGGCGTCCGCGAACTGCGGGCCGCGCTCGACCGGGCCGGACTGGCCCGAGTCGGGCTGGTCCCCGAACCCGTCGCCGCGCTCGCCTGGTTCGAAGCCGAACACGGGTCCCACGCCGACGGATTCACGCTCGTCTGCAATCTCGATGACGGCGGCCTGGATCTGACGATCGTGGCGGGCGGCACGGACAGCGGGCCCGATCCCATCATCGGGCGGCCGCTGCGTTCGACGAAATTCGATAGCCGCCGGGGCCAACCGGCCCGCGAAGAATCGACGTCGACGCTCGAACTCGTCGCCGGCGCCTTGGCCGCCGCGGGTCTTCACGCCTCCGATCTGGACCTCGTCCTGCTCACCGGTACCGAGATGCCCCCCGGGCTGAGGGAGCAACTCGAGCACCTGGGCGCACCGGTGATCGGCGCGCCACATCCGGGGAGTGCTGCGGCCCGGGGCGCCGCACTGCTCGCGGCCACCTCACGGCTCCCGCTCGTCCCACCGGGGCACGCGGTTCGACAACGCCGGGGCAGTCACCTGCATATCGCCGCGGCGATAGTGCTCGCCGCGGCCGCACTCACGGTGCCCTGGTACGCCACGAACGCCGGATCCACCCCGCGCACCGACGACACCGTAGCGGCAGGCCAACCCCCGTCCCAGCACGGATTCCGGCTGGTCGAACACGCTGCGCCGGCACGCGTTCCCTCGGCGAGCGCCGCAACCGTCCCCGCAGCACCGGCGACGGTTGCCCTCCAACCAAATCCGGTTGCGCCGATTACCCGCATGGTGGCAATCACCGCCCCGCCCATCCCACCCACCCAGACCACATCGGCCCACCCAGTCATCGACTTCCCCGCCGACCTCGACACCACCATCGAACCCTCGACACGGAAGCCGATGTCCCCCTCCCCGATCCCTGCGTCCGAACCCGAACCGACACCGGCACCGGCACCGACGACGGACCCCGACGAATCGACACCGCCCACCGAACCACCGACCACCGAACCACCGCCGACCACCCCGCCCAACGAGACCGAAACACCACCAGCACCGACAGAACCATCGACGCCGCCGGACCCGGACGCACAGGTTCACACCCACCCCTGACCTCGCCCAGGTCTCGTTCCAAACGGAAGGGCAGGACCCAGCAGCACTCGCCCAAGGCATCGAACTTGCGGGCCCTGTTCGTCAGCCCCGCCGCCCGCTGGCCATCAGACCCCTGCTGCCGCTCGCCACGGCGCAGGCGCAGATCGACGATCACCCGCTACTGGAAGCCGCTGCGGCGGCCGCCGACCACGGCGACGACGAGACTGCCGCCTGGCGGTGGGCGCTCGCGGAGTTTGGCTCAATCCCGATCGCCGGCGCCCGGGCCTTTCCGAAGTGTCGATAATCGACGTTATGTCGACGGCGTGCCGCGGCCCGTACGGAAAAGCTTCTGTCCCACTTCCGTTTCCTTACATAATAAAACTTACCTTTACTCGGCCATGGTGTTGCAGAATCGGGTCGAACGAGGGAATTCGCAAAATTTTGGCAGCATGTTCAACTCGAATGCCCGGGGCCGGAAATTTCCCTTCGCTCCCGCATTGGAAATAATGTTGAGGACTCAGGCAATAACCCTCGGCCATATATGCCGAGCCACACTCGCCGCCAACCGAGCAGGCGTGGACCGCGCCCACCGGATCGCGCTGAAACCGCAGGTAGACAAATCACGCAATGGCCGGCGATGAGCGCCGTCGACCGAGGGCACCGACGCCTCTGCCTGCTCAAACCAATTTCAATCGATTTGCATCCCCGAGATCGAGCACCATTCCCACGAGGGCGCGATAGTCCCCGAATATGCGGGCCCGCGACGTCCGAGGTTGTAACGAGCGCGCGCCGGCCATCGATGAACCGGTCATGTGAAACCAAGAAGGGGACACACATCGAGACCGCGCACTGCGCGGCGCCGGTAATTCGCGATCCCGGTGGGCACAATAGGCCGCTGGTACAGGTTCGATTCCGGCCCAGGTCGAGACCAGAATTTGACAGTCCCACGAAATTGCCTTTAGGTTTTATATGTCAACTCGCAAAGGTTTTGTGCATCCAATCACGAAGGTTTTGACCCGACCGAAATCAAGGAGTTGAACGATGAAGACCATGACCATGGCGAAGACCGCCGCAGCAGGACTGTTCTTCGGGGGATCGCTGCTCGTCGCCGGCGCCGCCCCGGCCACCGCCGCCCCGACCACCGTGCAGGACGGACTGGTCAACGTGGACGTCGGCAACATCACCATCGCGAAGGACGTGAACGTCGGCGTCGCGGCCCAAGTCGCCGCCAACGTCTGCGGTGTCACCGTCGGCCCGCTGGACGTCCTCGCCAGCGAGGTGGACAACACGAGCACCCCGTCGACCGTCTGCACCACGCCCCAGGGGCCGGTGACGATCCTCCAGAACTAACCACCGAACTCGACCCGCAGGTGGGCGACCTCCCGACGGTCGCCCACCTCGTCGGTCACCGCCTCGAGCATGTCCCATCCGGAGGCCGGAGGTGTTCCGGGCCGGGGATGACGAGCAACGTCGGGGCCGACATTCCCGGCGATGACCGGGCACACTCGGGCGGTGCCGGTGTCGGTCAGCGGTGCGAGCGCGTCGGCGGTTCTCCTCGCGGCCGAGAACCCGGTTCTCCCAGCGCTCGGACAGCTTTCCGACCGCCCGTTCGAATTCGTCCTGCGAGCCCACCCGCGACGATGCCGCCCGTTCATCCCCCACCGTCGGAGGCCTCATTGATGACCATCCTCATAGTTCTCACCCTCGTCGTCGCCCTGATCAGCGTCCTCGGCGCCTACCTCACCACCTCCGCGGGCGCCACGGTCGTCGACTACGCACGCCTCCCAGCGACACCGCAACCGACGCCCATCGCCCGCGTGCTCGTGAGCCTGGCCGCCGGACTGGTCCTTGGGCTGCTCGTAGCGGTGGGGTACGGGGTCCTCGACCGGCGGATCAGAGATCCCCGCACGCTGGCGATCGCGTCGGGCACCCGAGTGATGAGCACCGTGCCGGCGTCGACCATCGCGGTCAACTCCCAGACGCTGGCCGAGGACTACCGCGAGCTGTGCGTGCAGGTCCGCGAAACCGGGACGAAGGTGGTAGCCGTCGTCAGCGCCGATCCGCAGGATGGACGGACCACAGTGGCGGCCAACCTGGCGTTGGCGCTGTCCGAGGGTGAGCACACGGTCGTGCTCGTCGACGGTGACTTCCAGGCCCCAGCGCTGGCGGCGAAACTCCGCCTCGCGCCCACCCCGGACCTGACCACAGTGCTCCGTGACCCGGAGACGCTCTGGAGCTCCCTGCAGATATGGGTACTCGGAGTCGAGGTACTCGTCACCGATCCGGCAGCGCCAGAACTGCGCACACTATCGGCGTCCGACGGCCTCGACGATGTCGTGACCCAACTCCGCGACGCCCACGACTACATCGTCATCGACACCCCGCCGGTACTCCGGGGAAGCGCCGCGCTGCGCTTCGCCGCACTGAGCGACGGGGTGCTGCTGGTCGGTCGCAGTCGGCGTGGTCATCGAGACCATGTCGACGCCGCCGTTGCCGTCCGCGGGATAACCGCACGGCTGCTGGGCAGCGTCCTGACGGTGCGCACACACCGGAGCCGTCATGCCGGCCGCGCCTAACCCACCCACCCGGTCCCTCCGGCGCACCACCGTCGACGGTCACACCAATGATGGTCGCCGAGGTCACACCTCGAGGAGCGCAACGGTGACAAGGCACAGCAGCCGCCGGGCCCCCGCATCCTCACAATCGCGGCCGCGGTCGCCGCTGCGGTGGTCATAGCTGGGTGCGGAGTCGGGTCCGGACACTCCGACGACGCCGGTCGCACCTCGGAAACCACCGTGCCGATCCCGTCGGACGCCACCGGACCGGGGGCGGTGCTCCGCGCGGTCGAGATGCCCACCATCGACCGGCGAATCGCCAAACTGGCGGCACTGACCGCGCGGGTAACCTACCTCTCGACGAGCGGCGTCGACGGGTCCATTACCGAGGTCACGGGATCGGTGTTCGCTCCCCAAGGACACGCGCCGGACGGCGGATGGCCGGTGATCGCATTGGCGCACGGCACCACCGGGATCCAGCAGGAATGCGCCCCCTCGAAGGACAGCCAACTGCTGGGGTCGTCCTTGCTGGTCGGGGAGTTTCTCCGCCGAGGTTACGTCGTCGCCGTTCCCGACTACCAGGGATTGGGCGCACCTGGCTACCACCCATATCTCGACCCAACCACCGCGGGCTACAACGTCATCGACGCCGTTCGTGCCGCCCGGCAGATGATTCCCGACACATCCGATCGGTGGTTGGGGTTCGGGTACTCCCAGGGCGGCCAGGCCTCCTGGGCCGCAAACGAACTTGCCCGCGAGTACGGGCGGGGATTGAACCTGGTGGGGACCGTCGCGATGTCGCCCCTGGCGAACCTGCGCGCACTGGCCGACGCCGCGGCCACCGGCACCCTGACCAACGATCAGGTGTTGGTCCTGCAATGGGTGCTCGCCACGCTCGAGAAATCACACCCCGGTCTCGACCTCGACGAATATCGCCGCGGTGTGGTGGCTCAGAACTGGGATGTTCAGCTGTCCTGCTCCGGCCCCACCGCCGAGACACGAGCCCAGATCGCAGGCACCGTCACCGCCGACGACCTCAGACCCGCCACACCCGAAGCACTCGGACGGTTACGCGACCTCCTGGAGGCGATGTCATTGCCGAAAAGCGTTGCGACGGCACCATTGCTGATCGGCTACGGTGGCACGGATTCCTTCATGCGGCCAGAATGGACCGCCCGCGCGATCGCCGGAGCATGCGACCGCGGTGACACCGTCGCTGTGATCTTCGATCCTGCCAAGGGGCACGGCGAAATAGATATGGGCCCCGCCATTCCCTGGATCGAGGCACAGTTCGCCGGACAGCCGGCGCCGAACTCCTGTGAACAGCCGTGAGCCGGGGAGAATTTCTCGACATGTGCGGTCCACCGAGCGGTCGAGCCGGATCCGCCCGTCCTTTTCGTGTCGGTCAGTGAGCCAGGCGGTGACCGGAGGAATCAGTGTGGTGCCCGAACGGGTGCCGCCAATGCCGGCCGCCGGTGTCCGAGCTGTCGGCGTCCGCGGCGCCGTCCTGGGAACAGGGATCGGCGACATCCACCATCACACCAGGCGTGTCGACTTGGTCGAGGGCAAGGGAAGAGCATGACGGGTGGCGAGGTGGAAGCCGGCTCTCAATGCGTTTGCAATCACGTTCGAAGGCCGAATCACCCCGAGTAAGAACTAAACCGATGCGCCAGAGCTAGTGGTGTGTCTCGCAAATAATTCTTGATCGATTCGATAGAATCCGTACATGAGGAACCCGGTACCAGCTTTGGAGATTTCCGATGGGCAGCGCGTTGTACTCGAGTCGTTGGCGCGGTCGCAGTCGGGTGCACATCGGGAGGTGGTGCGGGCCAAGGCGTTGTTGATGGCGGCCGAGGGCATGGCTAACACTGCTATCGCGCAGGCGTTGTCGGTATCGCCGGGATCGGTGGCGAACTGGCGGGTGCGGTTCGCCGAGGACGGCATGGCGCGGTTGGGTGAGGTGCGCAAGGGTCGTGGTCGCAAGCCCTCGATCCCGCAGGAGAAGATCGAGGAGATCGTGGACCTGACGCAGAACTACCGCCCGAAAGGCGAGACTCATTGGAGTTGCCGGACGATGGCAGAGTATGTCGGGGTCTCCAAGGACACCGTCCAGCGCGTGTGGTCTGCTCGCGGACTCAAGCCGCACAGGGTCGAGACGTTCAAACTGTCGAATGATCCGCGATTCGAGGACAAGCTCGTCGACGTCGTCGGTCTGTATCTGAACCCGCCCGAGCGGGCGATCGTGTTGTGCGCGGACGAGAAGTCGTCGGTGCAAGCCCTCGACCGGACCCAGGCCTCGCTCCCGATGATCAAGGGCGCGGCGAGACGATGACCCACGACTACAAGCGTCACGGCACCACCACCTTGTTTGCCGCGCTCGACGTCCTTACCGGCAAGGTGATCGGCCAGTGCCTGCCGCGCCACCGTCACCAGGAGTTCTTGAGATTTCTGCGCACCATCGACCGCGAGGTGCCCAAGGACTTGGAGATCCATCTGATCCTGGACAACTACGCCACCCACAAGCACGAGAAGGTCCGGGCTTGGCTCGATAAGCATCCACGGTTCCACCTGCACTTCACTCCCACCTCCTCCTCGTGGCTTAATCTCGTCGAACGTTGGTTCCGAGAGCTGACTGATAAAGCTCTGCGGCGCGGGGTCTTTCACTCCGTACCGCACCTCATCGCCTCCATTGAGGAATACCTCGATGCCCACAATGAAAGCCCCCGACCGTACGAATGGACCGCGACCGCCGAATCCATCCTCGCCAAGGTTGCGCGCGGCCGCGTCGCACTGGAAAAGATCAGCTAAATCAGAGACACACCACTAGATCCACCGAAAACCTGACCCTCACGACCAGGCGACAGAAGAGGGGCCCTGCACCGGATCGGTGCAGGGCCCCTCTTCTGTGAATCGCGGGGGATTACTGCGGGAGCAGTCCCTTGTTCGCGTCGATGAGCTGCAGGATCTGGGGATCGATCGCGATGCCCTGAGCCTTGACGGCCTCGATCGCGTTGTCGACGACACCGGCGTACTGCGAGGTGCCGTTGGTGCTGGGGACGCCGCCCGTGAGGTCGGGGAGTGCCGGCGCCGCGGGGGCCTCGGGCACGGTTGCGGGGGCGGTGCGCTGGGTGGGTGCGCTGCTCAGGCCGAGGCTCGAGGAGCAGGACGGCCATGCGCCCCAGCCCTGGGAGTCGAGGACCTTCTCGGCGACGACGATCTGCTCTTCACGCGAGGCCTGGTTGGCGGTGGCCGCGTACTGGGTTCCACCGTGTGCGTTCCAGGTGCTCGGGGAGAACTGGAGTCCGCCCTGGAAGCCGTTTCCGGTGTTGATTCCCCAGTTTCCGCCGGACTCGCACTGCGCGAGGCGGTCCCAGTCGGAGTCGGGTGCCGCGTTCGCGGTGCCCGAGAAGGCTGCTCCGGCGACGCCCATGATGGCGCCGGTGACGGCGACCTTGGCGACGGTGCGGCCGGTGTTGGTGGGCTTGCGATGGCGTCCGCTCATAGTGGTCGAGATCCTCTCCACACGCGCCTGCGAGGTCAGCTGTCGGGTTCGGGCTGAGAGGTCGCCCGGCCTCGCCTCTCCTGGCTGGAGAGGGTCTGGCTTCACCCCAAGATCCGAGTGTGCGAAGCACATTCGGGCCGGTGTCCGTCTGAGAACTTGCGTTCCCTGGAGGACTTTGGGTCCCCCGTCCTCGTCCCTGGAATGCTTCGTCGGGACTCCGGTACCCGCGGGACGAGGTTTGGCGCGGCGGGCCGGATGTGGCCGATGTTTCCTCGGCCGGTGACGACGGTAACGGGCCGAGGCCGCAGTGTCACCATTTGATAACGCGGAGTGTCTTCGCCTGTTGCGGGGCCTCATTGGGCGCGCAGGGACTCTTCCCAGCTCGGGGCGACAAGACGTCCCCGTCGCCGAGCCGTTTCCCTTCCGTTATCGGACCGTGATGTGACGGAGCTCACATCACCGGTGCGTCGTCGATGTCCTCGCCCGGGCGCATGAGCGAGAGGGGATCATCTCGAGATTCGCGGCTGCGAGTGGGAGTCGCTGGCCGGAGCGCTGTGTCGCGACGAGGCCCTTGCCTCGATGGTTACCGACCTCGACACCAGAAGGGTGCGCCTCGGCCTTCTCCCCGAGGTCGGGCGGACGATGTCGCGTGGGCCTGTTACTCGTCCGGTGCCGGTGACTCGGTCGCCCCCTCGAGGCGCTGACCGGAGTCGAGGGGCGAATCGATGCATTCCGGGCCCGCTGGGGAGGATGACCGTCCATGAAGCCCGGCCGCGTAAACGCAGTAGTCTCCGTCGTCGATGTTGAGGCCGCCGTTGCCTGGTACACGACGTTTTTCGGCCGACCTGCCGACCGTCACCTGCCCGATCTCGCCGAATGGCAGCTCACCGGTAAGTCGGCCCTGCAACTGGCACTGGACCCGTACGGCGCCGGCAGCTCCATAGTGGCGTTCGAGGTAGACGGCATGGACGGTGTCCCCGCCGACCTCGAACACCGCGACATCATCCCGGGAAACGATCATCGACGGGACAGCGACGATCACCGACCCCGCAGGCAACCGGATCAGAATAGCGGCGCGTCACCCGTAGTCATAGTCTACGCAGTGGCGCCGAATCCGCTGCAAGAAAATCTGTTTGAGGCACCGACACGGAACACACCGCCGCTCCGACCAGGAGCACCGATGCCGCGACCACCGCCGGGCGAGCACGACTTCCGTCCCACCCTCGGCGAGGAACTGGCACGGATAGATCTGACCGTCCGCGCGAAGCGCCTCGAGGACCTGCCCACCGACCGAGTCGCTGCCGTAGCGGAGCAGATAGCGCATCGCCGAACGTACCGCCCGCCGGTACTTCGATCACGGCACCGTGCGCACACGACACCCGATGGGTCCGATCGCTGTCTGAGACCTCGAACGGTGGGTACGCGGGGCGTGAGAGGACCCCACTTATGTTGATCAGAGTCGACCCCGCACCAGCCGCGCTCCGCGCACTCCACACCGTGCACGAGCGCGGACAGCGCCCGGACAGGCCGCGCGTGCGGCCATGATTGTTCATCTACACCAGCTAGCGTCGCCGATCGTGACAACCTTGCGCGGCCCGGCGCTAGCCCTTCTGCGGTTCAACTACCATCTGGCCCGCATACCGTTGCAGTGGGCGGAATGGGTCGTGCTGTCCCGGCTCGACGAGCAGGCCTCGACACGTCTGGCGTACGAGCAACTCCTCATCGACTGCGACCGGCTGGCGGCACGGCTACTCGACGACGAGGAGGCGGCCCGGCGAGCCGACGACCTGGATCGGCACGCCCTGCTCGTCCGGACCGTGATCGCCGGGACTCTCACCGGACCCAACGCCGAGGGGTCCTGCTCCTCGACGAACAGCGGGAGCGCTTCCAACACCGGCAGCGCGAACGCAAGTTCCCGAACGCGCCGCTATGAACGAGTTGCGCTCATCGGGCTCCACCCGGCCAGGCGATCTCGGCGGATACCTCCTCGAGGCGACGTGTGGCTCTTTCCAACCGGCCCTCGAGTTCGAGGATTTCCACCACCAGCTCGTCCCGCTCGGCGAGCCAGTCGGCAACCGTGCGCTGATAGGATTTCATCTTCATCAGTTCACGATACGCCCAGGTCAACGGCCGATGCCCACCCCAAGTGCCCCGGTCCATCGCTGACCCTTCTTGGTGCGCTGCGTGAGCTCCAAGGCATGGCAGCAACAACGTCAGTACGTGAAGACCGAAGCCGATCGGGGACGACAACGAGCAACCTTGCCACCTCGTGTGGGCATGCCCTCGACCTCTGCGCGGACCACTGTTGGATGCGGGCCCCTGCGTGTGAGAGGTGATGGGCGGGTAAGCGTCGAGTCATGAGCACAATCACCGAAGCAGTCGACGTCGCTGTCCCGATCCGCGTGGCGTATGACCAATGGACCCACTTCGAGTCGTTTCCTCAGTTCATGGAGGGGGTGACGGAGGTTCGGCAGATCGATTCCACCACCACCCATTGGGTGTTGGACATTGCCGGGCAGAGAAGGGAATTCAACGCCACGATCACCGAGCAGCACCCCGACGAGCGGGTGGCGTGGAGGTCCGACGTCGGCCCCGACCACGCCGGGGTGGTCACCTTTCACCGGCTCGACGACACCCACACCCGGGTCACCGCGCAGATGGATATCGATCCGGACGGAATGGTGGAGAGCGTCGCCGACAAGCTTGGTGTCCTGACCCACCGGGTGAAGTCCGACATGGCGAAGTTCAAGGAGTTCATCGAAGCGCGCGGCACCGAAACCGGCGCCTGGCGCGGGAACGTCGACCGCCCCGACGACACACTTCCCGACCAGTCCTGACCGCGCGCACCGCCGTCCAGGATTATCGGTGGATGCCGTGCCGCGAAGATGTGGTGGTGGGAAACGACCATCCGCTGGACGCGCATACTGCGTCCGGTTCGGGGTACCCCACCCGAACGCTGCCCGCGGCTCGACGGCTGTCCGCAGGCGGCGAGACCCTCGACCGCTGACCCCATCGGCCGAGGGCCGTCACCGCGCGTGGACCGAGGACGAACAATCGAACCCACCTCTCTTCGGGCCGCGCGGCCCCGGCGCGAGAGCATCCTCACCCCTGGCTTTTCCCGCCAACCTGCTGCGCTGTGGCACTCCGGCGTCGATCGCAGGGACAGGAACCCGCGACCGTCAGCGGGCTTTGCTGGTGAGGATCTGTACCAGGTCGTCGAGGGCGATCAGGGCGGCGTCGCTGTCCCGGTCGATCAGCCACCGCAGCACCACCCCGTTCATGCAGGTGAGCGCGAGCCGGGCGACCTGCTCGACCGGGGTGATCCAGGTGACGTCGGCCCGGGTCTCGCACACAGGGTGAGGAACGCTACCGTTTCGGCGTCCATGGTGCGGTACTGCCGCTGCGCGATCGCCCCGGTCGCCACGTTTCCGACGCTACGCCGGCGCAGCGCGTGGGCGGTCAGCTCGTAGGTCAGCAGCTGGCCGTCGGGGGTGGCCTGGATGATCGGCCACAGACCGCGGATCCCGGCGCGCAGCAGATCCTCGAGACCCGGGATTCCGGTCAGCCCGCCGGGTTCGGTGTACTTCCCCAATGCCAGCCGCATCCCCTCGTTGACCTGCAGAATCTGGGTCTCACCGAGTTGGGTGAGGAGGGTGTCCTTGTCGTGGAAGTGATAGTGCACGATTCCCGGGGACACCCCGGCGGTTGCGGCGAGGGGGCGCAGGGTCAGGGCGTCGACACCCCTGCTCGGCCGCAATCGTCAACGCTGCCTCCAGAAGTTGGGCGCGGCGCTGATCGGCGGGCAACTTCGTCGCCATCGATCGAGCGTAAGTGCCCCGCGGCCGGGGCCGCGGGCTTTATCCCACGATGATCAACAGCCCGACCGCCGTAACCGCGATCACGGAGGCGGCGATGCAGACCGTCCACGCCCGGTTCGCAACCCGGTGCCAGTCCCGGTCCCGGCGCACCGCGCGGGCGGTGAGCACCGGCGACGCCGAGGAGTCCCCCGCCACCTCGGCGCGATCCGGTTCGCGCACGGTATCGCGGGGGCGCCGCGATACCGCATCGGCGGTCACCGCCGCGGCCAACGACACACCAATCACGGCCAACGTCACCATCAGGACCTCGACCATCCAGAACACAGACATATCGGCAACTCGAACTTCCTTCTCTCGCGGCAAACCCGGCGGTTCTGCCTCCGCGTCGTGTATCGCCGGTAGGGCTGACTGTGTTGCGCGATCGGCATTTTTGTTATTTTGAGCAGTCGTCCAATTCTCTTTTGACCACCTGTCCAATTGAAGGTGTACGCGGCGCGATTCTCCGGCAGACGCAGCAATGCCGGAGATATTGCCGGGGTGATATCCGCGGCGCTGCCGTGGATGACAACCGGTGTCGCGTCGTGAAATATTTCAAGGCGCTGCGCCGGTGTTTTCCCTGCGAATTCCCCGGCGACGTGCAGAGGAAAATAGGCGAAAGAGAGGTGCAACGACGGGCCCCGCCGCACCACCCTCTTGGCGCGGGCGGCGGACCAGTTCAATCGGCACGGGTATACCCATGCCGCGCTGCACGACATCACCGGAGTTCCGCACGCCACCAAGGGCGGCTTCTACTTCCATTTCCGATCCAACCGCGACCTCGCCCGACCACGGCTGTACCGATCGCGCGGCACGACAGGCGAGCGCACTCGAAGCGCTCATCAAACTGTCCTACGCGCTCGCCGACCACGGTCGGCGGCGACCCGATGATCTGCGCCGCGTCCCGCCTGGTCCTCGACCTCGGCGCCCACCCTTCTCTCACCTTTTGGCCGGGTGCACAACACGGGCACTCGCCCCAATGAGTGGGGTTCTGGTCAGGCCACGGGCACCGATCCGGTGAAGAAGAACGGCGCCGTACCGCCGAAGCAGAAGACGGTGGCATTGCCATTGGCGAACCCACTGAGCTTTCCGATCCCGGCGGGGAAGGCACCGGTCTTGATAGTGAAGGCCGAGTCGAATCCGAAACAGGTCCAACTCTCCCCCGGCGGGACGGTGACCGTAACCTCCCCCTTGGCACCGGTCGTCAGCGCCGGCACCGCTTTCGCGGTGGGTTGCCTCGTGAGCGTTGCTCGTGGTCCGCAGTCGGGGATTGTTGAATGAGGTGAGTAAGTCATGACGAGGAAGATGGCAGTGCGTGCGGCGTGGCGTCGGCCGTGATCGCCCCGGCGATGGTCTTCGCGGGCGGCGGTACAACGCGCTCTACAGGTGTCTGCGCATTTCCCCGAAATGCACCTACTCAAACCGAAATTACCCCATCGCTGCTCGTTCGGAGGTCCAGGCGAATTGGTCGAGTGTTCAAATAAAGCATTTTGGTCGACTGTTCAAAATAAACTTTCGAGAAATTGCCCAAAAGGTGAAACATTCGGCAGTACCCGCACCGATAGACCCAATAGGCGGGGGACGAAAAGGGAAACGACCACTTTCAACGGAAAGGTGACCCGCGATGGGTTCTGCAGGAATCGACTTCAGTTTGGCTTTCGACGCATTCCTCAAATTCCTGAGCGTCGCGCTCGGGATCGATCTGGGCGTCGGCTGACCACAACGTAGAACACCAAGAGTTTCGGGGCCTCGGATGATCACCGGGGCCCCGAAACATGCCCATGACCGAACCCCCACCCCCGGGGACCGTACGCCACGGGTCGGGTGAACGGCATCCGTGCGGGGTGTCAGGGTTGCGGGACCTCGACACTCGTGGGGAGCTGGTCGCGCATCTTGTCCACTTCCTGCTCGATCCGCTCCACCGCCGAATCGTTGTTCAGGACCGTGACCACGCCGGCGGCAAACGCAATCGAGACGACGATCGCCAACCCGCTCAGTACCAGACCAGCGATCGCCACACCCTTCCCAGTGATCCCCACCCGGCGGGCCGCCCGCAGACCGATCACTCCGAGGATCAACCCGATGATGCCCAGCACCAACCCGACCGGGGACAGGATCACGATCAGCACACACACGAACGCGGCAGTCCCGACGGCCAGTGCGAACGCCGCGGCCGCGCTGGTGCGCGCGGGCTTGGTCACCACCCGCTCCTCGACCCCAACCGGTCGGCCGTCCACGACACGGCGGTCGTCGACCCCGGGCTCGACCCGCCGCGGATCGTCCCCGCGTCCCGGGCTGGTCAATGGTCCACTCATCACTACCTCCACGTCATTCGCCGCAACCTCCGGCGGGTCATTCCTTACGATGTGCCACCACAAGGCATGCCCAGCTCGCTCATGTTCGAACCCGCACACCGCGGACACGCGGCCCTCGAGACCGCCGAACAGGGCAGTACGGGACTCCGACCGGGCGCCCCTCACTGTCGTGGATGTCGCTAGAGGTGGTGACGATCGCGTGCGTGCCACGCTCGGTGACCGCGGTGACAGTCAGGCCGGTGGTGAGCTCGACGCCGGCCACGATGTGCCGGTGATACCGCGCGCTCTGCGACCCGTGGACCACCGGGCCGGATCCAGCCCGGTGTCCAGGCTGCCAAGCAGCTGGCCGACCGCGGGTTCGACCACCACCGCGACGAACGTCGGCGGGGCGACCACGTCCGGGTGGCCGGCGGCGCGGGCGGCATCGACATCGATGTGGATGGCATTGGTCGTGGACACCGACTGCGCGAACTCGCGGACCTTTTCCCTGCCAACGAGATACGGACCCACAGGAGGGAAGACACGACCGGGCAGATCGGGTTCAACGGAATCGGGTGCACTCTACCGGCGTATGCGTCACGGGACGACCGATCGCGACCCCGGCAGGGGATTGGATTTCGGGTCCGTGGGGGGTACCGACCAGGTCTGGAAATAGTGTTGCGGTGCGAAACACAACAACGCCACAGTATTAAGAATGGGACACCCGACGGAATGGGACACCCGACGGCCTTGTCAGGGTAGGTAAGAATTAACACCATCGGTCGTCACGACGGTGGCATGCGAGAAGCGGGTACCTTGCCCGTTGGGTAGCGGGCGCGGTTGGTCGAGGTAGACCAGCGCCGGAATCGATCTGAACGTTCCTCGGGCGCAGTCCGGTTCGCACATGTTGATGTGTTCGGTACCGATCCCGATGGCGTGATCGGCGCTCCAGAGTCCCCAGGACATGTCCGTGAGCCGATTGTTGGCGTCCCCGCAGGTCAAGATCATGCGGCTGGGTTCGGTGACCAGTGGCCCGGTGCCGCACTGATCCATCAGGGCCGGCGGGACGCCGGGGGTGTCGGTGACGGCGGCCGCCGCCGGTACGGCGACGGCCGTGGCCGAGGCGCTGATTCCCACCGCGAGGATCGCGGCCGCGCGGGCGGCGCGGAGTCGGTGGTTCATTCGGGTGTCTCCTTCGCGTTTCCCACTGGGTGCCGGCTTTTCATCTGCACCGCAGTTGGTCGGCCGTGCACTATCATTCGGCTAGCGGCAGCACGGAATGGGGTGCAACACCAGTCGTGTCTGGGTGTCAGTGCTGCGGGACCTCCGCGTGGTCGGGAGTTTGTCGCGCATCTTGTCCACTTTCTGCTCGATCCGATCGACGGTCACCACCCGTTCCTCGACAGCGACGGGACTGCCATCGACGGCGGGGGCGACCCGGCGCGGGTCGTCCTCGGGTCCGTCACCGGTCAGTGGTCTCTGTTTATCGCTGCCTCCGTGTCCTCGGTCGTCGCAATTGGCTCGGGCAGGCATCGCGCTATTTTCTTGGTGCTCGATGCCTCTACCGAGGCATGCCCAGATCACGCGTGGTCCAACCCGGACGCGCTGCCCCGACCAGTTTTTGTTCTCGGTGGTGTGGGGTGCCGATTTCCCGTGCTGTCCCCGATAACAGGTTGTCGCGGCCGGAGGACTGGACAACCCACCATCCCCCTGCTCGGGTGCCGATTCTCGGGGGCATGTCGGCAAAGCCGCTCACACCGGCCCCGGTTCGGTTGTGAGGCACACTTATTGACACCGTGCGCACGAATCGCCGCTTACCATCGCATGTCATCGGAGTCGTCACCGCGACACAAGCACTCGGTCGCCTCCAGTGTCGACTCGCGCGTATCCCCTTCGACCTGTTCGACGACACCGTGATGCCGGTGCTTTTCGACAACAGGGCACCGGCCCGGCTGGCGTAGAACTGGGTGCTGATCGAGTGCGACAACGCCGCCGCGGTTCTGTTCGACGACGATTCCGCGCCATCCCATGCACACTGTTGCGGCAGCGCAGTGCCGCCGTGCGATACTGCCTCGCCCGCCGGCAACGGCGAAGCCTCCGCGACACGGACGCTGCCGCCCTGGAGCGGCACCGCGCTCTCTTCCGCGCGCGACACCAACAGCACACCAGAGCCACCGACTAGTGACCCTGTCGCGGGCGAGAAATCCGGTCACGGCCGTTTCATCGCCGGGTGACCGGCGGGACGGACACCGAACCAGGTTGGTGGCCTCCCCCGGCAGGTGAGCGGCTCCTGTGGCCACTACTGCGCCGGGGGTGCGGGTGCCTTGTGCATCATCACCGCGGCCACCGCCCGGGCCAGTTCCGGATCGGCCACCCCGCCGGTGCGGGCGATGAGTGTGGTGCGGGTGGTGGCCACCGGATCCTGATGCTGGCCGGTGATCAGGTTTTTGGTCGCAATGATATCGGTGCCGCCCATCTGCCGGAACGACTCCAGACAGATATCGCAGTCCAGCCGGTCCCCGACCCGCACCGGCCGATGCAGAACCAGCTGCTGATCGGTGTGCACCATCTGGCGCAGGTCGTAGCCGACCAGCACCCGCACGAACAGCTCCTCGATCGCAAGCGATCCGAGGATGCTCACGAACGTGACCGGTGCGATCAGCCCGTCGTATCCCAACTCGTGGGCGGCGTCTTCGCGGAAGTGGGCGGGATGCGAATCCTGCACGGCCCGGGCATATTCGCGGATCTTCTCCCGCCCGGCCTCGTAGCCGGTGACCCGGTGATGGCGGCCGATCAGCCCCGCCATCACCGCCGCGACCTCGGTTCCCCCCGTCACGGTCTCTCGCACCTCGGGTCGCGCTCCCCGGACTTCCGCAGCGACACCGAAAAGTTCTGCCTCGTGTTGCGTCGCGCAATACAACCTGGGCGTGTCGCCGAGAGGGGACTCCGCCCGCAACCCCCCACCCGGTCGCCGTAACAGGGACTTCGGCGCGTCCCCCGGCTCGGGGCTACCATGAGCCCTCCCCTTCGAGTGCCTTCGCGGCGATGATCTGGACCAGGTCGTCGAATGCGGTGCGGGCGGCGTCGCTGTCCCGGTCGACGAGCCAGCGCAGCACCGCCCCGTCGAGCACCGCCAGCGCGAAACGCGCCACCTGATCGACCGGGGTGCCCCAGGTGACACCGGCCCGGTGTGCACACAGATTCAGGAACGCGACCGCCTCGGTGTCCATGGTGCGGTACTGGCGGGCCGCGACCAACCCCGCCGAGTCGTTGCCGGCGCCGCGTTGCCGCAGGGCCTGCGCGGTGATCTCGTAGGTCAGCAACTGTTGATCGGGGGTGGCCTCGATGATCGGCCACAGGCCGCGGATTCCGGCGCACAGGAGTTCCCGCAGTCCCGGGACACCGCGCTTTTTCAGGGGTCCGACGAGTTGGCTGAACGCCATCCGCATCGCCTCACTGACCTCGAGGATCAGACTCTGCCCCATCTCGGTGAGCAACTCTTCCTTGTCCTCGAAGTGGTAGTGCACCACCCCGAGCGAGACCCCGGCCGCTTCGGCCACCCCGCGGATGGTCAGTGCGGCGACACCGTGTTGCGCGGTGATCTCCCGCGCCGCGTCGATGAGCTGTCCACGGCGCACATCAGCGGGAAGCCTCGGCATCCACGGATCGTATGCGCTCGCGCCCTACGAGGAGACGAACTGAGCATCGTGCGTCCCCGGTGTCGCGCTGCGGCTCGCCGAGATCGACTTCCTGAGCGACCGCACCCCACACTGCCGAGACACGGGCACGGGCCGCGGACCCGTCGATCGTGGTGAGGGCGAAGGATGCGGGCCGCCGCACAGACACCGCGCACATAGCTCGTACCAGGGGCACAGCCTGGTGGATCGGCTGGCGTCCCGGTTTCCCGTCACCGTTGACTATGCGAGCAATGTGAAGGGACGTGATCGAAATCGCGACGGCATCGGGTCACGCACCCGACGCGGTTTGGGGTCTTCCTGCGCACACCGGGCTGGCAGTTTCGATCCGCCCCCGGGAGACCTCGATCTGCAGTGCGACGCCGAGAACGCGAGCGGTCTCGGCGACGGCGATTGCGCAGGCACGATCTCGCGGTTCCGAAATTGGGGTCCCCGGTTCGGGAATCGGGGAAGGAGAACCCCTCCGCGACACCGATCGGGTTGCCACTGCCCAATACTCCCTCGTCAATGGCAGAGCGGGTTTCCGACCTCTCAGCAAAAAGGGCGAGACGCCCCCACCTCTGGCCAGGAAGCGTCCAGCGTTTCCGAGGCCACGCCTACCTCGCCGTACCACCACTGACCTGCGGTGACCCAGACGACCCCGGATTCATCCGATGGGAAGGCAAATCGAGCCCAGATTCAGTCCCGTCGCGACGGTGACGGTCAGCGCTCCGGACGTGGAGGCTCTGAAATCGTCCGCACCAACCCTTGCTCCGCTAAAAGTTGCCACCACCACATGCGCACCCGTCGTACTGAAGGTGTGCTGGACACTGGCGGTTCCGTTCGTCACCGCCGCAGCGGTGCCGAGCGTGACATTGCCCTCCTTGAAAAGGACCGTCCCACCGGTGAAAGCGGGTGACACCTGTGCGCTCAAGGTGACTGGACACGTTGTCGCAGCCATACCCTGGATCGAGACCGTCGTGGTGGTGTCGATGGTCGCAGCGGCGGCCGGTGGAGCCACCAGGATCATTGCCGCGGCGGTGACTCCCAGGGTCGACATTCCGGCCCTCAGCCGACGCGCAGGCCTCCGTCGACGAGGTGCACCAAGGTTTGCAGACTCCCGACCTGACAGATGGGACGCCACTGATGTAATCATGACCGCACTCCTTCGATTCGCGCTGTGGGGAACGCGAAGCGGACGACCACGCATAAAATGTTTCGCGGCCGCCCGGGCCGCTGAATTTGACGCTACCCGGGGCAGGAGCCACCGACAATGCCGAACCGACCGTTCGGCACAAAGTGGTCAGCCCCGGAACTTCGTTCCCGGCGATCGGGGCATATCACCAACTCGCCCCCCACCTCTGGACCCGCAAGGTCCAGGGTGCAGGTCGCCGCGCCTACGGTCCGGCACCGTGCCGGTCAGCGGAAGATCGTCCACACCGCGGCGGCGGCAAGCGCTACCACGACCACAACCATCACCACGGTGACGAGCAGTTCGTGATCGGCGAGAAGTTGCTGCATGACAAGAAGTCTCCCAGCCCCTCCCGTCAGAACAAGCTCGTGAGCTCGAACACCGACACGGGCACTGACCGCATGGGCGAACCGGCACCGACCGGGCGCCCCAAACAACGACAACGACAGAATACGAAGCCGAACCGGCGCCTCACCATCCCCGTCACCGCCCCGAAAAGGTTAACCACAGCACGCCAGACCCCGATGGCGTGGCGCGCCGCCGGACCGTTTTGGGTGGCAGTCCTAACCCCGAAGCACGAGGAAAAGATCAGTTATAGCGACCGACTTCACCGCCCGCCGGAAAGACACCCAGGCCTCGGTCGTGAACGTCGAAGGCAGAGACATCGCCGAGTCCTTCGACTGCCCGGCGCCGACCTGTCCGGTGAGGAACTTGCCGTCCGTGTCATCCCCAAGCAGATCGACGAATTTCCCTCACCAGTCGCTTCCTGGTCCGCCACCGCCACCGCAGCCGCTTCGCCGACGCCGAGCAACAAATGTGCCGCGACTGGGCCTGAACACGTCGGACCGACCAAGGACTCGGTCGTTGGTCCGCATCGCACACCCTCGATCGCGCCGCCACGATCCCGCTCACGCCAGGGGGATGGTCTTCACACGCGGCCGGAGAGCTGCCGCACCCCGCCGTCCTCATCGACCGCATACAGCGCCATCCCCAACAGATCGAGAATCCGTTGCGGTGCCCGCCCCGCGGCGTCCACCGATCGCGGCTCGTCCTGCACGACCAGCGCAAACGAGACCGACTGATCGGCCTCGCTCGGCATCCGCCGCACCAGCTGCCCGATGGCGGTATCGACGTCCAAATCCGGCGCGGCGCTCGCACCCTTGACCTCGGCGTAGAGCCGGCGGCCGTCCTTCTCGGCGACGATGTCCACGACATCCGTGTCGGCAAGCACCGTCCAGCCCTGAGACGACAACCATCCCGCGAAGTCCCGGGCCACCCGCGCCTCCTCACCTGCCGTACCGCCACGGTAAGGCAGAACGGTCAGTTCAGGCCGGTTTCCGCGCGACACGGACCCCACGGTCGCGCGATACGATGCTCATCTCCCGCGCCCGGTCCGGATCAGACCTGGAATCGCCTTGCTGCTAGCGACATTCGTCCACCGTCAGCTTTTCCGCGCCGGGGTCCGGTGGTTAGCACCGTGTCGGGGCGGGCTCCCCCCGGAACCGTGCCGCGATGAACTCGTACGCATCCGGGAAACCCACCACCGCGGTGGTCATGTGCTCGGAAATGTCGTACGGCACGAACGTCAGCTTCGCACCCGCCGCGCAGTACCGGTGCGCCACCTCCGCCACCGAATCGAACGGAGTGAGCCCATCGAGCGTGCCGTGCCACATGTACACCGGCGCCGTGGGCACCCCCTCGAAATAGCGGAGGCTGTTCTCCCGCAACACCTGACGCGCCGCCGAACTCGCCATCAGACTCGTCGACGCCGCCAACTGCCCGGCGTTGCGGAACGCACCGTGGAACAGCAGGAACCGCCGGCACTCGTTGCTCATCCAGTCCCGCAACCACAGACCGGTCTCATTGAGTTGCGAGGACACCGGCAACCGGTCCGGGTATTCCCGCTCGAGACCGATCGCCGCCGCGAAGGCCAGCCCGAACCCCGGATGCGGGTTGAACCCCAGCCCCTCGGCCATCTGCTCGAGATCCGCCGGCACCCCGCCCTGCACCACCGCCGCCAGCCTCAGCTCCGGCGCATAGGTCGGCGCGAGCGCCGCCGCCCACGCACTCGCCATCCCCCCACCCGAGTAACCCGCCAGCGCCACGGGACTGTTCGCCAGCCCCAATTCGGTCACCCGCTGCACCGCACGGACACTGTCCAGGGTGATCATGCCGCCGAGCTTGGCCGCACCGTACGCACCGGTCGGGCCGAGGTGATCGGGCACCGAGACCGCCCACCCCCGCTGCAGACCCAGCAACATTCCCGGCGATTCCTGCATCTCCAGGTTGAACAACGCCCGCGAGGGCGCGCACTTGGTTCCCAACGAGTTCACGATCGCCTGATACGACACCAACGGCGGATTCGCCACACCCCTAGGTAGAAGCACCGTGGTGACCGCCAGAATCGGGTTGCCGGCCGAGTTCGTCGACCGGAACGCGACCTGCCACCCATCGGAATTGGCGTACATCCAGGTGTCGATCCGCCGCGTCCGCACCACCTCGCCCGGCGCCGTGGCCCCGAGATCGGCGGGCGCGAGGTAGAACGGATCCGGGTCCGGCCACGGGTACAGCGGTTCCGCGCTCGCCGGCACCGGAACCATCATTGCGAGGAAGAGGACACCGAGCACCGCCGCCATCAAGACCCGCACACCGCGCCGCACCACGTCCCGCTCCCTCCGCGCCCCCTCGTCAGGACACGGTGACTGTATCCGCGCGGGCACACCCACCGTTACCCGGCTCGATCCCAGGCAACCTCAGCCACAGTCCCGTGCGGAATCCTCAGAACATTGGTTTTGGGCGAATCACGGGACAGTCTGCCCAGCGTGGCCAAAGAGTCCCTTTCCGTGGAAGTGCCCAGCGATGCCAGGGTCGGGATCGCCCCAGGACTGTGGTTCGTTCAGCGCCATTTCCGCTGTCAGAAGTTCTCGGTGAGGATCATCTCCAGTGCCCAGTGCCCAGTGCCCAGTGCCCAGTGCCCAGTGCCCCCGTGCCCGCGGTGCAGCGCGGTGTCGCCGCCTGTGCGGATCGAGCACGCACATCATCAGTTGCAGGGTGTACTCGTCGTGGGGCATTCGGCCGTGACCCCTCCGATACGGATCCACCGCGCTCCGAGAAGACTCAGTTCGCCCAGTGCGACCGCTGCGCTCGCCCACGGACTGACGCTCGATATTGCGGTAATCAGGGTGCCCGCCCAGAATCGAAGAGGCAGCAAATTCGCTTCAGCCCGCGGTTCCCGATTTGCCGGTCGAAGATCCGCCGCATCTGTGGGTGCCGCCCAAACGACGTGGGAGGACAACGATGTCCGGTCTCATCCGCAAGAGTCTCGATTCGCCCGAGGAAACCCGCCCCTTCGAGGACGACATGGGCAAGCTCGAACTCGTCAACGTCACGTCCGGCGCTGTGGGGAGGGCGACCTTCCAGCCCGGCTGGCAGTGGTCCAAACACGTCAAACCGATAGCCAAGACAGACAGCTGCCAGGCCGCTCACATGGGTTACGTCATCTCGGGTCGTATGAAGATCGTCATGGACGACGGGCAGGACATGGAGTTCGGCCCCGGCGATCTCATGATCTGCCCGCCCGGACACGACGCCTGGATTCTCGGCGATGAGCCCTGCGTGGTCATCGACTGGACCGGCGTCGCCGACTACGCCAAGCGGTAGACGATAGCGCCGTGTCCGCCCGCTCATCCCACGCGCCCGGGGAAAGCCGGTGGAGTGGACTCTTGCTCAACTCCCGCCCTGCTTGCTATTGCGTTGTGCGACACAACGTTGTGGACGCCCCAGGCCGCTTCGCAGAGTGAGCGGTCAGTCCGCGGGTGGCGACGCCCGTAAGGACGTAGCCGAGGGTCAGCGGGCTTTGGTGGTGAGGATCGCCGCGAGGTCGTCGAGGGCGATCAGGGCGGCGTCGCTGTCCCGGTCGACGAGCCAGCGCAGCACCAACCCGTTCACGCAGGTGAGCGCGAACCGGGCGACCTGATCGACCGGGGTGATCCAGGTGACGCCGGCTCGCCTCGCGCACAGGGTGAGGAACGCGACGGTCTCGGCGTCCATGGTGCGGTACTGCCGCTGGGCGATCGCCCCGGCCGCCAGGTTGCCGGCGCTGCGTCGGCGCAGCGCGTGGGCGGTCAGCTCGTAGGTCAGCAGCTGGTGGTGGGGGGTGGACTCGATGATCGGCCACAGACCACGGATCCCGGCGCGCAGCAGATCCTCGAGGGCCGGGATCCCCGACAGCCCGGCGGGTTCGGTGTACTGCCCGAACGCCAGCCGCATCCCCTCGTTGACCTGCAAGATCTGGGTTTCCCCCAGTTGTGTGAGGAGGGTGTCCTTGTTGTGGAAGTGGTAGTGCACAATCCCCACGGACGTCCCGGCGGCAGCGGCGAGCGGGCGCATGGTCAGCGCGTCGACGCCCCGCTCGGCCGCGATCGTCAACGCCGCCTCCAGAAGTTGGGCGCGGCGCTCATCGGCGGGCAGCTTCATCGCCATTCGCCGAGCGTAAGCGCTCGGCGGTCGGTACCGAGGCCTTTATCCCACGATGATCAGCAGACCGACGGCGGCGACCGCGATCACGGAGGCGAGGACACAGATCGCCCACGCCCGGATCGGGGCCCGGTGCCAGTCCCGGTCACGGCGCACCAGCAGGGCGGTGAGCACCCGAGCCTGCGAGGGTGATGCCGCCGTGTCGGCCCGGTTCGGCACCCCCTCGCGAGAGCGGCGAGACACCACATCCGCGGTTTGGACGGTGAGGCCATCGGGCTGAATGTCCTTCAACGAACTCTTGATCGCTCTACCGATCGGCGAAAGTGCAGTGGCGGCGATGACAGCTTCAGGCAGGGTTGTTCCTCGAATCGGTGATTGCTGATGTGGAAGAAGGTGGGGCGAAGGTTCAGCCGGCGCAGCCGGAGATCCCACCGTCGAGCGGAATGATGCTGCCGGTCAGATAAGAGCCCGCACGTGAGGCTAGGAACCGGACCGTGCCGATCAGGTCGTCGGTTTGTCCGTAGCGGCCCAGCGGGACGCGCCCGAGGAGCTCTGCCTCGACCTCTGGATCCGCCGCGACGTGTCCGAGCATGTCCGTCAAGATCGGGCCGGGGGCGATCGCGTTGACCGTGATGCCGTCGGCCGCCAGTTGCTTGGCCAAGTGGCGGGTGAGCATGTGCAGCCCGGCTTTACTCGCGCTGTAGGAGTAGTTCTCCCAGCTCGGTGTAGTCAAGGCATCCACGCTGCCGATGTTGATGACACGAGCGGGCCGGTCGGGGCGTGCTGCATTGCGCAGAAGCGGAAGCGTTCCGGTGATGAGGTAGAACGGAGCGACAAGGTTGGTGTTGAGCACCTTCGTCCAACCGATGAGGGGAAACTCTTCAAGTGGCGCACCCCAGGTGGCCCCGGCATTGTTCACCAGGACGTCGATGCTTGTCAGGTGCTCGCCGAGCCAGTCGACCAGACCGGTCACCCCTTCGGCCGACGACAGGTCACTGGCGACGGGGGTGCAGCGTCCTGCCGTTCCCGCAGCGTCTGCCTCGGAATGGATGGCTTCGGCCGTCGCGCGGCATTGCTCTTCCTTTCGGCTGGTGATGACGACGTGGGCACCGCCCTGTACCAGGCCACGGGCGATCATGGCGCCGATCCCTCGTGAGCCACCGGTTACGACGGCGGTCCTCCCGGCGACAGAGAAGAGGGTGTCGGGTGCCGGTCGCACTTCGGAGGTGGTTGCACTATTCATATTATCTACGCTAGGACCGCATTGACGTTATCTCTTGGGGGTCAGCGCACTTCGCTTGCGTCGTGCGCAGTAGACACAAGCGGAGCTGAGGGCAAGCCCGGTCGTCGAGCGGGCCCGCGGGTTCTGCTGATTCAGTCGTTTTCGGATGCCGCAGAACGTGTGTCGGACGGGCGCTCACCGAAGGCCCGCCGGTACGCATTACTGAAAGTGCTGAGGTCGCCGAATCCTGAGGAGTATGCCACCTGAGTCACGCTCTGGTGGCTCCAGCCACGGTCCTGAAGACGCAACCGGGCCAACGCCAGACGCTCCTCTCGGATGAGGTCCGACGGCGTTGTGCCAATCCGCTGCAACTGGGCCTGAACATGCCGGAGCGACCAGCCGAGACGCGTCGCGACCACGGCACCTGTGAGGTTCGGGTCGTGCGCATTCTCTCGAACAAAGCGTCGGATCGCGGTGACCAACCCTTCCTGAACATCGACGGAGGGGGCGGCCGTGTCTGCGTTGTAGGCGAGCGCCACGAGATCCACGATTCGGTCGGCGATCGCGTCGAACTGACTACCGGTGAGCTCGTGCCGCTCCCTGCGCAGACTACTGACCACGTCGACAACGATGCGCCCCAGTCCAGATGTCGCATCGAGGACGGTGCCGGCGGGCGGCAATGTCGGCACCCGCGCCTCGATCCGCTCACGTGGAATCACGAATGCAACGGAGGAGAAGCCATCACCATGGCGCAGTACAGTCGCGGTGTCCAGCGACGTGAGAGCCATGACCGCCGGTGTGATCGTGGCTTCACGACGATCCTGCTCGAGGATTACTTCACCCCGGACCGGTAGGAGCAGTTCGTAGGCGCCATGTGGATGTCGACGGATGTCCGCTGCCGTGCGGGAGAGGACCTCCGCTTCGCCCCACCAACGAACTAGCTGGTACGTGTCCGAGTATTGATGCTGAAGGGTTCCCCGGTAGCTGTCCGCAAGGGAGAAGGCCATCGGACAGTGGATCGACGAGACCTGATCGCGCCACCAATCACCGCGCTCACGCTGGTCGTGCTCGTTGCTGCGCAACGTATCGACGGAATACAAGGACGCAACACCTTCTCACACCGGTATGCCGAAACTGTGACTCGTGCCACAGTCGACGCTAGCGCGCGCCGGCGCCCACGCCAACGGCGTGATCATCGCAGAGCCCGCTTGAGGAGTTTTCCTGTCGCGTTCATCGGCAAGGTGTCCCTGAACTCCACCAGGCGCGGGTACTTGTAAGCCGCCAACCGTTCCCGTGACCAGCCGATCAGGTCTTCTTCTCTCAACTCCGATCCAGGCTCGCGGATGACGAAGGCTTTCACTTCCTCCCCGCTTCGCTCATCGGGGATTCCGACGACGGCCACGAGGCTGACCTCTGGATGGCCGATGATCACCTCCTCGAGCTCACGCGGATAGACGTTGAAGCCTCCCCGCACGATCAAGTCCTTGGCGCGATCGACGATGAAGTAGTAGCCGTCCTCGTCTCGCGTTGCGATATCGCCCGTGCGGAACCAGCCGTCGCGGATCACGTCCTTTGTCGCCTCGGGCCGCCCCAGGTATCCCTTCATCACGTTGTATCCACGTACGGCGAGTTCTCCTGGTTCACCGGCGGGGACCTCGTTCCAGTGATCGTCGATGAGCTTCACCTCTACTCCCCAGATCGGTTTGCCGATCGATCCCGACCGGTTCGGTTGGTCGAGGGGGTTGAACGTGACGGTCGGGCTGGTTTCGGAGAGTCCGTAGCCTTCCCGGATCCCGACACCGAAGACATCCCTGAACCGCTCCAGCACATCGACGGGCATGGCAGCTGCGCCGGACAGCGCGACCCGCAGGAGACCGGCGAGGTCAACGTCTATTCCGTCAGCGGCCTTGTTGAGCAGGGCCCAGTACATCGTCGGGACACCGGCGAAGACCGTTACCCGGTGCTGTGTCATCAACGCCAGGGCCTGAGCTGCGTCGAATCGTGGCAGCAGGACCAGGGTGGCACCCATTGCGAAACCGGCGTTCAGCTGTACGGTCTGTGCGAACGAGTGGAAGAGCGGAAGAGTGACCAGGTGTACGTCGTCGGCTCGGGCGTCGAGCAGTTGGTTATGCCCGATGGCGTTGAGGACGATGTTGGCGTGGGAGAGCTCCGCCCCCTTCGGCTTGCCGGTCGTCCCGCTCGTGTACAGGACCACCGCGGTGTCCGTTGCCTCGGTCACCTGCAGGACGTCTTCCGCTGGGTGTTCGGCCAATGCCTCAGCCAAGGTTGTTCCCACGCCCGGCTCATCGAGCAAAGCGGGGCCAACAGTGACCAGATGCTCGCAGGATTCGACGTCCTGGAAGCCGCGCCACGCCTCGTCGTCGAGCCCCGGCACGGTACAGAAGTAGGCCGTCGCGCCCGAGTCACGGAGGTGGTAGGCGACCTCCTCCCGCTTGAGCATCGTGTTGAGCGGCACGACGGCTCCACCGGCCTTGAGGATGCCGAAGTAGACGATCGGAAACTCGACAACATTCGCGATCGTCAGGGCGACACGGTCGCCTGGGCGCAACCCCAGGGAGAGAAGAAAATGGGCAACACTGTTCGCAGCCGCATCGATTTCACCGAAGGTGAGGGTTCGGTCACCTTCGATGACAGCGGTTCTGCTGGGAGTGCGTCGAGCGGTGTCGGCAAGCATGGTGGCCAGGTTGAGCATGATCCTGCTTTCAGATGTGACGGTGTGACGGTGTGAATGTGGATTTCCGACTCAGGACCAATCCCAGTCGTAGTCAGCTCCCACCCGCTTTGCCAACGGCTTGAACATGCGCTCTTCGTAGGTCGCCATCGTGTCGAGGCCGGGAATGGGCGCGAGGTTCAGGATCTCGGCCAGCCGCTCGAAGTCGAGTTCAGGTTTCGGCAAGCCCGCAGCAAGCGCGAATCTCTGTAGTTGGTTGGTGAAGCTCTCATTACACGGCGGCTTCCCGAAGTTCACCGGATGCTTCATCGCCTCATTGAGGGTGACAAACTCCACGCCACGCTCGAGGAATGCCTCGAGGATCGGAGCGAGGGTGTCACGAGAGATCGTGGTGCCGTGTACGAGCCAGATGAGGGGTGCGTCGGCACCGAACAGGGTGTGCGCGGTGTCCGCGTGCTTGTAGAGCATGTCAACCGCGGTCGACACGTGCAGGTCGCGTACCTGCTTCTGCACGTCCCTGTCGCCTAGGGTCATCGCGCGGAAGTACGGCATGATGAACGCGAAATCACTGAACCAACTGGTGATCGGGGCCGTGCGGTAGCCGAGATCTGCGAGGTAATTCTCGACTTCCCCTCGACGTCGTTCGGATCCTGATGACATGTCCATGGGGTACCGGAAGTACTTCGACGGTGCGGCGTCGATCAGATGACCGATATACTTCTCGGCAGTCTCAAAATCGCATCGGAATGCCGCGTCGGGCATCCAGCGCAGTGGAGCATGCTGGTGAGTGTGGTTACCCAGGTGATGGCCCGCTTCGGCCCACGCCTCGAAGGCCTCCATTTGCTCTGGCTCGTTCTCGAGCCGGTATGTGTGAGAGAAACCGTAGGTCCCCTTGAGTCCGTAGTCGTTCAGCGTTTTCGCCACAGAACGCGTGATGTCAGTGGGAGTCGTGTCGCCCGGCATGGGAACGCCGTCCCACAGGACGAAGTCATCGATGGTGACCGCAATCTCGAGAGGTCGGTCGGCGCGTGTGTCATTCATTGCGTTGACTCCGGATCTTTCAGGTGGGCTCTTCGGCACGAAGCCCATTTCCCACCGACCCTATGAAGTGATGGACATCACGTCTTGGCTGTTTGCGCGCACCTGCTTTCATCAGGCGCATCGCATTCGGCATTGAGATGCGCGCTGTGCGCGCTCGTCGAATCCCGTGCGCATAGGGCCAAGTTTCGCCTTGTCATGACTTCTACCGTCGGTGGTGACGAAGGAGCACACCGTGAATTCATCACAACAGATCGTCCTGGCGCAGCGCCCCCACGGGCACGTGAGCGTGGAGGACTTCCGCGTGGAGGACGTCGCCCTGCCCGAACTCGAGGCTGGCGACGTCGCACTCGAGACCCTCTTCATCTCGATCGATCCGGCCATCAGGGGCTGGCTCGACGACCGACCGAGTTATCTTCCCCCAGTTGCACTCGGAGAGCCAGTTCGCGCTTTCGGTCTGGCACGCGTGAGGGCCTCACGCAACAGCAACTTCACCGCCGGCGACATCGTTCGTGGCTTCGTCGGCTGGCAACGGCGCCAGATCGTCAGCTCGCCCGGTACCGACTGGGACCGGATCACATCACGCGAGGACGTTCCCTTGGAGCACTACCTTGGCGTCCTCGGGATGACGGGCCTGACCGCGTGGGCCGGAGTGTGCGACATCCTGCGCCCGGAACCAGGGCACACCGTCTTGATCTCCGGCGCCTCGGGCGCAGTCGGAAGCGTGGCTGTCCAGCTCGCAAAGCAGGCGGGTGCACAGGTTGTCGGCGTCGCAGGAGGCGCCGAGAAGTGCTCGATGGTGGCCCGACTGGGCGCCGACGCCGTCGTCGACCGCAAGGCCCCTGATTGGAAGGACCAACTCGAGGCGGCAACACCGGATGGCATCGACCGCCTCTTCGAAAACTCGGGGGGCCCGATGTTCGAGGCATCGATCACCCGGCTGAACAACCACGCACACATCGCGTTGTGCGGCCTGATCGACGGCTACAACTTGACCGAACGCCCCTCCGGTCCAGACAATTTCGGACAGCTTCTCACCAAGCGTATCCTCACACAAGGATTCGTCGCGCTCGACTACATGGACCGCGCAGCAGAGGTTGAAGTCACGCTCGGCGAACTCATCCGTTCCGGACAGTTGGAGGCCGTGCAATCGGTATTGCCCGGATTCGAGCAGCTGCCGGCCGCCTTCGTGGACTCGTTCTCCGACGGCCACCCAGGCAAGCTCATCATCGATCTGACTGCGTAGCCAGCCTCTAAACTAAAGCCGCCTCAGTTGGAGGTTCGTTCCCGTCACCGCGCGGCCAGGATGCAGCCTCCGACGCATGCAAGGGGTATCCGGCCGACTTTTGCCTGGGAGCTGGTGGAGTCCCAGGGAGCTGTATGCATTAACGGCAGTCGAGTTCGCCAGACCTTGTGTTTGAACGCGCTGCGGAGCGGCGACGGCATCGGAAGTGGCGTTCAGCTATTGCGCGTGTCCAACAAGTTGTGTGTCAACGAGCCAAATCACGACACCCCGGCTAGCGCGGGTCGCAATGTGGTGTTGTGTAGGCAGGCCACCCCGGAGCCAGCGGGACCGAATCGTCGACCAGGACCCGATCCTGTTCCACCGCCGCAACAACCACCGACACGAGTAGCGCCCGCACCCTGCCCAGCGGATGGCGGCCGTACACCGGATCGGGCGCCCGCGCCCCCCGCCGTCTCGATACCGATGCCGTCCTGGACGCGCGTCGCACCAGGACCAACCCACCGGCCGAGCACTCACTGCGCCACAGCACGCCACTCGTCTGTGCGCTCACGCGTTGCCTGCGCCAGTGCCTTCAACGTAGCTTCCCGATCAAAATCCTTGCCGTAGACTGGGGTTCCCGGCTGCTGACGCCAGGAGTCTTCGACTGTGCCCGCATCGACAGGGTCAAATCCGAGTTGATTGATCAGATCGAATACCACCTGCTTCTTCAGTGCGTCATCGCCGGCGACGGGGAGCGCGATCCGGCCGCTCGAGCCTTCCGGTAGGCCCTTCTCGAGAAGGTGCTTCCACCAGATTCCGTTGAATGCCTTGAACACCGGCACCCCGAGGCGTTCTTGCACCCATTCACTTTCTGCCTGACCGCCTTCGATGGCGGCGATCAATCCGTCTCGCTGCTGCGGGTAGTAGTTGTTTGTCTCGATCACCGGAGCACCAGCGGCAGCGCCTGCGAGGATGTCGGAGGGAAGGTCCACGACGTCCTTCTGCGGGATGCTCACGATCACCAGGTCTGCACCCTCGGCGGCTTCGGTGTTCAGTACCGCCTTTGCGCCGGTCTCCGCCTCGAGGTCTGCGAGGGTGTCGGGTGTCCGAGAGTTCGACACGCGCACATCGTGACCGAGCGCAGTCAGCCTGCGTGTAAGCGTGCCACCGATCTGACCAGCTCCGATGATTCCGATGCGCATATCTCTTGTACCCCTTCGTCGAGTGCCGCGATACTTCGCGACTGCTGCATACGTCAACAACGGACCCCGTCGGATAGTTCCGCGTGGGCGCATTCAGCTCGAACTGATTCAAATACTTGACAGTTCGACTAGAGGGCCGACGTCCCACTTCTCGGTCCTGTCGTGGGTGAGTGGATTACCCCGATTGCTGCACGGATCGTGCTGTGCATCGTGGGCTCTTGTAGTCAGGTTCGCTTATCGCGCATTTCACCGCGCGATACCCCGGAGACAGCGCGAAATAGCCACTGTGAACAGTAGAAACGACACGTCCCCGCTCCTGATCGGCGCCCCGACAGACATTGCCGCGGCCACTCGCACCCCGCGCTCCCGAAGCCCATCCATTCCCGAACGAGGCCAGTATCCGGCAGCCGGCGGCAGCAGGTCCTCGGCGCGATGCAGGCGCGATCCCAGAGGCGAACGGTGGTCCGCCGGGTTCATCCCCGATCGTGAGAGACGTGCGAGTTCGTTGATGCCGGAGCCGAGACAGCACCTACACCACGCACCGGTCCTGCCCGCCACTCCGAGGCGGCCGACCTCGCTGTCAATGGACACGAAGAAGCCCGGGCGGGACGTTCGACACCCCAGACCCCTATCCCTGGCTCGGCAACCGACAGCTGAGCGCCCGCTCCCCCGGGTGGGGCGAACGCTCGGCAACACAGGTCCAGGCCCTTATGAGCATCGCGCACCGGTAAGTACATCACTCATTACCGGCCGCCGCCGCCTTCCTCACGGGTGCCTTCCCAGCGGCCTTTTTCACAGGCGCCTTCGCAGCGGCCTTCTTCGCGGGCACCTTCGCAGCGGCCTTCTTCGCGGTTCTTGCAGCGGTCTTCTTCGCCGGCGCCTCGGAGGCAGCCTTCTTCACAGGCGCCTTCGCGGCCGCAACCTTCCTCACGGGCGGCACCTCGGACGGCACCCGTTTGGCGATTGCCTTGGCACCTCGCTTGGCGCGGGTCGTCTCCGACCGGGCCGGATTGGCGGCCGCAGCCTTCCTCACGGGAACCTTCCCGGCCGCAGCCTTCTTCGCGGGCACCTCCGCGGCAGCCTTCTTCACTGGCACCTTCGCAGCAGCCTTCTTCGAAGGTGCCTTGGCGGCAGCCTTCTTTGCAGGTGCCTTCGCAGCAGCCTTCTTCGAAGGCGCCTTGGCGGCAGCCTTCTTCGCGGGCGCCTTCACAGAACCCTCCTTGGCGGGCGGCGTCTCGGACCGGGCGGCCGCAGTCTTCCTCAAGGGCGGCGTCTCGGACGGCACCCGTTCGGCGATTGCCTTGGCGCCTCGCTTGGTGGGCCGCGTCTCCGACCGGGTCGGATTGGCGGAAGCGACCTCCTTCGCAGGTGACTCGGCTACAGCCTTCTTCGCGGGCGGCACCTCGGACGGGGTCGGCTCCGACTCAGGCTTGATGGTGATCTGGGGTTCCACCTCGAGTCCGGCTCTGGCTTCCTCCGACGTCTGCGTCCGTTGCCGCCGCTTGCTGCTCGTAAAGGACCAGGCGCCCTCACCCGCGTTCCGAAGAACCGCGACTGCATTTCTGGCGGCACGCGCGGCACCGCTGATAACGTTCATGGCCAACTCCGCTAGCCTTCCGCAGTCATGGCCGCCGACGCACGCGCGGCCTCCTCGGACGTATCCATCACCGCACAGACTAATCGTGAATGTGAGTCAACGAGCGACCGGCAGAGTGTGCGGTGCATATCGGCAAGGAATACGGCTAACACAGAACGCCTCCTTGGCCCAAACTGCATGTACCCGTATATGATTCATTCTCACTCACCCTCCCCGCTTCACACCTGCCGCTCCCGATGCCCGCTCGGTCGAGTGTCTGTCAGACAATGTCGGAATGTCGTCACGCAACCAGACTTCCCGCACAATCTCGTCCCGAATCTCGCGTCGAGGCCGAAATCGGACCCGAGTCCGTGGCCTCGACACCAAGCAGCGCGCCCAGATCCGCAATTCGGTCACCGCCCTGCACCACTGACAATCATCCCCGAAAGTGTCAACGGACGCGAGGAAGTCCGGGCGGGCGGACATGAGATCTCCGGATCTGTGGACATCAAACTTCCGGATGTGTGGTCGTTGAAGACCGGTGGCGGCCCGTGCCGTTGGTCCGCGTCGTTAGTCGAGTGGGTGCACGCCCTTGCCGGCGAGGGCGTCGGCGAGGCGGTGTGAATCGCCCTTGGTCACGATGACGTGGGCGTGGTGCAGGAGCCGATCGACAGTAGCGGTGGCCAGGGTCTTCGGCATGATCGTGTCGAATCCAGACGGGTGAATGTTCGACGTCACGGCGACCGAGCGGCGCTCGTATGCGGCGTCGACGATGCGGTAGAACGCCTCGGCGGCGTCCTGCCCGGCGGGCAGCATGCCGATGTCATCGACCACCACGAGATCGCAGGAGCAGACCTTCGCCACCGTGCGGGCGACCGACCCGTCGGCCTTCGCCTTGTTCACCGTCTGGGTGAGGGTTTCGAGGGTGAACCACAGCACCCGCAGGTCGGCCTCGATCGCGGCGTGCGCGAGCGCTTCGACGAAATGACTCTTCCCCGTCCCGGACGTTATCAACGGGAGTTCGTCGACTCTCATTAACGTCTTCGACGATGTTTGTTGATCTTGCTTTGCCATCGTTGTTTCCCGGTTATCAGAGGGAGTGCAACAACGATGGGGGCGGTGCTTGTGGCGTACGGTCTGGCGGTGCGACCGCCTGGTGGGAGTCGGACGTGGACGGTGGTCGATGCGTCGTATCGGACCGTTGATCCGGTCGAGGAGTGGTTGGAGTCTCACCGGACTCTGTGGTCGCCGAATACGGTGCGCGGCTATGCGACGGCGTTGGCTCAGTGGTGGACGTTCCTGGAGCAGCGCGACGAGGTCGGGAAGTGGCGGGACGTCGGTGTCCCCGCGGTGACGGGGTTCCTGTCGTGGTTGCGCAACGGCCGGACGGTTGAACGCAGCCTGGTCCCGCAGGAGCAGGTACCGGGAGCTTCGACGTTGGAGGCGCGGCTGGCGGCGTTGATGTCGTTCTATCGTTGGCAGGAAGCGGTTTTCGGGGTTCCGGTCGCGGGACGGTTGATGCGCGGGGCACCGCGGCGGATGCCGGCTCGGGGGTTGCTGGCGCATCTGGATGCTCGGGCGGCAGCGCGGCCGTCGTCGCTGGTGCGGGTGCGCCGCGGTCACCGCGGTACTGGTCGGCCACCTCTGTTGTTGCCTGGGCAGATCCAGGCGATCCTGAATGGATGCGCCGTGTTCGATTCGGCCACTGGTGAATGGGTCGGGAATCTGCGGGACCGGTTTCTGTTCGCGCTGCTGGCTGAGACTGGCATGCGGTTGGGTGAGGCTTTGGGTCTGCGGATCAGTGACTTCGTGATGGGTCGCGGCGGGACACCGTTCGTCGAGATCGTGCCGCGACACGACAACGCGAACGGGGCGCGGGTGAAGATGATGCGTCCGCGTCGGGTCTATGTCGGCGCGGACTTGGAGCGGTTGTTCGCCGACTACCTGACCCACATCGCCTGCCGAGCAACCGAGCTGGGCCTGCCGCTGAGGGTCGAGTCGCCGTTGCTGGTGAATCTTTTCCGGCCGCCGTTCCTGTCGTCGCTTCGGGAAGGGACGGTGCGGGACAAGACGAATGCGTTGCGGCGAAGGGGCATCGGTGTCGAGGGTTGGTCTCCGCACTGGTTCCGGCACAGCCATGCGACCGCGTTGTTGCTGGCGGGGACACCGGAGTGGGTGGTATCGCGGCGGCTCGGTCACGCTCATGTCCAAACGACTTTGGACCTTTACGGCTGGGTTCGCGAGGACGAGGCGTTGCGGGCGGCGGCGAACTGGCGATCATATGCGGCCGGCTGGCAGGTGACCGAATGAATGGGGCAGCGGCCACCCTATCTGCGCCCCGGCCGATGACAAAGACCCGATCTGGCAGCTCCTGCAGGAGCTGCCGCCGCAATGGCGCGGACCGATCATCGGACCCGCTATCGACAACTGGGAAAAGATCACCGAGAACGCCAAGGCCCGGATCAAGCTGCACGGCCTGCCGGAGACGATTGCTGCCGAGCTGGCCTGGATGGCGCACTGGCAGGCACTGGACGGCACCCGATCCTCCGTCCTGGCCACCAATCAGATGGCCAACATCCTCCGACGAGCGATCCGCGAACAGCATCCGTTCCCACCGTCGATCCGCGCGATGGACTGGGATCAGGCCGCGGCGTTGCAGCGATGGTTCTATGCGACCCGCTGGGGGCGGCTGCCGCCCCATGGCAGCATCGCCCGGCTGCGGGTGATGTTCCGATTCGCTCGGCTGGCGCTGCTGGCGCGCTGTCATGACGGCCACTGGTGGGATCTCGACGAATGGCACCCGCGCTGCGATCCGCGGATTCCGCTGACCGGGCGGGAACCGCAGGCCAACTACGGCTGTTCACCCGGGCAGATCCGTCATCGCTGGCTGCGAGAGGCAGCGAAATGGCATTTGGGGACCGCACTCGAGGCCGGGACCTTACGGTGGTCGACGGTCAGCCAGGAACGAGTCAAATGCCTGACCAGGTTCGACCGTTGGCTGGGCACTCTCGACGACCCGCTGCAGGTCCTCGGCGACCCCGCCAACGCCGCCGCACAGGCGGCGGCGTTCCGGCGTTGGGACGCCGACCCCGCCAACCGGCTGCTGCGCAGCAACGACCGCCGATTCGCCGACAGACCGGTGCATCCACGTCAGATCAACGACGACCTGCGAGCGGTCGGTGAGCTGTTCGCGTTCGTCGCCGATAACCGCGGCGAAGCCCACCAGCTGCTCGGCGCAGAGCCGTGGTCACGGGTCACCGAGGCGCACGCCGCGAGTTGGTTCCGGCAGGTCGCCCGCGTCAAGCACACGCGCGAGTTCAACGACGACCATTACGTCGACGACCACGCGATGGGCCAGATCCTGGCGGCGTTGCCGCTGCTCGGCTTGCCCCGCGAACACCAGATGCTCATTACCCGCGGCGATGGAACACAATTGCAGGCCAACGGCTTCGATGATCCACAAGCCATGCGGATGATCCTGATGCAGATCCTCACCGGACGGCGCGCCAGCGAAATCCGCACCTGCGCATTCGACTGCCTGACCGCGCCTCCGGCGACCACAATCACCGCACCCGGCACTGAGAAGATCGCACGATTTCACTATGCGCAAACGAAGATCGATATCGCACCAGACACCATCTTGGTCGACCGGGAAGTCACCGAGGTCATCGGTGAGCAGCAACGCTGGGTCCGCGACAAATTCCCCGAGCACGAGCCGCGGTTTCTGTTCGTCCAGCGCGTCGGCAACCGCACCGGCGGCAAACCCTATCCCCAAGGCACCTACACCTGGATGCTGCGTGAGTTCAGCGACCGGGTGCAGATCACCGACAGCCAAGGCCGCGTGATCAGGCTCAGCCACACCCACCGATTTCGCCACACCCGATTGACTCGGCTGGCCGAGCTCGGTCTGCCGATCCACGTCCTGCAACGCTACGCAGGCCATGCCACCCCGACGATGACCATGCACTACATCGCCGCCCGTGAACAGCACGCCGAACAAGCGTTCCTCGCGACGGTGAAACTGAAAGCCGACGGAACCCGGATCCAGTTCTCCCGTGACGACCACGACAGCATGCACCTGTTCGACCGAGCCGACCGATTCCTGCCCAACGGCTGGTGTCTACTGCCACCGCTCCAATCCTGCGACAAGGGCAACGCCTGCCTCACTTGCTCGGTGTTCGCCACCGACACCACCCACCGGACCGTCCTCGAACGCCAACTCGACGACACAACCACCCTGATCGACCGCACCACAACCGAATTCGAGATCCGACACGGCAGCCCCATGCCCGACGACAACGTCTGGCTCACACACCGCCGCGCCGAGAGAGAGGCACTGACCAAGCTGCTGGAAGCACTGCCGACCGATCCCGGCCGCGCCATCCAAGGCGGTGGCTCTCACGCCACCACGACCGGCCCGATCCCACTCACCCTCATCCCCATCACACTGAGGACACGACCCTGACCACCACACATGCAGACCGCACAGCCGCCTTGGTCGCCGCCGCCAAGTCCAGATCCACCCGCAAGACCGCCGATGCCGAGCAGGCCATCCGGCGTCTGCTCAAACGCGGCGAACGCGTCACCTTCCAAGCCGTCCAACGCGAGGCCGGCGTCTCCCACGCCTTCCTCTACAACCATGCCGAACTGCGGCCCCGCATCGAACGGCTGCGGGCCACCGCCCGACCGGTCGACGCCGCCACCGCACCGGATTCGGATAACACCCTCATCCACACACTCAGCCAGCAGATCATTGAGCTGAAGAAACAGCACCGCACCGAAGTCCGAGCCCTGCGAGACGCCCTCGAACAGGCCCACGGCGAGAACCTCGACCTGCGCCGCCAACTCACCCGCCAAGGGACCGCCACCAACCACATTGCATCAATCGCAGAAACGTCATGACCAGCGCAAACGAAAGGCTTCTCAGCTCAAACCGACGATAACGACGGCTCCGGACACGGCCAGGTTCTCCCGGCGGTGCACCCATTCGAGCGTGGTGAGCGCGTTCTGGGTGGCCTCGGGAATCGAGGACTCCTCCGGGCGCCACGACGAGAACGTCTTGCCGGTCGGGAATTTCGCGTTCTTGCGGCGCATCCGGCGGGTGGCGGCGTCCCGGCCGACGACTTCCTCTTGCAGCAGCACCCGCACCACCTCGGCCGGGTCCCAGCGTTGGGCCCGGGCGGTCGCGAGCACGTCGGGGGCGGCCTTGCGCAGATACGGCAGCCGCATGCGGGTGCAGATCTTGGCCAGCTCGTCGGGGAGGGGCGGCGCCGAATTGCTGTTCATGCGCCCACCCGGCCCCACCCGGCGGTGCCGGGCCCAAGTGGTGTGGGTTTCGTCGACCACAACCACAGGTCCGGGCTGTGCGGCGGCGGCAAGGTGGTCGAGGATCGAGGCGAGATCACGGTCGCCGAACCGGCCCGCCGCCGCGGCCACGGCCAATGCCTGATCGACCCGTCCGGCGCCCGGGGACGTGGGTGAATTCGACTGCCCTGGCCATCTTGTGGCGGATCCGGACGACCCCTCCGGCGGCGGCCTCGGTCAGCCAGCGGTGTGCGCCCTCGCCGAGGGCGAGGAAGTCGATCTCGGCCGCGGTGCGCGGGCGGGGTTTGGGCAGGCGCAGCACCGATCCGTCGTCGGGGTGATGCGGGTAATGCGCGGCGACGATTCTTGGGTTCCCTGGGGTGGACAGTCGGTGGCGGGCGATCTCCGCGACACCGCTTCCGGTGCGGGCGACGATCACCAATTCGTCGCCGGTGACCCGGCACCACACCTTCGTCCCTTGGTGCCCGTCCGGGGTCGAGTACCGCACGTTGCCCCAGCTGACGGTCTGGTCGAAGCCGACGAGGCGCTCCTCACCGAGGGCAAGCAGATGCGGATCCTCGGGCAGCACGTGCAGCCTGCCGAGTTCGGTTGCCAACCGCTCGGCCGGGGCGGCCCCGACGGCGCGATGCGGGCGGGCGTTGACCTTCTCGCACCACCGCTCACATGCGTCGACGAGCTCGGCGAAACTCGGGTATTCCTCGAGCAGGTTCGCCTCGGTCGGCACCAGATCGGCCTTCGCGATCTTGACCGTATGCTCGGCGCCGCCCTTCGATTCCGGATCGAACGGTTCACACGTGTGCACGACGCAGCCGTAATGCCTTCCTGCGGAAACGATGTCGGGGTGACGGACGGGGACACCGGCGATCCGGTCCATCGTGACGGTTCGGGGATTGTCGGTCAGCAGATACGTCGGCGCCCCACCGATCCGGCGCAGCGTGGTGTCCAGGCAGGCGATCAACGTCGGGAGCTGCTGGTCCCACGCCGGCACCACCACCGGCAAACCTCGACCACGACAACCACGCGCAGAACAGTTGGGTACGCCGGCCACCGACCCGCGGGCCCTCGCCCCAATCGAACTGCAGCCACATGCCCGGCTCCGGGATCCTCCCCCACTGCGTGGGAGGTGCCCCCAGGCCGATACTTCCGGCGGTGCCCGGCCCGGTAGCTCGCCTTGAGCTCGGCGACCGCGCGGCGGGTGGTGCGGTCGGTGCCGTCGAAGCCCATCGCGGTGAGCTTGTCGTGCACCACGTCCGCCCGGATCCGGCCCTGTGAGGCCTCCACCAGCTCCTCGATCTTCCCGAGGAACGGGTCGATCGAGCGTGCGCGGCGCTCACGCTCGGCCGGGTCGCGGCCGGCGTCGCGGAGCGCGACATACCTGGCCACCGTCTTCTCGTCACACCCGACCAGCTGCGCCGCCGAATGCGCACACTGGGTCAGGTCGTAGGCTTCCAAGATCTCCATCACTTCCCTGGCACACTTGGTCATGGGGTTCCTTCGGTCGGTTGGTTTGCGCGGCAAACCAAGCCAACTCGGGCGAAGGAACCCCGTCCGGGTATTTACGCCAGCGTGTCAATCAGCTGTTTCGTGGCCGACGACCCAGAATTCTCGTCTCCACTGATCCGGAGAAACCGTGTCCGCCCAACCGGAGGCGAACTGACCGCCTACAAGGAGTCTGACGTGTCCGTTGGCAGGACGACAAGTCGTCGTACATACTGCCGGGACGAGGGCGACGGGATGATCCTCACCACCCACAAATAACACCGTGCACGCGGAGGTAGAGCCGACACCGGGCGGGAACCTTTATGGTGAACCGGCCCGACCAGCCGTCCCTCGAACAGTCGCACGGTCGACGCCATCGCGGACACGGCGCGTCGACCGCACCCTGGGTGGCATCAGCCGGATGACTGTGCGCGGCGTACCCGAATGTGCCGGCCTGTGTGCGTCCTGCAGGACGTTCGTTGATCGCCGCGAGTCACCTAGTACCAGCCGGATTCGGAATCCAGGTCAGTACCGCCCAGATCACCGCCGTGTCGAGGGCGATGATCAGCAGTGCCCACGCCGGGTAATGGGGCAGCCACAGGAAGTTGACGACGATCGATAGTGCCGCGATGGTGACCGTCAACGTCCGCGCCCATATTCCACCGCGGAACAGGGCGGCACCGACCAGCGCGATCACCACCCCGAGCACGATGTGGATCCACCCCCACACGGTCAGATCGAATTCGTAGGTGTACTCGGCAATGACGACGAGGGCGTCATCATTGGCGACCGCGGCGATCCCCTGAAGGATATGCAGCACGCCGACGGTGACCAGCAAGACCGCGGCACCGATCACCGTGTCAGCTGCGATCTGCTGATTGACGCTCGATTTATCGGGCACGATGGTTCACCTCTGTGGACTCGGATGCTGTACGCGCGCTCCCAAGTGTGCGCCGCGCGACGGGTACGCCACCGCGACTTGCGCGCATTCCCGGCCAGTCGTTCGACGGACGCTGCCGGAATCGGGCTCGACGGGCATCCGGGCGTAGACGTCGGTTCAGGCGGGCGCGGGCCCGGGGCGCGATCGCGGCCGCCGAACCGAAGCACCGACGGGCAGTCGATACCGAGGACGGTCCATGCCCACGGCGGTCCCGGAATGACGAGCACACTACCCAGGCCGGCGTTTCGGCTGACGGTTGCGCCTCCGAGCGGTTCCCGCGCGAGCTGATCACCCAGCGGAATAGCCAGGAGTCGAAGATCCGGACGAGAAAAATACTCAGGGCTGCCTGGGCGATCGGGTGTTGTCGTTTTCCGGCGCGTTCTGAGGCGTGGATGGGAAACTGTGCGTGCTGGTACGAGGCATTTCGCATGCCCGGAGGCGCAGATATTTCGCCTGATGTTGTATCGCTGCGGTCTTCAGAAGCGAGGTCAGCGCGGTGACCGACACCGATTTCGACGACGTCGGGCCCATCGACTACCTGGTCGTGGAGTTTCCCGCCGACCACCCGCCCGACGGCTCGGCTCTTCCCCTGCTGCTCGACCTGGTCGAGGCGAACATCATCCGGGTACTCGACCTGGTCTTCGTCCGCAAAGACGCCGACGGATCGCTCGCAGGGATTGCCGTCGAGGATCTGGGCTTCACCGGGACCGTCGACGTGACCCTGTTCGCCGAGGCATCGTCGGGCCTGATCGACCGCGGCGATCTCGAGCAGGCGGGAGCCGTCCTCGAACCGGGCTGTGTCGGCGCGATCCTCGTGTACGAGAACCGCTGGGCCGCACCGTTCGCCTCCGCGCTACGTCGTGAAGGAGCCCAACTCGTCGCGTCGGGACGGATACCCGTCCAAGGCACCTGGCGACGCTCGATTCTCTCGACGGCCCCACCCGATAGCAGGAGGAGCGCACGATGCCCGGACTTCTCCGCGGAATTACCCGCACCGCCGTGATCGCGGGAACCGCGACCACCGTGTCAGGCCGGGTCTCGCGGCGGCAAGGCCAGCGCTGGGCCGCCCAACAGCCGCCGTCGGCTGCGCCACAGCCGCCGTCCACCCCACCGGCATCGCCACCACCGACCGGCGGTACCGACCGTCTCACGGCGTTGAAGCAGCTCGGTGAACTGCGCGATCAGGAGGTGCTCACCGACGACGAGTTCAACGACCAGGAGGCCAGGACCCTGGCCTCCTGACCGGAATCACCAAGTGGACGGAGCACAACAATGGACAGTTTCTGGGAGTTCTTCTGGTTTATCGTCGTCTTCTTCCTGTTCGTGGCCTACCTGAGGGTGCTGTTTGCGATCATCACCGACCTGTTCCGGGACCACCAGATGTCCGGGTGGCTCAAGGCGCTGTGGCTGTTGTTCTTGTTCCTGATCCCGTTCCTGTCGGCGCTGATCTACCTGATCGTGCGCAACCAGGGCATGACCGAGCGGTCCGCGGCGGCCTTCCGTCAGGTCAAACAGGCCCAGGACCCCTACATCCGGGACGTCGCGGGCAAATCCCCGGCCCAGCAGATCACCGACGCCAAGGCGCTGCTCGATTCGGGGGCGATCACACCGCAGGAGTTCGAGACGATCAAAAGCAAAGCACTGACCTAGCACCGAACGCGACCGAGGCACCGCCCTTCCCAGGTCCCGGTGTCGGACACCGACGCGGGTGGCAGCGTCGCGGGCTGGACACCCCGACTCACCGTCACGGCCGCCAGTCGTCTGCGGGACCTCTCCAGCTCTGCACCAATGGGGTCCCGGACGAATGTTTCTGGGAAACAAACAATCCCGCCGCCTGATCCCGACCTCGGCGGGCGGCGAGAGGTGCGAAGACGAAGCATGCGCCGCCATCGTTGGCCGGCTATCGCGCCGCCTGCTGACCGGGGCCTTCGCGTGCACGCACCGATGCCGATCACGGCCGAGAAAGACCTGACCCTCGAACTGTCCGCGGTCACCGCATTCGCGTCCGGGCTGCTGCTGCAACTGGCGATGGATGTCACCGGGATCCGTGCCGACTTCGCCCGCTACGAAACCCGTCCCCTGACCGACCCCCACGACTGGTCGCCGCGGTGGTCTTACCTGTCCGTGCTCGTCCTCGTCGACGACCTCGACGGCCCCGCCGACTCGCTCCACCCCACCGAACCCCGCTCCGACGACTCCGGGCCGTACCGCACCACGCCGTCGTACTGGATCGGCACCTACCCGCGCACCGGGTCGCTGATCCTCACCACCAGCCGGACCGAGATCGGACTCCACCCCACCTCCCTCACCCTCGCACTCGGCCCCAGCCCCTTCCCCACCACCTCCGAATCCGACGCGGGACGGTAACAACCACATCGCCCCCGCACACAACTCAGCATCAACCGAACCAGACCCTCGCAGAAGCGCGGCTCGGCCCCGAACACCAACCAGCGCACGACAACGCCGTGTTCGACACCACATCCCATGCACGTCGACGCTCCAGCGAAGGGTCGGTTCGAGGGATGCCGCATCCGAGACTTCGTCCCCCTCCTGATCGAACGAGCCGCCACGCGCACACTCGATGCCACCAACAGCCGGCACCGGCGCAACCCGAACCGCTGCACACACCTGAACTTCCCACCACCCGCACACCGAGCCGGCGGTGCGCGCCACGATCAGCAGCCGGGGAGGGCGGCGTGTCTTCGCGCGGCACTCACCACGTCTGTCGTAAGCGGCGAGAGGAGATGGCCAGGCCCGGGAGAGGGACCGGTGTCGGCGGCCGCCCACCACACCCGGGCAGTGTGAGCCTAATCCTTCGACAAGACCGGGGAGGCTGACCACGAATGTGGAGGCGCATGCCGGACCACAATCATCATGCAGCAGCAGAGATCTGTCCCATTATTCCTCGCACCTGCTCAGGGCGGCCACTGCGCGGGCAAGCCGAACGAGCGTGACCCACGCTCGCGAAGGTTTCGAGGACGACCGGAACCCGACCACGCAGAGCAGCACCCCGAAGATCGTCACCGGCCTCGTTCCGCCGGAATCCACGTTCTCCGGCGAAGACAGCACGCTGCGGCGGACAATCGTCATACCGAGCGAAATTCGTAGCTGTGGGGAAAGGGGACAGCCGTGTCCGTGTCCGAGTATCCATCGACCAAACAAGGCTTCGCGGGCGGCACCTCGATGGCGGCGGCCGTCATCATGGTCACCGTCGGCATCATCCAGTTCTTTCAGGGCATCGCCGCCGTCGCCGAGAACGAAGTATTCGTGGTCGGGGTGGAATACGTCTACAAGTTCGACCTCACCACCTGGGGTTGGATCCACATCGTCCTCGGCGCCCTCGTCGCGATCGTCGGCCTCGCCCTGTTCACCGGAGCCACATGGGCCCGGGTGTCAGCGATCATCGTTGCCGCGATCTCGATTCTGGCGAACTTCCTGTGGCTGCCGTACTACCCGGTGTGGTCGCTGGTGATCATCGCACTCGACGTCGTCGTCATCTGGGCCGTATCGACCTGGAACCCGGAAAGGGTTGAAAGACGGGAACATTCGCAGTAGTGGCACGACCGGCTCGGCAGCTCACCGCCGGGATCGTGCCGGATACTGCGCCAGCGGTGGTAGCGGTGCCGATCGCCGGATGAACGGCACTGCCGTCAGACCCGCGCTTCCGTCAGACCCGGGCAGCTGTCGAGCCCACCTATCGGCGGAGTGCACGATGATGATGCGTATGCGGATGAAATTTCACGAACAACTCGACGCACTGACCGACCGGTTGGCGTCGATGTGTCACCTGGCCGGGGAGGCCGTGCAGGCGGCGACCGACGCACTTATGCTGGCCGATCTGCCGCTGGCCGAGCGAGTGTTCGACCTCACCGAGCAGATCGAGGCGTTACGCGGTCCGTGCGAGGAGCAGGCGATGGCGCTGCTGGCGCTGCAGGCCCCGGTGGCGCGTGATCTCCGTCAGGTCGTCACCGGTGTGCACCTTGTGACGGATCTGAGCCGGATGGGCGGGCTGGTGCAGCATGTGGCCGAAAGCGTCCGCCGCCGCCATCCCGAGCACGTCGCCTCCGGTGAGGCGGAGGAAGTGCTCGCCGGGATGGGGCGGGTGGCGTCCGAACTGGCCGGCCTCGCCGAACAGGTCCTGCGCACGCACGATCCCGAACTGGCCGCCGAGATCGGCAGACGCGACGACGAGCTCGACAACCTGCACCGACGATTGCTCACCCTGATCCAGGACCCGTCCTGGACCGGCAGCATCCCGGCCGCGGTAGACATCACCCTGCTCGGCCGCTTCTACGAACGCTTCGGCGACCACACTGTCGTGGTCGGGCGCCGGGTGATCTTCCTCGTCACCGGCGAACCGCTGAGCCCGTAGGCCGCAGACCCCGGGGGGGTAGTACTGCTGCTGAACCTCGGCTGAGGTCTGCTCCTCACGACGCCGGGATGCGGTCACCCAGTCACCGGCCACGCGGACACGAGCCGACCACCCGCGCTGAAGCACATCAACGTGCCCGACCTCGCGATGACCTGGCTCATAACCGATCCCGATCACCGAGGGGCTGTTTCGCCACCCGTTCCTGCAAGAGTCGAGGACTCTCAGAACGAGGTGAGCATCATGAAGAACAAGATCGCGGTACACACCGCCATCGCGTCGGCGGTCATCGCGCCCGCGATGGTCTTCGCGGCCGGTACCGCACCGCGGTACCAGCGCTGAGCGCCGGGGCGTCCGGTGAGGTGGTGGTGACGGTACCCGCTGGTGAGAGCTGGACCTGCGTCGGATTCGCCTCGGGCTTCAACGTCAAACCGGTGCCCAGGGACACGGTCTCTCGCTGGTTCTTCCACCGGCCAGGTCCGGTCTACCCGGTGGATCCTTCCGTGCTCGGGTCGGCGGTGAGGTCGTCGGTGTCGGCGAAGACCAGGCGCCCGTCGTCGAGGGCGACGGCCCACCGGTGCACCGGCGCCCAGGCGTGCCCGCGCTCCTCGGTGTCGGTCAGCTCGGCGTAGTCCTCGATGATCCGACCGGTCTGCGCCGGTTCGGACGGCCGGCGCACCAGTACCCGCGTGCCCGCGCCGAATGGACCGGGTTCGGGTCTCGGACTGTGATCCTTTTTCTCGGGCATCGTTCTTCGCCTTCCGCTCGGCTACGCGCCCGGATCATAAGCACCTCGCCGACGAAAACCACCCGCTCGACGCTGCCGGCCCCGGGCTTTCGGGCTCGTCCCGAATAGTTACCGGAGGAGGCCGCGTCCCGAGTATAGCTACAGGAGGCGCAGGCGCCGGCTGATCCCTCTGCAGAGATCTGCCGCTTACCGACCCGGGGTCGCCACAGAATCGATCTGGTTTCGACTGCGGTTCCGTTCGTTTCACTACGGTGGTGGCTTCCACGTAGACACCGCCCAGATCGCCGCGACGTCAAGTGCGATGATCACCATCGACCAGGAGGGGTAGTACGGCAGCCACAGGAAGTTGGCGAGGATCGAGATGGCCGCGAAGACGATCGCCGCCACCCGCGCCCAACGCGCCCCGGCGGCCAAAGCGAGACCGACCACGCAGAGCAGCACCCCGAAGGCGATATGAAACCAGCCCCAGGCGATGAGGTCGAACCGGTAGGTGTACTCCATCCCCACCGAGAACCCTTCGCTCTCGGCGACGCCGGCGATGCCCTGGGCGAACTGGAGGAGACCGACGGTCAGCACCAGAGTGGCCGCCCCGATCGACGTGGCGGTCGCCACGCGCTGTTCGGTCGACGACTCCTCGGTCATGACGTACCCCCTTCCGGCGGGGGCTGCCCGCACGCCGTATCTGCTCATTGTCCGCCTCAGCCCATCGGGTCCGCCGCGGAATGTGGGCTGGACTCTTGGGGACACCATCGCCTGCCGGTCCTTCGGTCGATGACGACGGATGCGCGGCCGGGGGTGCGGGGATCACCGTCGAGTATCTGGGGCCGGTCGGGTCTCCGGATGGGGGTGGTCCGGTGATCGGCGTGCCCGCCACGCGCCCGGAGACCGCCGCGAAGCCGAGCAGGACCACCGCGATCGCCGGCAGCGCCCACGTCATGGCGGCCACGCCTCACACCCGGTCGACGTCACCGCGGCGCGAGGTCGTGTCGACGGCCGCCTGCGCTCGGCGCGTGCTGGTCGCACTGTTCGTGGTCCAGTGCTCGCATGGCAGTTCATCTCGCAGGTGGAGAGGGCTGTGCGGCTCGGTCTGTGTCGGGGTGCCAGGTCGAGACGGCCCAGATCACCACGGCGTTGAGGGCGATGATCGTGATCGCCCACATCGGGTAGTAGGGCAACCAGAGGAAGTTGACGAGGATCGAGACTGCGCAGATCACCATGGCGCCCACTCGCGCCCAGGTGGCACCAGTGAACAGGGCGATTCCGGCGGCGGTGACGAGCGCGCCGAGAACCAGGTGGGTCCATCCCCATGCGGTGAGGTCGAATTGGTAGGTGTAGTCGATTCCGGTGACGATTACCTCGTCCTTGGCGATCGCGGACAGGCCCTGGAGTACTTCGAGGACACCGACAGTGACGAGCAGGACCGCCCCACCCCTCGCGGACCCCTGCGCCACACCGCGTTTGACCAGAGATTCCTCGGACATGACCGTTTCCCTTCCCGGGCAACGCGTGAAGTGTTCCGGAAGGTTCATCGTCCTCCGGTCGGGCCGATGATGGCGGCACTTCGCGGCAGGTGTGGGCCCGCGGAGTGGTCTCCAGGACCCCGATGCCCCGACGAGCCGGTGTCCGTCGTTCCTCGCGGCTCCGACGGTGCACTCCCCCGGCGCCTCAACCGCACGTCGCCGTCACCGACTGTAGAAGCGGCGAACCCCGTCGGGACGCCGTCGGCCCGATATATCCTGTGATGCCAGGCTGCGACAGCCCGACCGGTGGCGGCCGGTGGTGGATCGGCGCCGTGCGGGAGAGGTGTGGTCATGGCAGATGATGCGACGCGGTCGCCATTGGTGCCCCGCGCCCGGGCGCTGACACTGCGCGTCCTTGCCCGCGACCGCATGCGTGCAGATCACTGTGCAGGGGTTGCGGCCCGGGCGTTGGCGCTTGCACCCACGGTCCCGGCCGCGGACCGGGACACGTTGGTGGCCGCCGCGTGGCTGCACGACATCGGCTATGCCGCCGAGCTGCGCGAGACCGGGTTTCACCCGCTCGACGGCGCCCGCTATCTGCAAGCCCATGGTTGGCCGGAGCGGGTGTGCGACCTGGTCGCTCATCACTCCGGCGCCCGGTTCGTCGCCGCGGTCACCGGCCTGGGCGACGAACTGAGCCAGTTCGGCTTCGTCGAGGACGCGGTCTCGGACGCGCTGACCGTCGCCGATCAGACGACCGGTCCGCACGGCGAGGCGTTGAGTCTGGATCAGCGGCTGCGCGAGAAGATCGACCGGCACGGCCCGGACTCTCCCACCGTCCGCGCCCACCCGCAGCGGGACCCGTATCTCCGGGCCGCCGCAGACCGAGTCGAGCAGCGCCTTCCGCCCGACCCCCGAGCCCGTCTGATGCCGAAGCCGGGACGGCGAACTGTAAACGGACCGAGCACTCCCCACGCACGGACCGGATAGCAAGACACCGGTTCCGCGTCTCCCCTTCGATGCAGACCCACCGACCATGCATGCCGGCAACAGCAAACCCTCGATGAACGACACAAACCGGGCGCGCGAGAAGGAGAGAAGAAAGACTCGTTTCCGGAGGTCCGGCCGGGGATCGTGCCCTTCAGATACCTCGCCCCGTGCATGGGACACTCGGGTGCAGCGGAATGGACGGACGGTGGGCCTCCTATGACCGAAGAACCGACCAACGGTGATTCCGAGCGGGCAACGGGCCCTCGGCGGACACTCGCGATCCTGCTGGCAATGGCGATGTTCGTGCTCGTCGTCGACACGTCGCTGATGAACGTGTCGATCTCGTCGGTGGTTCGCGACCTCGACACCACCGTCAGCGGCGTCCAGGCCGCGATCGCACTCGAGGCGCTGGTTTCTGCCGCGTTCATCCTGATCGGCGGCAAGGTCGGCGACCTCATCGGACGCAAACGGGCGTACGTGCTGGGCCTGCTCGGCTACGCAGTCGGTGCGTCCGCGATGGCGCTCGCACAGAGCCTGACCGCGATCATCATCTTCTGGGCGATACTCGGTGGAATCGGCGCGTCACTCCTGTTGCCCGCCATGCAGTCCCTCATCCACGGCAACTTCGAAGGCGCCGCGCAGAAGAAGGTCTACGCCCTCGTCGGGGCGGCGGCCGCGATCGCCGCCGCCGTCGGACCGCTGCTCGGCGGTTTCATCACCACCTACCTCTCGTGGCGCATCGGGTTCGTGCTCGAGGTCGTCATCATCGCGGTCGTGCTGTCCGGCATCACACTGGTCCAGGATGTGCCGTACACCGGGCCCCGGGTGATCGATCTGGTGGGCGCGGTCCTCTCCGTTCTGGGGATGGGCGGCATCGTGCTGGGAATCCTGGTGTGGCAGGAGGGTGGCGAATCCGTTGCGGCGCTCCTGGTGATCGGTGCGGTCGCGCTGGCCGCGCTGGCCTACTGGCTCGTACGGCGCAATCGTCAAGGGAAGCCGGCCTTGCTGGACCCGGATCTGTTCCGCTCCAAGATCTTCCGACTGGGCATCTCGGGGCAGATGCTCCAGCAGATCGCCCTCGGCGGCACGATGATCGCGCTGCCGATCTACCTGCAGATGGTGCTCGAGTACAACGCGATGCAGGCGGGATTGTCCCTCGCACCCCTCTCCCTCAGCATGTTCGCGGTGGCGTTGCTCGCGGGCAAGAAGGCCGGCGACCGGCGCCCGAGCAGCATCATCCGGTGGGGATTCGTGCTGCTGACGATCGGGATCGCGGCGCTGATCCCGATCGTGCCGCGCGCCGAGTTCGGCTGGGGCCTGGTGATCCCGTTGGTGATCGCCGGATCCGGGCTGGGATTGCTGGTATCCCAGCTCAACAACTACACACTCGCCCCGATCGAGGAGGAACGGATCAGCGAGGCCGCCAGCGTCAATTCCGCAGCGGGATCGTTCGGGCTCTCGTTCGGGCTGGCGTTCGCCGGCGCCATCATGCTGGCAACACTGTCCCTCACCTTCACCTCGATGACGGAATCGAGCACCGTGCTCCCGCCGGCAGAGCAGCAACAGGTCGCGCAGGTGCTCGAGGACGACGCCGAAGTCATGAGCAACACCCAACTCGAACAACTACTCGTCGACCAACCCCCGGCGATTCAGGACGAGATCGTCCGCATCAACACCGGCACACGACCCCTCGCCCTTCAGGTCGCCCTGCTCATCCCCATCCTCGCCGGCCTCATCGGGGTGTTCAACTCGTTCCGCATGAGGCGGATCCCGGACCCGACACCACAGAACTCGGGCGAAGCGACAGATGAGATCTGATCCCCATATCCCATCAGTTGTCCTGCAGTACGAACGTAGTTCACGACACTGAGGCGCGAATCATTGCTCACGACGAGGTCGGCTCCAGCGGTGGAGTCCTGAGCGGTGGCTGTGCGGGCCGAGCGGATGAGCAGTTCGAGCGCGAGCAAAGCGCCGAGCCCGGGCGACCCCACCGGCCCTCTGATCGGGTGCCGATCCTCAGCGGGCACGTCGGCGACACCGCTCACAAGGACCTCGGTTCGACCGTGAGACACACTTATTGACTCCGTGCGCACGAAGTGCCGCTTACCATCGCATGTCATGGGAGTCGTCACCGCGGCACAAGCGCTCGGCCGCCTCCAGCACCGACTCGCGCCTATCCCCCTTGACCTGTTCGACGACACCGTGATGCCGGTGCTCTTCGACAAAGGGGCCCCAGCCCGGCTGGCGTACGACTGGGTGCTGATCGAGTGCGACAAACGCCGCCGCGGTTCTGTTCGACGACGATTCCGCAGCCGCCCATGCACATTGCGGCAGCGCAGTGCCGCCGTGCGATACGCCCTCGCTCGCCGGCAACGGCAGATCCTCCGCGATACCGACGCTGCCCTCGAGCGGCACCGCGCTCTTCTCCGCGCGCGGCATCGGCAGCACACCAAAGACACCGATTAGCGTCCCTGTCGCGGTCAAGGAATCGAGTACAAAGCTCCTTTTGTCGGGGAGTACAGGAGGACTTCGGCCTACCGCGCTCGGTTGAACCAGGGTGTTCGGTCGCTGTCCCACGCACCCGGCACCAAGCTTGGTGGGGTAGCCCAGTCATTCACCGGCCTCCGTCCCCCTCCAAGCCCCACGGGGGTCGGTCACCTTTGCTCGGCGAATCCCCTTCCGCACCGCGCTTCCCTCGTCATCACTCCCACCCACGGCACAATCGAAGGCGTGCGCAACCGAGTATTCCAATTTTCGGGCGTCGGAATCGCTCCACCAGCCCCATAGAGTGCTCGGCTGCTACACAATGCCGAGACAGGGTGTGCCGATGCCAGATCGGAAGTGACGACGACCAGGTTCTCGACCACCTCAAACCTCGAGAGAAGGAGAGAGGGTAATGGTGTATTCATACAAGGTCGTCGAGATCCGCGAGAAGATGATCGGCGGCAAGATGTCCGGCGACAAGCTCGAAAGGCTACTGAACCAGCACGCCCAACAGGGCTGGCGCCTGAAAACCATCACCTCGACCGACGTCAAAGGCCGACTCGGCCCAGGCGGCGTCGAGGGATTGCTTATCACCTTCGAACGCGAGAACTGACGCAGCAACCGGCCGGTCGACGCCAGCGTAGGCGGGTAACTCGGCGGCCTCCGCGCACCCCATCCCGTCGGGAATCGGTAGAGCGGCGAGGACCAGTCCGGCGGGGCGTAGCCACTCCCGGTGGTACGCCGCGCCGTCGCGATCCCGGGTAACCGGCCGAGGCTTCCTGTCCAGGACATGGTTCGCGGCTCAGCGTGCGCGGTGGGGGTCGACGACGGCGGGGGCGGTCGTCGGTGCGGGCGGCTCCGAGTAGTGGTGGCAACGCCGCCGGATCGCCTTCTCCGCTTGGACGACAATCGGGATGATCAGTGACCGCCCGAGGCAGGCGAGCCACTGGCCGCCGGTCGGCGACGTGGTCATGAGGAAATTTTGCAGGAACCCCGACTCGACCGCGAACACCGTCACGATGATTGGGAGCATCATCCACAAACGGTTCGACAACGGGAGGGTCCGCGCTTACGTTCCGCTGCTCGTCGAGAAGGCCGCCCGCCGAGACCTCGACAACCGCCCCGCCCTCGAAAACTCCCCGGCTGCCCTGCACGTCGCCGCCCGCTCCGATACCCCGGTCCTGGCACCACTCAACGGGAAAGGACCTTGTCCCCTAGCCTCGCCGTCGCATGAGCCCGAACACTGACAGGGAGCGGGCCGACGATGACCGGCACGACCCGCGCGCCTCGACCACAGCGCGCGGCCCACACCTGTGCGACCGAGAGTAACCACATGACACGCCTGCACCCCTCCGCGAGCGCACCGCACCATGCGATTCCCACCCACCGGGTGTTGAGCACACCGGAGATCCTGCAACGGATCCAGGCGATGTACACCGACCGCGACGAGAACGGCGGGCCGGCCGGCACCCTCGTGGACCTACTGACGATCCAATCCAATGGCCCGACCCCAGTCCACTTGATCGGTGGTGGCGGCGAGTGATGTTCGGGCCTGTCGAAAGCACCAACGTATGAACAGTCATGTCACCCCCGCGACTTCGACAATGTGTCCCCAGCATGGCACAACCCGTCCGGGAGTGGTGGCCCGCGCAGGCCAGGCCCCCACCGGCTTCATGGTCATGCTCGGGATCACCGCGGACACCCGAATTCGTGACCTTTACGCCGGGCAGCGCGCCCAGATCCGCGATGCGGTCACCGCTTTGAACCGGCGAGGGTCATCTCCGACAGGGGACGGGTCATCTGAGCAGTTCAGGGTGCATTTTTCACTGTGTCAGGACTCGAACGGAACTAGGCGTTCGAGCGTGCAGTGGAACGGGTAAGTCCCTGGGGCGCCGAGAACCGACTCGATCAGAGCTTCGTCGCCGTCAATGCTCACGATCGTGAACACCGAGGTCCCCTCAGCATGAACCTTGACCTTGTCGCCGACATTCAAAAGCGTGTGAGTTCCGGGATTCTCGGTCATACACCGCGATGAACCCGTACGGATTCGGTGCGAAAGCCATCAAATTTGGCTGAATTGGCGAGCGCTTCACTTCAGCCTCTCAAGGTCCCGGCGGAGGCTGCCGATCCTCGCCTGACATCGCGTACCGGTGGCGTTTGGCGATCTCGTTGTCGGCGATCTGTCTGGCGTTGTTCAGCACGTCGTTTGCGGCGCGTGCTGCGACGACGGCGATCCCGTCGGCGTCGCCGATCACGATGTCGGATGCCTGGACGACGGTTCCGCCGATGGCTACGGGTTCACCGAGCCGGCCGGGTCCGTGTTTGTAGGGCCCGGCGGGAGTGGTGCTGCGGGCGAAGACGGGCATGCCCATTTGCTCGAGGGCGGCGACGTCACGGACCGCGCCGTCGATCACGAAGCCGCCCAGCCCGATGGCTCGTGCGCGGGTTCCGATGAGATCGCCGATGAGTGCGCGGGTTTCGTCGCCGCCGCCGTTGACGACGAGGATGTCTCCAGCGGCGGCGAGGTCGAGCGCCTTGTGAATGTAGAGGTTGTCTCCGGCTCGGGTGCAGACGGTGAACGCTCGCCCGGTGACGGTCGCTCCCGACCACATGGGTCGTATTCCGGTCGGGCAGCCGAAGCGGTCCTGGGCGTCACCAATGGTGGCGGTGGGGATACGGGCGAACGCTGCGACGAGCTTGTCGGGTTGCACCACGACACCTCCTTCGGATGGTTTTGCGGGCTCTGGGTCGTACCGAATCTCACTCGTCGACGAGGGGTGCGGTCCGTAGGGGTTTGAACACCCCGGTGGCGGTCGCGACCAGGGTGTCCTCCACGGTGAGGTCGGTTCGCATGAACAGCAGCGACCGGGTCCCGGGTGCGGTGTGGGGGCGGGCGCGCAGGACGTCGCCGACGTGGACGGGAGCGACGAAATGCACGTCGAGGTGCACCGTTGCCGTGGTGGGGGCGCCGCTGTGCGCGCGGGCCGCGATGCCGAGTGCGCGGTCGGCGAACGTCATCACCAGCCCGCCTTGCACGATCCCTCGCCGGTTGCGGTGCTTGTCCTGGCACACGACCGCGACCTCGATATGACCGCCGTCGGTGCGGGTGTAGAAGGGGCCGACCAGGGCGATGAAACCGTTGTCGATCACCTCGGTCCATCCGTCCTCGGTTGACAGCGCCGCGGCACGGTACTTGGCGGTCACTTGATGGCGGTGGCGTTGGCGGGTGAGCCGACGCCTCCGGTGAGGTTGAGGGGTTTGACGGTCAGCAGGCATTCGTAGCGGCGGTCGCGGTCGCAGTCCTCGCCGAGTTCGTCGAGCTTCCACAGCTCACCGATGGGCAGGCCGAGCAGGGCGATGAGTTCCTGGTGCATCATGCCGTGGTCGGTGTCGGATCCGAAGGGTGAATCAGCTACTGCGGGAAGGCGTTCGAGCGCGAAGGTGTCCGAGGCGGCGAGGGCGACCTGATGGTCGGCGAACCAGTCGATTGCGGCCTGCGACTGGGCGAGGCCGGTGCAGATTTTGCTGGTATGGATCTGCGCGCGCTGGTCGGCGGTGGCCTCGTCGAGGAACCACTGTGCCCAACCGGTGCGGATCAGCAGCAGATCACCGGTGCGTAGCTGTACGTCCTGGGCGGCCAAGGTGTCGTCGAGTTCGCTGATGTCGAGGGCTTCGCCGCCGGCATGATCGATGGGTTTCCCGAGGTGGGTGCGGTGGCGGCCGATGTCGATGAGGACTCCTCGGCCCACGATCGGGTGCTGGGACCAGTGGTTGATGCCGAGGGCCGGATTGCCGGCGGCGATAGCGGCGTCGGGGGTGCCGTTGTAGAAGCCGTGCTCGGCGTGGCGGCGGTGCCGCAACCCGTCGAGGTGGCTGGCGGCCTGCGGCCAGAATCCGTCCAGATAGTCGTCGCGGTGGTCGCGGTGCCGGGAGACCACGTGATGTTCGGGGGCGCTGCGCAGCGTCGCCAGGGATGGCACGAACGCGTCGAGGAGGTAGTCGAGGCCGAAGACGGCTCCCCGCTGGACCAGGGTGGCGGCGTCGCGAACGTGGTCGGGGCCGGCGTAGTTGGCCATTCCCCGGTCGGGCGTGGTTTCGAACTGTCCCCAGGTCGAGCGCGTCGGCGCGGTCGGTGTGCCGGTGGTGGGGTTATCGGTCGGCATGGGTGGTGTCCTCGACGGCGCGGGCGGGGTGGCCGGTGTAGGTGGGGAGCAGGGTGCGCGGGATCGGTCCCTTGTTGCGGCCGCCCTGCTGGGTCTGTTCCCAGCCGTGGGCAAGGATGCCGACCGAGCGGGACAGGACGAACAGTCCGCGGCCGAGGGGCGGCGGGAAGCCGAGTTCGGCATACACCACGGCGGTGGCGCCGTCGATGTTCATCGGGACCGGTCGGGTCCGTCCGGCGGCGAGGGACTGCTCGAGGGCGAGGGCGGCGTGCAGGTACTGGCCGGACACGGCGCCGTCGTCGCGGGCCGCGGCGACCAGCGAGAGCAGCGGGTCGCGGCGCGGATCGCGGGGGTGGAACCGGTGCCCGAACCCGGGCACATACCTTTTGGCGGAACGGTAGTCGGCCACGATGCGGTCGGCGACGGGGCGCAGATCGGTGGCGTCGGTGGCCTGCTCGACGATGTCGGCGAGCACGCTCATGCATTGCTCCCCTGCGCCGCCGTGGACGTCGCCGAGCATCCCGACGCCGGTGGCCATCACGTTGTTGAGTCCGACCCCGCAGGTGGCGGCCATGCGGGAGGCCGCGATCGACGGTGCCTGCGGGCCGTGGTCGACGGCAGCGACCAGGGCGGCGTCGAGGAGTCGTTCCTGCCAGGGGGTGGGGCGCTGCCCGCGGATCATCAGCCAGACCATGCCGGCGTAGGAGGTGGTCGGGATCAGGTCCTCGATGGCGTAGCCGCGGTAGCGGATGACGCCGGGTGAGATGTCGCTGATCTCGGTGCGCCACCAGCCGGTGACGTCGTCGATGGTGGTCTCGGTCGCGCCGGGGACCGGGCGGCGTTCGGTGGTGGTCATACCGCGCCTTCCGTGTGCAGTTCGGTGATCTCGTCGGCGGTGAAGCCGAGATCGGTGAGCAGTTCGTCGGTGTGTTCGCTCAGCGTCGGGGGCGCCGACCCCGGGGCGAGGGGGCGGCCGTTGACGTGGAAGCCGGTGCCGAGGACGCTGACCGTGCGGTCGGGCAGGTCGACCTGGTGGACCAGTTCACGCTCGGTGATCTGGTCGAGGTCGAGGGAGTCGGTGACGTCGAGGACCAGTCCCGCGGGCACCCCCGCCTCGTTGAGCAGGGGCTCCCACTCGCGGGCGGACTTGGCGGCGAGGGCGGCCTCGATCTCGACGCGCAGTTCCGGGCGACGGTTCTTGCGGTCGTCGCGCAGCGCGAACCGGGGGTCGTCGATGAGGTCTTCACGGCCGATCAGCTTGCACAGGATCTCGAATTGTTCCTGCTTGTTGGCCGCGATGTTGAGGGCACCCGATCCGGTCTGGAAGGTCGCCGACGGTGCGCCGGTGGGGTTTTCGTTGCCGTTCGCGCTGGGTTGCCGTCCGGCGATGAGGTAGTCCGAGACCACCCAGCCCAGTGCGGTCAGTGAACTGTCGAGCATCGACACATCAAGGTAGACGCCCTCGCCGGTCCGGGCGCGGGACGCGAGAGCGCCGTTGATGGCCATGGCGGCGGTCATCCCGCCGAGGGTGTCGCACACCGGGAATCCGACGCGCAACGGTGCGGTGTCGGGTGTGCCGGTGACCGCGCTCATCCCGGACAGCCCCTGGATGATCTGGTCGTACGCCGGGCGCTCCCGCATCGGCCCGGTCTGCCCGAAACCGGAGATCGCGCAGTACACCAGCCGCGGGTTCATCGCGTGCAACTCGTCCCAGGAGTAGCCGAGCCGGGCGAGTACTCCCGGGCGGAAGTTCTCGACGAGGACGTCGGCGCCGGCGATCAACCGGTCGAACACGTTCCGGCCGGTAGGGCTCTTGAGGTTGACCGTCATCGAGCGCTTACCGGCGTTCTGGGCCACGAACGAGGCGCCGAGCTTCTGGCTCGACAGCGCGGTGTCGGCACCGAGCTGTCGAGCCAGGTCGCCGCTGCCGGGTACTTCGACCTTGACGACGTCGGCACCCATCAGCGAGAGCTGGTAGCTCGCATACGGGCCGGCAAGGACGTTGGTGAGATCCAAGACTCGGATTCCGTCGAGCAGCTTCATCGGAAGATCCTTTCCGTGGGCGAATCCCACCAAGCAAGGGTGTCGTCGCGTGACGTGCCTAACCCTACCACAAAAACCATCTAGCGGTCTACATACACCGCCTGATGGTTTAGATCGCTCGTCGATTCGCCTGTTTCCGTAGAGATCGGTTTCTCCGAACCGTAGAGTGGTGCATCGGAAGAGTTGCTGAGCAGGGAGGACCAGAGGGTGACTGCAGTACCTACGGATTCAGCAGAGAAGCCGGCCGTCGCCGACGCGGGTGTCCGCAGCGTCACCCGGGTGATCGACCTGCTCGAACTGTTCGACGCAGCGCACCCCACCCGCAGCCTCAAAGAACTCGTCGAGGGGACGAAACTGCCGAAAACCACCGTCGTCCGCCTGGTGGCGACGATGTGTGCGCGCAGCGTCCTGACCAGCCGCGCGGACGGGTCCTACAGCCTCGGCCCGGAGATGCTGCGCTGGGTGCGCCTGGCGGGCAGGACCTGGGCGCCGCCGGAAGAGGTCGTCGACATCATGCGCCAGCTCAGCGCCGACACCGGCGAGACGGTGAACCTGTACATCCGGCAGGGCCTGTCCCGTGTGGTGGTCGCCCAGTGCGAGAGCACCGCGACCGTGCGAAGCGTCATCCCGCTCGGAGTGCCGTACCCGCTGTGGGCCGGCGCCGCCGGCAAGATTTTGCTGCTGGCCGCCCCCGAACTGATCGACGACGTGGCCGCGGACTCCCCGCACGGCCCCGAATTCGCCGACCAGTTGCGTGAGAAGGTCGAGGACGGGCGCGAACGCGGATATCAGCTCGTCCACGGCGAGCGTGAGCTCGGCTCGTCCGGGTTGTCCTTCCCGCTTGTCGACTCCCACGGCACGGTCGTGGCCGCGTTGACCCTGGGTGGTCCCACCGGCCGGTTCACCGAGGACCGGACACCCCACTACATCGAATGCACCCGGGCTGCGGCAGAGGAGATTTCGGCCATCGGCCTGCCCGGTCTGGACTGAACCCGTCCGGGCACGGCGCCCGGCCCCCGAGAGTCGCCAACGGCCAGCGCGCGAGCCTCGATGCGTCGCTTCTGCGCATCCGCGCCACGGCAGGTGATGCCGGAACTGCGCTCATCCCCCTTGGCTCCCCATAGAACAAATGCCGGTATCTCGACCGGGGTACGGGCGGTCGAGATACCGGCACTGATCGCGCTCTCCACCCGGAAAATATCGGCCGAGGGAAAGGGCTTCTCCTACCTCACGAGCGGGCGTCGATTCGGCGCGCCAGCTTCGACAGCCCGACGTTCATCAGCAGGTAGATGATCGCGATCAAGACATAGACCGGGATGGCGTACTGTCCGCCGAGGTATTCCACTGCGACCCGGCCGCTGCGCAGCAGTTCGGTGTAGCCGATGACGAAACCGAGGGAGGTTTCCTTCACGATCGTCACGACCTGGCTGATCAGGGCGGGCAGCATGATCCGGATGCCCTGCGGCAGCAGGATGATGCGGAAGATCTGGGTCTTGCGCATGCCGATCGCGGCCGCCGCTTCGGCCTGACCGCGGGGCAACGACGCGATGCCGGCGCGGAAGATCTCGCTCATCACGGCGCTGTTGTAGAGCGAGATGCCGAGGGCCAATGCCCAGAACGTCGGGACGATGATCCCGAATTGGGGTGCGCCGAGGAAGATGAAGAAGATCAGCACCAGCAGCGGCAGACCGCGGAAGATCTCCACCCATACCCGCACAACTCCCCGCAGGAGTCTGCTGTCGGACATCCGCATTGCCGCGAGAATCATGCCGAACACCACCGAGAGCACGATGGAGACGATCGCGCACTGAATCGTGGCGAGCAAACCCTTCAGGACGCTGCGCATCAGGTCCCGGTCGAGCAGCACCGACCACAGATCGGGACTGAGCTGACCGTGGGAGCCGAGCTGGTAGAGCCCCAGGGCCACGATGATCGCGACCACGGCGGCACCGACCCAGGTGGCGTTGCGGACTTTCCGTTGACCTTGCGGTCCGAGTACGTCGTACATGGCGATCGTGGGTTTGGTAGCTGCCGGTTTGGTTGCTGTCGTTGTCATCGCGCCACCGCGACTTTCTTCTCGACGAGGTTGGCGATGGTCCCCGCGGGGATGGTGATCACCAGGTACAGGAGGCTGGTGGCCGCGAGGATCCACAGCACCGCCTGGCTCTCCTCGGCGATCACGCCTTCGGCGCGGGTGAGCAGTTCCGCGACACCGAACGCGCTGGCGATCGCCGAACTCTTGGTCAGTGCGATGAACACGTTGATCAGCGGGGGCACGACACTGCGGAACGCCTGCGGGAGCACGATGTAGCGCAATGAGCCGCCGAAGGTGAGACCGATGGAGCGTCCGGCTTCGAACTGCCCGACCGGGATCGCGTTGATGCCCGAGCGGACGGCCTCGCAGAAGAAGGCGGAGTAGTAGATCGCCAGGGCGGCGACGGCCGCCCAGAAGAACGGGATCTTGATGCCGAGCTGCGGAAACGCGAACAGAGTCATGAAGTAGATGACGGCGGTGGGGACGTTACGGAACGTCTCGACGTACCCGGAGCCGATCGATTGCAGGAGTGGGATCGGGGAGACACGGAACGATGCGAGGATCGTTCCGCCGATCAGCGCCAGGACGGTGGAGACGCCGATCAGCGTGAGCGTGACCGCGAAACCCTCCATCAGGGCGCCGAAATGGTCGACTACGGTGTGCATGGGATGTCCTCGAAGTGAGACGAAAGATCTAGGTGCAGGGCTGCAGTTCCGGCATGACCGGCTGCTGCTTGGTGTAACGGCCGAGACTGTCGGCCCAGGCTTCCTCGGCGGAGCCGTCGCTGTAGTAATCGGTGATCGCGCTGTTGAGGAACTCGCAGAACGCGACATCGCCCTTGGCGATACCCACCCCCCACGACTCGACCGCGAAGGGCTTGTTGATCAGCTCGATGTCCTTCTGATCCTTACTGACGTACCCGGCGCCGATGGGCCCCTGGGTGGCGAGCGCGTCGACCGACCCGTTCTTGAGGGCATCGATGCACTTGGACGAGACGTCGAACTCGATCAGGTTCGTCTGCGGGAAGTTCTTGCGCAGCGACGCCGACACCGCCCCACCGAGGGTCGAGCACACCGTCACCCCGTTCGGAGTCTGGGGATCGGTGATGTTCTTCGGATTGCCCTTCACCGTCACCAGGTCGTTGTTGATGTCCAGGTAGGGGCCGCCGAAGCTGATCACCTGACGTCGCTTGTCGTTGATCGACAGCGTCGCGACGACGACGTCGACCTTGTCCTGCTGCAGTAGTTGCTCGCGGCTCGCGGAGTTGGCCTCGGTCCACTCGATCCGGTCGGCGGGGACACCGAGTTTGCCGGCGATGTACCGGACCAGATCGATCTCGTATCCCTCCTGCTCGCCGCGCAGGTTGCGCGCCGACAGCCCGGGATGATCGAACCGTGTACCCACCCGCAACACCCCCTCACGAGCGATCTTCTCCATCGTCGTGCCGGGTGCGAACTGCGGGGCCTGCGCAACCGCCGGGGTGATGCCCGTGGTCACGGTCGAGCGGGTACCGAACAGGGCGATACCGGCGATGGCGACCACGGCCACCAGCGGCACGATCGCCTTACGGGAAAACCTCATGATAGACAACCTTTTTCGTGTCGACGGTGCGGCGGTCAGTGCAGGACCTTCGACAGGAAGTCCTTGGCGCGCTCGGTCTGGGGATTGGCGAAGAACTCGTGCGGATCCGCCTCTTCGACGATGCGTCCGGCGTCCATGAAGATCACCCGGTTTGCTGCCGACTTCGCGAAGGCCATCTCGTGGGTGACCACGACCATCGTCATACCCGTCTCGGCGAGTTCCTTCATCACCTCGAGGACCTCGTTGACCATCTCCGGGTCCAGGGCGGACGTCGGCTCGTCGAAGAGCAGCACCTTCGGCTTCATCGCCAGGGCGCGCGCGATCGCCGCGCGCTGCTGCTGTCCGCCGGAGAGCTGGGCCGGCATCTTCTCCGCCTGATTACCCACCCCGACCCGGTCGAGGAGCCTGCGGGCGGTGGCCTCGGCCTCCTTCTTCGGAACGCCGAGAACCTTGGTCGGCCCGAGCATGACGTTCTGCAGGATTGTCATGTGCGAGAACAGGTTGAACGACTGGAACACCATTCCGACGTCGGCACGTAGCCGCGCGAGGTGCTTGCCTTCCTGGGGCAGTTCGACGCCGTCGAGCAGGATCCGGCCCGAGCTGATCGGCTCGAGGCGGTTGATGGTGCGACACAGGGTCGACTTTCCCGACCCGGACGGGCCGATCACCACCAGCACCTCGCCGGTCGTGATGTCGAGGTCGACGTCCGTCAGCACGTGGTGGGTGCCGAAGTACTTGTTCACGCCCTCCATGCGAACCAGAACCGGCGCCTCGAAGGACGACGACGAGAGCGACGATTGATCGATGGTCGAGTGCATGGTGCTCCTCCGTAAAAACAGCCCGACAGGCCATGTCTGTGACGGACCCCCACCAGCTGGGGTGGGGAGTGATCCAGGTCATGTTCCGATAACACGAAGCTAGCACATAAACCGTCAGGCGGTCTAGATAAATCATCTAGTGGATCGATCGGCGTTCATTCGTGACCGCCCCGTCGGCCGTCGCCAGCGCTCCGGCGGCCTGGGTGTCCGATGGGTTCTCGGTGCATTCCTGTCGAGAATCGTTCGATGTCTATAGCCCTCCCGATGCTGTCCTTCACGTAGTTCACGCGATGTTTTGGGATCCACGCCGCGTCATGGACGGGTTACCGTCGCTGCCGTCCATGACGACGACGGTGGGAGATTTGATGCAAGTGACGCGGGTGTTGGATCCGGCGAGTGATGCGGCGTCATTCACGCTGCTCGACGAAAACGGTGTCGTGGCGCCGGCCGAACGCTATTTGCGGTACCTGGCCGATGTCGAGCGGTCGCCGAACACGGGCGCACGCCCACGACCTCGAGGACTGGTTCATCTTCCTGAGCGAAGTCGAATGTGATTGGCAGACAGTACGAATAGAAGAACTCGGAGCGTTCATCCGCTGGCTGCGGCGACCCCCGAGTGTCCGGCAGCAGTCGGTATCCGTACTGCCCTCGGTGGGGCATCACTGCAGCGAGGCAACCGTGAACCGCAAGCTGTCCACGATCTCGGTGTTATCAGCACGCCACCCGTCATGGGCTCGACCTTGGTGAGCTGGTGACGTTCGGGGACCGTGGCGCGGCTCGCAGTGGGTGGAGGCCATTCCCGCATCGCATCAGCAAGAGCGCGCCGCATGCGAGGCGGGTTGTGAGGCTTCCAACGACGTCCAAGATTCCTCGGCTTCTGGCGCCGGACGAGGTCCAGACCATTCTTGATGCGTGCGGGCACTTGCGCGATCGCCTGCTGTTCGCTTGGTTGGTCCCCGGGGACACGGTCTCTCGCTGGTTCTTCCACCGGCCAGGTCCGGTCTACCCGGTGGATCCTTCCGTGCTCGGGTCGGCGGTGAGGTCGTCGGTGTCGGCGAAGACCAGACGCCCGTCGTCGAGGGCGACAGCCCACCGGTGCACCGGCGCCCAGGCGTGCCCGCGCTCCTCGGTGTCGGTCAGCTCGGCGTAGTCCTCGATGATCCGACCGGACTGCGCCGGTTCGGACGGCCGGCGCACCAGCACCCGCGCGCCCGCGCCGAATGGACCGGGTTCGGGTCTCGGACTGTGAGCCTTCCTCTCGGGCATCGTTCTTCGCCTTCCGCTCGGCTACGCGCCCGGATCATAAGCACCTCGCCGACGAAAACCACATGCCCGCGTCGGAATCATATTCGCCGACCCTGGGGGAACGTTGACCGGCGACAATCAGCAGGACCGACACTAAGTGGTGAACAGGCGATCATTACGCCGCCGGCGCACACGTCCTGCGCAAAACGGAAAGGGGGTGACGAGTTGTTTTCAGACTGGCTGGGGAACAATCCGGATGTACGGTTTGGGCTCCTCCCAGGTGCCGAAGATCTGCTTGGCCTCGCTGTTCGAGACCGCTCCCGCGATGATGACGTCGTCGCCCTGGCGCCAGTTGACGGGGGTGGCAACCTTGTGGTTGGCCGTCAACTGCAACGAGTCGATCACGCGGAGCACTTCGTCGAAGTTTCGGCCGGTGGTCATGGGATAGACGAGGATGAGCTTGATCTTGCGGTCCGGGCCGATGACGAAGACGTTGCGGACGGTCTGATTGTCGGCGGGCGTTCGGGTTGCCGGATCGCCGGTGGTGGACGCGGGGAGCATCCCGTACAGCTTTGATACAGCGAAGTCCGAATCGCCGATGACCGGATAGTTGGGCGCGACGCCTTGGGTCTGCTCGATGTCGGTGGCCCAGTCGCGATGTTTGTCGACGTGGTCGACTGACAGGCCGATGATTTTCACTGCGCGCCGGTCGAATTCGGGCTTGATCCTCGCGAGATATCCGAGCTCGGTCGTGCAGACGGGGGTGAAGTCTTTCGGGTGGGAGAACAGCACCGCCCACGAGCCGTCCAGCCAATCGTGGAAGCCGATGCGGCCCTCGGTGGTGTCTGCGTGGAAGTCGGGGGCGGTGTCGCCCAACTGTAGTGTCATGGTTGCCCTCCGGGTGTCGTCGTGGATCGTGTGGCTGGTGAATGCTGTGGTGGCCGGCGTTATACGGTCGCGACGCGGTCGTAGTCGGCTCCGAGCATGTCGTCGCACAGCGCTCGGCACGCGCCGAGGCGTGCTCGAAACTCCGGTGCGGCGCGCCACGCAGCCCGTGATTGCTCGTCCGCCCATTCGGCGAACGACAGGTAATGGCCGGGTACACGGCGATCTCTGATGAGGGTCGCGGCCAGCATCGACGGATAGTCTTTGCGCGTCCACTGCAGAAACTCGATCCACCTCTCGACGAAGTCCTGCTCGCATCCCGGCCGGACATTCCAAGTACCCGACGCGTAGTGCTCGGCCATCACCGCCTCCTCGACCTCGTCTGAACTGGACGAAATAGACGGTAGTGGCGGGATGTTCCCCGACCGTTCCTCGATTACCGTGGCTGTGTGACGGTGTGCGAAATCGTATTGCTGGGCGGATTCGCCGTCCGCGTGGACGGCCGACCGGTTCCCGATCACCAATGGCGCCACACCAGGGCGGCGGAGCTGGTGAAGATGCTCGCCCTCGCCGACCGCCGCCGGATGAACCGCGAGCAGGTGATCGATCAGCTCTGGCCCGACCTCGACCCGGCCGCTGGGGCGGCCAACTTACGCAAGGCAATACACTTTGCTCGCCGCGCGCTCGGGTCACCGGATGCGATCGACAGCAGAAGCGAGATGATCGCGCTGTTTCCGAACGGCACGGTGATGGTCGACGCCGAGGTGTTCGAGACCGGCGCCCGGCGAGCGCTGGCGGCCCGGGCCGGATACGGCGTCGCCGACTCGTACGCGGGCGACCTGCTGCCCGAGGACCGATATGCATCCTGGGCCGAGGAACCCCGCGACCGCCTCCGGACCCTCCGGCTCGAGCTGCTCAAGTCCGCGGGGCTCTGGCACCGTGTGCTCGCGATCGACCCGGCCGACGAACAGGCCCACCGCGGTCTCATGCAGAGTGCGCTCGAGGCCGGGGATCGGGCAGCAGTGGTGAGGCAGTTCGAGCTCCTGCGCCGCCACCTGCGCGCTGATCTGGGCGTCGGGCCGGACCGTACGTCGATCGGGTTGTATGAGAAGGCCCTCGCGATGGGTGCTGCCACGACCGCGCCGACGGCTCGTGAGCTTACCCAGAGCCTGCTGGCCAGGGCACTCGTCCAGCTCAACTCGGGCGATCATGGCGAGTGCGAGCGGACCGCGCGACGGGCCCGGTCGCTGGCCATCGAGTCCGGATTGGGGCGCGAGATGGGGGAAGCGAGCGCGGTGCTCGGGATCCTGGCCAACATGCGAGGCGGCTGGCCCGAACTCTTCCGCGCCGAGTTCGCCGATTCGGTCAGGCGTGATCCGGAGCTGGCCGGCCACGTTCTCGATGCCCACCTTTGTCTCGCGGAATTCAGCCTGTACAGCGCCGCGGGCCACGAATGGATCGGCGACTACGCCGAGAGCCTTCGTTCGACCGCGCAGACGGCAGATTCGATCCAGGGCCGGGCGATGGCGGAACTGCTGCTCGGTGAGAGCGCACTGTTCTCGGCGCGATTGGGGGAGGCGCGGTCACGGCTGGCGGCGGCAGCGGCGCTGTACGAGCACGGCGGCACGATCGCGGGTCTTGTTCTCTCGAGATTGCGGCTCGCCGAGGCGATGCTCGCGTCAGGCGAGCGGTCCGCTGCCGTCGGCGAGCTGAAGGGCGTCCTTCCCCTGGCCGAGAAGGGATGGCTCGAACCACACCTGGTGGTGCGGACGTACGCGATTCTGGTCGAGGCGGCCGGCGCCGGCCCGTCGGCGGTCCGGCAGGTCGAACGGGCCGACCGCGCCCTCGTCGGAAGAAATGTCTGCCCACCCTGTTCGCTCGGATACCTCGTGGCGGCAGCGAAGACGTTCGCCGACACGGGCCATCGTGATCAGGCCAGGCGGCGACTGACCGACGCTGAGCGCCTAGCCGGAATGTGGCCAGGCGGCGCCTGGCAGGCGGCGGTATGGGAAGCGCGCGGTGCACTGCGCCGGGCCGCGGGCGACCTCGAGCGCGCACATTCCTTCTACTTGGAGGCGGCCGACCGTTTCGACGAGGTCGGCCGACCGCTCGATCGAGACCGCTGCCGCAGCCAGGCAGCATCCGTCACCATCGCGGGACGGCCCCGATGATGCCTTCCGGGGAACGCCTCGGGAACACGCCCCGCGCATAGTGGCGGAATGATATTCAAGCAGTACGTCCTGGGCTGTTTGTCCCAGCTGTCCTACCTGGTTGGTGACCAGACGACGGGCCGGGCGGTCGTGGTGGATCCCCACCGCGACGTGTCGGTCTATCTCGCCGATGCCGAACAGGCGGGTTTACGCATCGAGCGGGTCATCGAGACCCACTTTCACGCCGACTTCCTCTCCGGACACCTCGAGCTCGCTGCACTAGGAGCGACGATCTGCTACGGCGAGGGTGCGCAGGCCGACTTCGACATCGAGGTTCTGGCTGACGGCCAGCGACTCGACCTCGGTGAGGTCCAGCTCGAGATCCGGGCAACGCCCGGTCACACGCCCGAGTCGATTAGCGTCGTGATCCATGCCCACCCGGCCGACGCCGAGCCCTACGGGGTCCTCACAGGGGACGCGCTGTTCATCGGTGACGTCGGCAGACCCGACCTCCTCGGCTCGGTCGATTTGTCGGCGGACATGATGGCCCGGCAGCTGTATCGGTCGATCTCCGAGAAGTTCCTCACCCTTCCCGACCGAACCCGGGTGTTCCCGGCCCACGGGGCCGGGTCGGCGTGCGGCAAGAACCTGTCCACCAGCAATTCCTCGACGATCGGCGAGCAGCGGAGGACGAACTACGCGCTTGCCCCGATGACCGAGGACCAGTTCGTTGCCGTCGTCACGGAAGGCCAACCCGTCACGCCCCCGTACTTTTCCTTCGACGCCCGGCGCAATCGCGAGCTTCGGCCGCTGCTCGACGACCATCAGCTCCCGCCCGCACTGTCGCTGTCCACCGCGTTGTCTCTGCGCGAGCGTGGCGCGGTCGTGCTGGACACCCGTGAACCGGCCGACTTCGCCGCCGGCCACCTACGCGGCTCGGTGAACGTCGGGCTCGGCGGCCGATTCGCGGAGTGGGCAGGCGATGTGTTGCGGCCCGACACAGCCATCGTCCTGGTGTGTGAGCCAGGGCGCGAACTCGAGGCGAAGGTTCGGCTCGGCCGTATCGGTTTCGACAATGTCGCGGGGTATCTCGAGGAGCCGACGCGCGCCCTGGGCCACCCCCAGCTCGTCGAGCGCAGCTCTCGGCTCACGGCCGACGAGCTTGACGTGCGCCGCGCCGAGCTCGGCGACCTGGTCGTCGTCGACGTGCGCAGTCGCGGTGAGCTCGAGCGCGGCGTGATTGACGGATCTGTGCACATTCCCCTGGCTCGATTGCTTGATCGAGTGGGCGAATTCGCTTATGGCACACCAACTGTCGTGTACTGCGCGAGCGGTTACCGGTCGATGATCGCGGCGAGCCTGCTCTCCCTGGTCGGCCTCGCCGACGTGTCCGATCTACTCGGCGGATACGAGGCGTGGGCGGGCGCGACGAGGATCTGAGGGAACAGCAGCGCCGTCACCAACGTCCGTGGTCAGTACGTCTGATATGTAGAGGAGTCTGTCAAGAGGGCAGAGTGAGGCGCCTCCGGGGAGCGACCCTGGAGGCGCCTCTGCACTTCATCGACAGGTCCCAGTGGTGAGCGTGTCGATATGCGACGCGCGGTCAGACTGATATACGCGGGTTGGGTACCGCAGGACGGTTTTTCGGCTGGATCGCATCCGCGTGTCTAGGGTCGAGCGTCGGCCTCGACGGCCTGCTCATAGTTGTGTCGCGGGTCGATCCACGCGCCGTCACCGCTGGAGGTCGTCGGCGAAGCAGATCAGGGGGTTGACCGTCAGCAGTCCATCACCGCCAGAGACCAGCACCAGCCCGCCAGTTCCCGCGCAATGGCCACGTTCGCTGTCACGGGTCGTTTGCTGCGTTCGAGAAACCCCACCCACCTCTGGTGCAGGCGACGGTTGCCGTCGTCGCCTCGGGTGCGGGCCGCGGCCGGTGCCTGCTCCCACCGGGACCGCATCACTGCCCCGATGTGATAGCGCGGCCGGTGATGCCAGGCAGCTTCCACCAAGAGCCGTCGGGCGTGGGTGTTGCCGGTCTTGGTGATCGATCCCTGCACCCGGGACGAACCGGACGAGTACTCCGAGGGCACCAATCCGACGAATGAGCCGATGGTGTTGCCGGTGAACCGATTCCAGTCACCGATTTCCACCGCCAACGCGAAACCGGTCAAGGTGCTGACCCCGCGCAGGCAACACATCCGGCGGACAATCGGGGTGAACTCACTCGCCGCGGCCATCTCCTCGATCGCGGCATCGAGTCGCCGACGTCGGGCCTGCATCGTGAGCACATGGTCGTAGTCGGCGTCGAACGCCATCCGTGTCGCAGGCAAGATCAACTGCGGCGCCGCTTCGGTGCGCAACCACCGGTCATGCGCTCCGGTCCATGCTCGGCCGCCGTAGTAGACGATGCCGTGCCGAAGCAGCAGCTTCGACAGGCGGTGACGCGCCCGCATCAGATCCCCGCGGCAATCCTCCCGGGCCCGCACCAGATCCCGGGCCGCTTCCTGATCGACGCTGGGGATCGCTACCGAGGTGACCTCGTCCAGGCGCAGCAACCGGGCCAGGTGCAGAGCGTCGCGGGCGTCGGTCTTGACCCGGTCCCCGGATGGTTTCTGCAGCTTGGACGGCGCGACAACCTCACACCGGACGCCGGCGGCGGCCAGATCCCGATGCAGTCCGAAACCGGTCGGGCCGGCCTCGTACGCAACTGCTACCGGCCCCGGCAGGCTCGATATCCAGGATCGGATGTGCTCATAGGACGGGGTCAATCGTCCCTGGACCACCTGACCGGTGAGACTGTCGATGGCCGCTGCCGCGACCGAACGTGCGTGCACGTCCAGTCCAATGCTCGTACGCTCGGTAAACACCGGGGCCTCCCACAATTGTCGGATAGGCCGGGCAGGCAGGTTCGTCTGCTCGGTAACCCACGAATCTTGTGCGTGAGGCCTCGGCCCGCAAGAGCGCTCTACCGGCTCCTTTCGGGGGGGCGTCCCTCGGTTACTGCTGACCCGCCCGGCGCAGGCCGGCGATGTCAACGTGGAGCACGCGCAGCGCAGCGAGCATGAACGACGTTGAGATCGTCCCCCGCGCCGGGCGCACCCTTTCATCGGACCGAGGGGACGTCCCGCCGCAACGGGAGCGAGCTCACGACAAGTCGTGCGTCACTCCATATCGTCTAGTCACGGAACCGGCTGGTCGCAATCCGCCGCCCGCGGTCGTCTGGATCAGGTGGGTGTTGAGCATCGAGTTGGTGGTCGGGGTTCTGGTCTGTGCTGGAGACAAGTGCGTGGGCGATCAGCATGCTCGACAACACCGCTGGTGACGTTTCTCGTCGGACACCCGCTATGAATGGGCAAGGCTTCCTTCTCCCTCGGAGTGCCGGTATGGGCTTCCGCTGGCGAGGTCGAACGATATTCTGGGGACATACCTGCGAGAGGCGTGCGGTAGATGAGTCGGTGTTGCCGGTGACAGAGGCGGATCCATTCGCGACGCAAGGGGACGTGTCCGGTTCGGTCACCGCGGAGCTGGCGGCGGCCGGGTTCGAGGACGCTCGGGAGATCGGCCGCGGCGGGTTCGGCGTCGTCTACCGGTGCCTGCAGATCTCGCTGGCTCGCACCGTGGCGGTCAAGGTTCTCATCGCCGACCTGGACGAGCTGAACCGGACGCGGTTCCTTCGGGAGCAGCGCGCGGCGGGCCAGTTGACCGGCCACCCCAACGTCGTCAATGTGCTGCAGGTGGGCGTCACCGACAACGGCCGGCCTTTCATCGTGACGCCCTATTTGGCCCAGGGCTCCCTCGATGCGCGGATCCACCGCGACGGAACGCTTCCATTGGAGGAGGTGCTGCGGTTCGGGGTCAAGTTGGCCGGGGCACTGGGGACCGCGCACCGCCAAGGGATCCTTCATCGCGATGTCAAGCCCGGCAACATCTTGCTCACCGACTATGGCGAGCCGGCGCTGACGGACTTCGGCATCGCCCACATCGCGGGCGGGTTCGAGACCACGACCGCCGTGGTGACGGGGTCGCCGGCGTTCACCGCCCCCGAGATTCTGGCCGGGGAGTCGGCGAGTGCGGCCGCGGACGTCTACGCACTGGGGGCGACGTTGTTCGCGGCGATCACTGGGCACGCCGCCTTCGAACGTCGCAGCGGCGAGCAGTTGGTGGCCCAGTTCCTCCGGATCAGCTCCGCGCCCGTGCCGGATCCCCGGGAGCACGGCGTCCTCGAGGACGTCAGCGCCATCATCGAACATGCAATGTCCGGCGACCCGGGACGCCGCCCCTCCGCCGCGGAACTGGGCGAACTACTGCAGGCATCTCAGCGTCGTCATGGGTTCCCGGTCGACGAGATGGCATTGACCCCCGATCCGGGCGTAGTACAGGAGAGCACGCGCTCGGCCCCCGCGGATTCTTCCTCGCCGGAACGCGAGCCGGGTGGACGCTGGCCGGCACCAACATCGGATTCGGTCCGGACCGGCGGCCTTCCCCTGGAGTTGACCAGTTTCGTCGGCCGCCGCACGGAGCTGGCCGAGGCGAAGAACTTGTTGTCGACCTCACGGCTGGGCACGTTGACCGGGATCGGCGGAGTCGGCAAGACTCGACTGGCGGTGCGGGTCGCGACCACGGCGCAACGGGATTTCCCCGACGGAGTGTTCCTGGTGGAGTTGGCCGAACTTCGTGACCAGTCGCGATCCGTGGCCGCCCCCGGATTCGTGCTCACCGACGACAACACGGTCACCGTTGCCCGCATCTGCCGGCGACTGGACGGGTTGCCGCTGCCGATCGAGTAGGCGGCAGCACGACTACGCGCGATGTCGCCCGAGCAGATCCTGGCGCGGCTGACGGACCGCTATGCATTGCTCACCCGCGGCAACCGGAGCGCACCGTCGCGGCAACAGACACTACGGATGTGCATCGACTGGAGCTACGACCTGTGCACGCCCATGGAACAAAAGGTGTGGGCACAGCTGTCGGTGTTCGCCGGGGGCTTCGAACTCGATGCCGCAGAAGAAGTCTGCGACGCGGATCCCGCAGCGGACGAACTCCTCGACACGGTGACGTTCCTGGTCGACAAGTCGATCCTGACCCGGGAAGCTGTCGGCGCGACAGTCCGCTTCCGCATGCTCGAGATCTTGCGGGACTACGGCCGGGAAAAGGCGCAGGAGGCCGGCGAGTATCCCGACCTTCGTCGCCGACACCGGGAATACTACGAGCGGTTGGCACTCGAGGCGGAAGCCGACTGGATCAGTTCCCGGCAACTCGAGTGGATCACCGGGCTCGGCAGGGGGCAGCCGAATCTGCGGGAGGCGCTGGAGTTCTGTTCGTCCGACAATCCCCACACCGGGCTTCGGATCACCGCCGCCCTCTTCCCGTTCTGGCTTTCCCGGGGTTTGCTCAGCGAGGGACGGCACTGGTTCGACCGCCTCCTCACCCACCTGACGGGCCCCCTTACTGTCGAGCGGGCAAAAGCGTTCTACGCCGACAGCATCCTGGCCGGACTACAGGGCGACCTTCAGGTGCCGACCGCCCTGGTACGGCAGGGTCGTCTGCTCGCCGACCAGCGGACCGACCCGATTTCGCGCGCACACCTCGACCTGGCCGAGGGATTCCTGGCACTGTTCGGGGGTCAGCTACCCGACGCACGGGCGCATCTCGACGAGGCCGTTCAGGTGTATGCCGCACGCGGCGACCTTCTCTGCCAGGTCGTCGCTCTCCTCGGCCTCGAATTGACGCACGACATGCTCGGCGAGGCTGAGCGGGCCATCGACTGCCACGAGCGGGTCCTGGCGATCACCGAGCCACGGGGGGAAGTGGTGTATCGGTCGTACACCCTTTGGGCACTTGCTGTCGCGGTGTGGCGGCACGGTGATCGCGCGCGAGCGATTCGGTTACTCGAGCAGTCGCTGCAACTCAATCGCGGGGTCAACGGTCGCCTGAACGCCAGCCTCTGCCTACAGGCACTGGCATGGATTGCCGCCGAGGAGCACAACTCCCGGCTCGCGGCCGTGTTGATGGGGGCCGCGGAGGAACTCGCCTGGTCGGTGGGGAGCCCGGTGGTGGTCTTCCCCGGTCTGCTCGAGTACCAACAGGAGTGCGAACGTCAGACTCGGCGGGCCCTGAGTGATCAGGCCTACGCCGCCGCCCACCGGGAGGGCGCTGCGCTCGGTTTCAGCGGAGCCGTCGCCTACGCGCTGGGCGAGCAACTCCCGCCCACGCCGACGTCCGCCGCCGATCCGACCAAACGCGAACGCCAGGTCGCCGAACTGGTCGCCGAGGGGCTGACCAACAAGGAGATCGCCGCCCGCCTGACGATCTCACCCCGCACCGCGCAGGGCCACGTCGAGCACCTTCTGACCAAGCTGGGATTCACCTCACGCGCTCAGATCGCGGCGTGGATCGTGGAATCGCAGAACAAGCCTTCCTGAGATCACGTCGGGTGGTGACGTCATGCGGAAGCCCGCACGGCGGAACCGGGTACGGTGGTGAGGTTGATCCGAGGTCACCTGGCCGGTGCGGAGGACTGGAACAGATCGATCAGATTGCCGACGGGGTCCGCGAGCAGAATCTGGCGACCACCCGGGCCGCTGACCACATCGCTGCGAAAGGCGACACCGGCGTCACGCAGTCGGGTGATCTCGGCGTCGAGGTCGCTGACGATGAGGTGGATACGGTTGCCGCCCGGGCCGGTGATGTCCGACGTGGTGGCGCGAGCACCCGAACTGGCCGGGCCGGACAACAACAATCGCAAGGGGTCACGGATCACGTCGGCGAACGCAGGGGCGAGATTGGTATGCAAGGTGAAGCCGAGGTGGCTGGTATAGAAGTCGTGGCTGCGGACACGTCATCGACGAGGTAACGGACGCCGGCGCATTCGTCCGGTGGGGTCATCGGACACTCCTTTTCACGGTTGGGTGGCGAGGGTGGGAAGCAGGTACAAAATGCGGGTGTCGATCTCGACGGCGGAAATGACGAGGCGGTCCCTCGGTGCTGACATCGTTCCCGACATCATCGGCTGTCCGCCCAACCGGAGCGGGGGTCGAATCCGCCCATTTCCTCTGCCCGAGCGTACGCCCGCAGCGCCTCAGCGGCTTCGTGGCCGAGATCGGACGGGACCGCGACCTCTACGGTGACCAGCAGATCGCCGACCGCGTCGCCGCGGCGGGGCACCCCGCGTCCGCGCAGCCGGAACGTTCTCCCCGACTGGGTTCCCGGCGGGATCTTCAGACTGACCCGACCATCGAAGTTTGGGACGGACAGCACGGTCCCCAAGGCCAATTCGGCGAACGACACGGGAACGGTGACGGTGAGATCATCGCCGCTGCGGGCGAACACCGGATCCGGTTCGACGCGCACGGTGACATACAGGTCCCCCGACGGCGCCCCACCGAGACCAGGTTCGCCCTGCGCCGGTAACCGGATGCGCTGCCCGTCGCTCACCCCGGGCGGAACACGGACGGAGATAGTGCGGGTGCGGTCCCCGATCCCGGCGCCCTGACAATCCGGGCAGGGGGTGTCGACGATCGATCCCGTGCCCCGGCAATCCTCGCAGGGTTCGCTGAACCCGAAGCCGCCCAGATTCCGGTTGCGCACCCCGACGCCGCGGCAGTGTGGGCACGTTCGTTGCCGGGTTCCCGGCCGTGTGCCGGAGCCGTGACAGCTGGTGCACACCATCGGCCCGGTCATCAACAGCGGCAACACCATCCCGGCAACCGCCTCCCGGAACGACAGTCTGGTCTCGGTCTCGACGTCACTGCCTCGCTTCGGCCGGGCCGATGCAGTTCGGGTTCCTGCGCGCCGGAACAGGTCTCCGAGCACATCGCCGACCCCACCCAGAGGATCGCCTATGGTGAAGGGCGAACCGCTCCCGAACAGGTCCCCGAAGTCGAAGCCGCCCGAGCCGGTGCCAGGAGGAAAACCCGTCCCGGGGAACCCCCCTGATCGGAGCAGCCGGCGCACGCGGTCGTAATCCTTGCGTTTGGCGGGGTCCGAGAGCACCGCGTACGCCTCACTGACCTTCTTGAACCGCTCCTCCACCTCGGTGTTGTGCGGGTTTGCGTCCGGATGCAGCTCCCGAGCCAATGTGCGGTACGCCTTCTTGATCTCCTCGGCCGACGCCGTCGAAGGGACACCCAGGACGGCGTAGAAGTCGCGGTCGAGCCATTCCTGCTGCGACACTTGGCATCCTCCTTCCTTCTCCAGGCCGCGACGAGAGCGCAATGCGTTCCGAGATCGGCGTCGTCAGACTGGTGTGCGGTGTCTCAGGAGCCGTCGACCGGTGCGGTGCCCGTGACGTTCCCCGGCGACGCGGGCCCCTCGACCACGGTCACCGTCGCGGTCCGCAGCACCTTGCGGTCACCGAAGGTGTAGCCGCGTCGCAGCACCCTGCCCACGACGGGATCGCCCCCGGCACCTTCGTGCTGGATCGCTTCGTGCAAGGTGGGATCGAAGCGGTCACCCTCTTCACCGAATGCGGCCACTCCCAGGCCGGTCAGGATCGCATCGAGCCCGGCCGCGATCGCACGCAGGGGTTCGGTTTCGAGGTCGCCGTGCTCGCGGGCTCGATCGAGGTCGTCGAGGATCCCGAGAAACTTCGCCGCCACCGACGCCGTCGCGGCCTCGACTGCCGCGTGTCGGTCGCGTTCGATCCGGCGCCGGTAGTTGGTGTACTCGGCCTGCACCCGCTGCAGATCGGCGGTCAACTCCGCCACTCGATCAGGGTGTTCGCGCGCCGCCCGATCGGCCCGGTCACCGGGGTGCATCTCCGCGTCGGACGTGGTCGGCTGGGGTTCCCGTTGTGGTGTCGGGGTGACGGGCTCGCTCGGAGTGTGCTCGCGTACCCGGCCGGTATCCGGATCGAAGCGGCGTTTGTCGGTGATCGAGATCGGTTCCCGCGGCGGCTTGTCGCCGTCGCGGCGCTCGCTGCTGCTCATCGGTTGTCCTCCCGTCCGGGTTCGTCCACCACCTCAGCGTCGAAGACCTCCTCGGCCCCTCCCGAGGAACCGTTCCCACCGCCGGTGGCGGCCGAGTCCTTCGCCTGCGCGTCGTAGATCGCCTGGCCCAAAGCTTGCGAGTCGGTGGTCAGTTTCTCGATGGCCTCTTTGATGGCCGTGACGTCGCTGCCCTTCAACTTCTCCTGGGCATTCGTGATCGACGACTCGACCTTCTCCTTGACGTCGGCGGGCACCTTGTCCTCGTTGTCCTTGATGAACTTCTCGGTCTGGTACACCAGCGACTCGGCCTGGTTGCGCACCTCCGCTTCCTCCCTGCGTTGGGCGTCCTCGGCAGCGTGAGCCTCGGCGTCCTTGATCATCCGGTCGATCTCTTCCTTCGACAGACCGGAACCCTCCTGAATCTTGATCGTGTTCTCCTTGCCCGTGCCCTTGTCCTTGGCGGTCACGTGCACGATGCCGTTGGCGTCGATGTCGAAGGTGACCTCGATCTGCGGCACCCCCCGCGGTGCCGGCGGAATCCCGGCCAGCTCGAACGAGCCGAGCAGCTTGTTGTGCGAGGCGATTTCGCGCTCACCCTGGAACACCTGGATCTGCACCGAAGGCTGGTTGTCGTCAGCGGTGGTGAACGTCTCGGAACGCTTGGTCGGGATGGTGGTGTTGCGCTCGATGAGCTTGGTCATCACGCCACCCTTGGTCTCGATGCCGAGGGACAGCGGGGTGACGTCGAGGAGCAGCACATCCTTGACCTCGCCCTTGAGAACACCGGCCTGCAGGGCGGCGCCGACGGCGACGACCTCGTCCGGGTTGACACCCTTGTTCGGTTCCTTCCCGCCGGTCAGCTCGCGCACCAGATTCGTCACGGCCGGCATACGGGTGGAGCCACCGACGAGCACGACTTGGTCGATGTCCTTGACGGAGATCTTCGCGTCCTTGATCACCGATTGGAACGGGGCCCGGGTGCGGTCGAGAAGATCGGACGTGATCTTCTCGAACTCGCTGCGGGACAACTGCTCGTCGAGGAACAGCGGGTTCTTGTCCGCGTCGACGGTGATGTAGGGCAGGTTGATCGACGTGCTCTGCGACGAGGACAGTTCGATCTTGGCCTTCTCGGCAGCCTCGCGGAGACGCTGCAGAGCCATCTTGTCCTTGGTCAGATCGATACCGTTCTGAGCCTTGAACTTGTCGGCCAGCCACTTCACGATCCGGTCGTCCCAGTCGTCACCACCGAGGTGGTTGTCACCGGACGTGGCGCGAACCTCGACGACGCCCTCGCCGATTTCGAGCAGCGAGACGTCGAACGTGCCGCCACCGAGGTCGAAGACCAGGATGGTCTGTTCCTTGTCGCCCTTGTCCAGGCCGTAGGCCAGTGCGGCCGCGGTGGGCTCGTTGACGATGCGCAGGACGTTGAGACCGGCGATCTGGCCGGCTTCCTTCGTGGCCTGACGCTGGGCGTCCTCGAAGTACGCGGGGACGGTGATCACGGCGTCCGTGATGTCCTCACCCAGGTACGCCTCGGCGTCGCGCTTCAGCTTCATGAGCGTGCGCGCGCTGATCTCCTGAGCGCTGTACTTCTTGTCGTCGATCGCCACATGCCAGTCGGTGCCGATCTCCCGTTTCACCGATCGCACCGTCCGGTCCACGTTCGTCACCGCCTGGTTCTTGGCGGGCTGGCCGACCAGCACCTCACCGTTCTTCGCGAACGCCACCACCGACGGTGTCGTGCGCGAACCTTCCGAGTTGGCGACCACCACCGGGTCGCCGCCCTCGAGCACGCACACCACCGAGTTCGTGGTCCCCAAATCGATTCCCACCGCGCGAGCCATGACCGCCTCCAGCAGCACACCGGGTGGGCGTGATCCTTCGGTCGATCTGCGTCGTCACACCCACCGAACTTGAGTGTTATCGACTCAATTTTCCCTCCGGTCCAAACCGAGGTCAAGGCGAAGGATTGAGCGTGGAACGCTCAACCTTGCTGTGTTTGCCCGGTGGATTTCGTCTTGATCGGTCGCCGAGGCGCTTGGTAGGAGATAGCCCGCTCACCGTCGAATGGCAAGGAACACAAGCAGTCCGAGTGGTCCGGCGGTAGATCCGCGACCACCCCGAACGCCGGGCCGCGGATTACCCGCAGCCCGGACGACTGCGTTGATTCACCCCACCCTCCCACGCGATTCACTTGGCCGGGACCGGCCACGCCGACGTCTATCGGCGCGCAGCCCGATCGGGTTGCCGTCGGCGTCGGCAAGCACGCAGATCCGCATCTCGGGTGCGACATGACGTGGAGCGTTGCGCTCGGTTGCGCCGGAGGTCGGATACGGGGATCACCAGGCTTCGGATTGTGGGTCTCATGTTCGTCTCCTCGGGGCTATCTGATGATTCGTCATCTCGTATCGACGCAACCGGGTTCCAGATCGGGCCTCCGAGCGGTTCGTCATCTTCTACCAAGGGGCTCCTTCATCGTTTGCGGCAGTCGACGGGTGGCGGATCGTCCACCGGTTCAGCGCATTTGATGGTCTCTCCCCGGAACAGGTCGGGGAACGCGCTATCGGTGTTACCTTGAGCCCTGTGTGTGGCGGTCGGCAATCCTCGCGGCGGCGCACGGCGCTGCTTACCGTGCTAGGGGTGATCGCCGCCGAGCGCATGGCCGTGCAGTTCGGCCACACCAACGCTACGAGCGACGTGCACGAGACGCTCCCAGCTGACATCGGAGCCGACGCGCTCGCGCCGCGCCGCGCCCCGGAGCGCGGCGCCGTCAACTGGCCGGTATCGCTGCCGGCCCGCGCGCGGGCACCGTCACCGACCTCGGCCGTGTCACCATGCCCGTGCGGAACAGCCCCTGTGTGCTCCGGGTGTGACAGGCAGGCACCGGCTGCCGTCCCATCAGATCTGACGCCACTCCCCTATCGTGACCGCCACGGGCTTGTGCGCCACATCCCTTCCCGGACGTGCCGCGTGACCCGATAGTCGTTTCAGCACTGGCAGATTCGTTGCCGGTGCACCGTCGGAATGAGGTGCCGAAGTGCATTCCAAGATTGTTCTCAAGCTCACCGGCGCCACCGTGGCCGCGGGGATAATGCTGGCCGGGGTGATGTTTCCGGTCGCCGCCGGGCTCGGGTACGCATCCAACCGTGCCGCCGACAGCGTCGGTAATTCCTCGGCCGAACTGGCCGACGGGGTGGTGCCGGCGGTGACGACCATGACGGACATCACCGGGAAGCCTATTGCCTGGCTGTACGACCAGCGCCGATTCGAGGTCCCCAGCGACCAGATCTCCAACGAGATGAAACTGGCGATTCTCTCCATCGAGGACAGGCGGTTCGGCGAACATCAAGGGGTGGACTGGCAAGGCACGATGCGGGCCTTCTTCACCAACACCACCAGCGGTCAGATCGAACAGGGTGCCTCGACCATCAATCAGCAGTACGTGAAGAACTACCTGCTGCACGTGGTCGCCAAGACCGACGCCGAACGCCGTGCCGCGATCGAGACCACGCCGGTCCGCAAGATCCGGGAAATCCGGATGGCGATGACCCTCGACCAGGAACTTTCCAAAGAGGAAATTCTCACCCGGTATCTGAACCTGGTGCCGTTCGGCAACGGTTCTTTCGGGGTGCAGGACGCCGCCCGCACATACTTCGGCATCGACGCCAAGGACCTGAATCTGGCGCAGTCGGCGATGCTCGCGGGCATGGTGCAGTCCAGCTCCGCACTGAACCCCTACACCAACCCGGAGGGGGTGTTCGAGCGCCGCAATGTCGTCCTGGACACCCTGGTCGTGAATGTTCCGGACCGGGCCGCCGAGATCCGCGCCTTGAAGGAAACACCGCTCGGGGTGCTCCCGAAACCGAACAATCTGCCCCGGGGATGCATCGCCGCCGGCGACCGCGGGTTCTTCTGCGACTACGCGTTGCAGTACCTCCAGACCGCCGGGTTGTCCCGGGAGCAGCTCGAAAAGGGCGGCTACCTGATCCGCACCACCCTCGATCCGGCCGTGCAGGGATCGGTGAAGTCGGCGGTGTCCACTTACGCCGACCCGAAACTCCCGGACATCGCGAGCGTGATGAACGTCGTACAGCCCGGGCAGGACCAACACAGGGTCCTGGCGATGGCGGGCAGCCGCAACTACGGCCTGGACGCAGCCGCCGCGGAGACGGTGCAGGAGTTGCCCTATTCACTGTCCGGGCACGGCGCCGGATCGGTGTTCAAGGTCTTCACCACGGCAGCGGCCATGGAGAAGGGGCTGCGTCTGAACGCGATCCTCGACGTACCGGGCCGGTTCGATGCCTTCGGGATGGGCGACGGCGGCGCCCCAGGGTGCCCCGGCGGCGCCTACTGCGTGCAGAACGCCGCCCCGTATCCGCGGGCACTGTCGCTCACCGACGCCCTCGCCCAGTCGCCGAACACCGCGTTCGTGAAACTTCTCCAGGCCACCGGGGTCGATGCGACGGTGGACATGGCGATACGCCTCGGCATGCGGTCCTACACCGAACCGGGCACGTCCGGGTACGGGGACCAAAGCCTGGCCGACATGCAGAAGGACCAGAATCTGGGGTCGTTCACCCTCGGCCCGGTGTGGATCAATCCGCTCGAGCTGTCGAATGTCGCCGCGACCCTGGCCTCACACGGCAAGTGGTGCCCGCCGAGCCCGATCGACTCCATCGTCGACCGGCAGGGCCGACCGGTCCCGCTCACCCAGCAGGCGTGCGAGCAGGTCATCGATCCCGGCCTGGCCGACACCCTGTCCAACGCGCTCAGCAAGGACGACCTGCCCGGTGGCACGGCGTCGGCCGCTGCCGCGGCCGCCGGGTGGAAGCTGCCGATGTCCGGCAAGACCGGGACCACCGAATCGCACATGTCGTCGGCGTTCATCGGGTACACGAACAACCTGGCCGGCAGCGTCTACGTGTTCGGGGACTCGCCGACCCCCGGCCAGATCTGTACCAGCCCACTGCGCTCGTGCGGGGACGGCAACCTCTTCGGCGGCACCGAGCCGGCCCGCACCTGGTTCACGGCGATGATGCCGATCGCGAACAACTTCGGCCCCACCACCCTGCCTCCGATCGACCCGCGCTACGCCCGCTGACCGGACGACGAGCGGGGTGAACGCCTTCGACTGGACAGTAACTCTCGGGTTGCTGCGACTGTTCTGCTGACGATTGGTCGCGCCGGAATCGGCAGGCAGGGCGGCCCCGCGAGGCATGGGAAGGTCAACGATGAGCAGCTGGCCCTATTGGTTCGAAATTGCGGTGACATGCGGGATCACCGCCGTAGGCACCATCGTGTGGGGACACTGGGAGGAACACACCCCGAAATGGCGGCGCATCGGCAAGATTTTCGTGTTGTGCGGGCTGTCGGTCCTGGTTTGCGCCACGGCCGGGCGATTCTGGTTCTTCGTACTGCTCGGCGTCCTGGCCGCGATCGTGCTGCTGATCCACGCCTGGTGGCTTCCGCGGAAAGGCATCAACGGATGGACCGGCGAGCCCCGCGAGAAGTACTACGCCCTCCGCGGCTGGAGATGGCCGCCGGAAAGGCAATGAACTCAGTGGTGATGACCGGCGATTCCCGCACTCTGGACGTTCGGAGGAGAATCAAGGCATGAGCACACAGGACGATGCCGCGATCGCCGAGGCACGCAAGACCGGCGTCGACGTCAAGCGCGAGATCCGGCGCTGACGCCACATCAGATCGAGAATCAACGTCGGCCGGAGTCAAACGCACAGTGCAGAGGTGGTGATCGGGCGTGATCCATCAAGAGATCCGGGAGTGGGTCGCCGAGTTGATGCAACTCGACATTGCGACGGCCAGCCCCGGAGAGTTGGCCAAGCTCGACGCCATGACCGCGCTGGCCGAAGGGCAGTATGTGCAGCAGCTGTTGAACCTCCACGAATTCAGGCCGCTGGTGGGCTGAACCGGGCTGAGACGTGGTGCGCACCAGGCCAGCGAACTATGGGCAAAGCAGTCGCAGCCCTCCCCACCCCGCAGCTATCACCACGCGTGGAGTGAAAGGCCAGAGCGGCCGGCGTGCCCTGATGACGCGCGAAACTTCCCTACGCCCCACCTGGGCCCGTCGGCTCACCGGTCGATCGTGCTGACCGCCCACCACCATAACGACGAACAAGGCACACATCATGTCGGCAGACCCGAGTCCTGCTGACGGCGTTGATGAAACCGCTCGCGCTGCTCATCGAGCAAGATCACACCACGACGCTGGACGCGGTGATGTTCACGAGCAATCAGCAGTCGCACCGACGCCGTCCGCTGCTCCAGCTCGGCCGCGCGCCTGGCCGCGCCCTCATCGTTGAGCAGGTACGCCGCGGCACGGTCGCAGTCGATCAGGATCTGCTCGTAGGCGAGCCGTACCGGCTCCTGTTCGTCGAGCCGTGACACCGCCACATCTTCGAACAGTTGCAGCGGAAGCCGCGCCAGTCGGTAGTTCACACGTAGAAGGGCCAAGGACAGGGAGCCGAGTGTCACACGCGGCATCGTAAGCTCGGCGAAAGCACGTGCGGATAGGGTCTAAAGTCCCGTTGTCTCGCAATGTCGGCGACTCACGTCGTTGTTCGATTCCCGATCCGGATCACAGCACCCGGCGCGTTATCGCGAGTCGCACCGAGCGCTTTCGGGGGTTTCCCGCACATGGACGGTTGCCCAGTGGCGCTCCCAACCGGAATGCGGTACAAACGAGCCCTGCAACTCAATTGTGATCCAAATCACTCTTAATCGTTACCGGAGGAGACAGACAAACCACCCAGGCGGCCAAGCCGATCGGACCCGATATCGCCACCGCCTGCGTCTATCCCTTGCGAAAGGAGCATGGAATGCATCCCTCGCTACCCATGAAGCAGCGCATACCCGGCGGTGCAGAACGCCTCTCACAGCCAGTCATCGGTGCCGGTGCCGCACTATCCGTCGCCATGCCCGCCTGGATGGTCACCCACTCACCGTGCGCCACCGCGGCGATCGTCGCCGCGACATTCGCCGGCCTCATCGCGGCAGCGGTGATGCTCCGGCCTTCGCCATGACGCACGCCCACACCAACGTCGACCCCATCCCGTCGGCACCCCAGGAATCGTAAAGGCTCGGTGCACATATGCCCTGGACTGTTGTGGTCATCGCCGTCACGTTGATCGTGGTGGTCGCCTCTCTCGGCGCAGCGCTCGCTGCGGATGCGATGTCGCATCGTCACGGACATGAACCCGAACCGTCACGTGTCGGTGGAGGAGGCGCAGCCCCCGCGCCGACGACACGGATCCGCAATCCCCGCTGGAGCCGGACCGCTGTGCAGGCCTGGACAATCTGCGGTGCCGCCTCGGCACTCGCGATTGCAATCGTCGGATTGCTGACGTCAGCTGGGTGAAGGAATGCCCTCATCGATACCGACTGCCGAAGAGCCCGACTCCGGAGACCAAAGACGTACCTGATCCGGACGGCAACAAGCCTTTTCATCCGGTCTCTATGACGGAGGCGCCGGCCAGGGATGATCGGGGCTGACGATCTTCACGATCTCGGCGAAGAAGTTCCACACGCCCAGCGGGTCGACGTTCGTATTGACCAGCATTACCACCGTCTTCCCTTCAGGCGGAAGGTAATACGCGTAGGTCTGGTAGCCCGCGATATTTCCGTTGTGGCCGATCCAGCCGTTCTGGTTCTCGACTCCAAGCCCGTACAGCGAACCCGCACCTTCCGACGGCGCCGGCTGAAATTGCTCCCGCTCGCGTTGGGTTGCCGGCGAGAGCAACGTTCCGGTCGCCAAGTCGCGCACCCACCCACGCAGGTCGTCGAGCGTGGAAATCATGTTTCCCGCACCGAATCCCCACGACGGGTTCCAGTCGGTCGCGTCCACCGTCTCCCCGTCGGTTTTTTTCGTGTATCCGTGAGCGTGCGGTGACGGAAGGGCCGCATCGGTCGGGACGGAGGTGTGGCCGAGATTCTCGGGTCGCGTGATGAATTCGTCGATGAATGCGTTCAGCGGCTGGCCGGAGACCTTCTCGACCACGAGGCCCAGGAGCGCGGTATTGGTGTTGGAGTAGTCGAACTCGGTGCCCGGTGTGAACAGCGGTGGACGGCTGAAACTGATCTCGAGCAGTTCCTGGGGTGTCCATTGGCGCTGCGGCTGACTCGGGAGCGCCGGGATCACCACCTCCGAGTAGTCGGGAAGCCCACTGCGCATGGCCGCCAACTGGCGGATGGTGATCGTGTCCCCGTTGGGGACGTCGGGTACGTACCTGTCGATCGGATCGTCGAGGCCGACCTTTCCCTGGTCGACCAGTTGCAGCACGGCGGTGGTGGTGAAGGTCTTGGTTACGCTGCCGACGCGCATGAACAGGTCGGGCGCCATGGGTTCCCCGGTGGCCGTGTCGCCCACCCCGAACGCCTCGGCGTAGGGCGCGGCGCCGTCCTGCCAGACACCGACGATGGCCCCGGGAATCGAGGCGTGCTCCATCGCCGCCGGAATCGTGTCGTCGAGCTGTGCGTCGGGCACGGCTGGTGGAACTGCCGACTCACCGCATCCCACCAGTCCGGTCATCGAGATCGCCAAGACCGCGACGATTCGGCGTCCCGCGAATATCTGTGACACCCCGCTCCCCATCCCTGCCTCCACCATCGATCTGATTGAAGCTTGCCTCATAGGCTTCGACTTGGATCGGTTTTCGGCGCCCGATTTGAGGCAAACGCCCCATGCGACGACGTGAGCGGCCGGCCGATGATCAGGGCATGACAAAGCGAGTTCAGGAATCATCGGTCACGACCGGATCGACATTCGAATCACCGACCGTCGGGCGGGTCGATGCGGTCGACGTGAGCCGGCAGGTCGGGGCACGGCAGATCCTCCAGGAGCTGTCACTGTCGGTCGAGCCGGGCGAGTTGGTCGCCATCGCCGGCGGCAGTGGAGCAGGAAAGAGCACATTGCTGGAGATCCTCGCGGGACTGCAACCACCGTCTGCCGGTGAGGTTCGGCACGACGGCGTCGTTCGCGGTGCCCGAGTCAGCGCCGATTCGCGCATCGGCTACGTGCCCCAGGACGACATCATCCACCTCGAGATGCCCCTGCGCCGCACGCTGCGGTACGCGGCGCGGCTCCGGTTGCCCGCGGGCACATCGGCGGCCGAAGCGAACCGGATAGTCGAGGAGACCATGCAGGACCTCGACCTGGCCGATCGAGCCGAGGTGCCGGTCCGTGCGCTGTCCGGCGGCCAGCGCAAGCGGGCCAGTATCGCCGTGGAACTACTGACCCGGCCACACCTCTTCTTTCTCGACGAACCCACCTCCGGGCTCGATCCGTCGACCGCAGCCGACGTGATGCGCCTGCTGCGCCGACTCAGCCGGCGCGGGGTCACAGTCGTCCTCACGACGCATGAGCCGGCCGGCATCGACCGGTGCGACCGGGTGGTGTTCCTGGCTCGCGACGGCCACCTCGCCTTCACCGGCAGCCCGACCGAGGCTCGGCGCTACTTCGGTGTGGAGGACCTCGCGGACGTGTACGACCGGCTGGCTCGTGAGCACACTCCCCAGATCTGGGCGGAGCGATTCGCGGACAGCGGTGGGACCTCGGAATCCCGGACCGGCTCGGCGCTACCGCCCGTCCTGCCCGTCCCCGCCACCCGTTCAGACGTCGAACGCACCGGCATGGTGCGGCAATGGTGGCTACTCACAAAACGCAATGTCGATGTCCTCCTTCGCAACCGGCTGACCCTGGCGGTGCTGCTCGGCTCACCGGTGCTGGTCACGGCGATGATGGCGACGCTGTTCCAGCGCGGCGCGTTCGATCCGCATGGCGCGGCCGACCTCGGCCCCGCCCAGATCGTCTTCTGGATCGCATTCGCAGGCTTCTTCTTCGGCCTCACGTACGGCCTGCTCCAGATCGTCGGGGAGATGGCCGTCTTCCGGCAGGAGCGCCTGGCCGGGCTCAGTGTCGGCGCCTACGTGGCCTCCAAGGTGGCAGCGCTGCTTCCGGTGCTGGCTGGAGTGAGCGCGCTGCTGCTCGGTGTGCTGCGGGCGCTCGGTCGGCTCCCCGCCGTCGGGTGGGACGTGTCGGCCGTCCTGTTCGTGACGATCGTGATCGAGGCGACCTCGGCGCTGGCTCTCGGCTTGCTCGCCTCGGCCGCGGTCTCCAACGCCGCGCAGGCCGCCCTCGCCCTGCCGATGCTCTGCTTCCCTCAGGTTCTGTTCGGTGGAGCCATCGTCCCGGTTGACGAGATGGCCCTCCCGGGACGCCTGATGAGCCTCGGCCTGTCCAACCGCCACGCATTCGAAGCCTTGGGGCGCGACCTGGATCTCGACCGGTACAGCGCCACCCTGCCGGCCATGTCCGCCTACGGCGACACCTTCCGCGGAGGCACCGGCGCCAGTCTCATCGCGCTCGCCTCATTCGCCGTCGCTCTCATGCTGGCCACCGTGTGGGTACTGGACCGGCGGTCCCGGCCCAGCGCATCCCGTCGATGACGGCCCCACACGGCCGGTCCCGCCAGAAGGCGGATGCTTCACTTCCCCACGACCGCATTGACCGGGAAGCCCACCAGACCCCGGTCGATCGCGGCGAGACTGGCCTGCGTGCGGTTGTTCACCCCGAGCTTGGCGTAGACACGTTCGACGTGGTTGCGTGCCGTTTTCTCGGCGATGAACAGGTCAGCGGCGATTTCTCGGTTCGACCGGCCCTGCGCGACGAGTCGCAGGATCTCGACCTCGCGGTCGGTCAGCCCGGCCGGCCAGGGCGTCCGCCGCGACACCCGTTGCCCCGCCGCCGCCAGCACGGCCGCCACCGACTCGGCGTCGAGGCGTCCGGTGCGCGCCTCCTCTTTCAACCGATCGGCAGCGCCGCGAGGATCGAGCGCCAGCCGGTGCGGACGCGGCTCGAGCAGTCGCTGATAGGCATCCGCCGCGGCAAGCAGCCGATCTTTCGCGGTCAATTCCGCGCCCGCGATCCCCCGGGGAAAGCCGGACCCGTCGATCCGTTCCCGGTGCTTCATCGCGACGGACACCACCGACTCCAAGCCGTTGACCCGGCTCAGTATCCGGCCGGTCAGATCCGGATACATTCGCACCCGTTCCCATTCAGTCGTGGTGAGCGGCCCCTTCTTCTCCCAGATCTGGTTGGACACTCCCATTTTGCCGAGGCTGTGCACGAGGCCGGCACGGTAGAGATGCGTGATATCCGACGGCGACATGCCCAGGTGCCGGGCCGCCCCGGCCACCAGATTCGCGACGCCACGCGAATGCCCCAGGGTGAACGGAGACTTGAGATCGACGAAATCAGCCATGGCCCCGAGTAGCTCGTCACTCTCCTCGGCCGTCAGGGTTCGGTCGCGATCCGGAGCCCGAGCCAACGCTGCGACCCAGACGTCCATTTCGAGCAGCCCGTCCACGATCGCCGCCGCGTCACGTTCGAACACCTCCACCACTGCCGGGCTGAACTGACTGCCGCGCCGGGAACGGAGAACCTCCTTCGCGTGCCCCAGCCCACCCGTCCGCAGGTGCACCTCGACGACGTCTGCCACGTGCGAGATGTGGATCTCGATCGGGATACCCTCTCCGCGACAACCGTTGGGCAACCCCCGGCCGTCCCAACGCTCGAAGACGTACGCCAGCGCCTTTCCGACCTGCCCGTCCAAGCCCATCCGATCGGACAGAACCCCGGCGGAACTGCAATGTGAATGGATCAGCGTGGCGACCCGGCCGCGCGCTGCGACCAGAAAGACAGCGGCCCGGATGCCGCGCTCCCAGCCCGGCAGTCCGCGTCCCACGTGACTCGTCATCAGCCGCAGAAACGGCAGGCCGGTCATGTCCACCGCGTAGGTGTCGGCCCGGAAGGCGATGTCGTCACCGAAGAGCGCCGACAGTTCGTGGGAGTCGGCGTGACAGCCGATCCACCCGACCAGATTGGCGTAGTACACGGTCGCTTGCTGCTCGGGGTCGAGTCCCATCCGCTCCGCTATCCGTGTCGCGATCAAGGACGACCGAAGCATGTGTTCCATCGGTTGTCCCAGACCGAGATCGATCGCCAGCGATACCGCGGCCAGCAGTTCGGCTCTGCTCAGACCTTTTCCCGAGCCGGGCAGCGTCCCGTGCGGGTGCATCTTCCCATTGTCCACCTCAACGTGGCCGGGCCTGGAGCAACTCGAAAAGACAGGTACCCACATACGCCGAACGACCCATGCGAAAGCTCGCAGGTCAACCCCGCCCGTGCGAAGCACCCTCGCACCGGCGGGTCAGGGCATTGCCCCAATTCAGGCAGCGTCGACCTCGCACACTGGGTAGGGTCCGATTCCATGGCCGACCAGGGGAAGATTCGGACAGTGGTGTGGGGCACCGGGAATGCGGGGCGGGCCGCGATCCGCGCGATCGATGCACACCCCGGACTCGAGCTGACGGCGGTGATCGTGGCCAACCCGGAGAAGGTCGGACGCGATGCCGGCGACCTCGCCCGCCTGGGCCGCTCGCTGGGGGTGGCGGGAACCGACGACGCCGACGCTGTGCTCGCGACCTCACCGGGCGCTGTCGTCTACGCCGCGTCGGGCGACATTCGCCCGGACGATGCGGCGGCGGACATCACCCGCGCACTCTCCGCCGGGGCCGTCGTCGTGACCCCGTCGATCTATGCGCTCTACGACCAGCGCAACGCGCCGGCCGAGTTGCGCGACCCGATCGAGGCGGCCGCGAAGTCCGGCGGCGGCGCCCTGTTCGTGTCGGGCGTGGATCCGGGATGGGGCAACGACGTCCTGCCGATCCTGATGACGGGCCTGGCCGGCACGATCGATCAGATCCGTTGCCAGGAGATCTTCGACTACACCACGTACGACCAGCACGATTCCGTGCGATACCTCGTCGGCATGGGCCAACCGATGGACTACGAACCGCCGATGGTCGCGGCGACGGTGCCGACGATGGTGTGGGGCGGCCAGATTCGGCTCATCGCCCGGGCCCTCGGTGTGGAGCTCGACGAGATCCGGGAGACGCTGCTGCGCCGGCCGCTGGACGAGACGATCACCACCGATCTCATGGGCGAGTTCGAGTCAGGCACCCAGGGGGCGCTGCGTTTCGAAGTCCAGGGCATCGTGGGCGGCGAGCCCCTGATCGTCATCGAGCACGTCACACGGATCCACCCGTCGTGCGCACCGGACTGGCCCGTGCCGCCGGACGGCGGGGACGGCGCGCACAAGGTGATCATCGAGGGACGGCCGCGCATCGAGGTGAACGTGGAGGCCACCGACGAGGGCGGCAATCGAGCGGCCGGCGGCAACGCCACCGCGGTGGGGCGCCTGGTCAACGCGATCCCCTGGCTGCGGACGGCCGCGCCGGGGCTCTACGACGCCCTGGACGTCCCGCTCACGCCCGGTCGCGGCAAGCTCGGCTGACACCACCCACGTCAGTTAGCCCTTGCGCTAACTATTGCTGCGGTGAATACTTTGCCTTATGGCTCAGTATCCGGAGCAGCTGAACGGCATCTTCCAAGCGCTCGCCGACCCCACCCGGCGGGCCGTGCTGGGCCGCCTGAGCCGGGGCCCGGCGACGGTCAGCGAACTGGCGAAACCATTCGACATGGCCCTGCCCTCCTTCATGAAGCACATCCACTTCCTCGAGGACAGCGGATGGATCCGGACGCACAAGCAGGGGCGCGTACGGACGTGCGCGATCGAGAAGGAACCGTTCACGGCCGTCGAAGCGTGGCTCGCGGAGCAACAGGAACTGTGGGAAAGCCGCACCGACCGACTCGAACAATTCGTCACCGAACACACCGTCACGGCACACGCAAAGGCCACACCGCAATGACCGACACCGCGAGACCCGATCTCGACCTCACGATTTCGCGCATCATCCGGGCACCACGTCCGGTCGTGTGGCGCGCCTGGACCGACCCCGCCAGCTTCGAGCAATGGTGGGTCCCCGCGCCGTCCCGGTGCCGGGTCGTCGACATGGAACTACGCCCGGGCGGGGCGTTCACGACCCGGATCAGTGAGGACGGGGGCGAATTCGTGCCACACATCAGTGGCTGTTTCCTCGCCGTCGACGAACTCGAGCGCATCGTGTTCACCAACTCGCTGGTCGGTGGCTGGCGTCCCGCCGAGCAGCCGTTCATGACCGCGATCATCACGTTGAACGACCATCCGACCGGCACGGAGTACGTCGCCCACGTGATGCACAAGAACAACGCCGACCGCAACACCCACGAAGAAATGGGTTTCTACGATGGCTGGGGCACCGTCACGAAGCAGCTCGCCGAACTGGCCGAGCGACAGGCGTAACGGAGGAGACCTTCCATGCGCAAGATCGTCCTGCAGATGATGACGACACTCAACGGTCGCCTCGACGACCCCGCCGCGTGGGTCCACGACCTCGTCGACGACCAGTACCGCGAGATCGATCGAATCTACTCGACCTTCGCCACGGTGCTGGTCGGGCGCACCACCTACGAGGAGATGGCCGCCTACTGGCCCCGCGCGCTGGCCGAACGCGCGGGGACCGAAACCAACCAGATCATGGCCGAACGGATGAACACCTACCGGAAGCTGGTCTTCTCGCGCTCCGGCGACCACCCGCTGACCGAATGGGCCGGCACCGAACAGGTCGTCGTGGCCACCGACGACGAGCTCGTGACCTACCTCGAGGATCTGAAGAGACAGCCGGGCAAGAACATTCACCTGTCCGGCGGATCCTCTTTCGCACGATCGGTCCTCGCGCTGGGGCTGGTGGACGAGTTCTATCTCTTCGTCTACCCGGTGGTGTCACCGGGCGCCTCCTGGTTCTCGGAGATCTCCGACCAACGTGGCCTCGAACTGGTGGGCACCGAGTCGTACGGCAACGGGGTCGTCGAAGTGCATTACGTGCCCCGGGAACGCGCGGACACACCCAGGCCGGACAGCTTCACCGACATGCTCGCGTAACGCGGTCAGCCCACCGTCGCGAACTCCCCTGCCGCGGACCAGCGTTGCCGCTCGGCGGCGAACGCGACGGCCTGCTCGGCCCGGAAGTCGCCGATCGATTCGGCGTTGGCGGTAAGGAACTGCTGGTGCTCGGCGAGCGAGAACGTGCCCTCCGTGATCTCGATGCCGCCGCCGCGACCGGCCGCGACGTCGGATCGCAGGTCCATCAGCTCGTCCGGTTCGACGGGGTACCAGGAGATCCGGTCGAAGAAGCGCAGCAGCCACGGGGTGCCGTCCTCGAACGGTCCCGACCTCTCGGGATGCCGATGGTTCCACACCTGGGTGGTTCGGCCGACGAACTGGTAGCCGCCCGGGCCCTCCATTCCGTAGATGCACAGGTATGCGCCGCCGATACCGACCGCGTTCTCCGGCGTCCACGTGCGGGCCGGGTTGTACTTCGTGGTGACCAGCCGATGCCGCGGGTCGAGTGGTGTCGCGACGGGTGCGCCGAGGTAGACGTCTCCGAGCCCGAGCACCATGTACTCCGCTCCGTAGACCGTGTCGAAGACGTCGTCGACGCTGCCGAGCCCGTTCATGCGGCGGATGAACTCGATGTTCCACGGGCACCACGGTGCGTCGGAACGGACACCGTGCATGTAGCGCTGGATCGCCTCACGCGTCGAGGGGTCGTCCCACGACAGCGGCATCCGCACGGACCGGCTCGGCACCACGAGTTCGTTCGCCGCGGGCAGCGCGTCCTCCGCCTCGCCGAGCAGCCCCATGAGCTTAGGGATCGGCAGCACGTCGGGGTCGACCCGGACCTGCAGCGAGCGGATGCCCGGTGTCAGGTCGAGGAGCCCGGCGGGCTTCTCGACCTCGAGTCGCTGGTGCAACGCGTGGGCGCGGGCCCGCAGTGCCAGGTCGAGGGTCATGTCGCCGTATTCGACCAGGACGTTGTCGTCGCCGGACCGCCGGTACGTCACGGCGGTCTCGCCGTCGCGCCGGGCGATCACGCCGTCGTCGCGGTCGCCGGTGGTGGAGAAGACCGTCGAGTGCGCCGCCCGCCGCGCGGGACCCAGTGCCCGCGTGGACGCGGCCCGGTCGGCCCTGATCGGCACGAAGCGCACGGCATCGCCGGGCGCCAGTTGTCCGAGCTTCCAGCGTTCCGCCGCGACGACGGTGACGGGGCACACGAACCCACCGAGGCTCGGTCCGTCCGGGCCCAGGAGGATCGGGGTGTCCCCCGTGAAGTCCAGGGCACCGACCGAATACGCGTTGTCGTGAATGTTGGACGGATGCAGTCCGGCCTCGCCGCCGTCCGTGCGGGCCCAGTCGGGCTTGGGGCCGATCAACCGCACCCCGGTGCGGTCCGAGTTGAAGTGCACCTCGTAGTCGGTCCGGTACAGCGTGTCGATGTCGGCGCGGGTGAAGAACTCGGGTGCTCCGTGCGGGCCCTCGGTGACCGCGATCTCCCAGCGACGGCACAGGGCCGGAACGTATTCGGCGGGGACGGCGGCCGCGCGGGCGCCGGTGTGCTCGCCGACCGCGAGAACATCGCCCTGCCGCAGCGTGCGGCCCTGATGTCCGCCGAACTTGCCGAGCGTGAACGTCGAGGCGCTGCCGAGGAAGTCGTCGACGTCGAGCCCGCCCTGGACGAGTACGTAGATGCGGAGGCCGGGTCCTGCCACCTCGCCGATGTCCAGGACTGCGCCTGCCGGAACCCGTACCGGACGCCACTGCGCCTGCAGCACTCCGTCGACGGTGACCGGCGCGGGCGCGCCCGTCACACACACCACCGTGTCCTCGTCGAACTGCAGTGCGGGACCGGACATGGCGCATTCGATTCCGGCGGCGCCCTCGTCGTTGCCGAGCGCGGTGTTGCCGAGCCGGAACGACAGGTCGTCCATCGGCCCCGACGGCGGCACGCCGACGTGCCAGTACCCGGTCCGTCCGGGGAAGTCCTGCACCGTGGTGAGCATGCCGGGCCGGTGAACGGTGATCTTGGCGCTCATGCCTGCGCTCCCGTCGGCCGGGTCACGATCATCCGAACCGGGGTCGGGTCGAAACCGTTGCAGGGGTTGTTGATCTGCGGGCAATTGGACACCAGCACCAGCACGTCGCGCTCCGCGCGGAGCGCCAGGCGACGGCCGGGTGCGGACAGGCCGTCGACGATTCCGAGCGTGCCGTCGGCGTCGACGGGAACGTTCATGAAGAAGTTGATGTTCGACACCAGGTCCCGCTTGCCGATCCCCCACCGGGATCCTTCGGCGAGGAAGTTCTCGACGCAGGCGTGCTGATGCTTGGTGTGGTGGCCGTACCGCAGGGTGTTCGACTCCTGCGAGCAGGCGCCGCCCACCGTGTCGTGCGAGCCCACCTCGTCGGCGACGAGCGTCATCAGGGCGTCGTGATCGTCGGTGCGGAGGACACTTCCCGTGGTCAGGAACAGGTTTCGCTGCGCCGACACCGTCGCGGCGGCCGAGTAGCGTTGCCGGTGATCGTCGGCCGCGTAGATCAGGGTGTCCACGGCCTGGTTGCCGCACAGGTCGACGATGGTCAGGACGTCACCGGCCACGACGACGGCAGACCAGGGTCCGCGGGCGCCGACTTCCTCGTCCAGGATCACCGTTCCCGGTACCAGCGGTGCGGTCTCGATGGTGGTGGTCATGCCTGCTCCCGTCCCTGGCGCTGCGCTGCAGCCCAGACGTCTTCGGTGTTGAGAAAAGCTCGGTGGTACTCCGGGTCGGCGCCGACGGGCTCCGCCACGTCCACACCGGTCCAGGCGAGCATTTCGAGCGAGGTCGTGTCGTACGTCGGCGACGGATCGAGTGGGTGCGCCGTGTTGGCGATCAGGACGATCACCGGGAGGTGGATCACGAGGTCGACCGCGGTGTCCGCGCCGGCGGATCCGATGCTGCTCAGCGACCCGTCCTCCCCCACCCGCACCCCGTGGAAGAACGACAGTGACGGCGGCAGGTCGCGCCGCTCGAGTCCGTGCTTCGCCGCCGCCACGGTGAAGAGTTCACGACCCCCCGGGGATGCCGAATGCAGGCTGCCGTCACCGTATTTCGCGGTGTTCGAGGCGAGTGACGTGGTGCCGCAGAGGGCGTCGTGCCGCCCGGATCCGTCCGACACGAGCGTCGCGAGCACGCGCCCCTGATCGGAGAGCAGCGGATGTCCCGTGCCCAGGTACGCCTGCCACGGCACCTTCACGGTGTCGGCGACGTTGAGCCGCTCCCACGGCGCGTCGGCCCGGTACAGCAGCAGGTGGGCGCAGGCCCGGCCGGCGAGGTCACGCAGTCGCAGTCGTGTGCCGCGGCCCAGCACCTTCGTGGTGTACCGGCCACCGGGAACCGTCTCCGCCCACGTGAGCTGTGCCGGATCGATGTCGGACGGTGGGGTGGGCCAGGACGACGCCGGGACCACCGGCATCGAGTCGGTGACCACTCCTGACTGGGCACGCGCGTGTTCCTTCGCGGCACTGGTGGTCGAGGTGTCCACTGAGGTCATGTCAGGCTCCGATCGTGACGGGGTTGGGGGTCGTGCGGCCGCGCGGGAAGCACGCGAATCCGAGCGCGACCACGGCGGCGACGGTGACGGGGGCGGCCCACCGCAGGAGGGGGTAGTCGCCGCTGGGGTCGAAGATCTCGGCGCGCGGCCAGGACAGATTGACGACCATCAGCGCGCCGTAGCCGACGGCCAGGATGTTGACCGGAAGGCCGAACCGTCCGAGCGAGAACAGCTTCCGTCCGTCCGCGTCGACCTGCGGTCCTCCGTGCGGCCAGCCTTTCAGCCTGCGCAGCAGGAGCGGCACCGTGACCATCAGGTAGGCGAGGTAGATCAGGATGATGCAGACGCTCGAGAGGGTCGCGAAGATGGCGGAGTTCCCGACGTTGACAGCGAGAATCCCGATGCAGACCAGGCCGATCAGGACCGACGGCGCAATGGGTGTTCCGGTGCGGGTGTTCACCGTCGACAGAATCTGCGAGGCGGGCAGCCGTCCGTCGCGGGCCATCGAGAACACCAGCCTGGACGCCGCCGTCTGGATGGCCAGCGTGCAGACGAACACGGCGATCGCGACGTCGACGAGCAGGAGCGTGCCCCAGGGCGAGCTGAGAATCGACGAGAGCACGTACGGCAGGCCCTCGGCGGCGAGCCGGCCGTCGGTCAGGCTCGGTGCGGCCATCAGCGCGCCGATGATCATGAGCCCACCACCGAGCGCCGACACGGACAGCGCGAGGCGGATCGTGCGCGGAGCGACCCGGCGCGGGTTCCGTGTCTCCTCGGCGAGTTCGCCCGCGGAGCCGAATCCGACCATCACGTAGGCCGCCATCAGACCCGACACGATCCACGCCCACCCGTAGCCGGGTGACGCACCGGCCGTGCCCGTGTCGAACACGACCTCCGGCCCGCGCTGGGCGTGGGTGAGGAACATGCCGATCACCGCGATGACCCCGACGATCTCGCAGGTCACACCGATGTTGTTGATCCGGGACATCCAGTTGACGCCGATGCAGTTGATGAACGTGGTCAGCACGAGGAGGACCGAGCCGAGCAGCACCGCGTTGGCGGCGCCACTCGCGGACGTCAGCGTGCTGTCCTCACCGATGATCTGGAATCCGCTCCACACGTTGGGGAGCACGACCTGCAGGGCGATGGCCGCGGCGGACGCCGTCACCATCTGCGCGAGGATCATGAACCATCCGGCGAACCAGCCGACCACCTCGCCGCCCATCCGGCGTGACCACTGGTAGATCGCCCCCGAGATGGGGTACCGGGCGGCCAGTTCGGCGAAGTTGAGCGCCACCATGAACTGTCCGACGAACACCACCGGCCACGTCCAGAAGAAGGCGGGTCCGGCGAATCCGAATCCGAGCCCGAAGAGCTGGAAGATGGTGGTGAGGATGGAGACGAACGAGAAGCCGGCGGCGAACGACGCGAACTTACCCAGAGAACGGTGAAGTTGCTGCTCGTAGCCGAATTCGCCGAGGTCGCCCGTGTCGTCGACGCCGGTTCCGCCGGACGGGCGGGGAGGTGCGGCCGGCGCGGTCAGCACTTGCGCAGTCCTTGTGGGTGTACTCAAGGGCTTACTCCTTCGGCGAGAGCAATATCTGTCGCTCGATAGTTTTCTCGCGGAAGTGGCTCGGTGGGTGACGCCCGCGTATCCAGATCGCGGCCGGCCGTAACAGCATCGTTGCCTACGTTTCGGGAACATGACGAAACCCTCACTGCGGGTGGAGACCGTCGATTCCCGAGCGACCTGACATCATGGAGCGGTGACCACAGGGCCGGGACGACCCCGACTGACCAGTCAGCGCAGACCAGGGCAGACCACTCCCGAGGAGATACTCGACGCCGCCGGAGAGTTGTTCACCACCAAGGGTTTCGCGGCCACCTCGACCCGGCAGATCGCCGAGATGGTCGGTATCCGGCAGGCATCGCTCTACCACCATTTCCCCAACAAGGAGGAGATCCTGGCGGCGCTCCTCGAGGAGACGGTGTCACCCGCGCTCGCCGCCGCGGGGCGGCTCGCCGACGCCGCCGCGCCCGCCACGGTGCGCCTGCACGCGCTGGCCACCTACGACGTCACGCAACTCACCGCCACCAAATGGAATCTCGGTGCGCTGTATCTTCTTCCGGAACTGCTGACCGATCGATTCGAGCCGTTCCGCGCCCAGCGAACCCTGCTGCGCCGGCACTACCGGCAGCTGGCGGACCAGGCCCTCACGGAAATCACCGACGATTCGGGCGACACCTCCCCCGCCCTGACCGACCTGCCGTTCCGAATAGTCGAGAGCGCCATCGCAACCCGCGCCGACATCGAACGTGGACTACTTCCCGGGCCCGAGAACGAGGGTGCCGCCGGACTCCTCGCCGACGCCTGCCTACGCGCCCTCGGATGGACGAAGCCGATGGACGAAATCCGGGCGAAGTCGCGGGCACTGCTCGCCGAGACGGCGGGCGGAACACCCCTTCGCCTCTGACCGGAAAATGCTGAAGGTGAGTGGCAGGCATAGCATCCGGCGTAGCTTGCGGAGCCGGATCAGGTTGTGAAGGTATGGGTTTGGGTTAGGCGCGGGCGTGACGGTGACGCGGTAGCCGAGGGCGGCGAGCTGGGCGAGGTGGCTGCGAAGCTTGCGTTCGGTGTCGATGTAGCGGGTGTGGTAGTCGGCGCCGAGGTCGTGGAACCGGGCGTTTGCGTCGATCAGCAGATGCCAGACCACGACGAGGATGGAGCGGGCGACGGCGACGAGGGCTTTGAGCTTGCCTCGACGTTTGACTATTCGCCGGTAGCGTTCGCCGAGGAAGGTGTTTGTCTTGGCGGCTGCGGTGGCGGCCTCGCCGAGCACTCCCTTGAGGTAGGGGTTGCCCTTGCCGGTTCGGCCGCCGCGCTAGATCGGCCCGGACTGGATGGTGCGCGGGCACAGTTTCGCCCACGACACCAGGTGCGCGGGCGTGGGAATACTGTCATGTCCGGCCCGACCTCGGCGAGAATGATCTGCGCGGCGGCACGCCCGACGCCGGGAATTTCGTCGAGCCGCTCGATCGTGGTGAGCCCTGACTCGTCGCGCGCGGCGTCCTGGTCGTCGGACGGCACCGGGTCACTGCGCTCGTCGATGATGGTGACCAGCAGGTCGTCGATGCGGGTGGTGAGCCTGGCGATCTGTGCGTTGAGGGTGTCGATCTGGTCGAGCAGCATCCGGGCCAGCTCGGCGTGATGATCGTCGAACCGGCCGGTGAGCGCCTCGACCAGGGCGGCGTGCTTGGCTTTCATCGCGCCGCGGGCCAGACCGGCAAGCCGCCGCGGGTCACGTTCGCCCGCGATCCGTGCCTCCAGCATGTCGCGCACCGATAAGGTGTCCATACGAGAAGCCACCGACGGCACCTTTATCAGCGCGTCCTCGAGCAGTTTCTCGAGCCGTTGCCAATAGCGGGTGCGCTCGCGGGTCAGATCGATCCGCAGCCGGGTGTAGTCGCGCAGCTATCGGATCGGTTGCGGCGGGACGAAACTCGGACGCAGTAGACCTTTCTCGGTGAGTTTGGCTAGCCACACGGCGTCGAGCTTGTCCGTTTTCGGGCGCCCCGGCACGTTCTTCACATCGCGGGCGTTGACCAGCTGCACCGTCAACCCTGCCGATTCGAGCAGATAGAACCAGATCCGCCAGTAGTCCGACGTCGATTCAACGGTGATCTTCTCGATGCCCGCCGCCACCAGTTGCTCGCCGAGGTCCGTAATCGCGGCGGTTGTGGCCGGGGCGTCCCACACCGTGCTGGCCCGCCGGCCTGGTCGTCTCGGATCCGGTGTCCGGGTACATACCCTTCCCGAGGCCTTGGCCACGTCGATGGCACACACCCGCTCGACCACCAGTTCGTGCTCTGCATCGGGAATCTGTCGGCTGATCGGCACCTGCGCCGGGCACGGCCGCGCCGTCGGGATCTACGCCGAAAGACTGCTCGACGATCCGTTGCCCTGGATCTTCGATGCGGGCGGTCTACCGGCTGCTCGGGCTGGTCCGCCGCTACGGGCCCGGCCCGGTCGAGTCCGCATGTTCGACGGCGCTGGATCTGGATGTGGTGTCGGTGAGCAAGATCGCCTCGATGCTCGAACGCGCCACCGAGACCACCACGCCGCTGCTGCCGGCCGCCGGGTCGGCGGCACCGTCCCGGTTCACCCGCGACCCCGCCGAGTTCGCCACCGACAGGACCACACCTGCTACCACCGGGACCAGCATCGCCACCACCGGGACCAGCGTCGCCACTACCGGGACCGGTGTTGCCACCGAAAGGACCACCGTCGCCACTGCCGGGACCGGCGTCGCCACCGAGAGGACCGGGCATCTGACGGTGATCTCCGGCGGCAACACCGACACGAAGGAGACACGATGACCACCCCACCCGCCCCCGCGGGGCCGGTCGATCCGATCGGCGCCGACCTGATCGCCCTCCTCAAAACACTCAAACTCGGCGCCCTCAAGGACACCCTGCCCGAGCGACTCGCCCTGGCCCGCCAGCACCAGCTCAGCCACGTCGCGTTCCTGGAACTGCTCCTCGCCGACGAGGTATCCCGGCGGGAATCACGCTCGGCCACTTTACGGTCGGCGAAGGCCGGTCTGGATCAGTCGATGCGAATCGACACCTGGAACGCCCTCGACGACCTCCGCTACGACCGATCCCTGCTGTCGGATCTGGTTTCGCTGCGGTTCGCCGAGGCCGGCCACTCGGTCCTGGTTCTGGGACCGGTTGGGGTGGGCAAGACGCACCTGGCGACCGCCCTCGGGCACGTCGCGATCCGGCGCCGGATGACGGTGCTCTGCGCCCGCGCCGACAAGCTGTTCGCCCGTCTGCGCGCCGCCCGGCTCGGCCACTCGGTCGAGGCGGAGATGCGGCGCATCGCCACCGTCGATCTCCTGGTCCTCGACGATTTTGCGCTTCGGCCCCTGGACGCCACCGAGACCAACGACTTCTACGAGTTGGTCATGGAGCGCCACCGCCGCAAGGCGACGATCGTCAGCTCGAACAGGGAGTCCTCCAAAGCGCACAGGTTCGTGCGAACGTGTGCACGGTGACGCCTGAATTATCACAGGTCCGCGAGCAGGGTGGGATCGACGCGGTCGGCGAAGTAGGCCAGGACGCCCTCGGCGCTCATGCCGTAGGTGGTGGCAATCAGATTGGGATCGTGGCTGTTGGTCAAGGCCAGCAGTCGGGAGGCGCGCAGGGTGGAGATCGTGGTGTCGGCGGGGTCGAGGAGGTGGCCGAGGTAGGGCTGGGATGCCGGTGTCCGCCCGGATCGGGTGATCTTGGTGACGATGACGTGGGGATTGTGGGTGCCGGATCTGCGGTGCTCGAGGCATCGGGTCAGTGCGGCCCAGGTCGCCGGGTCGAGCGGGATCGGTTGTGGGCGGCGGCCGAGCCGAACCGTGCGGTGCTGGTGATCGATGTCGGCGAGCTGCAGGTGACGCAGTTCGTGCTGTGAGGCACCGTGGATCAACGCCATCAGGCCGACGAGGGCCTCGTTCGGCGCCACCTCGGTTGATGTGCACCAGCGCGTGAACAGTTCGCGCTGTCGCGAGCGCGGCAGGGTCCGTCCATGGAATCCGCGGGGCTTGCGCACGCGCAGCTCGGCGGTGGGATCGATCAGGATGAGCTTGCTGCGGCGAGCGAAGCGGAAGAAGTGGCGAAGTCCGCCCAGGCGGCCGCCGGCCGACGAGACCTCGGCGAGGTAGTTCTCGATCACGGCCTTGTCGACCTGCGCCCAGTCCTCGATTCCGCGTCCGACGAGATGGCATGACAGGTCCCGGATCTGGGCCAATCGCTTGTCGATGGTGGTGTCGGTGCGGGGTCGGGTCCCGGCGCGGCGGGCGCGGTCTCGTTCGTCGAGCATTGCGCGTTCGAACGCGGCGACGGCGGGCCGCAACGGTTCGGGCACGGCCTGCACGCGTCGCGCCCAGCGGCCGGCCGCGAGCCGCTGCGACTGGTCGGTGGGCAGGGCAAGAGCGCGGGCGGTGAAGAAGTCCTCGAGCGTCTTCGCGAGCGACCCGATCGAGCGGCCGGGGATGCGGGCCCGGTCGAGTAAGGTCTGCGGCATTGCCCGTGGCTCGGTGCGCAGCAGTGCCCCGAGCTGACTCACCAGACGTGTCGCCTGCCCCGGACAGTACCGATCTGCAACGTGGATGGTGAAGTCCCACAGCCAATTCGGCGGATCATCCAGTTCGGCGAGGAGGTGTTCGGCGCGGGTGTAGGGGCGTTGGGGGCGGCGTTGCCAGCAGCGGTTGCACAGCCTCGCCCCGCCGCCGCGGATCACGCGCCCGCATTCGGTGCATGCGGCGGCCGGCTTCGGCGCCGACCCCGGGTGTGAGCACGGTCCGCACCAACCGGTGTGTTCGCGTAAGTAGCCGTCGCGGCCGCAACGCGGACAGCGTCGGCGGGCGGCGGCGAGGTCGTGACGGCGGCGGCACCGCAGGCACCGGGTCTCGCCCTTGCGGCGCACGACGGCACCGCAGTCGTGGCAGGTGCGCGAACACGACCGGCATCGCCCGGTGTCCGGACTCAAGACCCGCTCGATCCCGCAACGGGGACACGGCGACTTCGCCGCAGCGGCGACCGCGTTGCGCCAGCACCGGCAGCACAAATCGCGGCCGAGTCGGCCCCGCGGCCGACCGCAGCGGGTGCAGTCCCCGACTTTCGTCGTCACACCGGCGGCATCGACCGGCCGCCGACTCGCCGCGCCGCGGGCTCCGATGCTGTCGGCGCCGAGGGCTCGGCGGGGACCCGATCGGGCGTGGTGTCGAGGTCGAACAGGTCGTTCGGGGTGCAGTCGAGCGCAGCGCACAACGCCAGTAGCGTGCTGAGCTTGATCTGCGAGGGTTCCTTGGTGAACAACGCCGACACCGACGCCGACGACAGCTCGAGTCCGCCGCGTTCGGCGAGCAGACGGCGCAGCTGGGTGCCGGTCCATACTTCCCGTTGCGCCGCGGCCATCCGCAGTTTCCATCTAATGTGCATCATCATCTCCCTGCAGGAACGCGACGGTGTCGGACACCGCGCTGCGGTAGGCGTCCTCGATGAACGTCTCCGACGGACGGACGTACCGCATCGTCGATCCCACCGTCCAGTGCCCTAACATCTGTTGTATCGCAACGAGATCGACTCCTCGTTCGTAGTTGTGGGTGGCGCATGCCCGGCGCAGCGCGTGCGGGCTGAACCGGTCCGCCGGCGAGCAGTGCTCGAGATCCTGCAGATACCGCAGACGGTTGCGGATCGTGCCTCGGGCCATCGCACCACCACTCTGATCGCAGAACAACACCGCCGATTCCGGCAACTTCGGTCGTACATCCTCGAGATACCACCGCACCACCAGATCGAGGTGGTCGAGCATCGGAACCCACCGCGGCCGCGGCCCGGAGGTGCGGGCACCCTTGCCGAACCGCACATGCAACTTCCCGAACGGGCCCCGCCCGAAGTAGACGTCCGCGATCTCGAGTTTGGACGCCTCATCGGAGCGCAACCCGGCGTGATACAAGGTCCGGAACAGCGCATAATCCCGGGCCGCTGGCGCGTACTTGCGAGCCGAGCCGATCCGTTCCTTGAGGAAGTCGAAGAAGACGGCCACCCGACTCACGCTCGGAGGTGGAAGCAGCCTCGGTGAATCGTCACCGACATGACGGCTCGCATTGAACTCGTCGATCGGGTTCGTCAACCGCACCCCGAACATCGCCTCGATCACCCCGGCGCGGCGGGTGATCAGGAACCGGTGAAAACTGCTCAGCGCCTGCACATATCTGCGTCGAGTCGACGCCAGCAAGCCGTCCGCGGCCATCGCTCCGACCACTCGATCGACATCGTCGGCGGTGGCCTCCCACACCGGTTTGCCCAGCGCCGCCAGCATCCGCTCGAGCTCACCTGTCTCGTTCTCGATGGTCACCGCGCTGAAGCCTCGGACCACCCGCGAGGTCACGAACGCCTCGACGCATTCGAGTTGAAAGGTCAGCGGATCGGTCGACGCGTGGGCGACCTCGACCGTCCTGCCCTGCACCACACGAAATGTGTGACTCATACCACATAGGTTAAGGCCACCTTGCTCGTCAAGGTGGTACCGACACGAATGGAATCCCACCTCGAAAACAGTGGACTCCCCAAACCGGGCTGAATGACCAGCTCGCAGGCAATTTCCGAGAGAACGAACGTATGCCACTTCCAATCGAGTGGCTGTCGATGACCACCGATGCCCTGCTCGCGCAGTCGGCGATCGATCGGCTCACCTCCGCGGCACACACCCTCGTCATCGAGGGACCGTCCTACCGGCAACGCACCCGCCCCGGGCGTGGTGCCATTGACAGTTCAGAAGGCGAGGTCGATGCTCGATGACACCTTCGGGTGGTCCCATGCTCGTGGCAACGAGGTGGTCCCATCACCCTGGCAAGCGACACAAGTCCGCCCACAACCGTTCCAGATCGGCCGGCCGTGGCCAGAACGGCCACGCCATACCGTGGCACCATCACGGGCCAGCGTTGTCTGACGCTCGGCCCGGACAGCCACGTCGATCCCCAACGTCAATGCCATCGTCATTGCTCCTGTCGGTCCACATCCCTGTTCACCAGGTGACTCACCATCGCGGCCACGGCCCAGACATTCTCTAAGCAGGAGTCCACGCCTACCGGCCGGCTCCCAGTTCCCGAACAAGGACACCGCTCGACCAGACACCGAGCCCGCAGACGACCACTCAAAAAGCCAGGGATCACCAGGTGTCCCGGTCGGACGTTCGGCCCGCCTGCGGACTCCCCCCGAGGCTAAATTGAGGCTGCCCCCTTGGAGTGGACACCCCTGACAATGGTTCTAGGAGAGCCAGGAGGGATGTCGAGGTGGGACGCCAGTCTCTGTACACGGAGGAATTCCGGAAAGACGCGGTCGCGTTGTACCGCGCGGCCGACGGTAAACGCACGTACGCGGATGTGGCCGCGGATGTGGGCGTCAGTGGCGAGACGCTACGGACGTGGGTCCGCAAGGACACCGCCGCCCGTAACGCGCGCTCGCAGGACCGCAGTACCGGCGCCGACGGGACCGAGGCGGACGAGCTCGCGCGGCTGCGCGCGGAGAACGCGCGGCTGCGCGGTGCGGAAAAGGAATGGCAGCTCGAACGCGAGATTCTGCGCCGGGCAGCCGCGTATTTCGCAAAGGAGGTGAAGTGAAGACCCGCCGCTGGGACTTCATCTCCGACCATCGCGCCGAGTTCGGCGTGCAGCGGCTGTGCCGGGCGCTCGGGACCTCCCGTTCCGCCTACTACAAGCACCTGATCACGGAGCCGGCCCGAATCGAGCGGCAGGCCGAGGAAGCCGCGACAGTCGCCGAGATCCGCGCAATCCATACCGAGCACCGGAGCGCCTACGGCGCCCCGCGGGTTCACGCCGAACTCCGCTCCCGCGGACGCAAGATCAACCGCAAACGGGTGACCCGGCTGATGCGAATCCACCACGTGGTGGGCAGGCACCTGCGCCGCAGCAAGCGCACGACCATCGCGGACAAGTCGGCTCCGTCGGTGCCGGATCTGGTGATGCGAGACTTCACCGCTACGGCTGTCGATACCAAGTGGTGTGGGGACATCACCTACATCCCGGTGGGATCCTCGTGGTTGTTCTTGGCCACGGTGATCGACATCTGCTCACGCCGGGTGGTGGGCTGGTCGATCGCTGACCACATGCGCACCGAGCTCGTCACGGACGCGATCGAGATGGCGGTGCGCACCCGCGGTGGTGACGTCGGTGGCGTTATCTTCCACAGCGATCGCGGATCACAGTACACCGCAGCATCTTTCGTCGATGTCTGCCGCCGTCATGGGATTCAGCAAAGTCGAGGACGGGTCGGGTCAAGTTACGATAATGCTCTCGCCGAGTCGTTCTTCCAAGGACTCAAGAGGGAGTGGCTGCACGGACGGAGTTGGACGTCGAAGTCGCAGGCACGGCTGGAGCTGTTCGAGTGGCTCTCGTACTTCAATCGACGTCGCCGTCACTCCGCCCTCGGATACCTCACCCCAGTGGAGTTCGAACAACGACTCATCGCGTCGTCTACGCTGTCAGTTGCCGCATGAAATCCGGTGTCCACTCTCAAGGGGCAACCTCAAAATGTCGGAGGTCGGCGTTACTGTCGAGGTCTTACGCACCCGGTTGCCACATGTACTGGTGGGAGGGTTGATGGATGACGTAACGGCGGTGCCGGCATCGTTGTCCGGCGTGGTTTCTGGGCGCTCTGGTCGCCACGGAATCAACGACGGGGTCTCCACGACGCCGCGGCAGTTCGCGTTCACCACCCGCGCCCACGTGGCGGTCGACGACGCGACCGGTGAGCGGATCGGCCTCGATGACGTCGACACCCGGGTGGGGTGGCTGCTCGATCTGATTGCAGGTGCTGGCGCCGAGTTGGTGTCGCGGCTGTGGCGGCCGGCGACGTTCGACGTGCTCGCCGCCGGCCGTGACCGCCAGGACCGCAGGCTGCCCGCACAGGGTCATGTCGCCGCGGCGCGGCTCGGCTGGGATCCGTCCTATCCGGACGGGGTCTATGTGCCGTCGCGGGTGAGCCGGGTGGTGACCGCGCAGGTGCTGGCCACCCTGCGGACCCTGACCTACCGGGACACCGCGATCGCGGCACTGTCGACCCGATTCGACCCGGCCACCGGTCGTCTGACCGCACCCACCGAGCCGGGCGACTCTGTGCCCTCGGGTTTCGCTCGGGGTGTGCGGCGCCAGCTCGCCGCACGCGCCCGCTCCAGTGGCGGGGCACCGGCCGGCCGGTTGCGGATCACCGACCTGCAGGGACCACCGCAGATCGCGGCCATGGCCCGACTGTCGGCCACCGATCGGCAGCTCGCGCAGCTTGCCGTCACCGTCGCAGAGCATGAGCTGGTGTTGACGGTGAAGCTGCCGACCTGTCCCGCGCCGGTGGGGCGGGCGCAGTGGCGGCGGGTGCGGCTGACCGCGGCCATCCCCGCGCACCTGTGCGGCCGGCCTGTCATCGATTGGCCTCTGCCGATCCTGGTCCTCGACCACCGGGGTCTGTTGTGGCGGTGCGCCGCCACCGAACTCGTCCCGGCAGGCGACCTGGACTCGGCCGCGGTCGCGGTGGGGGTGGATTGGTCCCCGTCCACGCTCGGTGCCGCCGCCATCACCACCGACAGCCCGGAGGGGCTGGTGTCGGATTACCGGGGCTTCACCTACGACGACCGCGGCCTCGGAATCAAACTGGCGCGCCTGCAGGCCGAGGGGCAGCTGCTGCACGCCAAGGCCGCCCGGCTGACCCGGCTGGCCGCCACCGCCCCACCGGAGGTCCGCGCCCAGCTGGAGGCGAAGATCGCCGTCCTCGACGAACACCGCACCGCGGTGGGTGCCAAGCGGGGGAAGATCAACCGGGAACTCGCCTTCCACTTCGCCCGCCAGGTCACCGACTACGCCACCACCGCGGGAGCGCAGGTGATCGCGGTGGAAGATCTCAGCACCCTCGAGACCCGCGGACACGGGCGGGTCAACAACAACCGGGCCGCGCAGTCCGCCCGCCGCCAAGCGGTCGCCGCCCTCGCGCACACCGCCACCGGTGCCGGCATCACGGTGGTCTCGGTGCCCGCCCGAGGATCGTCCGCATGGTGTCCGGGCTGCGACGAACCACTTGCCCGTCCCGGCGGGTACCACACCGCGTGGTGCCCGGGCTGCCGGGTCGGCGGCAACCGCGACCACCTCGCGGGGGTGAACCTGGCCAAACGCGCGCTCCTCGGCAAGAACAACGTCACCCGCCGGCGGGGGCAGCTGCCCGCGGTCCGGGTCGCCGAGCACGCGCCGATACGCAGGTGCCGCGACAAAACCGGTCCGACCCCGAGCAGGCCCCGGCATCGCCGGGTCCGCCGCAGCCTGCCCACCGCACCACGGCGGTTGGGGGTGAATCCGAAACAGCATGTTCCTGCACCACAAGCGTCGGTGTGGGACACGGTCCAACCCACACCACCGCACGGTGATACGGGTAGCCGTGACACACGTCCATCTCAGGCGCCCGCCACACCAGTGGCAGACAGTCCGAGATCTACGTAGACGCTCAGTCGAGCGGCACGGAACGAGCGAACGCGGCACCGGAGATCTCGAGCACCCAGACGTCCGCCGCGTCCACGCCGCGGGGCAACGCGAACCTCATGACTACCTCGGAGTCGTTCGCAGCTACTGCGTTACCGCCGCGCCGATTGTGATGACTCCACCCGGGCAGGCAATGCTGCTCGCGTCCGCGGCCACGCACCTCAAGGCGGCCATCGGTATCGTGACGCAGACGCGCACCGAACTGAACGAACAGACCCTCACGATGAACGGACTGGCTGCGCCCGGTCCGGTACCGCCGCCCCTGTGCCCGGAGCCGTATCGGGAGCCGCACCGACGTCACCGTTCGCCATCGCGTCCAGCGTGATCGAGGGTGTGGGCAACGATGATCTCCACCTTCACCGACAGCCTCGGCGACGTGGTGTCGGCGAGCACCCAGGCGGCGAGTGTCTCCTCGTCCGACCTGCCTGCCGACGCCCCGTCGGCGAAATCCGCCGTCGTTCCCGCACATGGGGCAGCGGGCGCAGTTCCGGGTGCGGTGGGCATCGCCGGCGGCGCGGGCATCGGCGTGTACGGTGGCGGCGTGGGCGGAAGCGTCTCCGCGGGTGGCGGTTCCGTACCTCGCGGAACGGTCACCGTGCCGGTTGTGCCCCGGTGATACCGGGACCACTCCGAAACAGTGCGCCGCTCCGGCCGCCACCTCGTCACCTGGCGGGCCCATGGGCGGCGCCGGGATGGCCGGCGCCGGGCGTGGGGGCGACGACCAGCTGAGCGGCCGGTCCACACCCAGCTACCTCGTCAACGCCGGCGAGAACAACGCGTGCGTCGGCGACCTCCCGATGGTCGTGCCCGCCGTGATCGGCGGCGAGGATCTCGACGACAGTCCGTTCGGCGACCGGAGCTGATCGCTCAGTCGAGGAGCGCTGCCACCTCGTGATCGGTGAGCGTGGTGGTGGGCACGCGGCCTTCCGAACGCACCAGTTCCACGGCCCGGAACAGGGGGCGTTCGGGAAGGGCCGCGCCGCGCGCTTCCGCGCGTAGTTGCTCGATGAGCACCGACGCGATCGCGGCTGCCGGCACCAGTTCGCTCGTCGTCAGGGCGTCGGCCAGCCTGCGGAGCCCGAGGATCTCGAGTTCACGGCCGCCGTCGGTCGTGTAGAGGGCGAGCGGTATCGCGAGGCTCCCGTCGGGGTCCGTGATCCGGACGCTCACCTCGCTGACGCGAGCCGAACGGACCACCAGTTCCGCTGCGACCGCCCTCGTGACGTCGACGTGCCTGCTGCGCAGCCCACCCGTGGACCGGATTCGCCCGGTCTGCAGTGTGATGCGTCGCCGCAACGTGAGGAGAGCGGACGCGGCGGTCGGGACCGCGATCACGGCCCCGACCGTCACACCGACCCACACGGGCCCGAAGAACCCGACGAGGACGCCGACCACCACACCGATCAGCATGGCGATCGCCGCGACCCGTTTGAGCCGTGGTGCGATCAACTCGATCGGAACGAGGTCGAGTGACACCGGCGCGGTGTCGTCACGCGCCAAGGATGGCTCCGACGCGTGCGACGACGTCCGCCGAGGAGACCGATTCCTGATCGCCGGTGGCGAGATTCTTGATTCCCACCGTCCCGTCGGCGATGTCGCGGTCGCCGAGCACGAGTGCCAGCGCGGCGCCGGATCTGTCGGCGGCCTTCATCGCGCCCTTCACCCCGCGGTTGCCGTACGCGAGGTCGACTCGAATCCCCTGGGCGCGCAACTGCTGAGCGATCACCACCAGCTTCGCCTTCGCCTCCTCGCCCAGGGGTACGCCGAAGACCTCACAGCGGGCGGTCGAGCCTGCGGTCTTGCCCTCGGCAGCGAGCGCGAGGACGGTCCGGTCGACGCCGAGCCCGAAACCGATGCCGGACAACGGCTGACCGCCGAGCTGCGCCATCAGGCCGTCGTACCGTCCGCCGCCGCCGATACCCGACTGCGCACCGAGACCGTCGTGGACGAATTCGAACGTCGTCTTCGTGTAGTAGTCGAGGCCGCGGACCATTCGCGGGTTCACCACGTACGGCACACTCAGCGCGTCGAGGTGTGCGAGGACCTCGTCGAAGTGCGCCTTCGCCGTGTCCGAGAGGTGGTCGAGCATGAGCGGTGCATCCGCCGTCATCTCGCGCACCTCCTTGCGCTTGTCGTCGAGAACCCGCAGCGGGTTGATCTCCGCCCGCCGACGCGTCTCCTCGTCGAGGGGAAGGGCGAACAGGAACTCCTGCAACCGTTCCCGGTACTGCGGCCGGCACGTGTCGTCACCGAGGGACGTGATCTCCAACCGGAACCCGTCGAGGCCGAGGCCCCGGAACCCCGCGTCGGCGATGGCGATGACCTCGGCGTCGAGGGCGGGGTCGTCGACGCCGATGGCCTCCACCCCGACCTGCTGCAGCTGGCGGTAACGACCGGCCTGCGGTCGCTCGTAGCGGAAGAACGGTCCGGCGTAGCTCAGCTTCACCGGCAACTGGCCGCGGTCCAGGCCGTGTTCGATCACGGCCCGCATGACGCCCGCCGTGCCCTCGGGCCGCAGGGTCACCGAACGATCACCGCGGTCGGCGAACGTGTACATCTCCTTGCTGACGACGTCGGTGGACTCGCCGACCCCGCGGGCGAACAGCCCGGTGTCCTCGAAGATGGGAAGTTCGATGTGGCCGTATCCGGCCAGTCGCGCAGCGCGCGTGAGTCCGTCACGGACCGCGACGAACTCGGACGACTGCGGCGGGACGTAATCGGGGACGCCCTTGGGGGCGGAGAAGGTGCTGGCTTTGCTCACTGTCGTTACTTTTCCTTATTTCGATCCCGAGAGTCCAACGAGGAACGGGTTCGACCCACGTTCGGCGCCGACGGTGCTCGACCCGCCGTGCCCGGGGAGAACCGCCGTGTCGTCGGCGAGGATCAGAAGCTTGTCGGCGATGGACTGCAGCAACTGTTCGTGGTTGCCGCCGGGCAGGTCGCTGCGACCGATCGACCCCTGGAACAGGGTGTCACCGGTGAGGGCGATCTCGACCGGACCGTTCTCGGTGGCGACCCGGGTCCGGAAGACCACGGACCCCTGTGTGTGCCCCGGGGTGTGGTCGACGGCGAACGACATCCCGGCCTGCTCGATCACGTCGCCGTCGGCGAGCGCGATCACCTCGCCGGGCTCGACGAACGTCATGCCCTCGATGAACGGCTTCATCGTCGGGCCGATGCCGCGGCCGGGATCCGACAGCATGTACCGGTCCTCGGGATGGATGTACGCGGGGATCCCGAACTTCTCGCAGACGTCGTAGGCGTTCCAGACGTGGTCGAGGTGACCGTGGGTCAGGAGCACCGCGGTCGGCGTGAGATTCGACTGTTCCAGAAACTCGAACAGCGGTTCGGCGGCGTCCTGTCCTGGGTCGACGACGACGCATTCCTGGGCATCGTCCTGCGCGAGGATGTAGCAGTTGGTCTGAAACATCCCGGCCGGGAATCCTGTGACGAGCACCTGTGAGGCTCCTGTTCGAGTGGACATTGCAGTCGCTACAGCCTAAGCCGCCGCCCCGCCAGGATGTTCTCAGGTTCGGATGGCAGACTCTGGAGGTCGTGTGCCGGGGGTAGTTTGCACCGACCAACTGCTATATCGACCGACTGCCAGACAGACCGATACGGGAGGACCACCGCAGTGCCGAGCAACGAGCAGCGCCGGGAAGCAGCCAAACGAAAGCTCGAGCGTCAGCTCGAACGCCGCGCCGACAGAGCACGCAAGCGTAAGCAGCTGACGATCGCCGGTTCGGTGCTCGGTGTCGTGCTCGTGGTGGCGGCGGGCGCCGTCGTCTTCGCCCTCACCAGCGGCGACGACGACGCGACGGAAGCGTCGGCGGCCGAGTCGGTGTCGGCGTCGCCGCAGTCGCCCGGTGTGATGCCGGCGGGCCGGTCCGAACCGCTACCCGAGAAGGTGTCCTGCACGTACACCCCCAGCACTCAGCCGCCGGCGAAGCAGGTGAACCCGCCGCGCACCGACGACATCGACACCACGCTGCAGGAAGTCAGCGTCAGCATGCAGACGACGCAGGGAAACATCGGCCTGATCCTGGACAACGCCGACTCCCCGTGCACCGTCAACAACTTCCTGAGCCTGGCGAGCCAGAACTACTTCGACAACACCCCGTGCCACCGGCTCGTCACGTCCGAGGGGTTGAAGGTCCTGCAGTGCGGTGATCCCACGGGCGCAGGCACCGGCGGCCCCGGTTACGGCTTCGCGAACGAATTCCCCACCGACCAGTACGAGGAGTCGGATCCGTCGCTGCAGGTGCCGGTGACGTACCCGCGCGGCACCATCGCGATGGCCAACAGCGGCCAGCCCGACAGCAACGGCAGCCAGTTCTTCCTCGTCTACGCCGATTCGCAGCTGCCCCCGCAGTACACCGCGTTCGGGAAGGTCGACGAGACGGGCCTGGCGACCATCGAGAAGGTGGCGGCGGCCGGTGACGACGGATCGATGCAGGCGGGCGGCGGCAAGCCCAACCTGCCCATCGACATCACGTCCGTCCGGATGGACTGAGGTCTCGTGTGAGGATGGACCGATGAAACGCACCTCGATCCTCGTCGCAGGCGTGAGCCTCGCGGTCCTCCTCGCCGGCTGTTCGGATTCGTCCGACTCCGGCGGCTCGTCGACCGGCACCTCATCGAAGGCGGCCACCACGAGCGCGGCGGAACAGTCGCTCGATCTGTCCAGGTTCGGCACGCTGCCGCCGGTCCCGGCACCGGCCGCGGCCACCGTGGACTGCGCCTATCCGGCAGGGCAGCCCGCTGCCAAGGACGTCACGCCGCCGCCCACGTCCGGGGTCTCCACCGAGGGCACCGTCCCGGTCGACCTCCAGACGAGCTCCGGACCGATCGGCCTGGTCCTCGACCGTGCCGAGGCCCCGTGCACGGTCAACAGCTTCACGAGCCTCGCCCAGCAGGGCTACTTCGACGACACACCCTGCCACCGGCTGACGACGGAGCTGGGACTGCAGGTCCTGCAGTGCGGTGATCCCAGCGGGAAGGGCACCGGCGGACCGGGCTACGGCTTCACCACCGAGTACCCGGAGACGGCGTTCGCGCCGAACGATCCGGCACTCGCGAATCCGGTGGTCTACCCCCGCGGCACGGTCGCGATGGCGAACAGCGGGACCCCCGGCAGTAACGGCAGCCAGTTCTTCCTCGTCTACGCCGACTCGGTGCTCCCGCCCAACTACACCGTGTTCGGGACGATCTCCGAGGAGGGCCTCGCGACGGTCGAGAAGATCGCGGCGGACGGCGACGACGGATCCATGTCCGCGGGCGGCGGCAAGCCCAACACCCCGGTGCAGATCGAGACCGCGAAGGTCGGCTGACGCCCTCCCCCGGCTACACGAACGGGACGGTCGTTCGAACTGATCGAACGACCGTCCTGTTCGGCGTTGCTACGCGGCGGACGTCACCCGGTACACGTCGTACACGCCCTCGACGTTGCGGACCACGTTCAGCACGTGCCCGAGATGCTTCGGGTCGCCCATCTCGAACGTGAACTTGCTGATCGCCACCCGGTCGCCGGACGTCGTCACGGACGCCGACAGGATGTTGACCTTCTCGTCGGCGAGCGCCTTCGTCACGTCCGACAGCAGCCGGTGCCGATCGAGCGCCTCGATCTGGATGGCCACCAGGAACACCGACGACGGCGACGGCGCCCACTTGACCGCGATGATGCGCTCGGACTGCTCCTGCAGGGAGCCCGCGTTGGTGCAGTCGGTGCGGTGCACGCTGACCGCGCCGCCCCGGGTCACGAAGCCCATGATCTCGTCGCCGGGAACGGGTGTGCAGCACTTGGCCAGCTTGGCGACCGTGCCCTCCGCGCCGGGAACCAGCACACCCGCGTCGCCGGTGCTCCGCGGCCGCATCGGCATCGTGGACGGAGTCGACCGCTCGGCCAGCTCCTCCTCGACGTCGCCGACGCCGCCCAGGTGGGCCACCAGACGCTGGACGACGTGCTGCGCCGACACGTGGCTCTCACCGACAGCCGTGTACAGCATCGACACGTCGGTGTAGTGCAGTTCGTGCGCGATGGACGCCATCGATTCGGCGTTCATCAGGCGCTGCAGCGGCAGCCCGACCCGCCGCACCTCCTTCGCGATGGCGTCCTTGCCCGCCTCGAGCGCCTCCTCACGGCGTTCCTTGGCGAACCATTGCCGGATCTTCGTCTTGGCGCGTGGGGAGACGACGAACGTCTGCCAGTCGCGGCTCGGGCCTGCGTTGACGGCCTTGGAGGTGAAGACCTCCACCACCTCGCCGTTCTCGAGCTTGCGTTCGAGCGCCACCAGCCTGCCGTTGACCCGGGCGCCGATACATCGGTGCCCGACCTCCGTGTGCACGGCGTACGCGAAGTCGACGGGTGTCGACCCGGCGGGCAGCGTCACCACGTCGCCCTTGGGTGTGAAGACGAAGATCTCCTTGACCGCGAGGTCGTAGCGGAGCGACTCGAGGAACTCCCCCGGGTCGGCGGCCTCACGCTGCCAGTCGAGGAGCTGACGCATCCACGCCATGTCGTCGACCTCGGCAACGTCACCGGAGTGCCTGCCCTTGCTCTCCTTGTACCGCCAGTGCGCGGCGATACCGAACTCGGCGGTCCGGTGCATGTCGTGGGTGCGGATCTGCACCTCGAGCGGTTTGCCCTCGGGTCCGACCACCGTGGTGTGCAGCGACTGGTACACGCCGTAACGCGGCTGTGCGATGTAGTCCTTGAACCGGCCCGCCATCGGCTGCCACAGCGAATGGACGACGCCGACGGCCGCGTAGCAGTCGCGGACCTCGTCGCACAGGATCCGCACACCGACCAGGTCGTGGATGTCGTCGAAGTCGCGGCCCTTGACGATCATCTTCTGGTAGATCGACCAGTAGTGCTTGGGCCTGCCCTCGACGACGGCGTTGATGCGCGACGCCGTCAGGGTCGCGTTGATCTCCGCACGCACCTTCGCGAGGTAGGTGTCGCGGGACGGCGCCCGATCGGCGACGAGCCGCACGATTTCGTCGTACTTCTTGGGATGCAGGATCGCGAAGGACAGGTCCTCGAGTTCCCACTTCACGGTCGCCATGCCCAGCCGGTGGGCCAGAGGTGCGATTACCTCGAGGGTTTCGCGGGCCTTGCGGGCCTGCTTCTCGGGCGGCAGGAACCGCATGGTCCGCATGTTGTGGAGCCGGTCGGCGACCTTGATCACCAGCACACGGGGGTCGCGGGCCATCGCGATGATCATCTTGCGGATGGTCTCGCCCTCGGCGGCGTTGCCGAGCACCACCTTGTCGAGTTTGGTGACGCCGTCGACGAGGTGGGCGACCTCTTCGCCGAACTCGTCGGTCAACTGCTCGAGGGAATACCCGGTGTCTTCGACGGTGTCGTGGAGCAGGGCCGCGACCAGCGTGGTCGTGTCCATTCCCAGTTCCGCGAGGATGCTGGCGACGGCGAGCGGATGCGTGATATACGGGTCGCCCGACTTGCGGCGCTGGCTCGCGTGCCGCTCCTCCGCGACGTCGTAGGCGCGCTGCAGCAGCGCCAGGTCCGCCTTGGGATAGAGCTCACGATGCAGGCTGACGAGAGGTTCGAGAACCGGCCGGATGGTCGTGTTCCGTTGACCCGTGATGCGCCGGGCGAGTCGCGCTCGTACCCGGCGCGATGCGGACGCCGGAACGGCGAATCCCTGTGCTCCACGGTTGTTACCGGAAGCCGGGTTCGCTGCAGGTGACTCGGCATCGGATTGCGCAGACGAGGTTGATCCCGTGTTCTGCGACCGATCAAGATTCGAAGTCATGCCGTCACCTCCTACCACTGAAATGGCTCGGGCCGTGCGGCCCTGGTTGGTCTCGGGCATGCGCCCCGGTGGCCGTGACGACCACCAGGCACAACTTTAGTACTCAGACCGTGACGAGGGACGTGAGCGGGTACTTTCCGAGCCGCTCCCGACCGCCCAGCGCGGCGATCTCCAGGACCACGGCGACACCGATCACCCGGGCACCTGCGGATTCCACCAGTCGCGCCGTGGCGTCGAGGGTTCCACCGGTGGCCAGCACGTCGTCGACGACGAGCACGGAGCGCCCGTCCAGACCGATCGAGCCGGCCGGAATCTCCAGCGTGGCCGTACCGTATTCGAGGGTGTACGACTGCGACAGCACCGGCGGCGGCAGTTTGCCCGACTTCCGCACGGCCACCACACCGGAGCCCAGTTCCCGGGCGACGCCGCCGCCGAGGAGGAACCCTCGGGCGTCGACGGCGGCAATCACATCCGCCTCCGGGGCGCAGGCGGCGAGCGCGTCGACGACGACACGGAAACCGTCCGCATCGGAAAAAACCGGCGTCAGGTCGGCGAACCGCACCCCGGGTTGCGGAAAGTCGTCGGCCCATCGGGTGAGCCGGGTGACGGCGTCACGGGCCGAAGAATGGTCGATCACCTGTGCAGAACCCACCTGTCCATGTTCCAGCCGGCGCCCGATCGCGTCGGATTGACTGCTCCCGCCTGCAAACCTGTTGCGAACGCGACGGTCCGCGGCTGATCGAACAGCGGCACCGTGGGCACGTCCGACCACAGGATGTTCTCCGCCTCCGTCGACAGCGACAGCTGGGTGGCGGTCAAGCTGTCGACCGAGAGTTGATCGACGATCTGATCGACACGGCCGTTGCTGTAGTCCCCGAAGTTCGATCGGATTCCGCTGCGGAGGGCGTACATCGCGGTGGTGGCCGCTGCCGTGCCCGCGGCGCCGGGAGCGGAGGCCGTGCCCGCGAGGACCACATCCACCTGCCCGTCGCGCAGCATGGACGGGGTGAACTCGGGCGACGCGACGTCCTGCACGGTGATACCGGCTGGGGCACACGCCGCCGCCACGGCCGCCACGATCTCGGCGCGGCGCGGGTTCGGACCGAGATATCCGACGCGGACCGTCGCCGACGTGTTGCCGGTGTCGGCCAGAGCGTCCGTCGCCGCTGCCGTGTCCGCCGTCTCGTACCGGCCGCCGACGGCACCGGCCACCGTCTGGTGAACGAGACTGTCGGGGGCGGTGACCCGCGTGTCGACCGGGCCCCCGGACGCTCCACCTGCCTCGTCCGACTCCGCGGCGATCCCGAACTTCGACGCCAGCTCCTCCCGGGGCAGGCACGCCGCGAACGCCCGCCGTCCGGCTGCGTTCTCGAACAGGCCCGAGGTGGACAGGACGAACTGCTCGACGCTGCGCGACGGCACCTCCGTCACGTCGAACCCGCCGAGGTCCAGATCGGGCGCCGATCCCGCGGCGACGTCGACGACCTCGACCGAACCGTCACCGATCCGCGCGCTCACGTCGGAAGACTTGGGCCACACCACGATCCGCGAGGTGGCCGGACGGTTCCCCCACCACCGGTCGTTGGCCACCAGCACGAGGCCCTCGTCCTCGGAGAACGATTCGACCTTGTAGGGGCCGGACGCGGGGAACTTGGCGAGGTCGAGGTCGCCAGGTGCCATCGTCCATCCGTTGTTCCAGAAGTCCGCGACGCGCGTCAACGCTTCCGCGTCCGAATTCTGTACGGCGGCCACGACGTCGGGCACGCCGGCGGCGCTGGCGACCACGTGCGCCGGCATCATCGACGTCGCGCCGAACAACGACTTCCAGTCGGTGAAATTCCGTCCCGCCTTGAACGTGACGACGGCATCCTTCGAGCCGGTCTGGCAGTCGATCCGGTCGATGTCCGAGTAGCCGGCCGTACTCGCCGCATCGAACATCGGGAAACGGCCACTGTTCGCCGCCCACGTCAGCACCAGATCGTCGCAGGACATCGGCACGCCGTCGGAGTAGACGGAGTTGGGATTGAGCTTGTACTGGATCGTCAGAGCATCCCCGGGCATCGCGTTGGCGGTACCGATGTCCGTGTCGGCCACCGGTCCGCCTTCCGGTCCCGTGTAGTTGAACCCGGGCAGCACCCGCGCGAACGCCTGACGCGCCCCCGACACCGCACCCGCGACGCTGTTGCCGTTGTACGTGGTGATCGTGTTGTCGATGGCGTACCCGATCGACGGGATCTGCTCGCCCTCCTCGGAACATCCGACGAGCGAGCCGGCGAGGAGCACGGTCGCGAGGAGGCCGGCACCCGACACGGCCGCAGTACGGCCGCGTCGGGTCTGCGCACCGCGCCGGGTGCTGTGCGATGCGGGCATGTCAGTGCCTCTTCTTGTTGCGCTTCCCGGTGGGACGTGAGCCCGGTGTGGGTGCGGTCGCCGCCGACCGGCGGCGCGGGACGGCGGTGTCCGCCGTGGACGCGGCGACCTCGGCGGCCGGGGTGCCGGCCTTCGGCGCACCGCCCTGTGCCAGGGTCGCGCGGCGAGCGAGGACCTTTCGCGTGTGCGCGGCGACCGGACCCCACCGCTCCTTCAACGTGACCAGCAGGGGTGTCGCGAAGAAGATCGACGAGTAGGCGCCGACGATGATGCCCACGAGCTGCACCAGCGCCAGGTCCTTCAGCGTTCCGACACCAAGCATCCAGACCGCGACCACCATCAGCGCGAGCACCGGCAAGACGCTGATCAGGGTGGTGTTGATGGACCGCATCAGCGTCTGGTTGATCGCCAGGTTCGCCTGCTCGGCGTAGGTGCGACGGGTCAGGTGCAGAATCCCGCGTGTGTTCTCCTCGACCTTGTCGAACACCACCACCGAGTCGTAGAGCGAGAAACCGAGAATCGTCAGCAGGCCGATGACGGTCGCCGGGGTCACCTCGAAGCCGACCAGCGAATACACGCCGGCGGTGACGGCGATGTCGAAGAACAGCGCGACGATCGCGGCGATCGCCATGTCCCGCTCGAACCGGACGGCGATGTACACGCTCACGATCACCAGGAACACAAGCAGCGCGATCAGCGCCTTCTGGGTGATCTGCCCGCCCCACGTCTCGCTGACGTCGGCGACGCTGATCACGTTCTTGCTGACGTTGCCGTCGCTGTCCTTCGGCTGGAACTCGTCGTACAACGCGTTTTGCAGCGTCACCACCTGCGCCGCGTCGAGTGCCTCGGAGCGGATCTGCACGGTCGCGCTCGAACCCGAGCCCACCGTCTGCACCGAGACGGGGTCCATGCCGAGCGCCTCGGAGTAGACCTCCTCCACCTGCGCGGTCTCCACCCCGCCGCCGGCGGGGAACTGGATCCGCGAACCACCCTCGAAATCGATACCGAGGGTGAACCCGCGGACGAGGATGCTCAGCAACGAGATCAGCACGATCGTGCCGGTCAGGATGTAGTAGAAGCGGCGACGCCCGACGACCTCGAAGGCGCCGGTTCCGGTGTACAGCCGCGACAGCAGGCTGTGCTGGGGCATCGACGACTGGTTGACGCCCGAATCGGACAGCGAAGACTCGGGGTCTGTCTGCGACGCAGACCGGGACGTGGTCGATTCGCTCATACTCGTGACTCCTTCGCCGACGCTGCGGCAGCCTTGCGTTCCTTGGCGATCTGCTGCACGGCACCCAGTCCGTTGACACCGGGCTTCGACCAGAACGGCGACTTCGAGGCCAGGTGGACCAGCGGCCACGTCACCAGGAACACCACGACGACATCGAGGATGGTGGTCAGGCCGAGGGTGAACGCGAAGCCGCGCACCTGCCCGACCGCGAGGATGTACAGCACCGCGGCGGCGATGAAGCTGACCGCGTTACCGGACAGGATGGTCCGGCGCGCACGGGCCCAGCCGCGCGGTACCGCGGACCGGAAACTGCGTCCCTCCCGCATCTCGTCCTTGATTCTCTCGAAGAACACCACGAACGAGTCGGCGGTCATACCGATACCGATGATCAGACCGGCGATGCCCGCGAGGTCGAGGGTGAAGTTGATGTACCGGCCGAGCAGCACCATGATCGCGTAGACCATCACACCGGACAGCACCAGCGACAACGCGGTGAGCACCCCGAGCATGCGGTAGTAGAGGAGGCAGTAGAGCAGCACCAGGACCAGACCCACCAGTCCGGCGATGAGACCGGCCTCCAGAGAGGCGAGCCCCAGCGTCGCCGACACGGTCTCCGCCTCGGACGCCGCGAACGACAGCGGTAGCGAGCCGTACTTGAGGGTGTTCGCGAGTTCCTTCGCGCTTTCCGCGGAGAACGAGCCGGTGATCGACGTCGAGCTACCTGCGGGTGTCGCGCCCTGGACGACCGGTGCGCTCACCACCTTGGAGTCGAGTGTGAACGCGGCCTGCTTGCCGATGTTCTGCGACGTGAACGTGGCCCAGGTGTTGCTGCCCTCGGACTTGAACGTCAGGCTCACCTCGTGCCGCGACTGCTGGGAGTTGTAGCCGGACGTCGCGTCGGCGATCTCCTGCCCGTCGATGATCGCCGGTTCGAGCAGGTACACGGCCTGGCCGTCGGTGGAGCACGCGACGAGCGGTAGGGCCGGGTCGTCGTTGCCGCGCAGCGGGTCGGGCACGCTGCAGTCGAGCGTCGCCATGGCCTGCTGCTGCACGGCCGGGTCGGTGCTCTGGCGCGTGGCCCGCGCGGCTGCGATCTCGTCGGCCGCCTCGGCAGTCTCGGTGCCGGACGCGTCGGCGGGCGCCGGCTCCGCCGTCGGAGTCGGCTCGGGAGAGGTGGACGGATCCTGAGCCGGGAACGGCCGGTTCTGGGGCGCGGGAGTCTCGGTTCCGGCGGGAGCCTGGGCCGGCGTCCCACCGGCGGCAGGTGCCTGCGTGCCGGCTGGGGCCGCGGCCTGGGACGTCTGGACGGGACGGACGTACAAGCGCGCCGTCTGGCCGAGCGAACGCGCCTGCGCGCTGTCGTCGCCGGGGACGGTGATGACGAGGTTGTCGCCGTCGATGACCACCTCGGAGCCGGACACGCCGAGTCCGTTCACACGGGTCTCGATGATCTCCTGGGCCTGCCGCAGGCTGTCCGGCGTCGGCTTGCTGCCGTCCGGGGTGCGTGCGGTGAGGGTGACTCGGGTCCCCCCTTGCAGGTCGATGCCCAGCTTGGGTGTCGCGGACTTGTCGCCGGTGAAGAACACCAGGGCATACAGAACCGCCACGAGCACCGCGAAAACGGTGAGGTAGCGGACGGGATGCACCGATCCTGTGGAAGGTGCCACGATCTCTATGTCTCCTCAGTACGTGCAGTTCGGGTGGGAACGTTCACAGCGCACCGGACCGGCAGACGCAGGGCTGTGCCCCGGTTGCCGCGCCCGGGGCGCCTGCGACGCGACGGCTGCGCGGGTACGCCGCGGAAGCGTCGATCAATCCTTGTTCAGGCGCGGCGGGGTGTCGCCGCCGTTCTCACGATCCTCGCGGACGATGTCGGTGGCGGGGGCCTCGGCGTCGATCGACTCGTGGTCGATGGAACCGCTGCCCTGCAGCGGGGCGTCGACGATCTGCTCGCGGACGACGAGACGCGACCACGTGGTGACCACGCCGGGAGCGATCTCGAGGTCGATCGTCTCGTCGCCGAGTGCGACGACGGTGCCGTGCAGACCGGCAGTCGTGAGGATGCGGTCACCGACCGAGAGCGAGTCCTGCAGAGCGGTCACCTTGGCCGCCTCCTTCTTCTGTCGGCGGATCCCCAGGAACATGGGGACGAGCAGCGCCAGAATCAGGAGCGGGAAGAGAAAATCCATCTGTAAGTCAACCTCGAGGTATGTCGCACGGTCCGAAGCACTGGTCCCGGTTGGACCGATGCAATACACCAGTGTGCCATCACCGGCCCGGACACCGGTTCGCTCGGCACGAGGCGGGCGTTTCTCCGGGGGTCGATCAGGGGTCTTGCGGATCGAACAGGGATGCCTGCGGTTCGTTGACGCGGACCTCGATTCCGCCGGTCACAGCGTCCGGCGGCGGGGTCAGGCCCAGTTGCGTCCACGCGGCGGCCGTGGCGACACGGCCGCGGGGTGTCCGGGCGATCATTCCGGCGCGGACGAGGAAGGGCTCACACACCTCCTCGACGGTGGCGGGTTCCTCACCCACCGCGACGGCCAGGGTGGACACTCCGACCGGGCCGCCGCCGAAGCTGCGCACGAGGGCGCTGAGGACGGACCGGTCGAGGCGGTCGAGTCCCAGCTGGTCGACGTCGTAGACGGCGAGAGCGGCGTGGGCGATCTCGCGGGTGACGACGCCGTCCGCCCGGACCTCGGCGTAGTCGCGGACACGGCGGAGGAGGCGGTTCGCGATGCGGGGCGTGCCTCTGGACCTGTTTGCGATCTCGGCGCCGGCCTCCTCGCCGAGTTGCACGCCGAGAATGCCAGCCGATCGCATGAGGATCTGCTGCAGTTCCGCGGGTTCGTAGAAGTCCATGTGGGCGGTGAACCCGAATCGGTCGCGCAGCGGCCCGGTGAGCGCCCCCGAGCGAGTGGTGGCCCCTACCAGGGTGAACGGTGCGACCTCGAGGGGAATGGACGTGGCGCCGGGGCCCTTGCCGACCACGACGTCGACCCGGAAGTCTTCCATCGCGAGGTAGAGCATCTCTTCGGCCGGCCGGGCGATGCGGTGGATCTCGTCGATGAACAGCACGTCGCCCTCGACGAGATTGCTCAGCATCGCGGCCAGGTCGCCCGCCCGTTCCAGCGCCGGACCCGACGTCAGCCTCAGCGACGAGCCCAGTTCGGCGGCGATGATCATCGCCATGCTGGTCTTTCCCAGGCCGGGCGGGCCCGAGAGGAGGATGTGGTCGGGGGTGCCGCCGCGCATCTTGGCGCCGGTCAGGACGAGCTGCAACTGCTCCCTGACCCGCGGTTGCCCGATGAAGTCGTGGAGGTTCTTCGGGCGCAGGCTGGCCTCGATGTCGCCGTCGCCGGCGACGAGATCGGCCGAGACCGGGGACTCCTCGTCGTAGTCGCCCCCGGGTTCGGGATTCATCTGGTCTTCCCGAGCAGCGAGAGGGCGGAGCGCAGCGCCGTGGAGGTGGTCGACTCGGGCGCCTCTGCGAGGACGGAGTCGGCGGCCTGCTCGGCCTGCTTGGCCGGGAATCCGAGCCCGACGAGGGCTTCGACGATCTGGTCGCGGACCGACCCGCCGCCGCCCGCACCGAGCGGCACCGCCCCGGACGTGGACGCGACCGCGTCCACCTTGTCGCGCAGTTCGACGACCATCCGCTCCGCCCCGCGCTTGCCGATGCCCGGCACCCGCGTGAGTGCCGTGACGTTGCCCTCGGCCAGTGCCGCCCGCAGCGCGTCGGGTTCGAGGACGGCGAGGGTGGCCATCGCCAGGCGGGGGCCGACTCCCGACACCGTCTGGAGCAGCCCGAACAACTCCTTGGACTCCGAGTCGGGGAAGCCGTACAGCGTCATCGAGTCCTCGCGGACGATCATCGCCGTGACCAGCCGGGCCTCGGATCCCCGTTGCAGTCCGCCGAGGGTGGCCGGCGTCGCGTTCACGCGGTAGCCGACTCCGGCGGATTCGATCACCGCATGGTCGAGGGCGATCTCGAGCACCTCGCCGCGGACGGACGCGATCATCGTGTACCTGCCTTCTTCACTTCGGCCAGTCGGGCCTGGTAGCGACGTTTCTGTTCGGCGGCCGCGGCTTCGGCGCGGGCCATGCGTTCGATCATCGGCGCCCGCCAGCAATGGCAGATCGCCAGCGCCAGCGCGTCCGCCGCGTCGGCCGGTTTGGGTGCGGCCGCCAGTTTGAGGATGCGCGTCACCATCGCCGTCACCTGAGCTTTGTCTGCCGAGCCACTCCCCGTGACGGCAGCCTTGACCTCGCTGGGGGTATGGAAACACACGGGGATGCCGCGGCGCGCGGCGGCGAGGGCGACCACGCCACCCGCCTGCGCGGTGCCCATCGCGGTGCGCACGTTGTGCTGGGAGAATACCCGCTCGATCGCCACGACCTCGGGCCTGTGCAGATCGATCCACGATTCGGCCGCTTCGGAGATACGCAGCAGCCTGGAGGACAACTCGAGGTCTGCCGGGGTCCGGACCACGTCGACGGCGATCGGGGTGACGGTGCGGCCGCCGCCGCCGTCCACCACTCCGAATCCGCACCGGGTCAGACCGGGATCCACACCCAGCACACGCACGCAAAGCCACCTCTCCCACGCCGAACAGCTGTTCGATAGCTTAGCCGTGGGGTCGGACGAGTCGGCGCATCAACACGCAGGACGAGCCGGGGCGGACGAGCACCGCTCCCCCGACCCGTGCCGTGCGTCGTGCGATCAGTCGTCGAGCTCCGCCAGCACCTCGTCGGACAGGTCGACGTTGGTGTAGACGTTCTGCACGTCGTCGGACTCCTCGAGCGCGTCGACGAGCTTGAACACCTTGCGGGCTCCGTCGGCGTCGACCGGGACCTCGACGGACGCACGGAAGTCGGCCTCGGCGGAGTCGTAGTCGATTCCCGCCTCCTGCAGTGCGCTGCGGACGGCGACGAGGTCGGTGGGCTCGCTCACGATCTCGAACGTGTCGCCGAGGTCGGTGACCTCCTCGGCACCCGCATCGAGGACCGCCATCAGCACGTCGTCCTCGCTCTGGTCACCCTTCTCCAGGGTGACGACGCCCTTGCGCGTGAACAGGTAGGACACGGAACCCGGGTCGGCCATGTTGCCGCCGTTGCGGGTCATCGCGGTACGCACCTCGCCGGCCGCACGGTTGCGGTTGTCGGTCAGGCACTCGATGAGGACGGCGACACCGTTGGGTCCGTAGCCCTCGTACATGATGGTCTGCCAGTCGGCGCCGCCCGCTTCTTCACCGGCGCCGCGCTTGCGGGCGCGCTCGATGTTGTCGTTGGGGACCGACGTCTTCTTGGCCTTCTGGATGGCGTCGTACAGGGTGGGGTTTCCCGCAGGATCGCCACCGCCGGTACGGGCCGCCACCTCGATGTTCTTGATCAGCTTCGCGAAGGCTTTGCCACGCTTGGCATCGATCACAGCCTTCTTGTGCTTGGTGGTGGCCCATTTGGAGTGGCCGCTCATGCGATTCAAGCCCCTTTCCTGCTGCCTTTGGCACGCCGAATGCGCGGTTTCAGCTTTGACGATGTTACCCGCAGCCCGGCCGCCCCTGTGCGTTCCCGGGGTAACAACTCGCATAAGTCGCCATTGTTTGCATAGAATGCAAACATGTTGATGCGGGTCGACCACAGCTCCACCACCCCACTGGGCGAACAGATCGCGGCCAATGTGCGCGGCGCGTTCCTGCGCGGGGAGATCGGCGCGGGCGATCGGCTCCCCTCCGCCCGGGCACTGGCCGAATCCATCGACGTCAACCTCCACACCGTGCTGCGCGCGTACGCCGCGCTGCGCGACGAGGGCCTGATCGACCTCCGCCGGGGCCGGGGCGCGGTCGTCCGCGCCGACACGGACCCGGTTCACACCGGATTGACCGAAGCCGCACGCACTTTCGTGTCCGAGGCACGACGCCTCGGACTCGACACCGAACAGATGCTCGACCTGATCAAGGAGACCACCAGACAATGACGACCTCCCGAACGCGCCGGCTCGCCGCGACCTCGGCTGTCCCCCTTCTCGCGCTGGTGATCGCGAGACTCGCGTGGAGCGGCGAACTGCCGCCGGTGGTGGCCAGCCACTGGTCCGGCACCGAACCCGACCGGTTCAGCGACACGACCACCTACTTCTGGATCGCTCTCGCCGTCTGCGCGGCCGCCGCCGTGATCGCGGGCGTCGTGGCGGCGCGGGTCCGCACCGACGCCGCGCTCTGGCTTCCCGCCACCGTTCTCGTCGGGTGGACGGTGGCCACGGCCTGGATCGTCAGCGTCGCTGCCACGATCGAGGCGGGCTCGCCCGAAGCGGCGACGCTGGGCTGGTGGATCGTCGTTCCCCTCTTGGGAATCGTGTGGGCCATCGCCGCTTTCGCCCTGCTCCCCCGGACGCCGCACTCCCCGGAGAACGGTGCGGCGCCGACGCTGCCCGTCCCCCTGGCGCCCGGCGAGCGCGCATCGTGGACCGGTTATGCCCGCGGGCGGTGGGCGGGCGTGCTCGCTCTCGCCATGACCCTGGCCGCCGTCGTCTCCGCGCTGGTGGGAGCGCTCTGGCTCGCCGTCCTGTTCGTCGTCCTGGCGGTCGCCGGCGGCGGCTTCGCCTCCGTGACCGTGCAGATCGACCGCACAGGACTGACCCTGTCGTCGTGGAACATCCGCTGGCGGAAGATCCCGCTCGACTCCATCGACGAGGCCCGGGTCACCGAGATCCGGCCCACGGAATGGGGCGGCTGGGGCTACCGCTTCACGCCGCGCGGGACCGTGGTCGTGATCCGCGCCGGCGAGGGCATCGTGCTGAACCGCACCGGCGGCCGCCCGTTCGCGGTCACCGTGGACGGCGCCGCGCAGGGTGCGGCGCTCCTCAACACACTCGCCGCGCCCCGTCCCTAGACCCCGCGGACGATGTCGACGAACAGCTCGTGCACCCGCCGGTCGCCGGTCACCTCCGGGTGGAACGACGTGGCCACCACGGCGCCCTGCCGGACGGCCACGATCCGTCCGGCGGCCGCGCCACCCGACTCGGGCACGCGGGCAAGGACCTGGACGTCGTCGCCGACGCGCTCCACCCACGGAGCCCGGATGAACACGGCCCGCATCGGGTCGCCGACGATGCCCTCGAATTCGAGGTCGGACTCGAAGGAGTCGACCTGACGACCGAAGGCGTTGCGGCGCACCGTCATGTCGATCGCACCGAGGTGCTGCGCGTCCGGTCTCGTGTCGAGGATCTCGCTCGCGAGGAGGATCATCCCGGCGCAGGACCCGTAGGCGGGCAACCCGTCGCGCAGGCGCGCCTTCAGCGGTTCGAGCAGTTCGAAGATCTGCAGCAGCTTGCTCATGGTCGTCGACTCGCCGCCCGGGATGACGAGGCCGTCGATCTTCTCGAGCTCCTCCGGGCGGCGGATGCCGACGGCATCCGCACCCGAATCATTCAGTGCGGCAAGGTGTTCACGGACGTCACCCTGCAGGGCGAGTACTCCGACGAGGGGACGGGTCATGCCATGTTTCCTGTCTCGATGTCGCGCTTGTCCTGATCGCGCTGGATACGGGTCAACCCCTCCTGGACGACGGCGGCGACCATGGTGCCGTTCCGGTCGAACATGCGGCCCTGGGTGAGGGCGCGGCCGAAGCCGGCGGAGGGTGAGGTCTGGTCGTAGAGCAGCCACTCGTCGGCGCGGAACGGGCGCATGAACCACATGGCGTGATCGAGCGACGCCGTCTGCGTGACCACTCCGGGGTGCGGGACCTTCGACGCACCGAGGAGCGTCATGTCACTGAGATAGGCGAGGGTGCAGATGTGGAAGACCTGATCGTCCGGCAGCTTGCTGCGGTACCGCATCCACACCCGTTGCTGCGCGGCGATTCCGGGAGTCTTCCCGGTGGAGCCGGCCGGAACGATACGGACGTCCCATTCCTTCCACTCCCGGTAGAGATCGGTGGCGGCGAACTCCTCGAGGGTCTGGGCGTCGACGAGCTCTTCGGGCGCGGGGACGGACGGCATCGTGTCCTGATGCTCGATGCCCTCGTCCTCGGTGTGGAACGACGCCGACATGGTGAAGATCGCCTTGCCGTCCTGGATTCCGGTGACGCGCCTCGTGCAGAAGGATCTGCCGTCCCGGATCCGGTCGACCAGGTAGACGGTGGGTTTCGCCGGATTTCCTGGGCGCAGGAAGTACCCGTGCAGGGAGTGGACTTTGAATGCCTCGTCAACGGTACGGACCGCGGACACCAGCGACTGACCCGCGACCTGCCCGCCGAACGTCCGCTTCAGAACAGACGGATGAACCGCGCCGCGGAAGATGTCCTTCTCCAGCGCTTCGAGTTCGAGAACGTCCTCGATGCTCGCCATGAGCCCTCCTTCTGTGCCTGGTCAAGGTTATCCGCCCGGTTCGGGCTCGAGGCACCATGGGTGCCATGACGATGTTCACACCGACGAGCCCGGACGGTCTCGTCGCCCTCGTCTCCGAACGCTGCCTCGCCGTTCACGGCACCGCCGTCGTCGCGATCGACGCTCCGGACGGCGCGCACCCCCTGCCCCTCGCGGACGCGGTGTGCGCGTCGCTGCGGGAGCGGGGCCGCCCGTGTGACGTCGTGTCGCTCCACGACTACGTCCGGCCCGCCTCCCTGCGGTTCGAGCACGGGCGCGACGACGAACTCAGCTACCGCACCCTCTGGTTCGACTACGACGCCCTGGACCGGGAGGTGGTGCGGTCGGTCCGCACCGACCGCCGGTGGTTGCCGCGCCTGTGGGACGAGGCCGAGGATCGCTCCGCCCGCTGCGCCCGCGTTCCCGCGGCCGACGGTCAGGTGCTTCTCGTCGTCGGCCCGATGCTGCTGGGCCGGGATCTCGACTTCGACGTCACCGTGCAACTTCATCTGGGTGAAGGCGCCCTGATGCGCCGAACCCCGGCCGATCAACGCTGGACCGTGCCCGCACTGCTCCGCCGTGCCGCCGACGTCACGGTCGAACCCGACCTGCTGGTGCGGTACGACCATCCGCCGAGGCCAGCCGTCCGGGCGGGTCGCTGAGGCCTCTCACGTCGTGCGCAGGAACCGGGTCAGCCCTTCCTGCACGACGGCAGCGACCAGGTTGCCCTTCCGGTCGAAGATCCGGCCCTGCGCGAGCGCCCGCCCGAATCCGGCGGACGGTGACGTCTGGTCGTACAGTAGCCACTCGTCGGCCCGGAACGGGCGCAGGAACCACAGTGCGTGATCGAGTGAGGCACCGTTGATCTCGACACCGGGGTGCGGGGTCATGGCGGAACCGATCAGCGTCATGTCGCTCATGTAGGCCAGCGCGCAGACGTGGAAGACGGGGTCGTCGGGCAGCGTCTTGCGGGACCGGAACCACGCCTGCTGCTGAGCGGCCGCACCGCGCCTGCGGTCGACCTCGCCGTGGCCGACCATCCGGATGTCCCAGTCTGACCACTCCTGGGCGAGCCAGGCGATCTCCGGGTCGGCCGAGTCACTGGCGAACGGCAGCGTATCGGGCGGCGGGACCACGGGCATCTCGTCCTGGTGCTCGATGCCCTCGTCCTCGACCTGGAATGACGCCGACATCGTGAAGATCGCCTGACCGTCCTGGACGGCGTTGACCCGCCGGGTGACGAACGACCGACCGTCCCGGATGCGGTCCACCAGGTACACGATCGGCATCGTGGGGTTTCCGGGACGGAGGAAGTAGCCGTGCAGCGAATGCACCATGAATCGGGGGTCGACGGTGCGGACCGCCGCCACCAGCGCCTGACCGGCCACCTGCCCACCGAACGTGCGGGAAAGCATGGTCTCGGTCGCTATGCCTCGGAAGATGTTCTCCTCGAGGCGTTCCACTTCCAGGATCTCTTCGATCGTCGCCATCCACGGCCCCTTCCGATGCTCGTCCGCTGACACTCTCACACGGGTCCCGGGCACCGGCGCACCGCACCGCACGAGGCCCGGGTCGGGGCCTCGTGCGGTGCGAACGGAAGTAGTGCGGCGCCAGGAGCGCCGCGATCGATCACAGATCGATCGCGGGGATCACCAGCCGCGTTCGGCGAGCCGGTGCGGGACGGGGATGTCGTCGACGTTGATCCCGACCATCGCCTCACCCAGCCCACGGGAAACCTTCGCCAGCACATCCGGGTCGTCGAAGAACGTGGTCGCCTTCACGATCGCCGCGGCCCGCTCCGCCGGGTTACCCGACTTGAAGATCCCCGACCCGACGAACACACCCTCCGCACCGAGCTGCATCATCATCGCCGCATCCGCCGGGGTGGCGATGCCACCGGCAGTGAACATCGTGACCGGCAACTTCCCGGCCTTGGCGACCTCGACGACCAGATCGTACGGCGCCTGCAACTCCTTCGCCGCCACATACAGCTCGTCCTCGCTGAGCGAGGTCAACCGGCGGATCTCCCCACCGATCGTCCGCATGTGCGTGGTCGCGTTCGACACGTCACCGGTACCGGCCTCCCCCTTGGACCGGATCATCGCCGCACCCTCGGTGATCCGCCGCAGCGCCTCACCGAGATTGGTGGCACCACACACGAACGGGACGGTGAACTGCCACTTGTCGATGTGATTGGCGTAGTCGGCCGGGGTCAGCACCTCCGACTCGTCGACGTAATCGACCCCGAGGGACTGCAGGATCTGCGCCTCCACGAAGTGCCCGATCCGGGCCTTGGCCATCACCGGGATCGACACCGCGGAGATGATGCCGTCGATCATGTCCGGATCACTCATCCGGGACACCCCACCCTGCGCCCGGATGTCCGCGGGCACCCGCTCGAGCGCCATCACCGCGACCGCACCGGCATCCTCGGCGATCTTCGCCTGATCGGGGGTGACGACGTCCATGATGACCCCGCCCTTCAACATCTCGGCCATGCCACGCTTGACGCGTGCCGTACCGGTGGTGGGGGTGGTGTCGGGGGTGCTCACAGCGAACTCCTGGGTTGTGGCGTGGATTGACTTCGATAACGGCATACGTGAGCGACGACGTTCACGCTGCAGTACCCGATTCTAGGACGAGGGGCCGTCCACTTCCGTAGCCAGTCGGCAATTGCTGGCTTTCTCCGGGCTCCCGGGACGGCTCAGGTGATCGCGCGCACCTCGGGTTCGTCCGCGGCCGAGGCCACCGCGCCTGCCTCGTCGAGGAGATCCGCGAGGTCGTGCGGGTACACGGCTTCCCCTGCTGCCGCCAGTTCACGAACCGTGTCCGCGGTGCACCACCGGTGACCGGTGATGGTGCGGTTCTCGAGTTCGGTGAAGCCCCCGTGGTGCGGCTCGAACCCGCCGGTGCGCAACGCGAAGAACAGTTCCTCGGAGCGGATCAGCTGCCCGTTCCAGGAGAAGATGGCAACCCGCCGCCACATGGGTCCGCGCAGCGATTCGGGCGACGCGGTGTGCCCCGTCTCCTCGGCGATCTCCCGGACCGCGGCGGCCCGCAGGTTCTCCCCCTTCTCGACGGCGCCACCGATCGTGAACCAGTAGTAGACGTCAGGGACGGTGGGGTCGTGACCCCGGAGCAGCAGGACCCGGCCCTCACGGTCGAGCAGCACCACCCGGGCTGATGTCCGGACGGAATCGAGGGACAGACCCTCGGTGAACGCCGCGGCGGACGAGCGTTCGGTGATCTCGAAGTACGTCGGCAGCGGGGCCGTGCCCCCGAGGTGCAGCCATCGGACCGGACGCCGGGTGCGGAGTGCGAGGGTGTCGCGGACGGCGTCGTTGTGGAAACGGCGGGCGATCAGCACCCGCGCCTCCGAATCGGCGAGTTCCGCCACCAACTGGGGACGCAGCGCCTCCGGATCGAGGGACGAGAGTGCACTCGACAACGCATTCTCGGCGATCTCCCGGTCGGCCCGGTCCGACCGTTCGGCCCGGGCCGCCAGCGCGGCCAGCGACCTGCCCTCGGGCGGGTCCATCGCCGCGGCCGCCGCCCGCACGACCACCGCCCGGCGGGCGAGGGCCGCGTCGAGAGCCTGCCAGGACAGGTCGGAGCGAACGTGCAGGCGGTCGAGGCGGTTGGCCGTTCCGTACGCCCACAGGCCGATCGCCAGGACGACGGCCGCGACCAGGGCGAGGACCAGGATCGTGAGGGCGGAGAACGTCACGAGCCGACCTCCCGGACGCCGTCGCGGCCGACGGTGACCGTCTCGTAGACACGCAGGATCTGTTCGGCCACCACCGGCCAGTCGTATTCGGTGACCACCGTCCGGCCGACATCGGTGAGCGCGGCGCTGCGCTCGGGGTCACCGAGCACCGAGTCGATCCCGGCGGCGAGCGCCGCCACATCCCCGACCGGCACCAGCACGCCTGCCTGCCCGTCCCGCAGGACCCGGCGGAACGCGTCCAGTTCGCTCGCCACGACGGCAGCTCCCGCGGCCATCGCCTCCACCAGCACGATGCCGAAGCTCTCACCCCCGAGGTTGGGGGCGCAGTACACGTCGGCGCTCCGCAGTGCCGACGCCTTCTCGGCATCGTCGACCTGGCCCAGCAGACGCAGGTGCCCGAAGACCGGGCCGGCCTCGCGGCGCAGCTTGTCCTCGTCGCCGCGTCCGACCACCAGCACCTCGAGGTCGGGATACTTCTCCACCAGAGCGGGCAGCGCCTTGAGGAGCACCGCCATGCCCTTGCGGGGCTCGTCGTAGCGGCCGAGGAAGAGGATGGTCTTTCCCGGACGCGGGTAGCCGGGCAGCGGCTCGGCGTTCGCGAACGCCTGGACGTCGACCCCGTTGGGGATCTCGACCGCATCGGAGCCCAGTGATTCCACCTGCCAGCGTCGGGCGAGTTCCGACACCGCGATGCGGCCGCTGATCCTTTCCAGGTAGGGCTGGAGAACACCCTGAAACGTGCTCAGCACCAACGACTTCGTGGTCGATGTGTGGAAAGTGGCCACGATGGGCCCCTCGGCCACGCGCATGGCGAGCATGGACAGGCTCGGCGCGTTCGGCTCGTGGATGTGCAGGACGTCGAAGTTGTTGTCCGAGATCCAGCGCCGCACGCGGGCGCTCGCGGCGGGGCCGAAACTCAGCCGGGCCACCGAACCGTTGTAGGGAATGGCGAGGGCGCGCCCCGCGGAGACGACGAAGTCGGGCAGGTCGACGTCGTCGGACGCCGGCGCGAGGACGCTCACCTTGTGCCCGCGCTCGATCAGAACCTCCGCGAGGTCGACGACGTGGGCCTGCACTCCGCCCGGGACGTCGAACGAGTACGGGCAGACCATTCCGATCTTCACGAGTTCTCCATGCGGGAGAGCCTCGACTGGGACAGGTCGGAGAGCCACAGCGGCTGAAGCATGTGCCAGTCCTCGGGATGTGCCGCGATGTTGGCCTCGAACCGATCCGCCAGGGCCTGAGTCGCCGCGGCAACCCCCGCGGTGGTGTCGATCGGCGGGTCGATGCGGAAACCCCACCCGCCGTCCGTGAACCAGCAGTGCACCGGCAGCAGCGGCGCGCCGGTGTCGATCGCCAGCTTCGCGGGGCCGGCGGGCATGCGCGTCGGTTCCCCGAAGAACGTCACCGGGACGCCCTTCTTCGCCAGGTCGCGTTCACCGAGGAGGCACACGATCCCGTTGTCCCGCAGTCGCGCCGACAGTTCCACGAACGGGGGGTTCTCTCCCCCGCTGAGCGGAAAGATCTCGAAACCGAGCCCTTCGCGGTAATCGACGAACCGCCGGTACAGCGACTCCGGCCTCAATCGCTCGGCGACCGTGGACAGCCCGCCCCAGTGCTGGGCGCACCACACACCGGCCATGTCCCAGTTGCCGCTGTGCGGCAGTGCCATGACCGCGCCCCGGCCGGCTTCTTTCGCGGCGTCGAGGTGCTTCTGCCCTTCGATCAGCTCGTCGAGGGCGGCGCCCGTCTTCACGAGGTCCATCGACGGCAGCCGGAAAGCCTCCCGCCAGTAGCGCGCGTAGGACCGCATCGACGCCCGCATCAGGGTGTCCGGCACCTCGTCCGCGGGTACACCGAGCACGCGGGCGAGATTGCGGCGCAACTGTTCCGGGCCGCCGTTCCGGACGGCGAAGTCGGCTCCCCTGTCGAACAGGGCGACCGCGGCCTTCTCGGGCAGCGCACGGACCAGCCGCCAGCCAGTCGCGTACCCCAGGTCGCTGATGCGTTCCGACAGACCGCTCACTGCACGCTCGCCTGTCCGTCTTCCGGCGTCGGGTCCGCAGGCGGGAGGGGCAGCACGTCCCGGGCGCCCGGCGACCGGCGGACGGCCAGTACCCGCTGGAACACGGTGATGACGCTGCCCGCCGACAGCAACCACATCGCGACATGAATGGCCCACGGAACTCCGAGCCCGGTCACGCCGGCACCGACCAGCACGATGACCAGCCGATCGGGTCGTTCGATGAGTCCACCGTCGGCGGACAGCCCACTGGCCTCGGCGCGCGCCTTGGCGTACGAGATCACCTGCGAGGTGACGAGGCACAGCAGAGTCGCGATCAGCAGCGGCTTGCTGTTCTCGTGATAGACCGCCCACCAGGCCAGACCGGCGAAGATCGCACCGTCGGCCACCCGGTCGCAGGTGGCGTCGAGAACGGCACCGTACCGGGTTCCGCCGCCGCGGGCGCGGGCCATGGCACCGTCGAGCATGTCGAACATGACGAACAGCCAGATGAACATCGCTCCCCAGAACAGATGTCCGCTGGGAAACAGCGTGACCGCGCCGGCCACGGTCGCTACGGTGCCGATGACGGTGACGGAATCGGGAGTGAGCCCGGTCTTGACCAGGGCCTTCCCCAATGGTGCCGTCACCTTGGACACGGATGCCCGTCCGAAGAAGCTCAGCACCTCTCCACCCCGTTCTTCACTTCCTGCCAGGAACCCCGCACGCGTGAGCCAGCGACTCCCGCGTCATTCATCTAACGCGTCATTCATTCCAGGCCTTCGCCAGCAGCCCCCGGGTCTCGCGCAGCAACTGCGGCATGACCTTGACCCCGGCGAGGACCGTGATGAAGTTCGCGTCCCCGCCCCAGCGCGGCACGATGTGCTGATGCAGGTGCTCGGCGAGCGAACCACCTGCCGCCGCACCGAGATTGAGACCGACGTTGAAACCGTCCGGCCGCGACACCCGCTTGATCACGCGCAGAGCCTGCTGCGTGAACGACATCAACTCGGCGCTTTCCTCCTCCGTCAGGTCTTCGAGCGCCGCGACCTTGCGGTAGGGAACGACCATCAGGTGCCCCGGGTTGTACGGGTACAGGTTGAGCACCGCATAGACGTGCTCACCCCGGGCGACGATCAACCCGTCCTCGTCGTCCATCTTCGGGATGTCGATGAACGGCTCGTTCGGGGTGTCCCGCGACTTCGGCGCCTCGGCGATGTACGACATGCGGTGCGGCGACCAGATCCGCTGGAGGTGATCGGGTTCGCCGGGGCCGCGGTCGACGAGGCGGCCGGGGCCGCCGAGCATCTCGTCGGCCGTCACGTCGTCACCTCCGGTCATGTGCGTCACCCTTCCTTACCGGGTTGCAGCAGTTCCGCCGTCGGCGAGGCATTCTCGCGGCGACCGATCCACTCGGTGACGATCCGCACGGCGTCGTCCACGGGCACGCCGTTGACCTGGGTGCCGTCCCGGAATCGGAAGCTGACGGCACCCGCCTCGACGTCGCGCGCACCCGCCAGCAACATGAAGGGCACCTTCTGCGCCGTGTTGTTGAAGATCTTCTTCTGCATGCGGTCGTCGCTCGCGTCGACCTCGGCGCGGACACCGGCCGCCTTCAGCCGCTTCACCACGTCGAAGAGGTGATCGGCGAACGTCTCGGCCACCGGGATGCCGACCACCTGGACGGGCGCCAGCCACGCCGGGAACGCACCCGCGTAGTGCTCGGTGAGCACGCCGAAGAACCGTTCGATGGAACCGAACAGGGCCCGGTGGATCATGACCGGACGCTGCTTGGTGCCGTCGTTGGCCGTGTACTCGAGGTCGAAACGCTCCGGCAGGTTGAAGTCGAGCTGAATGGTCGACATCTGCCAGGTGCGGCCCAGGGCGTCCTGCACCTGCACCGAGATCTTCGGTCCGTAGAACGCGGCGCCGCCCGGATCGGGAACCAGGTTCAGCCCCGACGACTCCGCGACCTCGGCGAGAGTCGCCGTCGCTTCCTCCCACACGGCGTCGTCGCCGACGAACTTGTCCGGGTTCTTGGTGGACAGCTCGAGGTAGAAGTCGTCGAGTCCGTAGTCCTTCAGCAGGCCGAGCACGAACTGCAGGGTGGTCGCCAGTTCGTCACGCATCTGCTCACGGGTGCAGTAGATGTGCGCGTCGTCCTGCGTCATGCCGCGCACGCGGGTGAGTCCGTGGACGACACCCGACTTCTCGTACCGGTACACGGAACCGAACTCGAAGAGCCGCAACGGCAGCTCGCGGTACGACCGGCCGCGGGAGCGGAAGATCAGGTTGTGCATCGGGCAGTTCATCGGCTTGAGGTAGTAGTCCTGGCCCGGCTTGCGCACGGTGCCGTCCTCGTTCAGCTCCTCGTCGATGTGCATCGCCGGGAACATGCCGTCGCGGTACCAGTCCAGGTGACCCGACACCTCGTAGAGGTGCCCCTTGGTGATGTGGGGGGTGTTGACGAACTCGTACCCCTCCTCGACGTGCCGCTTGCGGGAGTAGTCCTCCATCTCGGTGCGGATGATTCCGCCCCGCGGATGGAACACGGGCAGTCCGGAGCCGAGTTCGTCGGGGAAGCTGAACAGGTCGAGTTCGGACCCCAGCTTGCGGTGGTCGCGGCGTTCCGCCTCCGCGAGCAGCTCCAGGTGCTGGTCCTGCGCCTCCGCCGACTCCCACGCGGTGCCGTAGATGCGCTGGAGATCGGCGTTGTCCTGATTACCGCGCCAGTACGCCGCCGAGCTGCGGGTGAGCTTGAACGCCGGGATGTGCTTGGTGGTGGGGATGTGCGGGCCGCGGCACAGATCCCCCCACACCTTCTCGCCGGTCCGCGGGTCCAGGTTGTCGTAGATGGTGAGCTCGTTGCCGCCCACCTCCATGATCTCCGGATCGTCGATGCCCGACTTGTCGTCGATGAGTTCGAGCTTGAAGGGCTCCTTCGCCAGCTCGGCGCGCGCGTCCTCGAGCGACTCGACGACGCGGCGGGAGAACCGCTGCGACCCCTTGATGATCTTCTTCATCCGCTTCTCGAGGCTCGCGAGGTCCTCGGGGGTGAACGGGCGATCGACGGCGAAGTCGTAGTAGAAGCCGTCCTTGATCGGCGGGCCGATGCCCAGCTTCGCCTCGGGGAACTCCTGCTGGACGGCCTGCGCGAGCACGTGGGCGGCGGAGTGGCGGATGACGCTGCGGCCGTCGTCGGTGTTCGCCGCGACCGGCTCGACCTCGACGTCGGTGTCGGGCACCCAGGACAGGTCCTTGAGCTGGCCCTCGGCGTCACGGACCACGACGACGACGTCCGGACCCTTGCTCGGGTAGCCCGCCTCCCGAACCGCTGTACCGGCCGTAGTCCCCGCGGGCACCCGGACGAGGGCGGCTGGGGCGGCGGATGCGGGGGTGCTCACGGCGATGTTCTCCTAGGTGAGGTGTGCGGTGCAGACATGGTGAATGTGCCAGCCCATGTTATCGGCCCAGCAGTCACACCCAACCATGCGTCCGGCTAGAGCGGGCTCTCCAGCCACGGGTAGTCGAGGCCGATCCACGTTCCGACGAGACCGAACGTCCCGAGCAACCACAGCGTGGCGAGGACGATGACACACGTCAGCAGCGCGCCCGCCCCCTTGACCACCAGTGACTGCCGCGAGAACCAGTGCATGAACTTGTCGTAGCGCTGCCGCGCGTAGTGCAGCAGCCGGTGGGCCCAAGCGAACTCGGATGCGAGGATCCCGAGCCCCGCGAACACGATCAGCCAGCCGGGGCCCGGATAGGGAATCGCGACGATCCCGGCGGCCAGCACCAGGGCCCCGATGACCCCCACCGCGATGCGGTACGCCAGATTGAGGCTCGGCCGCGCCGCGATGTGCGCCCGCCACCGGTGCCACCGGCTCTCCGCTTCCTGGAACGGGGACAGATCCGAGTCGTCCACGTCCACGTTCTCGGGCGCGGGTCCCGGCCGAGCTTCTCCGCTAGTCACCGCTCCAGCCTACCGAGCGCGACCTGCGGCGGCGCGTCGTCGCACCGCCCGCAGGTCATCCCTTCACACAGACGACCTGCCGCAGGTGGGCCACGACCTCCACGAGGTCGGCCTGCGCTTCGATCACCTGCTCGATGTCCTTGTAGGCGCCGGGGATCTCGTCGATCACGCCCGCGTCCTTACGCGATTCGACTCCGGACGTCTGCCGCACGAGGTCGTCGACGGTGAAGCGCTTCTTCGCCTTCGTGCGGCTCATCGTCCGTCCCGCCCCGTGCGATGCCGAATGGAAGGACAACTCGGAGCCCAGGCCACGCACCACGTAGGAACCGGTGCCCATGGATCCGGGGATGAGTCCGAGATCACCCCGCCCGGCCCGGATCGCGCCCTTGCGGGTGACGAGCATCGGCTCGCCGTCGATGATCTCCTCCGACACATAGTTGTGGTGGCAGGAGATCGGCTCGTCGAATCGCACCGGCCTGCCGGGCAGAGCCTGCCGGAATGCCTGCATCACCAACGTGAGTATGACGGCACGGTTGCGGGCCGCGTATTCCTGCGCCCACGTCAGGTCGTGGCGGTACGCGTCCATCTCCTTGCTGCCTGCGAGGAACACCGCGAGATCGCGATCGACCAGCCGCTGGTTGTGCGGCAACGCCCGCGCCACCGCGATGTGCCGCTCCGCCAGCTCCTTGCCGATGTTGCGTGAACCGGAGTGGAGCATCAGCCAGACCTCGTCGGCGTCCGACAGGCACACCTCGATGAAGTGGTTGCCGCCGCCGAGCGTTCCGATCTGCTTCATCGCCCTGGATTCGCGGGACTGGACGCCGGAATGCAGGTCACCGAATTCCTGCCAGAAGCGGTGCCATCCCTTCTTCACTCCCCCGGCGTCCCTGACGTCCAGTGCGCCGACGTTCACCGAACGCTCGTGCATGGCGAACCCGACCGGCACCGCGTGCTCGATGCGCGAGCGCATCGAGCGCAGGCTGTCGGGCAGATCGTTCGCGGTCACATCCGTCCGGACCGCCGTCATCCCGCACCCGATGTCGACGCCGACCGCTGCCGGGGCGACCGCCTCCCGCATCGCGATGACGGAACCGACCGTCGCACCCTTGCCGACATGGACGTCGGGCATGACCCGCACACCGTGCACCCACGGCAGGTCGGCCATGTTCCGCAGCTGCTGCAACGCTGCCTGCTCGATGGTCCACTCTTCCGCCCACATCAAGGTGGGCGCGGTGGTGCCTTCCAGCCTCACGGGGAACATGGGACTCAGTCCTTCGATAGCGGATCACCCGGGAAATTTCGGCCGGCTGAGTTCATTGTCCGCCGCACCGGAGAGCCGGAACAACCGATTATTCGGGTGCGCACACGAAAAAGAAGAGGGCGTTTCCGATTTCGGAAACGCCCTCTTCTTTTCTGTGGTCCCGGCTGGGATCGAACCAGCGACCTCCCCGGTGTGAACGGGACGCTCTTCCACTGAGCCACGGGACCGAGGCGCGCCAAACACTCGCGCTCGAACGAGTTGGAACATTAACACGACCGAGCGGCCGAACGAAAATCACGTCGCTGGGATTCGTGTCGACCCCCGCCCGCGGCACGTCCGCGACCCGGCGTCGTTCATGCGTAGTTCACCGTCTGATGCCTTGACCTGCAGATTTGTAACTATCGCGGATGGTCGGCTAATGTTCTCAACCGCACCACGGAGAACATTCTCCGCGAGTTACAGGGTGCATGCGGACGTGGCGCAGCTGGTAGCGCACAACCTTGCCAAGGTTGGGGTCGCGGGTTCGAATCCCGTCGTCCGCTCGAGAGGTTGGACTCAACCTTCACGGTGGAGTGGCCGAGTGGTGAGGCAACGGCCTGCAAAGCCGTGCACACGGGTTCGATTCCCGTCTCCACCTCGCGCGATTAGCTCAGCGGGAGAGCGCTTCCCTGACACGGAAGAGGTCACTGGTTCAATCCCAGTATCGCGCACCGAGATAGATGATAGATGCACGACTGTTTTACTTGCTCGACCAGTGACGGCCCCCAGCCCGGGGGCTTTCACGAATGCGGACGTGGCGCAGCTGGTAGCGCACAACCTTGCCAAGGTTGGGGTCGCGGGTTCGAATCCCGTCGTCCGCTCTCTTTTCTCCATCCCGCGCGATTAGCTCAGCGGGAGAGCGCTTCCCTGACACGGAAGAGGTCACTGGTTCAATCCCAGTATCGCGCACCAGTTCACTGTCAACCGAACAGTTCACGACAGTTCAGCCCCGGTCCTCGACCGGGGCTGAACTGTTGTCCGGGTATCAGGCGGGCTGGAGCCGGTTGGCGCCGGAGATCATCGCACGCAGAGTCGATTCCGTGTGGGATTCACCGATTCCCATCGCCCAGAGCCTGATGCCGTCGCGCTCGCAGAGCAGGAATGTCGCGGTGCGGTGCCCGATCTCGTGCTGATGAAAAGACAGGATCTCCATCGCACACCCCGCGTCGTACAGCATCGAGGTCATGGCGGCCACCGGACCGGGCGCGCTCGCACCGGTCTTGCGGATCGATTCGCCGATACCGAGCGTCGCTTCGAAATCCCACATCCCGGGGCCGGTCTTCGTTTCCGACCAACTGCCCAGACGGAACGGTCCGGTGGACGGCGCGTAGGCGGCCTCGAACACGGACCACGCCATTCCGGCGGATTCGGTGCGGAGTTCCCGTGGCAGCGACCTGCCGTGGCGCGCGGCGAACGGGTCGGCGGCCGGTGTCGACGAGGGAAAGGATGAGGCGAAAGAAGTGTTGGTACTCATTCTCGTGGTCTTCCTGAAAGAAGGGAGGACCAACGCGTAGCTCAACGACCCGCAGCGAGGGGTCGGTCCGTATCAGACCCCGCTACGGCGGAGAACTACGAGAATGCGCTGCATGGATGACACTGTAAGCGACAACCGTCCGCAGAGACAACCCCGATTCACGGTGCCGCGCCGACCGCCGGTGACGGGCGGGTGACGAAATCGTTACCGCTGCATCTGGAACGTGAGGAATTCCTCATGTATCGTCGAACTTGCCATCCACCCCCCCGATGGCAATGAGCCCCAGCCATGACCCCCCATCCAAGGCTGGGGCTCAGTCTTGGTCCAGGCACCTCACACACCCCGCTTTCGGACATTTCGCCCGCCCCTTCGGAGAACGCTGCACATCCCCGCAAAGTATTGGACACTCGTCCAATCGATCGGATATCCTCTACCGAAGGCCGACTCCATGACGGATTCACCACGCGCAGACGTGTCCGCGGACCACCGCTCGGCACGGATCGCCGCTGCGGGCGCATTCGGCCTGCAGGGTTTTCTCCTCGCGGCCGTCCTCACCCAACTGCCGCAGTACCAGGACCGATTCGGGTTCGACGCCACGGTCATCGTGGTCGCGGTCGTGACGGTGTCTCTCATCGCCGGGGCGGGAAGCGTCCTCGCCGAGCACCTGGCCCGCCGATTCTCCAGCAGGTCGGCGCTGCAGCTCGGGCTCGCGACCATCGCGGTCGCCGGTGGCGCCCTCGGTTTCAGCCCGAACACCGCGGCGTTCTTCGTCTGCCTGTCCGTGTACGGCGCCGGGCTGGGCATCGTCGACGCCGCCGCCAACATGCAGGCGGTGTCGATCCAGCGCGCGTACGGCCGTTTCATCCTGTCGTCGTTCCACGCGGTGTGGAGCGTCGGCGCGATTGCGGGTGCACTCTTCGTCGCCGCCACCTCCGCCCTCGACGTCAGCGTGACCGGCGCGCAACTGGTGGCGGCGCTCGTCGTGGCCGTCGGCCTCGCCGTCTGCGGCCCCCGGCTCCTGGCCCGTCAGGAGCCGGCGGGCACCGCCCCGCCGTCGACCGGCCCTGTGCCCGTGCCGGTTCCGATCCGAGCGCTGCTCGCGCTCGGCACCGCGATGGCGTTGTTCTACGCCATCGATTTCGGTGTCGGCAACTGGTCCGCGCTGTACGTCCGGAACGTTCTGCTCGCGGACGCCGGCACGGCCGCCCTGGCACTGGCCGCATACCAGTGCGCGGCTGTGGTGTCGCGTCTGACCGGCGACTTCTGGGTGGCGAAGTACGGCGAGATCGCCGTCGTCCGTGCGGGTTCGGCGGTCGGTGTCGCCGGATTGACGGTCGTCGTGCTCGCCCCGTCCCCGGCCGTCGCGATCGCCGGATTCCTCGTCGTGGGCCTCGGCGTGCCGGTCGTCGCTCCCCTGTGTTTCAGCGCCGCCGGCCGGCTGGCACCCACCGGCCAGGTGGACGACGTCGTGGCGCGGATCAACCTGTTCAACTACGTGGGCACGCTCGTGGGCGGGGCGATCGTCGGCGGCGTGGCCGCCGCGACCAGCCTGCGGATCGGGTTCGTGGTCCCACTCCTGTTCGCGGTGGGGCTCGTCGTGCTCGCCCCCGCATTCGCCCCGGACCGGGACCGGGACCGGCAATCCGAGTGGACCCCGGATCGCGACTGACGGCAGATGTTCTACTTAGGATATGCCGACTCGGGGATCGTTCGTGACCGCCGTGGCGATCGTCTACGTCGCGGTGCCGGTCTCGTCACGGTCCGCTCGTGGCGGCTCGCACACCCCGGGACGATCGAGTCGATCAAGACCGTTGCGGCGATCACCCGGCTGCGGGACAGTACGGGAATGACACTTCGGGAAGCGAAGGACGCGGTGGATCAGCTGTGACTGTCGAGATAGACCCGGCGGGGATCTGGGATTCCGAGGCGATCGCCGACGTCGCCGCGGCAACGTTCCCTCTCGCGTGCCCACCCGGCGCGACACAGGACGACATTGCTGCCTTCATCGACGACGTGCTGTCGGCCGAACGGTTCTCGGAGTACCTCACCGACCCGAACCGCACCGTCCTGAAGGTCACCCACGGCGGGGCGATCGTCGGCTACGCGATGCTGATCGACGGTGAACCCGCCGACCCGGATGTCGGCAGGGCCGTGACGCTGCGGCCGACCACCGAGATCAGCAAGCTGTACGTGCTCCCCGGCAATCACGGGACCGGTGTCGCGTCCGCGCTGATGGACGCCATCGTCGAACGCGCCGTGGCCGCGGGGTCCGCCGGGCTGTGGCTCGGCGTCAACCAGGAGAATGTGCGCGCCCAGCGCTTCTACGCGAAGCACGGATTCACGCAGGTCGGAACGAAGACCTTCCTCGTCGGCACCCAGCTGCACCACGATTTCGTGATGCAGCGGGCGCTGTGACGAGCTGGGTCAGCTCGCGGCGACCTCGAAGCGCGACAGTGCGAGCAGGCGCGACGTGGCACGCAGGTACTTCTTCCGGTACCCACCGGCCAGCATCTCGGGAGTGAAGATCGCGTCGAGCTTGGCCCCGGCCACGGTGACCGGGATGCTCGCGTCGTACAGGCGGTCGGCGAGGACCACCAGGCGCAGCGCGACCGACTGGTCCTCGGCGGGGTGGACGCCATCCAGGAAGACGGCCGGGATGCCCTCGACCAGCTTGTTGTAGCGGGACGGGTGCAGCGTGCTGAGGTGCTTGCACAGCGCGTCGAAGTCGTCGAGGGTGGCGCCGGGGATGCTGTCGGCGCGCTCGGCGAGCTCCTCCGAGGAGATCGGGTCCGGGGCCGGTGGCAGGTCGCGGTGCCGGTAGTCGGGGCCGTCGACGCGGATCGTCTCGAAGATCGAGCCGAGCTTCTTGATCTCGCGCAGGAAGTCCTGCGCGGCGAATCGTCCTTCACCGAGCTGGCCCGGCAGGGTGTTCGACGTCGCCACGATGGACACGCCGCGCGCCGACAATTCCGACAGCAGGCGGGACACCAGCATGGTGTCGCCCGGGTCGTCGAGTTCGAATTCGTCGATGCAGAGAACGCTGTGGCCGGACAGCTGCTCGACGGCCTTGTTGAAACCGAGGGCACCGACGACGTGCGTCAGCTCCACGAACGTGCCGAACGCCTTGGGCGACGGGACGCTGTGGAAGATCGAGGCCAGAAGGTGGGTCTTGCCGACGCCGAAGCCGCCGTCGAGGTAGAGACCGGCACCGGTGGCCTGCGTCTTCTTCCCGAACAGGCCGCGTCGTCCGCCGCTGCGGATCTTCACGACCTTCTTCGCGAACTCCTCGGCCGTCTGGACCGCGGCGGCCTGGCTGGGTTCTGCTGGGTCGGGGATGTACGACGCGAAGCTCACCTCGTCGAACATGGCCGGGGGCACCATCTGAGCTACCAACTGATCAGCCGGTACCACGGGGCTGCGATCGACAAGACGTGCATGCATACAAGCAGCGTATCCACGTGTTGTGATCACCAACATGCACCGTGTACATATTGCGACATTTTTCACACCGGACAGTCCGCCTGCCCGCCCGGAGTCCAGCGAATCGACCGCGAACGCACTGCGCGACCTGTATGCGTACCCGGCGGAGACCCCGCGACCCTGGGTCCGCGTCAACTTCGTGAGCAGCATCGACGGCGCCGTCTCCGTGGACGGGGTCAGCGGGGCGCTCGGCACACCGGCGGACAGGCTGGTCTTCGAAACACTGCGGGAGTTGGCCGACGTCGTGCTGGTCGGGGCCGGAACCGTCCGGGTGGAGAACTACGGCGGGGCGCGCATTCACGCTGAAGGTAGACGACGTCGGGTGGCGTCGGGGATGCCGGAGGTCCCGCCGATCGCCGTCGTGTCGGCACGCGCCCACCTCGACCCGCAGTCACGCCTGTTCACCGACACGGAGGTGGCCCCGATCGTCGTCACGTGCACGGACGCGGACCCGGGGCGGGTCCGTGCTCTCGCCGACGCGGGTGCGCGGATCGTGACCGCCGGCGACGGGCAGATCAGCGGCGACGGGCTGATCGCCGCCCTCGAGCATCTCGGATTGCGCCGTGTGCTCTGCGAGGGCGGCCCGAGCCTGTTCGGCCGGCTGACCGCGGACGACGTCGTCGACGAGGTCTGCCTGACCACGGCGCCCGTACTCGTCGGCGGAACCGCGGGTCGCGTCGCCACCGCGCCGGGTGCCCGGATCATCGCGATGACTCCCGCGCACATCCTCACCGACACCGACGGCACCGTCCTCACCAGATGGGTGCGGCTGCCCCGCCCGTAGGGGAACCTGGCAGGGTGGTCGCCATGCGCAGATCGGTGTTGCTCGCAATGGTTCTCGTGGTGTGCAGCGCGTGCGGAGCCGGACCGTCCAACCGGCCGCACGTGGCGGTCGAACGCGAGGGCGGCGGCAGCGAACCCACCGCGACCGAGACCGAGAACGCCGACGCTCCCCCGCCCGTGTTGCAGACCCCGAAGAACGATCTGGCGTGGACCGACTGCACGCAGAGCACCCTCGGCGCCCTTGGCCCGGGAACGACGCCGCCCACCGGGCTGATCTTCGAGTGCGGCTCGTACGAGTCGGCGGTCGACGAGAGCGGCACCCTGCCCGGCTCCTTCACTATGGGGGCCATGCGGGCACGCCTCGCCGACACCCCCGAGAACGCGGCCCCCCTGGTGCTCACGTCGGGATCGGACCGGTCGTCGACCGCGACGCTCGCCGCGCTGAGCACCGGCGGTCTGACGTCCCTGCTGTCGACGCGACCGGTGGTCGCGGTGGACCGCCGCGGCATCGCCTCCTCACAGGAGATCGAATGCCTCACTCCGGAGCTCCGCAGCAGCCTGGCGAATCTCGGGCAGTTCGACCCGGGGACGGGTGACCAGGTCGACAAGGTCACCGCGCTGGGCCGCGACGCCACCATCGTGTGCACCGACTACCTGCAGCCGCAGGAACTCGCGTTCGACAGCACCCACGCCGCCGACGACATCGAAGAGCTGCGCCGCACCTGGGACGTCGATGCGCTCGGGATCCTCGCCACCGGCAACGGCAGTGCCGTCGCGCTCAGCTACGCCGCCAAGTACCCCGATCGGATCGGCCGACTCGTCCTCGACTCCCCCGCCGTCACCACGGTGGATGCCGCGACCGCCACCGAACAGCAGGTCGCGGGTCAGGAGGCGGCATTCGACGCGTTCGCCCGCCAGTGCACCGCCCTGAACTGCTCCCTCGGCGCCGATCCCCGCGCGGCGACGACCGACGCCGTCACCCGCGCCGCGAACGGCCAGATCCCGCGGGTCTCCGCGAACGCCCTCCTCACCGCGGTGTCCGGGTCGCTCGCCGCGGCGGGCGGCGACCAACAGGGCCGCGTCCGAGCCCTGTCCGATGCGGTGTCCGCCGCCCTCGCCGGAAACACGGCGCCGATCCTCGCGGCGATCGCGCAGGCCGAGGCGGCCTACGAGACCGACGGCCAGTTCATCACCCGCTGCACGGACGGCCAGCAGTGGCCCGCACCCGACCGCGTTCGCGAACTGCAGAAGCTGTGGGGTGAGCGGTTCCCGCTGTTCGGCCCGAACGCCGCCGTCGGACTGCTCGCGTGCACCTCCTGGCCCGCGACCGCGCCGCCCGCCCTGCCCGGCGAGCTGACACTCCCGGTCCTGGTGCTGAGCGGCACCGCCGACCCGGTCGTCGGGAACGCCGGGGTGGGGACGGTGACCGGTGCCGTGTCGAGCGCAGGCGCCGCGACCGCGACCCTGACGTGGCACGGCAGCGGCCACCCCGCCACCCATTCGGACTGCGCGCAGAAGTCGATCGTCACCTACGTCGCGGACGGCGTGCTGCCCCCGGACGGCAGCGCCTGCCCCGCCTAGCCGACGTGTTCGGTCCGACACCCACAGGGGGTGCGTGACCGCACGTCAGAGCTTCTCGGTGTACCGTGCCGTGGTGTTCCTTCGACAACTCGAACCGCGCACCGGGCGGACTGCCAACGAGGTAATCAACTTCGCGCTGTGGCCGATCGCCGTCATGACAGTGCTGCATCGAGTGGTCGTCAAGGCGGTCAACGGGTACATCACCGACGACTTCCGACCGGTCTACAACGCTGCGCTGGCCTTCCTCAACGGCCGCCCCGTCTACACCGCCAACTTCAACTGGGTCGATCCGCATTACCTGTATCCGCCGTCCGGCACCCTGCTGATGGCTCCGATCGCGGTGATCGACCCCGAGAAGTCCCGGTGGTTGTTCATCATCGCCAACGCGATCGCCATCGTGATCGCGTTGTACCTGCTCCTGCGGCTGTTCGGCCTGGGATTGAACTCCATCGCGGCCCCGATCCTGCTGCTCGCCACGTTCTCCTCCGAGACCGTCACCAACACCCTCGTCTTCACCAACATCAACGGTCTGGTCCTGCTCGGCGAGATCGCGTTCCTCGTGTTGCTGATGAAGCGCAAGGACATGTGGTCCGGTGTCGCCATCGGGCTGACGTTCGCGGTCAAACCGATCCTCGCCCCACTCCTGCTGCTGCCTCTGGTGCGCGGACAGTGGAAGGTGTTCGTCACCGCGATCGGCATTCCCCTGATCCTCACCGCCGTGGCGTGGCCGCTGTCCGCGGATCCGATGGACTTCGTGCGCCACACGGTGCCGTACCTGATGGAATCGCGCGACTACTTCAACAGCGCGATCGTCGGCAACGGCAAGTACTACGGCCTCCCCACCGCCCTGATCTGGGCCCTGCGCGGCGTCTTCACCGCCATCGTGCTCAGTTCCCTGTGGCTGCTCTACCGCTACTACCGCCACGACGAGCTGTTCTTCGTCGTCACCACGTCGGGGGTTCTGCTGACGGCGTCGTGGCTGCTCGGCTCGCTCGGCCAGATGTACTACTCGATGATGCTCTTCCCGCTCCTGATGTCCGTGGTGCTGAAGAATTCGGTGATGCGGAACTGGCCGGCGTGGCTGGCCGTGTACGGGTTCATGAGTTACGACAGCTGGCTGTCGAGCCGGTTCATCGAGGCCGGCCGGACCGCCGAGTACATGAAGACCACGCTGGGGTGGAGCCTGATGCTCCTCGTGGTCTTCGGCGTGCTGACCGTCCGCTACGTCACGGCACGGCGCGAGGGGCGACTCGACCGGGGCATCGACCCGGCGTTCCTCCTCGAACCGGACGGGAAGGCTCACGGCACCCCGGCGCGGGAACCGGAACCGGACGTGCAGCCGCAGGTCGAGTCGGCCACCGCCAAGACGTAGGCCGCGTCGCACGCAGGGCGTCACGGCCGGAATCGGCGAAACGTATTAGCGTGGAGCCATGAGTTCGCAGCAGCAGGATCCCACGCAGTCCGCCCCGAAGGTTGCTCTCTCCGACAGCGAGTGGCGCGAGAAACTGACTCCCGAGGAGTACGCCGTGCTGCGCCAGGCCGGTACCGAGCGACCCTTCGTCGGCGAGTACACCGACACGAAGACGGAAGGCGTCTATCACTGCCGGGCCTGTGGCGCCGAGCTGTTCCGCAGCACCGAGAAGTTCGAATCGCACTGCGGGTGGCCGTCGTTCTTCGATCCGGCCGACTCGGACGCCGTCATCCTCCGCGAGGACACGTCGCTGGGCATGCGCCGCGTCGAGGTGGTGTGCGGGACCTGCCACAGCCACCTGGGCCACGTCTTCGAGGGCGAGGGCTACCCCACCCCCACCGATCAGCGGTACTGCATCAATTCGATCTCGCTGACCCTGGAACCGACCGGCGAATGATCGTCGGTGGATCGAACGCCCGGATAGGCGGAAGCTCACCCTCGTAGCGTTCGATCTCGACGAGCACGTGCTGGCCCGTGCAGCCGTGGGCGAGTGACGACGTGCCCACGTCCGGGGTCAGCACGTTGGGGTTCCCGTGCACGCAGAGGGAATCCGGGTCGGTCGCGTCGAGCGGGTCGTACCAGGCCCCCGTCGACAACTGGACCACACCGCGCCGGACGCCCTCGTCCACCACCACACCGGCGAGGCAGGCGCCGCGGTCGTTGAACACGCGGACGACGTCGCCGGCGGTGAGTCCGCGGGCGGCGGCGTCGTCCGGATGGATTCGGAGCGGTTCGCGGCCCCGGATCTTCGATTTCTGGCTGGTGCCGCCGTGGTCGAGTTGGCTGTGCAGGCGGGTCCGCGGCTGGTTGGCGATCAGGTGCAGCGGGAACTGCCGTGCCCGTCGGCCGCCCAGCCATTCCTCGGGCTCGTACCAGCGTGGGTGTCCGGCACAGTCGTCGTAGCCGAATCCGTCGATGTCGGCGGAGAAGATCTCGATCCGCCCGCTCGGGGTGGCGAGGGGGAAGTTCACCGGATCGGCCCGGAAGTCGCCGAACAGGATCAGGTCGTCCTCGGTCCGCATCCGCACGTGGCCCTGCGCCCAGAAGTCGTCGAAACTCGGGGCGGGACCGCCGTCCGCGCGGACGAAGTCACGCCACTGCCCGTACAGGTGCTCGAGCCACTGCTCGGACGAGCGGCCCTCGGTGAACTTCTCCCCGACACCCAGTTTCCGGGCGACGGCGGCGAACGTGTCGTAGTCGTCCTGCGCGTCGGCGTACGGCCCGACGGCGGCGTGCATGGCGACGAGCAGCGGGTCGTTGCGGGTGCAGCTGAGATCGGCCCGCTCGAGCGAAGTGGTAGATGGGACGACGATGTCCGCGTGCCGGGCCATCGGCGTCCAGTAGGGGTCGTGGACGACGATCGTGTCGGGACGGGCCAGCGCCCGGCGCAGACGGGGAATGTCCTGATGGTGGTGGAACGGGTTGCCGCCCGCCCAGTACAGCATCTTGATGTCCGGGTACGTCAGCCGCTGACCGTCGTAGTCGAACGGTGCGCCCGGGTTCAGGAGCATGTCCGAGATCGCGGCCACGGGGATGAAGTCGCGCACGGGGTTCAACCCCTGGGGAAGCGTGGGCAGCGGGTACGGGACGGGGGCGAGCCCGGGTTCGTTCATGGAACCGTAGCCGTGGCCGAAACCGCCGCCGGGTAGGCCGATCTGGCCCAGCATCGCGGCGAGGGTGACCCCCATCCACGGGGCCTGCTCACCGTGCCGCACCCTCTGCAGCGACCAGGTGACGGTCACCATCGTCCTGCCCGCCGCCATCCGCCGGGCGAGGGCGACGAGGTCCGCTGCGGCGATGCCCGAGATCTGCTCGGCCCACGCGGGCGATTTCGGTACGCCGTCGGAGCGCCCGAGGAGGTAGTCCTCGAAGCGGTCGTAGCCGACGCAGTGGCTGCCCAGGAATGCCGTGTCATGCAGGTCTTCCGTCGCGAGGACGAACGCCAGGGCGAGCATGATCGCGACATCGGTGCCGGGCACCGGGGCGTGCCGTTCGGCGGCGCCGTGCACGTCGTCGCGCAGCGGACTGAACGACACGACGGATCCGCCGCGGCGCCGGAGGGCGTCGAGTGCGTCGCGGGTGGGGTGGTCGCTGGTCCCGCCGTGATTGACGCCGGTGTTCTTGAGGGGGACGCCACCGAAGCACACCATGAGATCGGTGTGCTCGGCGATGATCTTCCAGGACGTGGAGCGAGCGAACATCTTCCAGTGCGTGCCCACCACCCGGGGCATGATGACGCCCGTCGCGCCGAGCGAGTAGCTGTGCACCGATCGGGTGTAGCCGCCGAGCGTGTTCAGGAACCGGTGGACCTGACTCTGGGCGTGATGGAACCGTCCCGCGCTGGCCCAGCCGTACGAACCGCCGTAGATCGCGCTGTTGCCGTGCGTGTCGACGACTCTGCGCAGTTCGTTCGCCAGCCGCTGGGTCAGCTCCTCCCAGTCGACCGACACGAACTCGTCGGACCCTCGGGAACTGCTGGGTCCCGGGCCGTTCTCGAGCCACCCGCGGCGCACCACCGGGCCGGTGATCCGTGCCTTGCTGCGGACCGATCCGGCGATGTTGCCCAGCACCGGTGACGGGTTCGCGTCACCGGTGTACGGGTGGGCGGCGACGACGTCGCCGTCGGCGACCTCGGCCTCGAACATGCCCCAGTGCGACATGTGCTGGTAGCGGGGCGCGGTGCGCGCCCCGTCGGCGTCATTCATCGGTGCTGTGTCAGATCACGGCAGAGCGGTGATCAGCTTCTCCACATCCACCCGCGGGCCGGTGAAGAAGGGCACCTCCTCGCGGACGTGCAGGCGGGCCTCGGTGGCACGCAGGTCGCGCATGAGGTCGACGATGCGGTACAGCTCGGGCGCCTCGAACGCGAGAATCCACTCGTAGTCGCCGAGCGCGAACGAGGGCACGGTGTTGGCGCGGACGTCCTTGTACGTGCGGGCCGCCATACCGTGGTCGGCGAGCATCTTGCGCCGCTCCTCGTCGGGCAGCAGGTACCACTCGTAGGAGCGGACGAACGGGTACACGCAGATGTAGTTGCCCGGGTCCTCACCGGCCAGGAACGCCGGAATGTGGCTCTTGTTGAATTCGGCGGGCCGGTGGCACGCCACGTTGCTCCACACGGGCTTGCTCGCGCGGCCCAGTGCGGTGGTGCGGCGGAAGTCGGCGTAGGTGGCCTGGAGGGCTTCGATGCTGGGCGAGTGCGTCCAGATCATGAAGTCGGCGTCGGCTCGCAGGCCGGCCACGTCGTAGAGCCCGCGCACCACGACACCCTTGTCGGCCTGACCTTCGAAGAAGATCCGCGCCTCCTTGATCACAGCTTCCCGGTCGTCCCCGAGTACACCGGGTTCCACCTGGAACACCGAGAACATGAGGTAGCGGATTTCAGAGTTCAATGCGTCGAAGTCGAGGCGTGCCATGGGTCTATCGTGCCACTCGCCCGGCGAGCCGTGCAGCCGCCGTCGTCGCAGCGGCCACACACGCGGGAACACCGACCCCGTGGAGGAGTGCCCCGGACACCTCGAGACCGTCCAGACCTGCGACTTCCTGCTCGATCACCGCCACCCGGTCGAGATGGCCGGGACCGTACTGCGGCAGGCCGCCGTGCCAGCGCTGGACGTGTACCGCGACGGGTTCCGCGGACACCCCGGTGACGGTCGCGAGGTCCCGCCGGGCGGCGGCGATCAGCTCGTCGTCGGGTGCGTCGACGACGGCGGCGTCGCCGAACCGGCCGAACGACGCCCGGACGAGGGTCACCTCCCGCTCGGCGAGGTGGGGCCACTTGCGGCTCGACAGGGTGAACGCTTTCGCGCCGAGCGTGGCGTCGGTGGCGACGAGGATCCCGGAGTTCTGCGGGAGGTCGACCCGGATCGGCAGCGCCAGCGCGACGACCGCCGAGGAGGCCAATGGGATGTCCGCGGCGGCCGCCGACGCGCGGGGGGCGATGCCGGCGAGCAGGTCGGCGAGTTGCGGGGCGGGCACGGCGAGGACGACCCCGTCGACGCGGCCCACGAGGTCCGCCGACCAGCCGTCGCCGTCCCGGCCGAGTGTCCGGATCCGCTCGTGCACGATCTCCACCGACGCGGCCTCCGTCAGGGCGCGCAGCAGGACGCCGTAGCCGTCGCGCAGCGCCCCGAACACGGGCCCGGGGGTGGGGGCGGGGAGGGCGTCCGCCACGGCCGCGGACAGGCTCGTGGCGCCGCGGTCGAGCGCCGCCGCGAGAGTGGGCAGGGCGGCGCGCACGCCGATGGTGTCCGCGAGACCCGAATAGACCCCTCCGAGAAGCGGATCCACCGACCGCTGGACCACCTGCGCGCCGAACCGGTCGCCGACCAGTGCACCGACGGCGACGTCGGCGCCCGGTGTCCAGTCGAAAGGCACCGTCCGCTCCCCCGCCATGCGCGCGAGCGTCCGGTCGTCGACGAGACCGCGCAGGCTGTTTCCCTCCGCCGGTATCCCCATGAGGGTGTCGGCCGGCAGCGGGTGCAGCGCGTCCTCGGACCAGATGAGCGGCCGCAGTCCCGCCGGATACACCAGCTGGTCGGAGAGGCCGAGTTCGCCGAGCAGGGCCGGGAGTTCCGGCCGCCGCGCGATGAAGGCTTCCGCCCCGACGTCGACGGGTTCCCCCGCCAGGTCCACCGTGCGTAGCTTGCCGCCGAGCCGTTCCGCGCCGTCGGCGAGGATGATCCGGGCATCGGCGCCGAGCCGTTGCCGCAGCCGGTACGCGGCGACGAGCCCGGAGATGCCGCCGCCGACGACGAGAACGTTCGGCGACGACCCCGTCACAGCGAGTGCACCAGCTCGACCAGCGCGGTCAGCGCACCCGGGTCGGTGTCGGGCAGCACGCCGTGCCCGAGGTTGAAGATGTGTCCCGTGGCGCCGGCGGCGAGGGCGGCGTCGGCTTCCGCGGTGATGCGGCGGACCTGCTTCTCGACGGCCGCCGGCCCCGCGAACAGCACCGCGGGGTCGAGGTTGCCCTGGAGCGCCTTGCCCGGGCCGACCCGGCGCGCCGCCACATCCAGCGGGATGCGCCAGTCGACGCCCACCACGTCGGCGCCCGCTTCGCCCATCGCGCCGAGCAGTTCACCGGTTCCGACACCGAAGTGGATACGCGGCACCTTCGCGCTCTCCACCTCGGCGAACACCCGCTCGGAGTGGGGCAGCACGAATTCCCGGTACTCGGCGAGGGACAGCGCGCCGGCCCACGAGTCGAACAGCTGGATCGCGTCGACACCGGCGCGCAGCTGGGTCTGCAGGAAGGTGATGGTGGTGTCGGCGAGGGTGCCGAGCAGCGCGTGCCACGTGCGGGGGTCGGAGTGCATCAGCGCCTTCGTGCGCTCGTGATTGCGACTCGGACCGCCCTCCACCAGGTACGAGGCGAGGGTGAACGGGGCTCCGGCGAAGCCGATCAGCGGCGTCGACCCGAGTTCCGCGGTGAGCAGCTGCACGGCCTGCGCGACGGCGCCGACCTCTTCCGGCACGAGGCGCGGCAGGGCGGCGACGTCGGCGATCGACCGGACCGGGTTCGCGACGACGGGACCGGTGCCGGCGACGATGTCGAGATCGATCCCGGCGGCCTTGAGCGGCACCACGATGTCGGAGAACAGGATCGCGGCGTCGACGCCGTGCCTGCGCACCGGCTGCATGGTGATCTCGCAGACGAGTGCCGGATCGAAGCACGACTCGAGCATGCCGATCCCCGACCGGATCTCGCGGTATTCGGGAAGCGAGCGGCCTGCCTGCCGCATGAACCACACCGGGCGACGGCCGGGGGTACGGCCTTCCGCGGCCGCCAGGAGGGGTGCGTCGGGGAGCACCCGCCTCGCGGCGTACGTCGCCCGTTCGCTCATGCCTGCATTGGTGCTTTCCAACCCGCTCATCGGTCCTCGCGCTCTCTGCCTGCTCGAATTTCGGCAGCTCTCATGCTGCCATGCCGGGACTCCGCCGCCGATCGGCCCTGCTCGGCGCGCCTCCGACGAGATGTGTAGGTCCGGGTCTAACGTCCCGAGCTGTGACGACTTCGGGATCGCCCGCCGAACCGGCCGAGTTCCGCGCCGCGGTCGAAGCGATGAATTCCGCGCAGGTTCGCGCGGACATCGAGGTGGGCCCCATCCGGCCCCCGCAACGGCTCGCGCCGTACAGCTACGCCGTCGGCGCAGAGGTCGTGCACGAGGACACCGGGGTCGTCGCCGAACAGAGCGAGGGTGACGCGTTCGGCAGGTTGATCCTCCTGTTCGACCCCGAGGGTGACGAGGCCTGGAACGGCACGATGCGGCTGGTCGCCTACATTCAGGCCGATCTCGACGCCGCCGTGGCGTCCGACCCCCTGCTTCCCGAAGTGGCGTGGAGCTGGCTCGTCGACGCTCTCGAGTCGCGCCACGAACCGCTCAACGCGCTCGGCGGGACGGTGACGGCGACGACGTCGGTGCGCTACGGCGACATCGCCGGCCCCCCGCATGCGCATCAGCTGGAACTGCGTGCGTCGTGGACGGCGACGTCCGTCGAACTGGCCACGCACGTCGAGGCGTTCTGCGAGGTCCTGGCGTATGCGGCCGGCCTGCCGCCCGCCGGGGTGTCGCAGCTGCGGACGCTGGGCGGCAAGTAGTCAGGCCGATTCCGTGCCCGCCGCGGGCACGTCGGTGGTGGCGCTGCGCGACCATTCCAGGAAGCGCCCGACCGCCTGCGTGACGGAGATGCTGCGGATCGAGGGGAACACGTCGAACGCGTGCTGCGCGCCCTTCAATTCGGCGTAGACGACGGGGTTGTCGGACACCTGCCGGAGCTCGTCGACGAAGATCCGCGCCTCGGCGACGGGGATCAGCGAATCGCTCGTGCCGTGAATCACGAAGAACGGCGGTGCGTCCGCCCGCAGGTGCGCGAGCGGGGACGCGGCCCGGTAGTCGTCGGGGAACGTGGCGTGCTTGCCGAGCACCATCGGCATCAGTCCGGAGTGCACGCGCTGGAGGACCGCCTTGATTCCGGTGTCGCCGGCGATGTCGTAGACACCGTAGTACGGGACACACGCCTGAACGGACGTGTCGACGTCCTCGAACCCCGGCTGCAGGTGACTGTCGTTCGCGGTGAGTCCCACCATGGCGGCGAGGTGGCCACCCGCGGAACCACCTGTGACGGCGATGAAGTCGGGGTTGCCGCCGTACTCCTCGACGTGCTCCCGGAGCCAGGCCAGCGCCTGCTTGATTGCGATCAGGTGTTCGGGCCACTTCGCCTTCGGCGACAGCGGGTAGTTGACGGCCGCGCACACCCACCCCCGCGAGGCCATCTCGAGCATGAGCGGCAGACCCTGTTGATCCTTGTTCCCGATCACCCATCCGCCGCCGTGGATCTGCAGGAGGACCGGGCTCTTCGACGGCAGATCCTGCCGGTGGTAGATGTCGAGGCGGGCCCGGCGCCCGCCCGGCCCGTACGCGAGGTTGCGGACCCGGGTGACCGCTTTGTTCCGCATCCAGAACGGGTTGAGGAGTTGCCGCCACACGGGCCGCCCCGGGTGTTCGATGGCGCTGTCGCGGTCGGTGTAGTTCTCGCCGAGCGTCTCGACGAGCGCGGATTCGGCTTCCGCTCCGGCGCCACGACCGGTGGCGATCACGGCGGCGAGCCCGGCGGCGGATGCGGCGGCCAGCGCGAGGCCGACACGGTCGCTTCGGGTTCGCGTTCCGTGACGCGCGGCGTGCTGGGCGGCGTCGGCGGCGGTCACGGCGAGCAGGTGCGGTGCGAGTTCGGTGGTGAGCCACCCTGAGAAGAACGCGACCACCGACGTGGGCGCACCGGGCAGGGGACGCAGGGCGTTGGCGGCGAGTGCGGCGCCGACGGCCTGCCGGAGAACGAAGCCTCGGGTCATACCTCAACCGTAGAACATGTTCTAATCGATCGGTTGCCCACCCCGGCGGCGGACGCCGGATCGAGAACGAGACGGAGCCGCGTCTCGCGGGCCGGGCCACGGCGTCGACCTCGTTGATTCACGATTCGATGGACCACATTCTAGAACGTGTTCTAGTATCAGGACATGCAGCGACTCAGCGGTCTCGACGCATCCTTCCTCTACCTCGAAACGTCGACGCAACTCCTCCACGTCTGCGGAGTCATCGTTCTCGACGTGTCGACGGTTCCGGGCGGCTACACGTTCGCCCAGCTCAAGGCGGAACTCGGCGCGCGCACCGAGGCGATTCCCTCGTTCCGGCGCAAGCTGCAGGACTCGAAGTTCAACCTCGACCACCCCGTGTGGGTCGAGGACACCGACTTCGACATCGACCGGCACTGCCACCGCGTCGCGCTCCCCGCCCCCGGCGGCCGCGACGAGCTGGCCGAACTGTGTGGCGACATCGCAGGCATTCCCCTCGACCGCGCCCGGCCGCTGTGGGAGATGTGGGTGATCGAGGGCCTCGAGGACGGTTCCGTCGCCGTCATGTCGAAGATGCACCACGCCGGGGTCGACGGCATCACCGGCGCCAACATGATGGCCCAGCTGTGCGGCCTCGAACCGGACGCACCACGCCCCGGCCCCGACGACTCCGCCGAGAGCGCGGGGCAGGCCAGCACGCTCGACATCGCCGTCGGCGGGCTGCTCGCCGTCGCGTCCCGGCCCGCGAAACTGCTGAGGATCGTCCCGCAGAGCCTGACACTGCTGCCCCGCTGGATCGGCCGGGCCCGCCGCGGTGCGGCGATGCCCGCGCCGTTCACCGCGCCGCGCACGTCCCTGAACGGCACGTTGACCAGTCACCGCAATCTCGCGTTCACCCAGCTCGACCTCGAGAAGGTCAAGACGGTCAAGGACGCGTTCGACGTCAAGGTCAACGACGTGGTGCTCGCACTGTGCTCGGGCGCACTGCGCAAATACCTGCAGGACCGCCGGGAGCTGCCCGACAAGTCGCTGGTCGCCATCGTCCCGGTCTCGGTCCACGGAAAGTCGGACCGGCCGGGCACCAACCAGGTGTCCGGCATGTTCACCCAACTCGGCACCCAGATCGAGGATCCGGCCGAACGCCTGCTCGCGATCGGCGAGCACAACTCGACGTCGAAGGAACACAACGAAACCCTCGGCGCGAGCCTGCTGCAGGACTGGTCCCAGTTCGCCGGGCAGGCCGTGTTCGGCACCGCCATGCGCCTCTACTCGACCCTCGGCCTGGCGGAACGGCATCCGGTGGTCCACAACCTGGTGATCTCCAACGTGCCCGGGCCGTCGGTCCCGCTGTATTTCCTGGGTGCCCTGATCAAGGCGATGTATCCGCTGGGCCCGATCTTCCATGGCGCCGGGCTCAACGTGACGGTGATGTCGCTGAACGGTCAGCTCGACGTCGGCCTGATGAGCTGCCCGGAACTCGCACCCCACCTCTGGGACCTCGTCGACGCGTTTCCCGCGGCATTGGACGAGCTCGTCGAGGCAGCGGGGAACCGGTCGTGAACCCGCCGGTGCGCTGCGGGAATCCCGAAGCGACGTAGAGTCAGCTGTCATGTCCGAAGTCACCGACGACGCCTCGTCACCCGGCCCTGCCGAAGAGCCCGGCCGGCAGATCGTTCCCCTGCTCGCACCCCGGGACGGCGTGCCCGACGTCGTGACCACGGCGGAGGGTGTCGCGAAGGCCGCGGCCGCGCTGAGCGAGGGCACCGGCCCGCTGGCGGTCGACGCCGAGCGGGCGTCCGGCTTCCGCTATTCGGCGCGGGCGTATCTCGTGCAGTTGCGCCGGGAAGGTGCGGGGACGGTGCTCCTCGACCCGATCCCCACCGCCGCCGATCTCGCCCCGCTGGCGGAGGTGATCAACCCGCTGGAGTGGATCCTGCACTCCGCGGACCAGGATCTGCCGGGGCTCGCGGAGATCGGCCTGGCGCCGGCGACACTGTTCGACACCGAACTGGCGGGGCGCCTCGCCGGGTTCGAACGGGTCGGTCTCGCCGCGATCGTCGAGCGGACGCTGGGCCTCGAACTGCGGAAGGGCCACGGCGCCGCCGACTGGTCGAAGCGGCCGCTGCCCGATTCCTGGCTAAACTACGCGGCCCTCGACGTCGAGGTTCTCGTCGAGTTGCGGAACGTGATGGCCGCGGAACTCGACGAGCAGGGCAAGAGCGAGTGGGCTGCACAGGAATTCGAGCACATCCGGCTCGCGGGGCCCCCGAAGCCCAAGGCCGACCGCTGGCGGCGGACGTCGCACATCACGTCGCTGAAGACGCAGCGGCAACTCGCCGCCGCCCGTTCGCTGTGGCAGGCCCGCGAGGACCTCGCCCGCAAACGCGACGTCTCCCCCAGCCGGGTCCTGCCGGATGCGGCGATCATCGACGCCGCGACGAAGGACCCGCGGAGCATCGAGGCACTGCGGGCGCTGCCCGTGTTCGGCGGTCCCCGTCAGCGGCGGCACTCCCGGATCTGGCTACAGGCGCTCGAGGATGCCCGGGCACTGCCGGACACGGAACTGCCTCCGAAGACCCCGCCGTTCACGGGACCGCCGCCGGCGAGTCGGTGGGCGCGGCACGACCCCGACGCCGCCGAGCGGCTGACGGCGGCCCGCGCCGCGCTGGCCGCTCTCGGTACGGAGGTGTCGGTGCCGGTGGAGAACCTGGTGACCCCGGAACTCGTCCGCAGGTTGTGCTGGGACTGGTCGGCCCCCGAGGGCGGCGACGTCGAGTCGGCGATCGACCGGGTGCTCGACGCGGGCGGTGCCCGCCCATGGCAGCGGATGCTGACGGTGCCCGTACTGGCGAGCGCGCTGCTCTCCGCCGCCGAGCAGAAGGGTTCCGGCGACGACTGATCGACTGCACGCGCGGGGTGAGCGCGTGAATTCCCGATGAGGTACCCATTAAGTTACCCGTGAGTAACGGTAGGGGTACGCTGGTCTGGAGGCCGGACGCCTGGCCGTGATCCGGAACCAAACTGCTCCATCAGGAGGAATTCGCGTGGCTCCATCCACCACAACTCAACGCAACGTCGTGTTCGTCGACGGCATCCGCACTCCGTTCGGCAAGGCCGGCCCCAAGGGCATCTACGCGGAGACCCGTGCGGACGACCTCGTCGTCAAGACCATCCGCGAGCTGCTTCGCCGCAACCCGCAGCTCGACCCCGCGCGCATCGACGAGGTCGCCATCGCCGCGACCACGCAGACGGGCGATCAGGGTCTCACCATCGGCCGCACCTCCGCGATCCTGGCCGGGCTCCCCGAGACCGTCCCCGGTTTCGCGATCGACCGCATGTGCGCCGGCGCCATGACGTCCGTCACCACCACCGCGTCGGGCATCGGCTTCGGCCAGTACGACGTAGTGATCGCGGGCGGCGTCGAGCACATGGGCCGCCACCCGATGGGCGAGGGCGCAGACCCGAACCCCCGGTTCCTCGCCGACCGCCTCGTCGACCCCAGCGCCCTCGTCATGGGCAACACGGCCGAGAACCTGCACGACCGGTTCCCGACCATCACCAAGGACCGCACCGACGCGTACGCCGTCGCGAGCCAGAACAAGTACGAGGCCGCCCGCAAGGCCGGCTTCATCGCCGACACCCTCGTGCCCGTCGCCACCCGCTCCGCCGCGGGCTGGGGCCTGGCCACCGAGGACGAGCCGCCGCGACCGGGCACCACGCTCGAGGACCTCGCCAAGCTGAAGACGCCGTTCCGTCCCGCGGGCCGCATCACCGCGGGTAACGCGGCCGGTCTGAACGACGGCGCGACCGCGGCCCTCCTCGCCGGTGAGGACACCGCGCTCGAACTCGGACTGCCGATCGGCATGCGCATGGTCGGATTCGCGTTCCAGGGCGTCGACCCCGCCGTCATGGGCATCGGCCCGGTGCCGGCCACCGAGAAACTGCTGGGCCGTACCGGTCTGAAGATCGAGGACATCGGCCTGTTCGAGATCAACGAGGCCTTCGCCGTTCAGGTTCTCGCGTTCCTCGAGCACTACGGCATCGCCGACGACGATCCGCGAGTCAACCAGTGGGGCGGTGCCATCGCGTGCGGCCACCCCCTCGCGTCCTCCGGTGTCCGCCTGATGACCCAGCTGTCCCGCCAGTTCGCCCAGCGCCCCGACGTCCGCTACGGCCTGACCACGATGTGCATCGGTCTGGGCATGGGCGGAACCGTGATCTGGGAGAACCCGAACTTCGATGGAGCCAAGTAGATGACCGACATTGCAACGGCATTCGCCGACGAGGTCGTGACCAACGCGTACACCAAGATCGTCGCCGTACCCGGCATCGAGGGCCCGGTCGCGCTGATCACCCTCGACAACGGTTTCGACCACACCAAGCCGTCGTCGTTCGGCCCGGGCGGCCTGAAGGCCCTCGACGCCGCACTGGACGAGGCGTTCGCCGCCCATCCCGTCGCCATCGCGATCACCGGCAAGCCCTTCATCTTCGCCGCGGGCGCGGACCTCAAGGGTGTTCCGAGCATCACGAACCGTGACCAGGCGCTCGAACTCGGCCGGCTCGGGCACAAGGTGTTCCGCCGGCTGCGCGAATCGTCCGTGCCGACGTTCGCGTTCGTCAACGGCGTCGCACTCGGCGGCGGGCTCGAGGTCGCGTTGCACAGCCACTACCGCACCGCATCCGAGAGCGCGGGCGCACTGGGTCTGCCCGAGACGTTCCTCGGACTGGTTCCGGGCTGGGGCGGAACGCAGTTGCTGCCCAACCTCATCGGCCCCTCGAACGCCGTCACCGTCGTCCTCGAGAACGCGCTGAACCAGAACAAGACGCTCAACCCGAAGAAGGCCCTCGAACTCGGCGTCGTCGACGCGGTGTTCGGTTCGGCCGACTTCCTCGAGCAGTCGTTCGCCTGGGCCGCGCAGGTCCTGGCCGGCGAGATCACCCCGGCGCGACCCGAGATCGACCGGGGCAAGGGCTGGGACGACGCGATCGCCCGCGCGAAGGCGATCGTCGAGGGCAAGACCAAGAACAACGCCCCCGGACCGGTCAAGGCCGTCGAACTCCTCGAGCTGGCCCGGACCACCGATCTCACCGATCCCGCGTCGCTCGACAAAGGCTTCGCCGCCGAGGACGAGGCGCTCGCCGACCTGCTGCTCGCCGACGAGCTCCGCGCAGGCCTGTACGCGTTCGACCTGGTGAACAAGCGCGCCAAGCGTCCCGCAGGCGCACCGGACAAGTCCCTCGCGCGCAAGGTCACCGGCGTCGGCATCGTCGGTGCCGGTCTGATGGCCAGCCAGCTCGCGATGCTGTTCGTCCGCCAGCTCAAGGTGCCGGTCATCCTCACCGACATCGACCAGGAGCGCATCGACAAGGGCGTCGGCTACGTCCACGGCGAGATCGACAAGCTGCAGGGCAAGGGCCGGTTGTCCCCGGACGCGGCGAACCGTCTCAAGGGTCTCGTGTCCGGCTCGCTGGACAAGGCCGCGTTCGCGAAGACCGACTTCGTGATCGAGGCCGTGTTCGAGAACCTCGATCTGAAGAAGAAGATCTTCGCCGAACTCGAGGAGCACATCGCCCCGGAGACGATCCTGGCGACCAACACGTCCTCGCTGTCGATCACCAAGATGGCCGCGGACCTGAAGCACCCCGAGCGGGTGGTCGGCTTCCACTTCTTCAACCCGGTCGCCGTGCTGCCCCTGCTCGAGGTCATCAAGGGCGAGAAGACCGACGACGCCACGCTGGCAACGGCGTTCGCCACTGCCAAGGCGCTCAAGAAGTCGGCGGTCGGTTCCGCCGACCTGCCCGGGTTCGTCTTCAACCGGCTGCTGATCCGCACCCTCGGTGAGGTCATGAACGCGGTCGACGAGGGCACCCCGTTCGAGGTGGCCGACAACGCCATCGCCGAACTCGGCATGCCGATGACCCCGTTCACCCTGCTGGCCCTCGTCGGGCCTGCGGTCGCACTGCACACCGGCGAGACCCTCGCCGAGGCGTACCCCGAACGCTTCCACAACTCCCCCGGACTCGAGGCGCTGGTCGAGGCCAAGAAGTCGGCGGTGTGGAGTTACGGTGCCGACGGCAAGCAGGTCGTCGACCCCGAGGTCGCCGAACTGTGGAAGCAGGGCGACAAGGCGTCCACGTCCGAAGAGGTTCTGGAGCGCACGCGTCGCGCGTTCGCCGAGGAGATCCAGATCATGCTCGACGAGGGTGTCGTCGCCGCGGCCGAGGACATCGACCTCTGCCTGATCCTGGGCGGCGGGTTCGGCTTCTGGAACGGTGGCATCACGCCGTACCTGGACCGCACCGGCACGTCCGAGGCCGTCAACGGCAAGCGGTTCCTGGCACCGGGCGTCGCGAGCGTCTGACCCCACGTGAGTGGCGACGTGTGCCCCGGCACACGTCGCCACTCACCTGTTCAGGGGGCGGCGACGAGCGCCTGTCGGGCGTACGCCCGCACGTCGGCGTCCGTGTCCTCGAGGGCCGTGGTCAGCGCGCCGACGGCGGCGCGGTCGCCGGACCACCGGCCGAGCGCGAGGACGGCGGCCTTGCGCACGTCGAGGTGCGCATCCGTCAGGGCGTCCACCAGCGCGGGCACCGCGACTTCGGGGTCCGCTCCGGCGAGTGCCCGCGCGGCGCCCTGCCGGATCTGCCAGGCAGACTCCCGCAGCGCCGCCGTCGCGAGGGTCACGTCGTCGCCGTCGCAGCCCAGACTCGCGAACGCCGTGAGCGCGGCGGCGCGCACCAGCGGATCGCGGTCGCGGGCCAGCGAGCGCACGGTGTCGACACCGCCGAGCCCGATGGTGGCCAGGCCGTGCGCGACGGTGATCCGCACTTCCCGGTTCTCGTCGTGCGCGCCCGCCGCCACCGACTCCCACCGGTCCAGCGACACCAGCGCCCGCACCGCTTCGATCCGGACGTGGTGATCACCGTCGGACAGCGCCGTCAGGAACTGCTCCGCCGAACCGGCGTGCAGCGCGCGCAGGACGTCGACCACGGCGGCCCGGACCACGGCGTCACCCGACCCCAGGTGGTCGGCCAGCCCGTCGGCGGACGGCAGCACCTCGACGAGTTCGCGCAGGCCGTCGGCGGCGGCGCGGCGCACCGTCACCGCACCGTCGCCGAGGGCATCGACGAGGGCCGCCCCGAATCCGTCGGGGGTTCCTTCCGTCAGCACCGAGAGGGCCGTGACGCGGACCTGCGGGTCGGCGTCGGCCAGATATGGCGCGAGTTCGGCGACACTCGGCGCGTCGAGTCCGAGGACCGCGACGATGGCCGGTGACGACGGCTCCTGCCGGACCGGCGCCGCGATGCGCGAGCGCTCCTCGACCGGGGCGCGCCCCCCGACCAGCGGCGGCTGCGCGACGGGTACGACCGTCCGGTCCACCGGCGGAAGGGAATCGAGCCCGGGCACCGGCACGAAGTACGGCTCGACGGGGCGCTTGAGGAACTCCATGTCGCCGTTCTCGCCGCGCCGCAGATTCAGGTGGTACCCCCATTCGTCGTCCCGCTGCTCCGGGAGATCCGCACGTTCGTGGTAGAGCCCCCAGCGACTTTCGGTCCTGGTGAGGGAGCTGCGGGACGCCATTTCCGCGCAGTCCCGGATGAAGGTGACCTCCGCGCAGCGCATCAGCTCGTGCGGGGTGGTCGCACCCATCCCGGCGATCTCCCCCGCCATCCGGTCGAACGTCTCGACGGCGATCGACAGCTTCGTCGCCGTCTTCGGCGGCGCGACATAGTCGTTGACGAAGCGGCGCAGCTTGTACTCGACCTGCGGCTGCGGCGGCCCGTCCGGGTTGCGTAGCGGCCGGTAGATCAGCTCGTGCGCGGCGGCCAGCTGCTCCGCGGGCAGCGCGGTGGGGGCCTCGACGCCGGGCAGGGTGCCGGTGGCGTGCGCTCCGGCGAGGTCGCCGTACACGAACGCGCCGATCATGTAGTTGTGGGGGACGCACGCGAGGTCGCCTGCCGCGTACAGGCCGGGGACGGTGGTCGCGCCGTGCTCGTCCACCCACACCCCGGACGCGGAATGTCCGCTGCACAAGCCGATCTCGGAGATGTGCATCTCGATGTCGTGGCTGCGGTAGTCGTGGCCGCGGTTCGCGTGGAACGTGCCGCGGGTGGGGCGTTCGGTGGTGTGCAGGATCGATTCGAGCGTGTCGAGGGTTTCCTCCGGGAGGTGGCTGACCTTGAGATAGATGGGACCGCGGGCCGATTCGATCTCACTCTTGACCTCGCTCATCATCTGCCCCGACCAGTAGTCGGAGTCGACGAACCGCTCCCCCTCCGCGTTCACCTGGTAGCCGCCGAACGGGTTCGCGACGTACGCGCACGCCGGACCGTTGTAGTCCTTGATCAGCGGGTTGATCTGGAAGCATTCGATGCCGCTCAGTTCGGCTCCCGCGTGATAGGCCATCGAGTAGCCGTCACCGGCGTTGGTCGGGTTCTCGTACGTGCCGTAGAGGTACCCCGACGCCGGGAGCCCGAGCCGGCCACACGGACCGGTCGCGAGGATCACCGCTTTTGCCCCGACCGCGACGAACTCACCGGTGCGGGTGTTCAGCGCCGCGGCCCCGACGGCCCGGCCGTTCTCCGTCAGGACCCGGACGGGCATCAGGCGGTTCTCGATGCGGATCTTCTCCCGCATCTTCCGCTGCCGCAGCACCCGGTAGAGGGCCTTCTTCACGTCCTTGCCCTCGGGCATCGGCAGCACGTACGAGCCGGAGCGGTGCACCCGGCGGACCGCGTATTCGCCGTACTCGTCCTTCTCGAACTTCACGCCGTACTTCTCGAGGCGCTGCACCATCGCGAAACCGCGGGTCGCCGTCTGGTACACGGTGCGCTGGTTGACGATTCCGTCGTTGGCTCTGGTGATCTCGGCGACGTAGTCCTCGGGTTCGGCCTTGCCGGGGATGACGGCGTTGTTGACGCCGTCCATTCCCATTGCGAGCGCGCCGGAATGGCGCACGTGCGCCTTCTCGAGCAGGAGCACGTTCGCGCCGTTCTCGGCGGCGGTCAGTGCCGCCATCGTGCCGGCGGTGCCGCCACCGATCACGAGCACGTCGCAATCGAGACGGACGGTGTCGGCGAGGTCGGGGATGTCCATCAGGTCTCCGAAGTGTGGTTCAGTGCGGCGAGCACGTCGGCGCGCGCGGCACGGGTGTCGGGGAGGTCGAGGTGGTCGCGGTCCCGGGGGTGCGGGATGTCGACGAGCGCCCGCAGCGGCTCACCGGCCCGGCCGAGCACCGCGATGCGGTCGCCGAGCAGCACCGCCTCGTCCACGTCGTGGGTCACGAACACCACGGTCGTCGGGTGAGTGCTCCACGTGTCGACGAGCAGTCGCTGCATGACGCCGCGGGTCTGGGTGTCGAGGGCGCCGAACGGCTCGTCCATCATCACGGCCCGCGGCGCCCCGGCGAGGCCGCGCGCCAACTGCACTCGCTGGCGCATGCCGCCGGACAGGTTCTTGGGCAGGAAGTCGCAGAACCCGGTCAGCCCCACCTCCGCGATCCAGCGGTCGGCGGTCGCACGCCGCCCCTTGCGGGGTTCGCCGCGGAGTGCGAGGGCCAGTTCGATGTTCGAGCGCACCGTGCGCCACGGGAGGAGCGCGTTGTCCTGGAAGACGACGGCCCGGTCCCGGGACGTCGATTCCACTGCCGCGCCGTCGGCGACGACGCGGCCCGAATCGGGCGGCAGCAGGCCGGCCAGAGCGCGCAGCACGGTGGACTTGCCGCACCCCGAAGGTCCGGTGAGCACGAGGATCTCGCCGGGAACCACGGTCAGCGACAGCGAACGGATGACGGGGTTTCCCGTGTAGGACAGGGTGACGTCGTCGAGGACCAGCGACATGCCGGCGGCCACGGACGCTGCGGCTGTGGCGGTCATGCGCGCTCCCCTCGTGGCAGCCAGCGGGTGACGCGCCTGCCGAGCAGTTCGACTGCGCCGGACGTCGCGAATCCGAGGATGCCGATGGTGATCATGCCGACGAAGACGCCGGGATAGTCGACGATCGTGTACGCCTGCCAGGTGCGGTAGCCGACTCCGAGCCTGCCGGAGATCATCTCGGCGGAGATCACACAGATCCACGCCACCCCGATCCCGACGGACAATCCACCGAAGACGCCCGGCAGGATTCCGGGCAGCACGACTCGGGACAGCACGTCCCAGCGTCCGCCGCCGAGGGTGCGCACGGAGTCCTCCCACAGTGTCGGGAGGGCCCGGACGGCGTGCCGGGTGCTCACCATGATCGGGAAGAACGCGGCGACGAACGTGATGAACACGATGCCGGCCTCGTCGCTGGGGAACAGCAGGATCGCGACGGGCACCACCGCGATGGCGGGGATCGGACGTGCGAGTTCCGTCAGCGGACCGAGGACGTCGGCGAACAGTTCCGATCTGCCGAGGGCGATTCCGGTGGCCACACCCACCACCGTCGCGAGTCCGAATCCGCTGAGGATGCGGATCAGCGACTGCCCGAGGTCGAGGTAGAACAGGTCGCTCTGCAACTGGGTACCGAACGCGGACACGACGTCGGTGACGGTGGGAAGCGTGTCGAACCGCAGCCACACCCGCACGTCGTTGGCGGTCAACACCTGCCATGCGACGATCGCCGCGATCACGGACGTGATCCGCACGAGGCGTGAGCGCCACGGCGAGGTTCGTCGGCGCGTCGATGCCGGATCGTGTTCTTCGGCAGCGACTTCGGTATCGACCAGGACCGTCGGCTGGTGCAGTGTGGTCACTGGCGCACCTCCTCGACCGCGCGGTCGTACGTGATCACGCCGCCCGTGGGGTGTGCGCGCAGGTACCGGTCTGCGGCGGCGCCGGTGGTGAAGGGCAGGAAGTTGTCGCCGTCGCGCACCCACACCGATTTGTCGGCGAACCATCGGGTGCCCAGTTCGGCGTCGGGCACGTACGCGGCGCGGACGGTGCGGCCCTCGGCCCGGGCCTGTTTCACCGCCCGGAGCAGGCACGTCGGGTTCGCGGCCGGCTGCGTCTCGGTGGCGCCGTCGAACCAGACCTCCCCGGCCAGCGACGGATCGCCCGGGGCGGTGGCGCACACGGGATCGGTGCCGGTGACCGACGTCGGGTTGGCGGTGGACGCGAGCGTGGCGTCGTAGTCCTGCCCGTCGGCCTCGAACGCGGACCGGAGCGGAGCGTCGTTCACGAAACCGTCGACGTCGAGGTCGGCGAAGTCGCCGATCGACTTCAGGTACGGCACATCGTTCTTCAGCGCACCGATCAGGCCGGGCTTGAGCGTGGTGTCGAACGACGTGCCGCCCGGGCCGTTGTACAGGTACACGACCTCCTGGGGCAGGCCGCTCGCGTCGGCCACGATCCGCGACGCCTCGAGCGGTTGCGTCTGGACGAACCGCGTGGCGTCGAGCTGCGCCCGGAGGAACGCGTCGAGAACCTCGGGGTGTTCGTCCGCGTAGGCCTCGCGGGCCACCACACCGTGCAGGGTCGGGGTTCGGAGTTCGGCGCCGTCGAACAGCAGCTTGGCCTTGTCCTGGAAGACGAGAAGCCCGGGCCAGGCGACGAACTGCGACAGCGCCGCCACCTGACCGGATTCCAGGGCGGAGGATCCGACCTGCGGCTGCTGGTTGAGCACCTCGACGCCGGTGCCCGGGTCGATTCCGGCGCGGTCGAGGGCCTGCACGAGGGTGCCGTGACCTGCGGAGCCGACGCTCGCGGACACTTTCTTGCCGGCCAGGTCGCCGAGGGCGGTGGCCGGTGAATTCGGCGGCACCACCACCATGTTCAGTGCGCCGTTCGGGTTGTAGCCGGTGACCGAGACGATCTCCGTCTTCGAGCGCGGATTCGCCTGGGTGCGGGAGCCGTTGATCAGCATCGGGTAGTCGCCCATCGATCCGATGTCGATCTTCTCGGCCACCATCTGGGCGGTGATCGGCGCACCGGTGTCGTAGTCCTGCCACTCGACGGAGTACTTCGTCCCGGTCTGCTCCGTCACGTCCTGCAGGCGCTGTTCGAGGTATCCCTGCGCGCGCAGCAGCGTTCCGGCGGTGACGGTGTTGATCGTCTTGGACTGGTACCCGATCACGAGCGTGACCGCGTCCCCGTTGTCGGCCGACGGTTCGAGGGAGCAACTCGTCGCCACGAGTGTCAGTGCCGCGGCGGCGATCGCGAAGGTGGAAGAGCGTCGCTTCATCTGGGTGGTCTTTCGCTCAGCGGAGGAGGTACGGCATGTTCACGGTGACCGCGCCGGTCGGGCAGCGAGCCGCGCAGGGACCGCAGTACCAGCATTCGTCGACGTGCATGAAGGCCTTGCCGTTCTCCGGGTTGATGGCCAGCGAATCGAGTGGGCAGATCTCGACGCACAGGGTGCAGCCCTCGATGCACAGCGACTCGTCGATGGTGACGGGTACGTCTGCTCGTTGATTGACCAAGGTCATGAGGTGAGCTCCCAGTTCGTGATGTCGGGTCGGCGGACGAGGCTGCTGCGCATGGTGATTCGGTCACCGCGCATGCGGATGTATTCGAGGTCGACGGGACGTCCGTCGACGAGCCGGGTGAGGCGTTCGAGCAACAGGAGCGCCGCACCCTCGGGCGTCTGGAGGTTCGCGGCGGAATGGGCGTCGGCGTTCACGGATTCGATCGCCAGATCGGCGGAGCCGAGGGGCTGACCGCAGACTTCCTCGATCAGTGCGAACACGTCGTTGGTTTCGAGGTCGTGACCGAGGATTTCGGCTCCGATGTCGGGGACGAGGTAGGTGAGGTCCAGGCTGAGCGGCAGGTCGCCCAGGTACCGCACCCGTTCGATGTAGACAGCGGGGTCGCCCGGCTCCAGCTGCAGGCGGCGGGCGACGGCGGGCGGCGGGCTGATCTCCCGGGCGGCGCGGACGTCGTTGCGGACCTCTCCGTGCCCCTTCAGCGTCTCCTTCAGCCCGAGCAGGGCGTCGAGACCGTGGTCGTACTTGCGCTGCGCCACGTGGGTTCCCACCCGCGGGGCCCGGTCGATGAGCCCCTCTTGCTTGAGCAGTGCCAGTCCGTCGCGTACCGCATTGCGCGACACGCCGAACTCGGCGGCCAGCTCCGATTCCGACGGCAATCCGCGCTCGGCGAAGGAGTCAGCGTGGATCTGCTGACGGAGCAGGTCGGCGAATCTGCGCGCATGGTCTGCGCGGGAACTGCGCGACGCCGTCTGGAGGGGAGTCGGATTCACCACCATGGTTTCCTTCGTCGATAGTGCGTGTGAGCTGGACGAAGACAAACGCTAACGGCAGTCGGCGGGGCCCGGAGTCGCCGCGAACCGCCGCTCGGGGCGCCCCCGCGAATCGGCCGGGTCCGCGCCGGGCCCGAACCGCCTCACCAGCCAAAACCCGGCAACGACCCGGGAATGCGCCAGGCCGGGCCGGGCCCGGAAGTTTCAATCAGGGTGATTCGAAGTGGCGACGTCCACCCGGCGAGCACTCGAGTCTAGGTTAGGCTTACCTTCTATTTTCGTCCCGAAGGAGTCGTTGCCGTGTTCGCACCCACCGCCAGACGTCAGATCGCCGTCGCACTCGCCGTGACCAGTTCGTCCCTCTTCCTCGCCGCGTGCTCGTCCGGCGACAGCGGAGGAACCACGGAAGCGTCCGGTGAGGGGTTTCCGGTCACCCTCGAGAACACGTTCGGATCGACCACCCTCGACGCGGCACCCGAACGTATCGTCACGCTCGGATGGAATGCCCAGGACGTCGTCTACGCGCTCGGCGAGGCACCGGTCGGCATGCCGAAGTACACGTACGGCGCCGAGGCGAACGGTGTGATGCCCTGGCTGCAGGACCGATTCGATCCGTCCGAGACCACGTTGCTCGACACGGCCACGTCCACCCCCATCGAGGGCGTCGCCTCGCTGGCGCCGGACGTCGTGCTCGCCCCCTACGAGGGATTCGACCAGGCGACGTACGAGAAGCTGTCGGGAATCGCCCCCACGGTGGCCTACCCGGACAAGGCGTGGCAGACCACGTGGCAGGACCAGACCACGCTGGTCGGACAGGCACTCGGCAAGAGCGCCGAGGCGGAACAGCTGGTGGCCGGTCTCGACGACACCCTCGCTCGGACCGCCGCCGCGCACCCCGAGTTCGCCGGCAAGACGATCTCGGTGATCAACTTCGACACCGATGCCGCGACGGTCAACGTCTACATGCCCTCCGATCCCCGCGTCCAGGTGCTGACCCAGCTCGGGTTCACCGTGTCTCCCGGCGTGCAGAAGCTGGCCGCTGCCAATGATCCGGACAAGTTCTTCGCCGACATCTCCGTGGAGAACATCTCCGATGTCGACGCCGACGTCGTGGTCGCGTTCGTCCCGGAGAACACCACCGTCGCCGCGAACCCGGCCTACGCGAACCTCGGTGCCATCGGGCGTGGAACCGCGGTCACGCTGTCGGACACGAAGATCATCTCGGGGCTCAGCCAGACCAGCGTTCTCGCGACTCCGTGGGTGCTGGACAAGCTGACACCTCAACTGAGCGAGGCCGCCACGAAAGCGGGTGCCTGAACTCCCGCCTGACAGGCGGTGTCGGGCGTAGCGTGATTCGAGACACAATTTTCCGCTGTGCCCGCATCAGGAACGCTCGCCGAAAGCAGGTATGCGATGACGCAGATGTCCGAAAGACACACCGCGAAGGTCATCGGCGTCACCGTCGCCGCCGCGGTAGGTGGATTTCTCTTCGGTTTCGACAGCTCGGTCATCAACGGTGCCGTCGACTCCATTCAGGGCCACTTCGAGCTCGGGTCGTTCTTCACGGGCTTCGCCGTGGCGATCGCCCTGCTCGGATGTGCTGTGGGCGCATGGTTTGCGGGTCGTCTCGCGGACCGCTGGGGCCGCAAGAAAGTGATGCTGCTCGGTTCGGTGCTGTTCGTCGTGTCCTCACTCGGAGCGGGTCTCGCGTTCAGCGTCCCCGACCTGATGCTGTGGCGCGTCCTCGGCGGCCTCGGCATCGGTATCGCGTCGGTCATTGCGCCCACGTACATCTCGGAGATCGCGCCGGCCCGCTACCGCGGCGCATTGGCGTCGCTGCAGCAGTTGGCCATTACTCTCGGCATCTTCGCCGCGCTGCTGTCGGACGCGGTGCTGCAGAACGCCGCCGGCGGCGCCTCCAACGAGTTGTGGCTGAACCTCGAAGCCTGGCGCTGGATGTTCATCGTCGGTGTGGTCCCCGCGGTCGTGTACGGCATTCTCGCCCTGCTCATTCCCGAGTCTCCGCGGTACCTCGTGGGCAAGCACCTCGATCAGGAGGCGGCCGACATCCTCGCGAACATCACCGGCGAACTCGACCCGCACGAGCGCGTCTCCGAGATCCGGCTGACCCTCCGCCACGAATCGACGGCGTCGTTCGACGATATTCGCGGCCCGAAGTTCGGGCTGCAGCCCATCGTCTGGGTCGGCATATTCATGGCCATCTTCCAGCAGTTCGTGGGCATCAACGCGATCTTCTACTACTCCACCACGCTCTGGAAGTCGGTGGGCTTCACCGAGAACGAGTCGTTCACCACGTCGGTGATCACCGCGATCATCAACGTGGGCATGACGTTCGTCGCCATCCTGTTCGTCGACCGGATCGGCAGGCGCATCCTGCTCATGGTCGGCTCGCTCGGCATGTTCGCGAGCCTGCTCATGGCCGCAATCGCCTTCTCCCAGGCGAGTGGCAGCGGCGACGACGTCGTGCTCCCCAGCCCGTGGGGGGCGGTCGCCCTGATCGGCGCCAACCTGTTCGTGATCTTCTTCGCCTCCACCTGGGGCCCGGTCATGTGGGTGATGCTGGGCGAGATGTTCCCCAACAACATGCGCGCCTACGCACTCGGCATCAGCACGGCGGCGAACTGGATCGCGAACTTCACCGTCACGCTGGCATTCCCGCCGCTCACCCGCTCGGTGGGGCTGTGGTTCCTGTACGGACTGTTCGCGTTCTTCGCGTTGCTCTCCTTCTTCTTCGTCCGGTCGAAGGTCCGGGAGACGAAGGGGATGGAGCTCGAGGAGATGCACACCTGACCCAGGCACATACGGATCCGGCCGAATCACACTGTGATTCGGCCGGATTTCTGTGCAACGACTCAGCCCTGCTGCTTCTCCGCGCGCTGCGCATCGAGGTCGGCGACGACGCCGTTCTGCTGCTCGGGGCGCAGGTTCCCGAGGCCGGCGAACCATCCGGTGATCTGCCGGGCGACGTCCTGCGCGGTGAGGCCCAGCTCGGCGTGGATCTGCGCGCGCGACGCGTGGTCGAGGAACTGTTGCGGAACACCGAGATCACGACAGGGGACGTCGACCCCCGCCGCCCGCAACGCGGCGGACACGGTGGAACCGACTCCGCCGTGCAGACCGCTGTCCTCGACGGTGACGACCATCGTGTAGTCCTCGGCGAGCTTCACCAGCGACTCCGGGACCGGCAGGACCCACCGCGGGTCGACGACGGTCGCCGAGATGCCCTGCTGTTCCAGGCGTTCCGCCGCGGCGAGCGCGAGACCGGCGAACGCGCCGACCGACACGATGAGCACGTCGTTCCGCCCGGAGGGGGCGCGAAGGATGTCGACGACGCCGTCGAGGCGGCTCACCGCGGGTACGTCGTCACCGACGGTGCCCTTCGGGAACCGGAGCGCGGTCGGGCCGTCGTCGACGGCCAGTGCCTCGTCCAGTTCCTCCCGCAGGGTGGCGGTATCGCGGGGAGCGGCGACCTTCATTCCGGGGACGATGCCCAGCAGCGACATGTCCCACATGCCGTTGTGGCTGGCACCGTCGTTGCCGGTGATACCCGCGCGGTCGAGAACGAGGGTGACGGGAAGCTTCAGCAGCGCCACGTCCATCAGCAGCTGATCGAACGCGCGGTTGAGGAACGTCGAGTAGACCGCGACCACCGGGTGCAGGCCGCCCAGGGCGAGGCCGGCCGCCGACGTGACGGCGTGCTGCTCGGCGATCCCGACGTCGAACATCCGGTCGGGGTATTTCTCGCCGAACGCGGCGAGACCGGTCGGGCCCGCCATCGCCGCGGTGATCGCCACGATGTCCTGCCGGTGACTCGCCTGATCGATCAGCTCGGCCGAGAACACCGACGTCCAGTCGGCGGACGCCGACCCGGTCCCCCTACCGGTGATCGGGTCGATCACGCCGGTCGAGTGCATCTGATCGGCGACGTGGTTCTCGGCGGGCGCGTAACCCATGCCCTTGCGGGTGACGGCGTGGACGATGACCGGGCCACCGAACGCCTTCGCGCGGCGCAGCGCGGATTCGAGCGCGGCCTCGTCGTGTCCGTCGACCGGTCCGAGGTACTTGATGCCCAGGTCCGTGAACATCACCTGCGGGGCCACGGCGTCCTTGAGGCCCGCCTTCATGCCGTGGAGGACCGAGTAGGCGGTGCGGCCCACCCAGGGAAGTTTCTTCACCATCCGGCGGCCACTGTCGAGGATGCGTTCGTATCCCGGCTGGAGACGGAGGGCGGCGAGGTGATCGGCGAGACCACCGATGGTCGGTGCGTACGAGCGGCCGTTGTCGTTGACGACGATGACCACCGAGCGGTCCTTGCCTGCCGCGATGTTGTTCAGGGCCTCCCAGCACATGCCGCCGGTCAGCGCACCGTCACCCACGACGGCGACGACGTGGCGGTCCTGACCGGTCAGTTCGAAGGCCTTCGCGAGGCCGTCCGCGTACGACAGCGACGCCGACGCGTGCGAGGACTCGACCCAGTCGTGATCGCTCTCCGCCCGGCACGGGTACCCGGACAGGCCGCCCTGCTTGCGGAGCGAGTCGAAATCGTCCTTGCGGCCGGTGAGGATCTTGTGGACGTACGCCTGATGGCCCGTGTCGAAGATGATCGGGTCGGCGGGCGAATCGAAGATGCGGTGCAACGCGAGGGTCAGCTCGACGACGCCCAGGTTGGGGCCGAGATGACCACCGGTCGCCGCGACCTTCTGCACGAGGAACTCGCGAATCTCCGCGGCGAGCTGCTTCATCTCCGCCGAATTCAGCTGACGAAGATCGTCAGGCGTCTGGATACGGGCAAGAACACCCAACGAGATCGCTCCCTCCGTGATGCACGCGGCCTTGCGTGCCTCTGCCGTGGCTTCGTGTCACGTCACAGTGGAACCAGTCTACGGAGCCGCCGGAGTGCGGGACACACGGTAGGGGCCGGTGCGGCCCGGTATCGCGGGCTCGTCCTCGGGCATCCCGGCCACGACCGTGACCGGCTTCACACAATTGTGCCGCCGGACGGGCCCCTCGGAACACCCGACAGCTGTCGTGAACAGCCTCTAGGGTCGACTCATGAGCACCGTCGTGGACGCGCTGATCGGGAAAGTCTTCGCCGCGACCCGGGAGAACCGCAGCGGCGAGCTCGCCGACTACATTCCCGAACTCGCCGCGGTCGCCCCCGACTCGTTCGGAATCTGCATCGCCACCGTGGACGGCTACGTGTACGAGGTGGGCGACACCCGCCTGCCCTTCACGATCCAGTCCATCTCGAAACCGTTCACGTACGCCCTGGCGCTCGCCGATCGCGGGTCCGACGCGGTCGCCGAGAAGATCGACGTCGAACCGTCCGGGGAACCATTCAACGAGATCAGCCTCGACCCGCGGACGGAGCGACCACGCAATCCGATGATCAACGCCGGGGCGATCACCGCCGCGTCGCTGGTGGCCGGGCCGGACGTGGACACAAGGTTCGAACGGATCCGGGCCGAGTACTCCCGGTACGCGGGACGGGACCTGACGTTCAACCGGTCGGTGTACGAGTCCGAGTCACGGACCGGGCACCGCAACCGGGCGATCGGCCACATGCTGCGTTCGTTCGGCATCATCACCGGCGACCCCGACGAGACGGTCGACCTCTACTTCCGCCAGTGCTCCATCGACGTGACGTGCCGGGACCTGAGCCTGATGGCCGCGACGATGGCGAACAACGGCGTCAACCCCGTCACCCGGGACACCGTTCTCGAACCGGCCCTCGTCGAGCGCGTTCTGAGCGTGATGTCGACGTGCGGCATGTACGACGCCGCGGGCAAGTGGGTGTACGAGGTGGGGTTGCCTGCCAAGAGCGGCGTCGGCGGCGGCATCGTCGCGGTCCTGCCCGGCCAGATCGGCATCGCCGTCTACTCGCCGCGCCTCGACGCGCACGGGAACAGCGTGCGCGGGGTGGAGGCGTGCCGGGCCCTGTCGAACGACCTGGAGCTGCATTTCCTGCACGTCACCCGCGCCGCCCGGTCGGCGATCCGTGCCACGTACTCCGTCGTCGACAGTCCGTCGCGGATGCGGCGCACTCCCGCCGAACGGGCCGCCCTCGACGACGTCGGCAAGCGCAGCCGGATCTACGAGCTGCACGGGGATCTGCTCTTCGCCGGCGCGGAGTCCGCGGTGCGCGAGATCGGCGGGGTCGAGAACGAGCTCGAGGTCGTGGTGATCGACGTGCGGCGGGTGGACGACGTCGGCGGCATCGCGCGCCGCATGCTCGAGAGTCTGCGCGACGAACTCACCCGTCGCGGCTGCGCGGTCGCCCTCGTCGATCCGGCGGCCCTGCTCGGCTACACGCATTCGGATCTCACCGGTGCGAGCGGCCGGGTGTTCGCCGACCTCGAAGCCGCCTTGCAGTGGTCCGAGGACACCCTCCTCGATCGGCACTGCGCCGCCCTTCGTCAGCCGGCAACCATCGACGTCGCGCACCATCCGGTGCTGGCCGGGCTGCGACCGGAGCAGTTGCGGCTACTCACCCGCGAACTCGATATCCGCACGTTTGCCCGCGACGAGCAGATCATCCAACGAGGCGACCGGGCGTGCGGGCTGTTCCTGATCCTGTCGGGCCGGGTCAGCATGCGAGTCACCGATTCCGGGGGCGCCGTGTACCGGATCATGACCCTGTCGACGGGCATGACCTTCGGCGAGATGACGATGCTGCTGGACCTACGCTTTCTCAATGACGTGTGCGCCGACTCCGAGGTCACCGTCGCCGTTCTCCCCGCGGATCGGTATGCCGACATGGCCGTCACGGAGCCCGGACTCAAACTCGCTCTCCTCGAACGACTGGCTGCCGGCGCCTATGAGCAACTCGACGTGATGCTGCGGTCGCTGCTTCGGCCCTGATCGAGGATCGCCCACAGGAAATCCGATTGCCCGAACCGGAAAAATCGGACAGGCTGGGGGCTCGGAATCGACGACGCTCGAATCGAAAGCAGGGTGCAATGCTCACAGCGACAAAGCTGGCCATCGAGACGACGGGACTCGTCAAGACGTTCGGATCCACCCACGCGGTCGACGGCCTGGATCTGGCCGTCCCCCTCGGCGGCGTGTACGGCGTCCTCGGACCGAACGGCGCGGGCAAGACCACCGCGATCCGGATGCTGGCCACACTCCTGCCCCTCGACGGTGGAACGGCCACCGTGCTGGGGCACGACGTCGCGAGCGAGCCGGACGCCGTGCGCAGCAAGGTCTCCCTCACCGGACAGTTCGCCTCGCTCGACGAGGATCTGACGGGCAGCGAGAACCTGCTGCTGCTCGGCCGGCTGTACGGGTACTCCCGCGCGGCGGCCCGCACCCGGTCCGAACAGTTGCTGACCGCGTTCGGGCTCGACGAAGCGGGCAATCGGCAGGTGAAGAACTACTCCGGCGGTATGCGGCGCAGGCTCGACATCGCGGCCAGCATCATCGTCACTCCGGAGATGATCTTCCTGGACGAGCCCACGACCGGTCTCGATCCGCGCAGCCGCAATCAGGTGTGGGAGATCGTCCGCGCGCTGGTGGCCGGCGGAACGACGGTGCTGCTGACCACGCAGTACCTCGACGAGGCCGATCAACTCGCCGATCGGGTGGCCGTCATCGACCACGGCAAGGTCATCGCCGAGGGCACCACCGGCGAACTGAAGGCCTCCGTCGGATCCGGGGCCCTGCACGTGCGGGTCACCGACATCGCCACCCGTTCCGCCGCGGCGGCGCTGCTGCGCGACGTGCTCGAGGTGCCGATCGTCGAAGAAGCGGACCCGGCCGCCCTCACCGCCCGTATCGACGACCCGGCCCGGGTCGCGCGGGCGCTGCCCGCACTCGACGACGCCGGAATCGCCGTCAGCACATTCGCATTGGGGCAACCGAGCCTCGACGAAGTCTTCCTCTCCCTCACCGGCCGACCCACCGAGGAGCATGCGTCATGACCTCCACCACCGACCGGACCACCGACACCGCCACTGCGGTCGCCGACGTCCTGAAGATGCCCGGCCCGAGGCCCGCGAGACCCACCGCGTGGTCCACCTCGCTCTCGTTCGGCTGGCGGGCTCTGCTCAAGATCAAGCACGTCCCCGAGCAACTGTTCGACGTGACGATGTTCCCGATCATGTTCACGTTGATGTTCACGTACCTCTTCGGGGGTGCGCTGGCCGGTTCGACCAGCGCCTACGTCCAGTTCCTGCTGCCGGGCATCCTGGTGCAGACGGTCGTCATGATCACCATGTACACCGGCCTGACGCTCAACAAGGACATCGAGAAGGGTGTGTTCGACCGGTTCCGGTCGCTCCCGATCTGGCGTCCGTCTCCCCTCGTGGGCGCGTTGCTCGGTGACGTCGTCCGCTACACGATCGCCTCGATCATCGTCCTGCTCCTGGGGCTCGTCCTGGGGTTCCGCCCGGACGGCGGCCTCGTCGGTGTGGTGGCGTCGATCGGCCTGCTGCTGCTGTTCTCGTTCAGCCTGTCCTGGATCTGGACGATGTTCGCGATGCTCATGCGCACCGAGCAGGCGGTCATGGGGGTGTCGATGTTCATCCTGTTCCCGCTGACATTCGCGAGCAACATCTTCGTCGACCCCGCAACGATGCCGGGCTGGCTGCAGGCGTTCGTCGGCGTCAACCCGATCAGCAAGCTGGTGACGTCCATTCGCGGGCTGATGGCCGGGACGGTGGAGATGGTGGATCTCGCCATCGTGTTCGGGTGGTGCGCCGGGTTCGTGGTGATCTTCGGACCGCTGACGATGCGCCTGTACAACCGTAAATCCTGACGGTGGCGACGACCGATCGCGCCGAGAGATCGGTGACGGTACGGGGATCCGGAATCGTGTCGGCGGTTCCGGATCTCGTGCGCGCCACCGTCACCGTGACCGCGACCCGTCCCGCGGTGGCCGATGCGTTCGAGGCCGTCGCCCGGTCCACTACGGCGGTCACGGACACCCTCCGCGGGTACGGCGTCTCGGGGCCCGACCTCGCGACCACCGGTCTCTCCGTGCACTCCGAGACCACGTGGACCGAGGGCCGGGGCAGCGAGGTGACCGGCTACACCGCCGCGACGACGCTGCAGATCACCGTCCGCGAGGCCGGGGCGTCCGCGTCGTCATCGGCGCAGGTGGTGGCCGCCTGCGTCGGCGCGGGTGGCGACGACATCCGGCTCGGCGGACTCGAATTCGACTTCTCCGACCCTGCTGCGCTGACGGCGACCGCTCGGGACCGTGCCTGGGCCGATGCCCTCGCCAAGGCGGAGCAGTATGCCTCGCTGTCGCGTCGTGCGCTGGGCGAGGTGCTCGACATCTCGGAAGTCGACATCGGTGACGTGTCGCCGCCGGTTGCGAAGGCGTTCGCGGCGGCCGACTCCCCGATCGCCGTCGAACGCGGCGAGAAGCCGACGCGGGTCGACGTCCGGGTGCGGTGGCGTCTCGTCTAGACCCGGGGGCCCCGCTGCTGGACCGACGCGGCGAACGTGTCGTTGAGCTGAGTCAGCGACGTCACCGCCGCGAGCGCCTGTTCCTGGGACCAGCCTTCGAGCATGCCGCGCAGCCGTTCTGCCCGGCGCTCGGTGGTCTCGCGCAGAATGTCCATCCCGTTCGGCGACACCCGAATGCGGGAGGCACGCTTGTCGTGGGGGTCGGCGGCGCGCGACACGTATCCCGCGTCGACCAGTTCGGAAATCTGCCTGCTCAGCGAGGACTGACTGACGCACAGGTCGGCGGCCAGTTCGTTCTGACGGCACTCCCCCCGGGCGGCGAGCACGAAGAGCACGCTCGTCAACGCGGGCGGGATCGGGGTCTCGCCGCTCGCGGAGACGACCGCCCGCAGCGATCGTCCGAGTGCGAACACCGCATCGACGAGCGCTTGCGCTGTATCTGCCTGTACCGACATCCAGTCCCCGTCCCACACACCCACTACTTGCGGGCCGACTATAACGTTTTGTTGCGTTTGGTAAACAACGATGCGCCGGTGTCAGCGCGTCAGCAGCGCAATGCACTCCACGTGGTGGGTGAGAGGGAACGCATCGAACGCGCGCAGCTCGTCGACATGATATCCCTGCGCGAGGTACAGCCCGATGTCGCGGGCGAACGACGCCGGGTCGCACCCCACGTGCACGACCCGTTCGGCGCCCGCCGCGGCGACCGCGTCGATCACGTCACGCCCCGCACCCGCACGCGGCGGATCGAGCACCACGACCCGTGGCGGGGAGGCGAGTCCGGCGATCGCGCGCTCGACCCGCTCGGCGTGGAAACGCACCTGCGGGAGGTCGGAGAGCGCAGCCTTCCCGTCCGACACGGCCTGGCGCGAGGACTCGACGGAGTCCACGTGCCCCGACGGCCCGGCATCACCGGCGAGGGCTGCGGCGAACACACCCACTCCCCCGTACAGGTCCCATGCGGTCTCGCCCGCGGACATCCCGGCCCATTCGGCGACGACTGCCGAATACGTTTCCGCGGCCCCGCGATGCGCCTGCCAGAACCCGGTGGCGGCCAGCGCCCATTCCCGGTCGCACACCCGCTCCACCGGGCGACCCGATCCGACGACCACCCGCTCGGCGCGTGGCGCACCGCTGGCGGCACGGCGAGCCATGGCACCGCGGCGCCCGGGACTCGTGCGGCCGGTCCGCGACACCTTCGGCGGAGCGATCTCGACCACGTGCCGCTCCCCCGCGCTGTCGAGGACGATCTGCACCTCGCTGCCGGGCTTCCAATCGTGCTCGCTCACACCGTCGTAGGCGGCCGACTCGATCTGCGGGCAGGCGAGGTCGGTGACGATCCCGGAACTGCGGTGCCGGTGATAGCCGGGGCGGCCGTCCGGGTCGACGGCGAGCCGCACCCGCGTGCGCCAGCCGGTGCCGTCTCCGGTGCCGGGCAGTTCCTCGACGTCCACGTCCCGCTGCAATCGCGCGAGCCGCGCCAACTGCTCGGACACGACCTGCGCCTTCATGTCCCGCTGCACGTGCAGGCTCGCGTGCGAGAAGTCGCAACACCCCGCGCCGCCCGGACCCGACACCGGGCACACCGGGGTGACCCGCTCCGGGGACGCGTCGAGGATCTCGATCGCGTCGGCCCGGCAGTAGGACCCGCCGCGGTCCTCGGTGACGAGGGCGATCACCCGCTCGCCGGGCAGCCCGTGCCGGACGAAGACGACGCGGCCTTCGTGCCGGGCGACGACGAAACCGCCGTGCCCGGGATTTCCCAGCCGCAGTTCGAGGCGGCGGTCCGACCAGTTCTCACTCAACGCTTGTCGCCCGTCACTTGTCGTCGGGTTCGTAGCCGCGGCGTGAGGCCCCGGCCGTGTATTCGATGGTCAGTGTCTTCGCCTTCTCGGACGAGTTCAGTTGCCACGGAACGCTGGTGACCATCACACCCGGCTGGAACAGCAGGCGGCTCTTGAGCCGCAGCGCACTCTGGTTGTGCAGGATCTGCTCCCACCAGTGCCCCACCACGTACTCGGGGATGAACACGGTGACGACGTCCCGCGGCGAGTCCTTCCGGACGCGCCGCACGTAGTCGAGCACGGGCTTGGTGATCTCGCGGTACGGCGACTCGATCACCTTGAGCGGCACCGCGATGTCGCTCTTCTCCCACCGGCGCACCAGTGCCCGGGTGTCGGGTTCGTCGACGTTGACCGTGATCGCCTCGAGGGTGTCCGGCCGTGTGGCCCGGGCATACGCGAGCGCACGCATGGTCGGCATGTGCAGCTTGGAGACGAGGACGATGGAGTGAGTCCGGCTGGGCAGCACCCCGTCCCATTCCTGTTCCTCGAGTTCCCGGGCGACGCTGTCGTAGTGCTTCCGGATCATCTTCATCACCACGAAGATCGCGACCATCGCCACGATCGCGATCCAGGCGCCTGCCGCGAACTTCGTGATGAGCACGATGATCAGGACGGCGCCGGTCATGGCCAGGCCGATGGAGTTGATCACCCGGGAGCGATGCATCCGCCGGCGCTGAGCCAGGTCGTTCTCGGTCTTCAGGTGCCGGGTCCAGTGCCGGATCATGCCCGTCTGGCTCAGCACGAACGAGACGAACACGCCGACGATGTACAGCTGGATCAGCTTGGTCACCTCGGCGCCGAACAGGACGACGAACGCGATCGCGGCCCCGGACAGGAACAGGATGCCGTTGCTGAACGCCAGTCGGTCGCCGCGGGTGTGCAGCTGACGGGGCAGGTAGCGATCCTGCGCGAGGATCGAGCCGAGCACGGGGAATCCGTTGAAGGCGGTGTTGGCGGCCAGCACGAGGATCAGGGCCGTCACGATGGCGATGAAATAGAAGCCGATAGGGAAACCGCCGAACACCGTCTCCGCGATCTGCGCGATCAGAGTCTTCTGGTGATACCCGGTGGGGGCGCCGATCAGCTGCTCGGCCGGGCTGTGCGCGTACACGATCCCGATCTTCTGGGCCAGGATGATGATGCCCATCAGCAGCACGATGGCAATCGATCCCAGCAGCAGCAGCGTGGTGGCCGCGTTGCGGGACTTGGGCTTCTGGAATGCGGGAACACCATTGCTGATCGCCTCGACACCGGTCAGTGCCGCACAGCCGGAGGAGAAGGCCCGCGCGATCAGGAACGCGAACGCGATCCCGTACAGGTGGGAGTCCTCGGCTTCGAGTTCGAATCCGGACGATTCGGCGCGCAGGTCGTCGCCGAGGACGAAGATCTGGAAGAACCCCCACAGCAGCATCAGTGCCATGCCGGCGATGAACGCGTACGTCGGGATCGCGAACGCGGCACCGGATTCACGGATGCCACGCAGGTTGATGGCGGTCAGCAGCACGATGGCCGCGACCGCGAACAGCACCTTGTGCTGGGCCACGAACGGTACCGCCGAACCGATGTTGGACGCGGCCGACGAGATGGAGACAGCGACCGTGAGCACGTAGTCCACCAGCAGGGCGCTGCCCACGGTCAGACCCGCGTTGGGACCGAGGTTGACGGTCGCGACTTCGTAGTCGCCGCCGCCCGACGGGTAGGCGTGCACGTTCTGCCGGTAGCTGGCGACCACCACCGCCATCACCGCGGCGACGGCAAGCCCGATCCAGGGGGTGTAGGCGTAGGCGGAGATGCCCGCAACCGACAGCACGAGGAAGATTTCTTCCGGGGCATACGCCACCGACGACATGGCATCGGAGGCGAAGACCGGGAGGGCGATCCTCTTGGGAAGCAGCGTGTGCCCGAGCTTGTCGCTCCGGAAGGGTCTGCCTAGCAGTAGCCGCTTTGTGGCGGTCGAGAGCTTTGACACTGCCAAAGCGTAAGCCGTCCGCAGAAAACCTGGACCCTCACCCACCAATGTGTCCGGATTGCGATCTCTGTCTCGGTTGCTCTTCTGCCTGGGCACTGTACGGTTCGATTCGGTGCGCACGTACTCGAGACGTGACGTAAGAGCCCATGAACGGAGTACAAGGTGTATGTGGTCATCATGGGATGCGGCCGGGTCGGCTCATCCCTCGCTGGCTCGCTGACCCGGATCGGCCACGAGGTCGCGGTCATCGATCGCGACCCTGCCGCATTCCTACGTCTCGAACCCGACTTCCCCGGCCACACCGTCGTGGGGATGGGATTCGACCGTGACGTGCTGGTCAAGTCCGGTATCGAGCGCGCAGAGGCATTCGCCGCGGTGTCGTCCGGAGACAACTCCAACATCATTTCCGCGCGCGTGGCCCGGGAGACGTTCGGCGTGGAACGCGTCGTCGCCCGGATCTACGACGCCAAGCGCGCCGCCGTCTACGAGCGGCTCGGGATCCCCACCGTCGCCACCGTTCCGTGGTCGACGGACCGCTTCCTGCACACCCTCACGCGCGACAGCCAGACCGCCAAGTGGCGCGATCCGTCCGGAACCGTCGCGGTCACCGAGTTGTCCCTGCACGAGGATTGGATCGGCAGGCCGGTCGCCGAACTGGAGGCCGCGACGAATTCGCGTGTCGCGTTCATCATCCGCTTCGGCACCGGCGTCCTTCCCGATCGCAAGACCGTCCTCCAGGCCGACGACCAGGTGTACATCGCGGCCGTGTCGGGAACGGTTGCCGAGGCGGTCGCGCTCGCGGGCAATCCCCCGCCTTCGGACAACTGAGACGGCAGTGAGAATGTTCACGATCGACCACCCGAACGGAAGCAATCGATGAGAGTCGCAATCGCAGGAGCCGGCGCAGTCGGACGCTCGATCGCGCGCGAACTGGTCCGCAGCGAACACGACGTCATGCTGATCGAACGCAAGCTCGAGCACGTCGAACGGGAGTCGGTGCCCGAGGCGACCTGGGTCCACGCCGACGCGTGCGAACTGAGCAGCCTCGAGGCCGCATCCCTCGAAACCTACGAGGTGGTGATCGCGGCCACCGGTGACGACAAGGCCAACCTGGTCCTCAGCCTCCTCGCGAAGACCGAGTTCGGGGTCAGCCGCGTGGTCGCCCGCGTCAACGATCCCCGCAACGAGTGGTTGTTCGACGAGTCCTGGGGAGTCGACGTCGCCGTCTCCACTCCCCGGATGCTCGCCTCGCTGGTGGAGGAGGCGGTGTCGGTCGGCGATCTCGTGCGGCTGATGACATTCCGCCAGGGGCAGGCCAACCTCGTCGAGGTCACGCTGCCCGACAACACCCCGCTCGCCGGGAAGGCCGTCCGCAAGCTGCAATTGCCCCGCGATGCCGCGCTGGTCACCATCCTCCGCGGCGGACGGGTCATCGTGCCGCAGCAGGACGATCCGCTCGAGGGCGGCGACGAACTGCTGTTCGTCGCGTCCGTGGACGTCGAGGACGACCTGCGAGCGGCCGTCGGGCTCTCCTGACCCGGCGGGACCGATCGACACCCGGGAGGATCCGTTGGGTACCACCGCAACACCCGAGAGCATCGTCGTCACCGACAGCCCGCAGCAGAGCCGGTACGAGATCCACGCCGACGGTGAACTCGCGGGAATCGAGCAGTACGAAGTCGACGGGGACGTACACGTTTTCGTTCACACCGAGATCTATCCGCAACACGAGGGACTCGGACTTGCCCGGACGCTCGTGGGTGCGGCCCTGGACGATCTCCGCCGCCGTGGACTGCGGGTGCGCCCGGTGTGCCCGTACGTCGTGAAATTCGTGTCGAAGCATCCCGAGTACCAGGATCTCGTGGCCTGATCGGGTCGGCGACTTCGGCTCCGGCACAACCGGTCAGGGCCCACGCGGTCCTCGACGTGGGGCCGTGCTCAGGTGTGGCCGGGCTCGTCGCGGGGGCCGCCCGCTTCCGTGTCGTCCGTCGGTTCGCCGGCGTCGTCCGACGGTGCCGGTTCGACGATCCGATCTGCCCGGCGCACAGCCCAGATCGTCACCAGGAGAGCCAATCCCGCCAACGGCCAGCCCATTGCGATGCGCGCGAACGCGAGCCAGCCCGTCTGGTCCGAATCGTAGAGTTGCGACTGCACGAGGTACCGGGCCGCGAACACCAGCGCCCAGGCTGCGGTGGCCACGTCGTAGGCGCGTACCGCGCCGCGATGGCGCCGCCAGAGGTTGCCGTGGCCGTTGAGGAATCCCCAGATCAGGCCGACGATCGGCCAGCGCACCAGAATCGAGATCAGGAACACCGCACCGTAGGCGAGGCTCGTGTAGATCCCGAAGAGGAAGTATCCCTTGGCATCGCCCGTGCGGTAGGCGATGAACGCGGAGATGCCGACGCCGACGAACCCGGACACCGCGGGCTGGATGGGGCTGCGGCGGACGAGGCGCCAGACGAGAATGGCGACGGCGACGCCGATGGCCGCCCAGATCGCCGGGCCCAGGCCCCACACACCGTTGACCGGAACGAAAACCAGGATGGGCAGGGTCGAATAGACCAGCCCGCTGAGCCCACCGAGCTGTTCGAGTATGGATTGCTGCTTCGTTTCGGTCACTCAACGAGAGTGCCACACGAGAGGGCCCCTACGATTCGCCGCGCAACTCGTAATACGGGTTGAAGATCACCTTCTGGCCGTCGCGTTCGCCGACACGTCCACGAACCAGCAGGGTCTTGCCCGGCTCGATGCCCGGAATTCTCCGCCGGCCGATCCACACCAGCTTGATCTGTTCCGTGCCGTCGAAGAATTCGGCTTCGATGCTGGCGTTCCCGGACTTCGGACAGGCTTCGACACTCCGGAGCCGCCCCAGCATGGTGACCTCTTCGCCGCGGCTGCAGTCGCAGGCACGTTGTGCGCCGGACGCCTGAGACGTCTCGGCCATTTCCTCGGCGTCCAGCTGCTCGAGGTCCTCGGTGAGCCTGCGAGTCAGCCGACGAAAATATCCTGCCGTGGCGGGTGCCATTGCGCGCTCCTGGAGCATGTGCGACGCGAGATCTTCGCGCCGCTCGTAGGGCTGTGTATTCGCCACTGTAGACCCATTGGTTCCCGGCAACCACACCACCGGAGAAGCGCTGTGACGGACGAGGCAGGATCATCACATGCCCTCTGATGATCGGCCGCCTCCGCCGCGGAGAACAGCGCCGCCACCTGTTCGTGTGGCCGTTGTGCTCCCGGGTACGGGATCCGACGCGGACTTCGTGACCCGTGCCTTCACCGAGCCTCTGACCTGCCGTGGAGTGCGCACGGCCGCAGTCGAACCCGATCCCCGGCGAGTCGTCGGAAGCTACGTCGACGCGCTCGACGCCGCGGCCGCGCAGCACGGACGCATCCTCGTCGGAGGGGTGTCCATCGGGGCCGCCGTGGCGCTGCAGTGGGCAGGATCACACCCGGATCGCATCGCCGGGGTCCTCGCGGCGCTGCCCGCGTGGACCGGGACCGCCGCGGACGCTCCCGCCGCCGCCAGCGCCCGGTTCACCGCGGCCCGGCTGCGGGCGGACGGCCTGGAACAGGTCACCGCCGAGATGATCGCGTCCAGTCCGCCGTGGCTGGGCCGGGAACTGGCGAAATCGTGGCGATCGCAGTGGCCGCACCTTCCCGCCGCGCTGGACGAGGCGTCCGAGTACCACGCCCCCGGTGCGGGCGACCTCGAGCGCATCACGGTGCCGGTGGGGATCGCTGCCGCCACCGACGACGCCGTGCATCCCCTCGAGGTCGCGCGCGAGTGGTCCGAACGACTACCGCACGCGGGCCTCGTCACGGTAACGCTGGACGAGATCGGCGCCGATCCTGCAATTCTCGGCTACGCCAGCCTCGACGCGCTCGATTCGGTCCTGCACACGACCTGAGTGTCGAATCTCCGGGACCGGAGTCAGCGACCGAGTTGCTGCATCGCCGAACCCGATTCGCCGCGACGTTGCTGCGGCTGCGCCGGGGCCTCCGCGGGGGGCGCCTGCTGCTCGCCCTGCGGACCCGCCGGAGCCGGCTGCTGCGGAGCGGCACCCTGCTGCTGCGCCAGCTGCTGCTGGTGAGCCGCAGCCAGCTGCTGGGCGAGCGCCGCGGGCAGGACCACCGGCAGCGGCGTCCGAACGGGGTGGGGTTCGTTTCCCCGCTTCACGACGGTGTCGCGCAGGATCGCCCTGGCGGTCGCGACGAGCTCCGAATCGGCCGTGTTGCCACCGCTCGGTCCCGCGACCACGCAGCGCACCATCCACCGGTAGCCGTCGACACCGATGAAGCGCAGGTCGGCGTTCGGGGTGACGGCGAAGACCTCGCGTCCCCACGGTCCGCTCTCGACGCTCACCGTGGCGTTGTCGTTGCGCAGCGATTCGGCGAGGTCGCCCGCGACTTCCCGCCACTGGCCCGGCGACTTCGGGGCGGCATACGCCGCCACGGTGATGCGCCCCTGCTGGGTGACGAGATGCACGGCCTGCGGCGAACCGTCGGGCGCCATCTCGACCTGCAACTGGGCGCCCTGCGGCATCGGGACCAGGACCGAACCGAGGTCGAGGCGGGTTCCCACCTCACCGACGGTGAGGTCGGCGCCCGATTCGAGGTCGTCGGCGTCGTACGGACCGCCGTCCACCTCGGTCACGGCGTCGTAGTCGTCCTCGTAATCCGCGTCGGCGTCGCCGGCCTCGGCGTCCTCGAAGAAACCGGGCCGGTCGTCCTCGGCTTCCTTCTTCTTACGACGTCCGAACATGATCAGGCTCCTTCACTGGCATTGCCGACGAGGCTCGCGTGGCCTCCGCTCGACCCGTGTCCGTCACTACCGCGGGTGGTGCCGTCGAGCGACGGGACCTCGACGAACGACACCAGTTCGACCCGCTGCACGAGCAGTTGGGCGATCCGGTCGCCCCGGCGGATCTCGATCGGGGTCTCGAGGTCGTGATTGATCAGGCACACCTTGATCTCGCCGCGGTACCCGGCATCGATGGTTCCGGGGGTGTTGACCACCGACAGACCCGACTTCGCGGCCAGCCCGGATCGGGGGTGGATCAGCCCGACCGTGCCCAGGGGCAGCGCGATCGCGATGCCGGTTCCGACGAGGACACGGCGCCCCGGCTCGATGGTCACGTCGACGGTGCTGCACAGGTCGACACCGGCGTCGCCGTCGTGCGCACGCTGCGGTACCGGAATGTCGGGGTCCAGCCGCTGGAGGGCGACGGGCGGAAGGGCGGGGGTCGCGGCGGGAGAAAGGCCGGGAGATAGGTCGCTCACGTGCACCGAGCCTACTCTCAGACACCGACTATCCTGGTCGGGTGTCACAAACGTCCCGGCCCGAAGTCGCGCCCACCGATAACACCTCGCCCGTGCTGTACTCCGAGCGCCTGTGGGTGCCCGTCTGGTGGTGGGCAGTGGGCTTGTTCGTCGCCGGTCTGCTCGCCGCGGAGGTGCACATGGGTGCGCCGGGCCTGCGCGCATGGCTGCCGTACGTCCTTCTACTGCCCCTGCCGGTGTGGGGACTCGTCTGGCTCAGCCGTCTCCGCGTCGAGGTCGTCGAGGAACCGAACGGTGTCCACCTACGGGTCGGACAGGCGCATCTGCCGTTGGACGTCATCTCGCGGGTCGCCGAGGTTCCCGGTTCGGCGAAGAGTGCGGCACTCGGTCGTCAGCTCGACCCCGCCGCCTTCGTGCAACACCGCGTATGGGTCAAGCCGATGGCACTGATCGTGCTCGACGACCCCGAGGACCCGACCCCCTACTGGTTGATCAGCACACGACGGCCGGCCGAGTTGCTGGCCGCCGTCAACCGTGCCCGCCCGCAGGCGGACGGAGACTGATCGGACGGTGGGCCTCCCACCGTCCGCCTCTCGTACTCGCCGCCGCTCAGGCCGCGCAGTCCCTGCACACCAGCACTCCGCCCGCGTCGCTGGCGAGCCGGCTGCGGTGGTGCACCAGGAAACAGCTCGAACACGTGAACTCGTCGGCCTGCTTCGGCACGACCCGCACCGAGAGCTCTTCACCGGACAGATCCGCGCCGGGCAGTTCGAACGATTCCGCGGTGTCGGACTCGTCGACGTCGACGACAGCCGACTGAGCCTCGTTGCGTCGCGCCTTCAGTTCCTCCAGCGAATCCTCCGAAACCTCGTCGGACTCTGTTCGCCGCGGTGCGTCGTAGTCAGTTGCCATGTCGCCTTCCCCTCATCCTCTTCGGTGTATCCCGGCCCGTGCGGTACGTCGAACCGATTGCCGGTCGACCGTCCACACGAAAACCGCCTCGGCGCAGATCACACCCTGCGGCTGCACAACGCTGCAGCGGATGGGTTCGTGCCCGGAACCAGGCTCCGGAAACATGATCTACGCCTCTTTTGTCATCTTCTGCCGACCCTCGTTCTGCACGCTTTGAACGACTGGGGCCGCCAGACAGTAGCCGAAGGAAGTACAAAAGTCGTAACCGAAGCGACCGATCGCGCAAATTGTCTGCTAATCGTCACCAACACCACAGCAAGCTGTGACATTCCACAACGGGGACGGGTTCGGGGTTATGACGTGCCTGGGATCTAAGGTAGGTGCCGAACCTGCGCCACGACGTGTGGCCGGGCCCTGTATCGGTGCGTTGTACGGGTGCAACGTACGAAGCGCAGTTTCGTAGGAGAGGTCGAGGCACACTGTGGTTTCACTGATCACCGAAGGCAGCCCGCTCGACGACAAGGGTCGTCCGTTCCGGCGGCGGCGGGCGATGCCGATCCTCGTGGTGTTCGCGGTCCTCGCCCTGCTCGGCGCCGTCGTGTGGGCCGGCGTCCTCGGCGACGACGAGGATCTGGCCACCACCGTCGACTGCAACCCTCCGCAGCCGGCCGCGCAACCCCTCGACCCCGCCGCCCCGCCGCAGCAGGCGCTGGGCGAGAAGGTCGACGGTTCGACCCTGCGGGACGTGGAGCCTGCCGCGCTGTCCGCCACGAAGGTGCGCGTGTTCAACGCCAACGGCGAGCACGGCCAGGCTGCGCAGGTCGCCGCACAGCTCAGCGACTACGGATTCGCGAGCGCACCCGACGTCCAGGCGGGCAACGACCCGGTCTACGTCGACCAGAACATGCAGTGCCAGGGGCAGCTGCGGTTCGGTCCCAACGGCACCGCCGCCGCCAGCGCGCTCTGGCTGGTGGCCCCGTGCGCCGAACTCATCCAGGACACCCGCACCGACGACACGGTCGACCTCGCCCTCGGCACCTACTTCCGCAAGATCTCGCCGAACACGGACGCCGAAGAGGTCCTGCGGTCCCTGAAGGATCCGCCGCCCGGAAGCCAGCCCGCCCCCCTCGACATCGACCTGCTGAAGGCGGCGCGCACCGCCCGCTGCTGACCGGCGGTCACCCTTCCGGGATCGGGGCGTCCACCCCGATCTCGGCGAACAGCGCGTCCAGCGCGTCGGCGATGCCGGGGGCCGCGGCCACCACCACATCGCCGTCCGCACTCGACGTCTGCGGGGAAGGGATTCGCACGCGGGCCCCCGCCTCGGTCGCGATCAGCGATCCCGCGGCCCAGTCCCACGGGCTCAGCCCGTGTTCGAAATGCGCGTCGACACGGCCGGCCGCGACCATGCACAGGTCGAGGGCCGCCGAGCCGATCCGGCGGATGTCCCGCACCCTCGGCAGGATGTCCGCGATGAGGGCGCCCTGCGCCTTGCGCCGCGCCGCGCCGTACCCGAAGCCGGTGGCGAGCAACGCCATCGACACGTCGGTGACCGGGTTGCACCGGAGGTCGCTCACCCGCCCGTCCGCGTCGGTGAGGGTGGCCCCGCCGCCGCGTGCCGCCGCGTAGGTCGATCGGGCCGCCACGTCGACCACGGCCCCGGCGACGGACACCCCGTCGATCTGGGCCGCCACGGAGACCGCGTACGCGGGGACGCCGTACAGAAAGTTCACGGTGCCGTCGATCGGATCCACGATCCACCTCACCTCGGCGACGGAATCCTCCTCTCCCCCACCTTCTTCGCCGAGGATCGCGTCGTCGGGGCGAAGCTCCGCGAGCCGGTCGCGGATGACCTGCTCGCTCTCGGTGTCGACCACCGTGACCGGGTCGGTCGGGGTGCTCTTCGATGCGACGGAATCGCCGGATCCCGCTAGCTTCCCGACGATTCCGAAGACCTCGGGCCGTCGCGCCCGGACGTGGGCGGCGGCTTCCTCGGCCACCGCCACGGCGACCTCGAGTAGTCGCCTGGGGTCGGTGCCGACGTGGCCTGGCGCGGACTCTGAACTCTGGGGTACGTGCACCCACCCATCGGAACACACTTTCGCTGCCTCACACCACCGCTGACGTTTCGCACAACTGGTGTCATCACCCACCGAACACACGTCGACACACTAGTGTGACGAGCAGCAGAAGAGCGCTGGAGAACACGTCGTCGTCGACACGAAGGAGCACACGCCATGACCAAAACGGGGTTCGGTGTCGACGTCGGAGGCAGTGGCGTCAAGGGTGGCGTCGTAGATCTCGAGACGGGCCAGCTGGTCGGGGACCGCATCAAACTCCTCACTCCCCAGCCGTCCACTCCGGAGGCGGTCGCAGAGACCGTCGCCGAGATCATCCGCCGAGCAGAATGGGACGGACCGGTCGGTATCACCCTGCCGAGCGTCGTCACCGGCGGTGTGGCACGATCCGCCGCCAACATCGACAAGAAGTGGATCGGGACGGACGCCCGCAAGCTGTTCTCCGACGCGCTCGGCGGCCGGCTCGTCACCGTCCTCAACGACGCGGATGCGGCGGGGATCGCCGAGGACGCGCTCGGCGCAGGCAAGGACGCGAAAGGGGTCGTCATCCTCCTCACGTTCGGCACCGGTATCGGCTCGGCGATCCTCCACGACGGCGTCCTGCTTCCCAACACCGAGTTCGGGCACATGGAGGTGGACGGCAAGGAAGCCGAGCACCGGGCGGCGTCCTCGGTCAAGGAGAAGAAGGACCTGTCGTACAAGGAATGGGCCGGCGAAGTGAGCCGTGTCCTCACCCGGTTCGAGAACCTCATGTGTCCGGACCTGTTCATCGCCGGCGGCGGAATCAGCCGGAAGAACGAGAAGTGGATCCCGCATCTGACCAACAGGACACCCGTCGTACCTGCTGCGCTGCTGAATACGGCGGGCATCGTCGGTGCTGCGCTCGCAGTGGAAACGGGCATCGCTCCGTAACTAATTCGGATGGGTCGTTACAATGGAAGAGCCCGGCTGCGCGCCGGCGAAACCAGTAGACCTCTCCGCCGGATGACCACTCTGGCGTGACGCCGCACGACACCGTCACGAAAGGGCGTACGTGGCAGCCACCGATACACGTCAGACTGCTGATTCGACTTCGGAGTCAGGACCGGAAGCACCAGTCGGGGCGGCAGCCACCGGCACCGCTCCGGCAGCCGAGGAAACTCCCGCGAAGAAGCCGGCGGCCAAGAAGGCTCCCGCCAAGAAGGCAGCAGCGAAGAAGGCCCCCGCCAAGAAGGCGGCGGCCAAGAAGGCGGGCGGCAAGAAGGCCACGGCCGGTAAGGGTGCGGACGGCGAAGACCTCGACGAAGACTCCGCCGACATGGAGGACATCGACATCACCGAGGGCGATCTCGCCGAGGTCGAGTCCGATGTCGTCGAGGTCGTCGCAGTCGGCGAGGACGAGGAGACCGAGGAGCCGTCCGAGAAGGACAAGGCCTCCGGCGACTTCGTGTGGGACGAGGAGGAGTCCGAAGCGCTCCGCCAGGCCCGCAAGGACGCCGAACTGACCGCGTCCGCCGACTCGGTCCGTGCCTACCTCAAGCAGATCGGCAAGGTCGCCCTCCTCAACGCCGAAGAGGAGGTCGAGCTCGCCAAGCGGATCGAGGCCGGGCTCTACGCGACCCAGATCATGCAGGAGCTGTCCGATTCCGGCGAGAAGCTCCCCGCCGCCCAGCGCCGGGACATGAGCTGGATCTGCCGCGACGGAAACCGCGCCAAGAACCACCTCCTCGAGGCGAACCTCCGCCTCGTCGTGTCGCTCGCCAAGCGCTACACCGGCCGCGGCATGGCGTTCCTCGACCTGATCCAGGAAGGCAACCTGGGCCTCATCCGTGCCGTCGAGAAGTTCGACTACACCAAGGGCTACAAGTTCTCGACCTACGCCACGTGGTGGATCCGTCAGGCCATCACCCGCGCGATGGCCGACCAGGCCCGCACCATCCGCATCCCGGTGCACATGGTGGAGGTCATCAACAAGCTCGGCCGCATCCAGCGTGAACTCCTGCAGGACCTGGGCCGTGAGCCCACTCCCGAAGAGCTCGCCAAGGAAATGGACATCACGCCCGAGAAGGTGCTGGAGATCCAGCAGTACGCTCGTGAGCCCATCTCCCTCGACCAGACGATCGGCGACGAGGGCGACAGCCAGCTCGGCGACTTCATCGAGGACTCCGAGGCCGTCGTCGCCGTCGACGCCGTGTCGTTCACCCTGCTGCAGGATCAGCTGCAGTCGGTGCTCGAGACGCTGTCCGAGCGTGAGGCGGGCGTCGTGCGCCTGCGCTTCGGCCTGACCGACGGACAGCCCCGCACCCTCGACGAGATCGGACAGGTCTACGGGGTCACGCGTGAGCGCATCCGTCAGATCGAGTCCAAGACCATGTCGAAGCTGCGCCACCCGTCCCGGTCGCAGGTGCTGCGCGACTACCTGGACTGACGTACACACCTCGATGCCCCCGGACTCCGAGCGAGTCCGGGGGCATCGTCGTCTGGGTCTCGCTACGCGCTGGTGCGCACCCGAATCCAGGCACCCGCCACCGGTTCGACCACCCGTGCCGCCACCGGGCCGATGACGGCCATCAGGAGGACGTACGCGGTGGCGAGTGCCACGAGTTCGCTCTCCACGGCTCCCGCCGACAACGCCAGGCCCGCGATGACGATCGAGAACTCGCCGCGTGCGATCAGCGCGACCCCGGCCCGGGCTCGGCCCAGGCGCGCGACGCCTTGTTGTTTCGCCGCCCACGCACCGGTGATCATCTTCGTCAGCGCGGTGACGACGGCGAGGAGGGCGGCCCAGCCGAGGACCGGCGGAATCGCCCGGGGATCGGTGTTGAGCCCGAACACCACGAAGAACATCGCGGCGAACAGATCGCGGAGCGGTTCGAGGACTCGGCTCGCGTTGTGGGCGGTCGTACCGGAGATCGCGATCCCCAGCAGGAACGCCCCGACGGCCGCCGACACCTGCATCGCCGAACTGATCCCCGCCACGAGAAGCGCGGCGCCGAGGAGTTTCAGGAGCAGGGTTTCGCTGTCCGGGCTGTCCAGCAGGGCGGACACGTAGCGGCCGTACCGCAGTGCGATCACGAGGACGACCGAGATCACGACGAGGGAGATGCCCACCGCCTCCAGTCCACCGGCGAAACTGACGCCGGCGAGCAGGGCCGTCAGAATGGGCAGATACACGGCCATCGCGAGGTCCTCGAACACGAGAATCGAGAGCACGACCGGCGTTTCACGGTTACCGAGCCGGCCCAGGTCGCTCAGCACCTTCGCGATGATGCCCGACGACGAGATGTAGGTGACGCCGGCCATCACGACCGCGCCGGTGGTCCCCCACCCCAGCATCAGGGCGACGACCGCTCCGGGCGCGGCATTGAGAACTGCGTCCACGACCCCGGCCATCCACGACCGTCGCAGCCCGGTGACGAGTTCCGACGCGGTGTATTCCAGCCCCAGCAACAGCAGGAGGAGGACCACCCCGATCTCGCTCGCCAAGTGACTGAACTCGCTGATGTCGCCCAGGTTGACGAATCCGCCGCTGCCGAAGCAGAGTCCGCCGAGGAGATAGAACGGGATCGGCGACATGCCGAACTGAGCTGCCAGGCGGCCCAGCAATCCGAGCGCGAAGAACACCGCGCCCAGTTCGATGAGCGCGAGCGTGGTGGTGTTCACGGGTCTGTCAGCCGTTGGCCAGGAGCTTGGCTGACGCGTCCAGTCCGTCTGTGGTTCCGACGGCGACCAGGAGGTCGCCCGAGGTGAGCAGGAAGTCAGGCTTCGGTGACGGGTACACCTGCCCGGCCCGCATGACCGCGACGATCGAGACCCCGGTGCGGGTGCGCATCGCCGTGTCGCCGAGCGGGCGGCCGTCGAACCGGGAGTCTTCCTTGATGTACAGCTGCTTGGTGCGGATTCCGGGCAGGTCCCGGTGCTCCTCCTCCAGCTGCGCCACCAGTTGCGGTGCCCCCAGCAGGTTGCTGAGGACTGCCGCCTCCTCGGTGGTGAGCGGCACCGACGCAGCGCACGCATCGGGATCGTCGGCCTTCGAGACGATCAGATCGGTGCGACCGTCGCGATGGGTGATGACACCGATGCGGCGGCCGGCGGCGAGTTCGAAGTCCTTACGCACCCCGATACCCGGTAGTGGCGTCACTTCAACGTTCATGCCTCCACGGTAGACCGATCGGTGTGACCAACCGCGGAAGGCTCGCATCAGCGCCGGGCCGGGAACGTTCCGTCGGCGTCGGGGCGATACTCCTCGACCCCGGTGACCGCCGCGACGGGCAGCGGCCCGTACAGGTGTGGGAACAGCATCGACGCCGGATCGGCCGGCACACCCGGCTCCCACTTCACCGGCGCACCGAGCGCAGTGGGGTCGAGTCTCAGCAGGACGAGGTCCGTACGGCCGGCGAACAACCTGTTGGCGGGCAGGTGCACCTGGGCCGGCGTCGAGAGGTGCACGAAACCGTCCGCCCTGAACGTCGCGGGCACTCGGCTGCCTTCACGTTCGGCGGTGCGCCATTCCTCGCGGCTGCAGATGTGGACCAGCTGGTCTTCGGATTTCACAAGGTGAGACTAGCGTCACGCCCGAAAACGAATCAGCTGTCAGCGAACTCGGACCGCGCGGTCTGTTCACATCTGCGCTCGTCACGTCCCTGACGGCGCGTTTCGGGCGGGTTTCGTGTGTGATGCAACACTGAGAAACGCCGACGGGAACAACGCGTAAACCCCAAACGTCTGACAGAGTAGATCCACCGCGCCACCCCCGACGCGGCGGACCAAGGCCCCAGGCACTCGGCATCAGTCGAAGCCAGTACGGAGGAGTCATGCCCGGAACACTGACCAGCCCCCCGTTGACCGCAGCCGACCGGTGCGACCGGTGCGGTGCGGGAGCCCGCGTTCGCGCGGTTCTTCCGACCGGAGGAGAGTTGCTCTTCTGCGGTCACCACGCCAACGAGCACGCAGACCGTCTTCGCGAGATGAACGCCACGATCGTGTCCGAAGCCGAAGCTGCAATCTGATACGTCAGCCCGGGTGACCCGTCCCAGGCTCACCTCTTCAACAAAGAGACCGGCGAGTGCGATGCACTCGCCGGTCTCTTTGTGTTCGAGTCACCGGATGACGCCGGTCACCACTGCCGCAGGGTGGAGATCCGCTCGGTGAGCTGCTCGACGGTGGCGATCGCCGTGGGCGGTCCCCCGCAGACACGACGCAATTCGCCGTGGATGGTGCCGTGCGGCTTGCCCGTCCTGTGGTGATGCATCGCGACGAGACTGTTCAGTTCCCGGCGCAGCTGCGCGAGCTGTCCGGCGGCAGCCACCCGGTCCGCGACCTGCGGCACGGGCGTGTGCACGGGCGCTTGCGCCGGTTCCGCCTTGTCCAGCTGCTCCGACTGACGCTGACGCAGCAGCGCGCGCATCTGATCGGCGTCGAGCAGCCCGGGCAGACCCAGGTAGTCGGCCTCCTCGTCGGAGCCCGAGAACGTGGCCGTCCCGAAGGACGAACCGTCGTAGATCACCTGATCGAGCTCGGCGTCCGCGCCGAGCGAGGTGAACGCCTTCTCCTCCTCGCCGAGCTCGTCCTTCTGCTTGTTCGCGTCGGCGAGAAGATCGTCATCGAAGCCGTCCTTCTCCCGATGCGGCTTGCCGAGCACGTGGTCGCGCTGCGCCTCGAGCTGGCTGGCCAGGTCGAGCAGCACCGGAACCGACGGGAGGAACACGCTCGCGGTCTCGCCCTTGCGGCGGGACCGCACGAAACGCCCGATCGCCTGCGCGAAATAGAGCGGGGTGGACGCGCTGGTGGCGTACACACCGACGGCCAGGCGGGGAACGTCGACGCCTTCCGACACCATGCGGACGGCGACCATCCACTTCTGGGTGCTCGCCCCGAACTCGGCGATCCGCTTGGACGCCGTCGGGTCGTCGGAGAGCACCACGACCGGGTCTTCCCCGGTGACCGCCTTCAGGGTCTGCGCGTACGCACGGGCCACGGTCTGGTCGGTGGCGATGACCAGACCGCCGGCGTCGGGCATGCCGCCCGTGCGCAGCTGGCCGAGCCGGGTGTCTGCGGCGTGCAAGACCGCGGGAATCCAGTCGCCCGACGGGTCCAGGGCCGTTCGCCACGCCCGGGCCGTCTGTTCGGCGCTGAGGGGCTCGCCGAGTCGCGCGGAGAACTCCTCGCCCGCGTTGTTCCGCCACCGTGCCTCGCCGGAGTACGCGAGGAACACGACGGGCCGGACGACGCCGTCCGCGAGGGCGTCCGAGTACCCGTAGGAGTGATCCGCCTTCGAGCGCATCAGACCCTCGCGATCGGGTTCGTACGTCACGAACGGGATCGCGCTGTCGTCGCTGCGGAACGGCGTACCGGTCAGCGCGAGCCGGCGGGTGGCGTCACCGAACGCCTCCCGGATGGCGTCACCCCAGCTCTTCGCGTCGCCACCGTGGTGGATCTCGTCGAGGATGACCAGCGTGCGCCGGCTCTCGGTCCGGACCCGGTGCTTGAACGGGTGCGAGGCGACTTGCGCGTACGTCACCACGACACCCTGGTAGTCGCTGGACGTCTGCCCGGTCGAGTTCGAGAAGTACGAGTCCAGCGCGATGCCGTTGCGCGCGGCGGACTCAGCCCACTGGTGCTTGAGGTGCTCGGTCGGTGCGACCACGGTCACCTGATCGACGGTGCGGTCGCGCAGCAACTCCGACGCGACCCGCAGCGCGAACGTGGTCTTACCGGCGCCCGGTGTCGCGACCGCGAGGAAGTCCTGCGGTCCGGTGGACAGATACTTCGTCAGCGCACGACGCTGCCAGGCGCGCAGTGATCCTGCGGGTCTGGCAGGTTCGGTTTGTGCGAGGTAGGCCTCGGTGCCCACGATCTGCGCTGCCTCGGTTTCCATTCTCGGCGCCGACTGGGAGCCCACTGTCTCAGCACTCACGGGCTGCCCTCCGCTGGCATGGCACTGTTTGCTCGCACTCCTCGGTATTCGATCGACATGTCCGGGTCCAGACCCGAAGGCGCTGTCCGTCAAGGAGCCTAGCGCCCGGATCCGACGCGAACCGCATTCGCGAGTTCCGATAGTGACAGATTTGTCGCGACACGAGGACAGCAGCGGTGGGCAACCGGGCGTGTCGTCAGGGATGCTGGAAACATCATGACCGAAACACCCCCGACAACGCCGCAGAGTGGCGGTGACCCACCCCGGCCCGGGTGGCATCCGCTACGTCGCGCACTGAGCGTGATCGGTCGCACAGCGAGCAAGGCCTGGGACGATTCGATCTTCGGAAAGGCGGCCACGGCAGCGTTCTGGCAGACACTGTCGCTGCCTCCGCTCCTGCTGGGGCTCCTCGGAATGCTCGGCTACGTCGGCGGATGGTTCGGACCCGACACCGTCGACATCATCCAGTCGAAGATCATCAACTTCAGCGGGACGGTGTTCAGCGACAGCGTCGTCGAACAGATCATCCGCCCGACGGTCGGCGACGTACTCGAACGTGGACGTCCCGAGATCGTGTCACTGAGCTTCCTGCTGTCCCTGTGGGCCGGCTCGTCCGCCATTTCCACGTTCGTGGACTCGATCGTCGAGGCCCATGGCCAGCAGGAGGCGCGGCACCCGGTGTGGCAGCGCGTGTTCGCGTTGCTGCTCTACGTGATGTTCCTGATCCTCGCGGTGTTCACCCTGCCGCTGGTCGCGCTGGGGCCGACGCTCGTCGGCAGGGTGCTCCCGGAGGCGTGGCGCACGATCGGGACGGAGATCGTCGACACGTTCTACTACCCCGGCGTGGGACTGCTGCTCATCGTGGGCCTGACCACGCTGTACAAGGTGGCGCTCCCCCGGTCGCTGCCCTGGCACCGGCTGCTCGGCGGCGCGCTCGTCGCGGGGGTGTTCTTCCTCGGCGCGAGCACCTGCCTGCGCCGCTACCTCTCCTGGGTGGCCGGAACCGGGTACACGTACGGGGCGCTGGCCACGCCGATCGCGTTCCTGCTGTTCACGTTCTTCCTGGGGTTCGCGGTGGTGCTCGGCGCCGAGTTCAACGCCACCGTCCAGGAATTCTGGCCCGCCCGTGCCACCCGCATCGACCAGATGCGGGATTGGATCGCCGCGCAGGCCGAGAGTTCGCCGTCCGCGGGTCCGGTGACCAGCCTCACGCGTCGCATCGCCACCGGTCCGATCAAGGTCGTCGGCGACCGGGCCCGCCCGGATGCGGCCGAGCCGGAGTCCGGGAACGACGACGAGCCCGACGGCCCGGTACGAGAATCCCCCGAGCCACCGGGTGTGCGACGAGCGCCGGCGAAGCCTCAGTCGCCTTTGCGCAATCCTTCGTAGATCTTCTTGCAGTCGGGGCAGACCGGCGATCCCGGCTTCGCCGATTTCGTCACCGGAAACACTTCGCCGCACAACGCGACGACGTGAGTGCCCATGACGGCGCTCTCCGCGATCTTGTTCTTCTTGACGTAGTGGAAGAATTTGGGAGTGTCGTCATCGGTCGACTCGTCGGTGGTGACGTCGGGCCGTTCCTTGGTTTGAGTGCTCACCCCTCAATAATGCCGCAACCGGCCGACTATCCCACCCCCTGTGTGCATTTGCCGCCCGACAGTGGAACAGTGGAGGCATGGCACGAAGTGCAGGGTTCGGCGGGTCCCACGACGCCGGCTCCCCGAGCAATCCGGTTCTCATCACCGAGGCAGCGCGATCCATCGAGGATCAGCATCGTGCCCGTGTCCGCAAGTACCTGCTCATCATGTCCTTCCGGTTCCCCGCCCTGATCTTCGCGGCGGTGGCGTACGGGATCTGGGAGAACCCGTGGATTTCGATGGCGATCATCGGCGTGTCGATCCCGCTGCCGTGGATCGCGGTCCTCATCGCCAACGACCGTCCGCCTCGCAGCAAGGACGAGCCCAGCCGGTACGACCACCGCGAGTCTCCGTCCACCGCCCTGCCCGCACCGCCGCACCACACGATCGAGGGCTGACGCAGTCGGGCGTGCTGCAACAATGCACGGGTGAACCGTGACGAACTGCTGTCGATCTGCCCCTCTCTGCGTGAGGCGCTCCGCCGCAACCGGTACGACACGGACACCCTCCTCGACGCGCTGGGCCCCGAGGTCCATGCGGCGTTGAGCCGCAACGAACCGGTCCCGGTGCGCCGGGCCAGCGCCGGCTGCGGCCAACTCGGCACCCTGATCCGCCTGTTCCTCCTCACCGACGACTGTCCCGTCGGCGAGGTGGCCGCGGCGCTGTCCCCGCTCCCGGTCGAGGACGCCGTGGCGGCAGGCCTGCTCGAATCCGACGGCGACGTCGTCCGGGCGGCCCTCGACCTCCGTCCGATGGACATCGGCGGGGGCAATCGCTGGGTGCTCTCCGACCTCGACGGCTCACTCCGCCCCCGCGAGACCCCCGTCGACCACGTCATCGGCGTCGGGCACGCGTCGCTGTCGCTGCTGCAGGCCACCCCGACCGCGCCGGTCGGGACGCTGCTCGACGTCGGGACCGGCTGCGGCATCCAGGCCCTGCACGGCGCGTCCTACGCCGACTCGGTCACGGCCACGGACCTGAATGTCCGTGCCGTCGATCTGGCGGCCGTCACGGCGGCGCTCAACGAGGAACGGGTGGAACTGCTCGCCGGGTCGTGGTTCGAGCCGGTCGAGGGCCGCACGTTCGATCAGGTGGTGGCCAATCCGCCGTTCGTCGTCAGTCGCGCCCGAGTGGGTCACACCTACCGCGACTCCGGACTCGACCTCGACGGCGCGAGTGAGCTGATGATCTCCCGCGTGGCGGACTACCTCGCGCCCGGCGGCACGGCGGCGCTGCTGGCGTCGTGGATCCACGTCGAGGGCGAGGACTGGCGGGCCCGGGTGGCCTCCTGGCTTCCCGCCCACGGGGTGGACGCGTGGGTGGTGCAGCGGGATGTCGCGGACCCGGCCCTGTACGTCGGCACCTGGATGCGGGACGGCGGACTCGACACCCGGGACCCCTCCACCGCGACGGTCGCCGAGGACTGGCTGGATCACCTCGCGAGCGCGAACGTCGAGGGGGTCGGCTTCGGGTTCGTCTACCTTCGCCGGACCGACGCTCCCACCGATCTGATGGCGGAGGATCTCACGCACGGCTTCAGCGACCCCTTGGGCGCGGAAGCGCTCGCGTACTTCGAGCGGGTGGCGTGGCTCCGCGAGCACGACGTGCTCACCGCGTGTTTCCGCGTGGAGGAGAGCACCGCCCTGGAGCGGGTGTTCCTGCCCGGCGACGAGGGATGGACCCAGGTGGTCGCCCGGTTGCACCGCGGGAACGGTCCGGCCTGGCAGCACGAGATCGACGATCTCGTCGCTTCGCTCGTTGCGGGCATGCGCGCCGACGGCCTCGTGCTGGGCGAACTGATCGAGCTTCTCGCAGCGGCACACGGCGTCGACGCCGAGGACCTCGCGCAGTCGGCCGTGCCGCTCGTGCACGCCCTCGTCCGGCACGGACTCGTGCTTCCCGCGTAGCCGCCGGGTTCCCGATCCGTCCCCCTTATACGTGTTCTCAGCAACTTCTCAGGACCGAATCGAGGAACCCGCAGGTCACGGGCTCTTCGCAAATTACCGGCCGGGAACTTTCCCAGGCCTTCGGTGCGTTGATGCATATGAGACACCACCGATGAGGAGGCAAGTCATGACAAGCCCCAGCACCACTACTCGCATTCGCCCCAGCGCTGCCGATCTGGACGCCCAGAGCCCCGCTGCCGACCTGGTCCGGGTCTACCTGAACGGCATCGGCCGCACGGCTCTGCTGACGGCAGCAGACGAGGTAGAACTGTCCAAGCGAATCGAGGCTGGGCTGTACGCCGCGCACATCCTGGAGACCGGGAAGCGACTCTCCCCCGCCAAGAAGCGCGACCTCGCGACGGTCGTCCGTGAAGGACAGTCCGCCCGCGCACACCTCCTCGAGGCCAACTTGCGGCTCGTCGTCTCGCTCGCGAAGCGGTACACCGGACGCGGCATGCCCCTGCTGGACCTCATCCAGGAGGGCAACCTGGGTCTGATCCGCGCGATGGAGAAGTTCGACTACGCGAAGGGGTTCAAGTTCTCGACGTATGCCACCTGGTGGATTCGTCAGGCGATCACCCGCGGCATGGCCGACCAGAGCCGGACGATCCGGCTCCCCGTGCACCTCGTCGAGCAGGTCAACAAGCTGGCCCGCATCAAGCGCGAGCTGCACCAGCAGCTCGGGCGTGAGGCGACCGACGACGAGCTGGCCGAGGAGTCGGGAATCCCGGCGCACAAGATCGCGGATCTCCTCGACCACAGCCGCGACCCGGTGAGCCTCGACATGCCGGTCGGCAACGACGAGGAAGCTCCCCTGGGCGACTTCATCGAGGATTCCGAGGCCACGTCGGCGGAGAACGCCGTGATCGCGGGTCTCCTGCACAGCGACGTGCGCAGCGTGCTGGCCACCCTCGACGAGCGTGAGCAGCAGGTCATCCGCCTCCGTTACGGTCTGGACGACGGTCAGCCGCGCACTCTCGACCAGATCGGCAAGCTCTTCGGACTCTCCCGCGAGCGTGTCCGTCAGATCGAGCGCGAAGTGATGGGCAAGCTGCGCCAGGGCGACCGCGCCGAGCGGCTCCGCTCCTACGCCAGCTGACGAGAGTCTCCCACCGGTATCAGCGCCGGTGCCGGTCGTACGCGACCGGCACCGGCGTTGCGCTGTCTGCGGGGCCGGGTGACCGGTCAGCGCAGGCGGCGGGGGCCGAGGTCGGCGACGCTGGGCTCCGGGCCTATCCGCACGCGCGAATCGGTGATCTGCGCGCCCTCCGCCGACGCGAGCACGGGTTCGCAGGCCAGTTCCCGCACCTCCGGGAGGTCGTCGGCGAGGGCGGAGATCCGCTGCACGAGGTCGACGAGAGCCGATTTGTTCACCGGTACCGCGCTCCGATAGCCGGACAGCAGCGGCGCTGCTTTCGGTGCGTCGATCAGTTCCGTTGCGGCGTCCTCGGTGAGGGGCAGCACCCGGTAGGCGCGGTCGCCGAGGAGGTCGGAGATCACGCCGGCGAGTCCGAACGAGATGAGCGAACCGAACGACGGGTCGTCCTGCACGCCCACCACACAGCCAATTCCCTTGGTGGCCATCCGCTGCACGTGAAGTAGTGGTTCACCGGACGCGGCGGCGAGGTCCCGGTAGGCCCAGCGCACCGAATCGGGCCCGACCAGATCGAGGCGGACGCCACCGAGATCCGGCCGGTGCCGCCACTGTTCCCCCGTCGCCTTCACCGCGACCGGGTACCCCAATTCCTCGGCGGCCTGCACAGCCTCGTCTTCGGTGGTGGCGGAACGGAATTCCACGACGTTCACGCCGTAGCACGCGAGGAGTTGCGATGCCTCGAAGTCCGACAGCCAGCGTCCGGACGACGCCCCGAGCCAGCCGTCGACCATCGCTTTCGCACGCTCCGGATCGATCCCGTTAGGGCGTACCACTTTCGACGACGGTTTGCTCTTCCACGCCGAGTACCGCCACGCGCGAGCCAGGGCCAGCGCCGCGCGTTCCGGACCGGGGTAGGAGGGAACCGAACCGCGTGTCGGGTGCCCGTCCTCACCCCGGACCGCCAGGACGTCGGGCACACCCTCCGCCGCGAGGAACGTCGTGAGGACGGGTTTGTCGGCTTCCCGCACCGCCTCCCGCAGCGCCTGGGCATAGGGTTCGACCGGAATGGCGACCGGCGGGACGAACACGGCGATCACCGAATCGACGTCGAAGGATGTGAGCGCCGTCCGCACGGCCGCCGCGAACTCCTCGGGACCGGCCTGCGGACCGAGGTCGACGGGGTCGCCGACCTGCAGACCCTCACTGCGCGCCGCATCCGCGGCGAGCACACCGAGCGCGGTGGAGTTTCCGACCACGGCGAGGCGGGGGCCCGCAGGCAGCGGCTGATACCCGAACAGCAGCGCACAGTCGAACAGCTGGGAGATCGACCCGACCTGCACCACACCGGCCTGTTCGAAGAGGGCGCGGACGATCGAATCGTCCATCTCGCCACCGCTGGCCGCCAGTGCGGGCGGGACGGCGTGCCTGCCGCTCTTGACCGCGACGATCGGCTTGTTCCGGGCCACCCGGCGCGCGATGCGCGAGAACTTGCGGGGATTGCCGAAGCTCTCCAGATACAGCAGCACCACCTCGGTGGCCGGATCCGAATCCCAGTACTGCAGGAGGTCGTTGCCGGAGACGTCGGCGCGGTTGCCCGCGGAGACGAAGGCGGACAATCCGATTCGGCTCCGTGCGGCCTCGTCGAGGATGGCGATGCCGAGTGCGCCGGACTGGCAGAAGAATCCGACGTTGCCGGGGCTCGGCAGCACCGGCGCGAGGGTGGCGTTCAACGAGACCTCGCTGTCGTTGTTGGCCACGCCGAGCGCGTTGGGCCCGATCAGCCGCATCCCGTGCGCGCGGGCGGCGTGGACGAGGCGACGTTCGGACTGCCGTCCGTCCATTCCGGTTTCACTGAATCCGGAAGACACGACGACGAGGGCCTTGACCCCCTTGACCAGGCAGTCGTCGAGGACGGCGTTGATCGATTCAGCGGGTACCGCGACGACGGCGAGATCCACCTCGTCGGGGATGTCGCGGACCGACGGGTACGCCCGCACACCGTGGACCGAACGGTGCTCGGCGTTGACCGGATACACCGGGCCGGTGAATCCCGCCCGCAGCAGGTTGGTCAGCACCGCGTTGCCGACCTTCGCGCGGTCGGTGGACGCACCGATCACCGCGACCGACCGCGGACTGAGCACGTTCCGCATGCTGCGCGCCTCGGCGGCCCGCTCGCGGGAATTGCGCACGGACACCATCGCTTCGGTGGGGTCGATCGCGAACTCGAGCTTGAGCACTCCACCCTCGAAGCTGCGGCTCACCTGATAGCCCGCCTCACGGAAGACCGTCACCATGTTCCGGTTCTCCGCGAGGACCTCGGCGACGAACATCGTCAGGCCGTTCTCCGCGGCCGCCGCGGCGAGATGCTCGAGCAGAATCGGCCCGAGTCCGCGGCCCTGATGCGCGTCGGCGACGACGAACGCCACCTCCGCGGACTTGCCGTCCCCCTCGCCGATGAGTCGCTCGTACCGGCCGACGGCGATGATCTCGTCCCCGAGCAGCACCACGAACGCCACCCGGTCGTGGTGATCGACCGTGGTGAAGTGAACGATGTCCCGTTTCGACATGGTCGGGTAGGGGCCGAAATACCGCAGATAGCGGGTGCGTTCGGACAGCTTCGAGTGGAACGCGACGAGTTTGTCCGCGTCCTCGGGGACGATCGGCCGCAACGCCACCGCCCCGCCGTCCGCCGCGAGCACGTCGGCGACCCAGTGCCGCGGGTAGTTGTGCGCGGCGTCGGGTTCCCCCTTCGCCACGGTCGTGACCGCCGCCCCGGTGCTACCCGACGTCTCGGCGCTGTCCGACGCCTCGGTGCCACCGGTGGTCTCGCTGCCGTCGGTCGGCTCAGTCACGGGGATCCTCCGGGTCGAGTCCGAGTAGGGGGAAGCAGGCGCGGCGAGTAGCGATGACGGCCGAGTCGATCCGCGTCAGGGCGCGGTCGACCGAGGGGATCCCGGTTTCGGGTGTGCCACCGGGACCGTCCCAGGGCCGGTAGTCGACCTCGCCGCCGTCGCCCATCGTGTCCGGCAGGTCCACGCTGGGTGCGAGCGCGTGCGCCCGTTCCTGCCAGGCCTCGGGTACGGCACGGCCCGTGTCGATCTCGCGGTCGAGCGCCGCGGCGATGAGGTGGGTCCACGCGCGCGGGACCACCCGGACGAGGCCGTACCCGCCGCCGCCGACGGCGAGCCAACGTCCTTCGGCGTAGCGGTCGGCGAGATCGCGCATCGCGAGGAACGCGGCCCGCTGGCCGTCGACCGTCAGCGCGAGGTCGGCCAGCGGATCCTCGCGGTGGCTGTCGACACCGCACTGGCTGATCACGATCTGGGGCCGGAACGACGCGAGGGCGCCCGGGACGACGGCGTGGAAACCGCGCAGCCACAACGCATCGACGGTGCCGGGCAGCACGGGGAGGTTGACGGCGGTGCCCTCCCCCGATCCCTCGCCGACCTCGCTCGACCACCCCGTGTTGGGCCAGAGCGTCGCCGGATGCTGGTGGAGCGAGATCGTGAGGACGCGGGGGTCGTGCGCGAACGCGTGCTGCACCCCGTCACCGTGGTGCGCGTCGACGTCGATGTAGGCGATCCGGTCGAACCCGTGGTCCAGCAGCCAGGAGATCGCAATGGCGACATCGTTGTACACACAGAAGCCGGAGGCCCAGTCGGGCATCGCGTGATGCATGCCGCCGCCGATGCTCACGGCACGGCGTGTGCGTCCCGCTGCGATCTCCTGCGCCGCGGCGAGGGAACCGCCCGCGAGGATCGCGCTCGCCTCGTGCATCTGGGGGAAGACGGGATTGTCCTCGGTGCCGAGCCCGTGCGGGGCGTCCGCACCGAGCACACCCGACGTCGCCGAGTGCCCGGCCTGTTTGACTGCTTCGACGTACGCGGGAGTGTGGATCCGCAACAGATCTGCGTCCGAGGCGGCGGCGGGCCGCAACAGTTCGACGCCCTCCAGAATCCCGAGGCTGCGGGCGAGCGACATGGTCAGCTCGAGCCGGGTGGGATTCATCGGGTGGTCCGCACTCCACCGATAACTGAGATAGTCCGGACTCCACACGACTGCACGGTGCGATACCAGTGCAGCCGAATCCTCCCCGGAACTGAACGACGCGGTCATGAACTCACGCTACTGGTCCCCCGCGGAGGGTGCGAGCAGACCCCGGCACGACCGGCACCGACGCGCTGCGGGGACGGACGGCGCCGGTGGCGGGCAATCACCGGTAGAATCAACCGAGACGAAGGGGTGTGAGTGTGAAGGATCTGGTCGACACCACGGAGATGTACCTCCGGACGATCTATGACTTGGAAGAAGAGGGCGTCGTCCCACTTCGAGCACGTATTGCCGAACGACTCGAGCAGAGCGGTCCGACCGTCAGCCAGACCGTCGCCCGGATGGAGCGTGACGGTCTCCTCCTGGTCGCCGGTGACCGCCACCTGGAACTGACGGAGAAGGGCCGCGAACTCGCGGTGTCGGTGATGCGGAAGCACCGCCTCGCCGAACGACTGCTGGTCGACGTCATCGGCCTCAAGTGGGAAGAGGTCCATGCGGAGGCGTGCCGGTGGGAGCACGTCATGAGCGAGGAGGTCGAGCGGCGCCTGGTGGAGGTGCTCAACAACCCCACTACTTCGCCGTACGGCAACCCGATTCCGGGGCTCGCGCTGCTCGGGCTGGACCGCCCGGTCGATGCGCCCGAGACGCTCATCCGGCTCACGGACGTGCCGCCCGGCAAGCCGACCGCTGTCGTCGTCCGGCGTCTCGCGGAGCACGTGCAGTCGGATCCGGACGTCATCGGGCAGCTGCGCGAGGCGGGTGTCGTCCCGGACGCGCGCGTGACCGTCGAGACCAAGCCCGGTTCGGTCACCATCACGGTGCCCGGCCACAGCGGGTTCGATCTGTCCGAGGAGATGGCACATGCCGTCCAGGTGAAGCAGGTTCAGGGATAGTCGATGAAACTTCTGGTCACCGGCGGCGCCGGCTATGTCGGCAGCGTCTGCAGCACGGTCCTGCTCGAACGTGGACACGAGGTCGTCATCATCGACGACCTGTCCACGGGTAACGCCGACGCGGTGCCGCTCGGTGCCGAGTTCGTCGAGGGCGACGTCGCGGAGGTGGTGTCGGACGTGCTCGGCACGAGCGGCACCCCCCGCTTCGACGGCGTCCTGCACTTCGCGGCGCAGTCGCTCGTCGGCGAGTCCGTCCAGTACCCGGAGAAGTACTGGCGCGGCAACGTCGTCACCACGCTCGAGCTCCTGGAGGCCATGCGGCATTCGGGGACGCGGAAACTCGTATTCTCGTCGACCGCCGCGACGTACGGCGAGCCCGAGCACTCGCCGATCACGGAGGCCGATCCGACCCGTCCGACCAATCCGTACGGGGCGACGAAACTCGCGATCGACCATGCCATCACGTCGTATTCGGTGGCTCATTCGCTCGCGGCGACCAGCCTGCGGTACTTCAACGTGGCGGGAGCGTACAAGTCGGCCGGCGAGAACCGGGTCGTCGAAACGCATTTGATTCCTCTCGTGCTCCAGGTGGCGCTCGGTCAGCGGGAGAAGATCTCGATCTTCGGAACCGACTGGCCGACTCCGGACGGCACGGCGATCCGCGACTACATCCATGTGCTCGACCTCGCCGAGGCGCACGTGCTGGCACTGGAGTCGTCGATCGAGGGCAGGCACCGCATCTACAATCTCGGCAGCGGTGCGGGTTTCAGTGTGCGCGAAGTCATCTCGGCGTGCGCGCGGGTCACCGGGCTCCCCATCGCGGTCGAGGACGCACCGCGCCGGGCAGGCGATCCCGCCGTGCTGGTGGCGTCGAGTGATCGGGCGATCGCGGAACTCGGATGGCGGCCGGAGCACACCGACCTCGACGAGATCGTCGCCGACGCCTGGGCCTACCTGCAGGAGCTGGGAGACCGGTCGCACGCGGCACGCCGGTGACGCCGGCCCGGTCCGGGCTCTAGCGGGGCAGCACGACACCGATCGCCTCGGCTCGCTCGTAACCGACGTCGGCCAAGCCCCGCACCTCGGTCGGCCGGAGTCCCGAGTGCAGTGCACCGTCGAGCAGGGTGGCCAGTACGTGCCCCGGCTCCGAGTCCAGTGCGGCGGCCAGCGCGATGCCGGCGAACGGACCGTCACCACGAAGATAGGCGCTGTATCCGAGCAGCGCCGCCGCGTTCGCGCGTTCCGGGTCCGGGAGGTTGCGGGCGAGGAGAATCCACAGTTGCTCCGCGTCGTCGGCGTACGGGCCGACGGCCAGAGCGAGCGCGCTGTCCCGGACGGTGACATTGTCCAGTGCGAGCGCGAGTTCCGCGTACTCCGGCGCGAGGAGCCGCTCCCCGGACGACACCCGCGCGACGTGCGTCAGCACCAGTTCGAGCTCGAGACGGTGACCGCGCTCCGGCGTGGCCGACCGGCCGGCCAATTCCCGTCGCAGAAGCGATGATTGACGACCACGTTCGATGAGAGCGGCGATCTGCATCCGTTCGAGCACCGGGCCCGCCTCGATCGTGGCTTCCAGCTCCTCGCGCGAAGAGCGGATGGCCCTGCCCTCGACGACCCGCGCGAGCGCGACCCGCGACGACGTCGGATCGGACTGGGCTCCGCACCCACCGCCGCCGAGGAGGCTGAACCATTCGCGGCCGGCCGCGATTTCCGCCGTGACGAACACGTCGAGAAGTTCGGCCGGCGTGAATTCGAGGAGCTCCTCGAATTCTTCGACGATCGCGGACAGCTCGTCCAGGGAGATCGCGGCCGGGTCGGTGAAGCGGTCGTCGACGAGCACCAGGAGCACCCCGGTGGCCTGCTCCCTCTCGCAGACGGTCGCGAACTGACCCAACGCCGCGTACATCGGCGGGGTCGGCACGTCGCCGCCGCTGAGGACCAGGTCGTGTCTCATGACGGCTCCGACCGACGGGTTGCGCTCCCCGGACAGGCACACCGCCACGATCGACCGGGCAGGCCGGAATCCGAGCAGTGCGGGCACCGAGGCGAGAAGGTCGCCCGGGGCGGACAACGTGACGGTGTGCTGGTGCGGGGGCGGTCCCCCGCCGGGATCGTCGGAGAATCCGGAACCGTGCGGGAATGCGGGTGTCGTCATGCATCAGACTCTGACGGGTCGACGCGCCTGCGCCCGGCGGGCGAACTGGCGAAACACAGAGGGCTGTGGATGGGCCGTCGGTTGTGGACAACCGGGTCGCCGCGCCGCGCGGACGCGCCGTGAGGCCGCGAAGTCGTCGGAACCCTGTGCTAGGGCCCGCTCAGCTGTTCTGCACCTTCTGCACCGCGGCGGTGAACAACTCGTCGAGCGCGACGGTATCGGCCTTCGCGTCGCCGAACGACATGAAGGTCGCGGACACCCGCACGTCGCCCACCTGCGCGATCAACGTGACCATCGACTGGGTGACCTTGTCGCTCCCGTTGCCGGACTTGACGGTCCGCCGGAGCGCGAGGGTGTCGTCGGCCCGGACCGGAGGGGCAGGCGTGACCTCGGTGGTGACGGTGGACTCGGCCCCACTGTCCGTCACGGTGACCTCGCCGCACTTCTTCGTCTGCGCCGCCAGTTCGTCGAGGGGCGTATCGGTTCTGGTGAGCTCGACCGAGATCGTCGAACGGCTCGCGTTGTCCGTGCCCACCGCCATGACGGTGCCGGTCGGTCCGTAGTCCTGCGCGGGCGGCGCACAGTCCGCGGGGTCGACCACCGCGCCCTGCGGTACTCCCGTCAGGTCGGGTGCCGCCATCGACACGGCCTGGGCGGGCAGCACGATCGCCTCGTACCGGGCCGGGAAGTCGGCCGGATCCACCAGAAGCTTCGACAGTCCCTTGCCCGACGGCGACCCCGCCGCGATGGTCGTGCTCGGCTGCGCGACACCGGAGACCGTCGAAGAACATCCGGAGAGAATCGTCACCGCGGCCAGCGAGACCACCGGGACAACCAGGGCCGTCCGTACCGCTGTGCGCCGAGACCTCACCGTCGACCTCCCGTGTCGGATGTGTGGTGCTCCCACCCCGGGGAGCCTTTTCCGCCACTCTGCCACGCCGGCGCGCCGACAGCGGGGAGGCTGCGGCTCAGCTGCCGCGGGCGATCCACTCCTCCAGGTGCGGGGATTCGGTCCCGATGGTGGTTCCGTCGCCGTGCCCGGTGCGGACCGTCGTCGACGGCGGCAACGCGAACAGACGGTCACGGATGGACCCGATGATCGTCGGGAAGTCCGAGTAGGAGCGCCCGGTGGCTCCCGGACCGCCCGAGAACAGGGTGTCACCACTGAACAACTCCCCCGCCTCCGGCAGGTACAGGCAGCAGGAGCCGGGCGAATGTCCGGGCGTGTGGAGCACGCGGACGTCGGTCCCGGCCACGGCGATCTCCTGCCCGTCCTCGATCGGCGTGTAGGCGACAGCGGGGTGGGTCTGCCGCCACAACACGTCGTCGGCCGCATGGAGGTAGATCGGGGCGTCCAGTGCCGTGGACAGCTCGGGCGCCACGGTGACGTGGTCGTTGTGGCCGTGTGTGCAGACGATGGCCCTCACGTGCCTGCCGCCGACTGCCTCGACGATCGGGGCGGCGGTGTGGGCGGCGTCGATCACCACCACCTCGGAGTCGTCGCCGACGATCCACACATTGTTGTCGACGTCCCAGGTGCCCCCGTCGAGACTGAAGGTGCCGGACGTGACCACCCGGTCGATGCGCACGCTCACGACGCGACCGCCGATCGTCGAACCCGGCCCGCACATCTTCCTACCCGTGCCGACATCGCGCACCTCCAGGATCTCGTCCGTCTGGGACCGTGCCGTTCCTCACATTGCCACAGACCGTGCGCGGGATCTCGCTGTGGGCGAACACCGGAACGCCGCGGACGGGAATTATCGGTTGCCCGCGCCGTGTTCCCCCAGAGCAGGACCTCCGAGAGCAAAGTCCGACGTATCGATGCCGGAGACGATAGGGGACACTGGAGGCCAGGCACGAAGGAGAAGAGGTCTGTAATGGACGAACAGTCGAAGATGTACGAGCTGGAGTTCCCGGCACCGCAGCTGTCTTCCGCGGATGGCCAGGGACCTGTACTGATCCACGGACTCGAGGGCTTCTCCGACGCAGGCCACGCCGTCAAACTCGCCACGACGCATCTCCGCGAGAGCCTGGAGAGTGAGCTGGTCGCCTCCTTCGCGGTCGACGAACTCGTCGATTACCGCTCACGTCGCCCCACCATGACGTTCAAGGCCGATCACTTCTCGGACTACGACCAGCCCGAGCTGAACCTGTATGCGCTGAAGGACACGGCGGGCACCCCGTTCCTGCTGCTGGCCGGCATGGAGCCCGACCTGCGCTGGGAGCGGTTCACCACGGCGGTGCGCCTGCTGGCCGAGCAGCTCGGTGTGCGCCGGACCGTGGGCATCAACGCCATTCCGATGGCCATCCCGCACACCCGTCCGCTCGGGGTGACCGCGCATTCCACCAACAAGGACCTGATCAAGGATCATCAGCGCTGGTCCGGCGAACTGCAGGTTCCCGGCAGCGCGTCCTCGCTGATCGAGTTGCGGATGGCGCAGCACGGGCACGAGTCCGTCGGGTTCTCGGTTCACGTCCCCCATTACCTGGCTCAGACGGACTACCCGGGTGCCGCCGAGACCCTCCTCGAGAATGTGAGTGACGTCACCGACCTGGACCTGCCGCTGGCGGCGCTCGGCGAGGCCGCCGCACGCGTCCGCGAACAGGTCGACGAGCACATCGCGGGTAACGAGGAGGTACAAACCGTCGTCCACGCCCTGGAACGCCAGTACGATGCCTACGTAACGGCTCAAGAACAGCAGTCCACGCTCCTGGCCAGCGAAGAAGACCTGCCGAGTGGTGACGAACTCGGTGCAGAATTCGAGCGTTTCCTCGCCGAACAGGCCCTGCAGGACGGCGAGGGCGGCGACTCCGACGACGAGGGGGGATCACCGGGCGGGGCGTGACCGAGGAGCGGTTGTGCGGTCGCCACTCGGACACTGTGCGACCGCACGGTCCAGTTGTTCGGCCGAGAGCGGTGCAATAGCGTCGAGATGAAGCGGATGATTGAGCTGTCAACATTCGGGAGTGCACCTAGTTCAGGAGGCGACATGAGCGACACTCGCATTCGTAAGCTCAGGCCCGTTCCGAACGCCGAAACCCGCATGATGTTCCGCACGATCCACGGCTACCGCCGCGCGTTCCGCATGGCAGGCGAGGGTCCCGCGCTTCTGCTGATCCACGGCATCGGCGACAACTCGTCCACCTGGACCGAGATCATCCCGCACCTCGCCAAGAACTACACCGTCATCGCCCCCGATCTGCTGGGCCACGGGCGCTCCGACAAGCCGCGGGCCGACTACTCGGTCGCCGCGTACGCCAACGGTATGCGCGACCTGCTCTCCACCCTGGGCATCGACAAGGTCACCGTCGTCGGTCACTCCCTCGGCGGCGGTGTCGCGATGCAGTTCTCCTACCAGTTCCCGCAGATGGTCGACCGGCTCGTCCTGGTCTCGGCCGGCGGCGTCACCAAGGACGTTCACCCGCTGCTGCGGCTCGCGTCGGTTCCGGTGGTCAACGAGGCACTGAAACTGCTGCGCATTCCCGGCGCCATGCCCACCGTGCGTCTGGTGGGCAACGTGTTGAGCCAACTGAACGGAACGCGGTTGCGTCCCGGTGCGATGCTGCACGACACACCCGACCTGGTACGGGTGCTCGCGGAGCTGTACGACCCCACCGCCTACGAGGCGTATCTGCGCACCCTGCGCGCGGTCGTCGACTGGCGCGGCCAGGTCGTCACCATGCTCGACCGATGTTATCTGACCGAGAACCTCCCGGTGCAGCTCATCTGGGGCGATCAGGACGCCGTCATCCCGGTGAGCCACGCCCACCTCGCACACGCGGCGATGCCCGGCTCACACCTCGAGATCTTCCGCGGCGCAGGCCATTTCCCGTTCCGCGACGACCCGATGCGGTTCTTGCGCACCATCGAGAAGTTCCTGTCCGTAACCCATCCCCTGCAGTTCGACGAAGCGAAGTGGCGGCAGATGCTCGTCACCGGCGTCGGTGAGAGCACCATCACCGGCAGCGCGTCCACCCGCATGGCGGTCCTGGACGCGATGGGATCGGACGAACGCAGCGCAACATAGGCCCGGCGGCGGCGCACCGCGTTCCGGCTAGCCTGTAGCAGTGCTTCTCTCCGACCTGCTCCCCGAGAACGCGGATTCCGATTCCGTTTTCGACGCCTTCACCTCCTGGACCGAAGAACGGGGTCTGACGCTCTACCCCGCCCAGGAAGAATCCGTGATGGAGCTGGTGTCCGGGGCCAACGTGATCCTGGCGACGCCCACCGGATCCGGCAAGTCGATGGTGGCGGTCGGCGCCCACTTCTACGCCATGGCCACCGGCAAGCGCACCTTCTACACGGCCCCGATCAAAGCCCTTGTCAGCGAGAAGTTCTTCGCCCTGTGCGAGGTGTTCGGCGCGGAGAACGTCGGCATGATGACCGGCGACGCCGCCGTCAACTCACGGGCGCCGATCATCTGCGCGACCGCCGAGATCGTCGCGAACCTCGCACTGCGCGAGGGCCCCGACTCCGACATCGGTCAGGTCGTGATGGACGAGTTCCACTTCTACTCCGAGCCCGACCGGGGCTGGGCGTGGCAGGTCCCTCTCGTCGAACTCCCCCACGCCCAGTTTCTTCTCATGTCGGCCACCCTCGGTGAGGTCGACTTCTTCTCGTCCGACCTCACCCGCCGGACCGGCCGGCCCACCACCGTGGTGGCGGGCACCGAGCGTCCCGTTCCCCTCATGTTCTCGTACGCCACGACACCCGTGAGCGAGACGATCGAGGAACTGGTGACCACCAATCAGGCCCCGGTCTACGTGGTCCACTTCACTCAGGCGGCCGCCCTGGAACGCGCGCAGGCCCTGACCAGCGTCAACTTTTGTTCGCGCGAGGAGAAGGACGCCATCGCCGAAGCGCTGGGTGGCTTCCGGTTCACCACCGGATTCGGCAAGACGCTCTCGCGCCTCGTCCGGCACGGCATCGGCGTCCACCATGCGGGCATGCTGCCGAAGTACCGCCGTCTCATCGAGAAGCTGGCGCAGGACGGTCTGCTGAAGGTCATCTGCGGCACCGACACCCTCGGTGTGGGGATCAACGTGCCCATCCGCACCGTGCTCCTCACCGGGCTGACCAAGTTCGACGGCACCCGCACGCGGCACCTCCGTGCCCGCGAGTTCCACCAGATCGCGGGACGCGCGGGACGCGCCGGCTACGACACGCTGGGCACCGTGGTCGTGCAGGCCCCCGAACACGAGGTCGAGAATCTGCGTGCACTCGCCAAGGCGGGCGACGACCCGAAGAAGCGCCGGAAGGTGCAGCGCAAGAAGGCGCCGGACGGCTTCGTGTCGTGGAGCGAGGCCACATTCGATCGCCTCGTCGCCGCGTCACCCGAACCGCTCGTCTCCCGGTTCTCCGTGTCGAACTCCATGCTGCTCAACGTGATCGCGCGACCGGGCAACTGCTTCGCGTCCATGCGGCACCTCCTCGAGGACAACCACGAGTCGCGGCCCGCGCAGCGCAAGCACATCCTCAAGGCGTTGTCGTTGTACCGCGGGCTGATCGACGCCGGCGTGGTGCAGAGACTCGACGAACCCGACGCCGACGGCCGCATGGCCCGGCTGACGATGGAACTCCAGCGGGACTTCGCGCTCAATCAGCCACTGTCCCCGTTCGCCCTGGCCGCCCTCGAACTGCTCGACGTCGAATCCGATTCGTATGCACTGGATGTGGTGTCCGTGATCGAGTCGACCCTCGACGACCCGCGGCAGGTCCTCATGGCGCAGCAGCACTTCGCCCGCGGTGAGGCGGTCGCGCAGATGAAGGCCGACGGGATCGAGTACGAGGAACGCATGGAACTGCTCGAGGAGGTCACCTGGCCCAAGCCTCTCGCGGACCTGCTGTTCCCGGCGTTCGAGATGTATCGCGGTGGGCACCCGTGGATCACGGAGTTCGCGCTGTCGCCGAAGTCGGTCGTGCGCGACATGGTCGAGCGGGCCATGACGTTCGCCGAAATGGTCAGCCACTACGGTCTGGCCCGTTCGGAGGGGCTCGTACTGCGGTATCTCGCTGACGCGTATCGAGCCCTGCGCCAGACCGTTCCGACCGAGGCCCGGACGGAGGAGCTGGACGACCTCATCGAGTGGCTGGGCGAGCTGATCCGCCAGGTCGATTCCAGCCTTCTCGACGAATGGGAATCCCTCACCGACCCCGGCGCCGAGGGAGACGACCAGCAGGTCGCGTTCGGCGCCGATGTGCCGCGCCCGATCTCGGCGAACACGCGAGCATTCCGGGTGATGGTGCGCAACGCCATGTTCCGGCGTATCGAACTCGCGTCGCGGCGGCGGTGGGCCGAACTGGAGGGACTCGACGACGGCATCGACGCCGACGAGTGGGAGGACCAGCTCCAGCCGTACTTCGACGAATACGACTCCCTCGGCACCGGCCCCTCGGCACGCGGTCCCCAGCTGTTCCAGGTGGAGACCGCGCCCGAGCTGTGGCGGGTGCGGCAGGTCCTCGAGGACCCGCAGGGCGATCACGGGTGGGCGTTGACGGCGGTCGTCGACCTTCCCGAGTCCGACGCGGCCGGCGAAGTGATCTTCGACGAACTCAGCATCGTCGAAGGGTAGCGGTCAGGAACGCGGCCGGCGGGGCTGATCACGCCGCGCCGCGTTCTTCTCCTTGATGCGGACCGTCTCCTTGCGGACCTCGGCCTGGGTGGCGCGTTCCTGCTGCAGCCATTCGGGACGATCCGCCATCAGCGCGTCGATCTGCTCGGTGGTGAGCGCATCGGTGACGCCGCCCCGGGCGAGACCCGCGATGGACACCCCCAGCTTCGCCGCGACCACCGGCCGCGGGTGCGGGCCGTTGCGGCGCAGCTCGAGCAGCCACTCCGGCGGATCGCTCTGCAGTGCACTCAGCTCGTCGCGGGAGACGAGACCCTCCTGGAACTCCGCGGGGGTGGCCTCGAGGTACACACCCAGCTTCTTCGCCGCGGTGGCGGGTTTCATAGTCTGAGGGCTCTTGTGCGACGTCATGGTGTCAAGAGTAACGAGCGTGTGCGGTGCCGTTGACCAAGGCCGGTAGCCTGACGGGGTGACAGACGCGGATGCATCCCCTTCATTCCGGCTCGCGTATGTCCCGGGCGCGACCCCCACCAAGTGGGTGCGGATCTGGAACGAACGGCTGCCCGACGTCCCGCTCACCCTCGTCCCGGTGGCGGCCGCGGACGCACCCGACCAGTTGCGCGGCGGCAGGGCGGACGCGGGCCTGGTGCGGCTGCCGATCGACCGGACCGGTCTCAGCGCCATCCCCCTGTACACCGAGATCCCCGTGGTCGTGGCGCCGAAGGACCACGTGGTGGCGGCGGTGGACGAGGTGTCGATCGCGGATCTGGCCGACGAGATCGTGCTGCACCCGCTCGACGACATCCTCGTCTGGGACAGCGTGCCGGGACTGCCCGCCCAGGACCGCCCCGCCACGACGGCCGACGCGATCGAACTGGTCGCCGCCGGGATCGGGCTGCTCGTCGTCCCGCAGTCGCTCGCCCGGCTCCACCACCGCAAGGACCTCGTGTACCGGACGGTGTCGGACGGCCCGGAGTCGCAGATCGCGCTGTCGTGGCCCGAGGCCGAGACCACCGAGCTGGTGGAGGAGTTCATCGGCATCGTCCGGGGCCGCACCGTCAACAGCTCCCGGGGTCGCACCCCGACGCCGGCTCAGCCGAAGAAGAAGCGTCCCGCCGCGGCGGCGGCACGCCAGAAACCGGCCGCGGGGGCCAGGACGTCCCGGTCGGGCTCCGGAACGAAGGGCGGCAAGAAGGGCAAACCGCGGCGGCGGTCGTAGCTCGGACCGTCAGGCGGGCGCGGCGACCGACGCCGTCTTCGTGAGCAGGGCAGCGAGTTGCCCGTAGCCGTCCGCACGGGCACTGGACGAGCGGAACACGAGGCCGATCGTGCGGCCGGGCGCGGGAGCCGCGAAGCGGGCGGTCGCGAGCGGTCCCCGTCCGGTCTCCACCTGAACGGCGGATTCCGGCACCAGGGTCACGCCGAGTCCGCCGGCGACGCACTGCACCACCGTGGACAGCGACGTGGCGCGGGTGTCGCCCGCGACCGGGTGCGCGTCGACCGATCGGCACAGATCGAGGGTCTGATCGCGTAGGCAGTGCCCCTCGTCGAGCAGCAGGAGGGGAAGCGCGTCCAGCATCTGCGGCGAGACGTCGGTGCGTCCCGCCAGTGCGTGTCCCTGTGGGACGACCATCACGAAATCTTCTGTGTACAAGGGAATGTCGACGAGACCGCTGACGCCGCTCGGCAACGCCAGCACCGCGACGTCGAGCGCGCCCACTCGCAACGCCTCGAGCAGTCGTGCCGTCTGGTCCTCGATGACCTGCGGCTCCAGGGCGGGCATCTCCTCGCGCAGCGCCGGCAACAGGGCGGGCAGCACGTACGGGGCCACGGTGGGGATCAGTCCGATGCGCAGCGGTCCGGCCAACCGGTCGCCGACACCCGCGGCGGTCGCGACGAAACCGTCCGCGGCCTCGAGGATGACCTTGGCCTGACCGAGGAGTCGCTCCCCCGCCGCGGTGACGAGGACGCGACGGGTGCTGCGCTCGATGAGCTGCACACCGAGTCCGTTCTCCAGGGCGGCGAGCGACTGCGACAACGTGGGTTGGCTCACACTCAATCGTGCTGCCGCCGTGCCGAAATGGCGGTACTCCGCGACGGCTACGAACGCTCGCAGCTGCGACAGTGTGGGTTGATAATTCTGATCGGCCATACCTATCAGTCTAGCGCCATCCATCACCCCCGCCTTTCGACCCGAGGCCGGTGCCGACCCCTCCCACCGTCGAGGCACTGCGTCGAGGTCGACGAGCGATAAGGTGCATCAATGCCCATCCACGTAGATGTCGTCCGGGTGTTCACCGACGACAAAGGACGCCACGGCAACCCGCTCGGCATCGTCGACTCCTCGGCCGTCCCGTCCGAGGACCGGCAGTCCGTCGCCGCCGCACTCGGATACAGCGAGACTATCTTCGTCGACATGCCCGAACCCGGCGACGAGCACGCACGCGCCCAGATCTTCACCCCCGTCACCGAACTGCCCTTCGCCGGACATCCCACGGTCGGGCTGTCCTGGTGGCTGCACGAGCGCGGCGCCGCGGTCACCACACTCGACGTGCCCGCGGGCCCCGTCGCCACCCGCCGTTCCGGCGCCATCACCTGGGTGCGGGCCCGGCCGGAGTGGGCGCCCGAGTTCTCGCTGTACCCCATGAACAGTGTGCGCGAGGTTCAGTCTGCGGACCCGAAGAAGTTCGGTGCCGGACACCACTATCTGTGGGCCTGGACGGACAAGGTCGAGCACTCGATCCGGTCGCGAATGTTCGCCCCGGACATGGGCATCACCGAGGACGAGGCCACCGGAGCCGCGGCCGTCCGGATCACCGCACACCTCCGGCACGCTCTCCTGATCACGCAGGGCAAAGGATCCGAACTGCGCACCACCTACGATCCCGCCGGGTGGATCGAGGTCGGTGGACGAGTCCACCCCGAGAAGTCACGCACCCTCTGACGACGGCCGCCGGCCTCGCCCCGCGCTGAGGTCGGCTTCGCTCAGGGTCACCTCGATCTCCCGGCCGAGCGTCACCCCGGGAGCGAGGGGCAGCCTGTCGCCGCTCCAGAACTTGCCGGGGTCGTACCAGTTGGTGCGCCTGCGCGCGCTGATCAGCCCCATCTCCTCGTACGTCTGCGCGACCACCTCGGCACAATAGGCACTTTCGAGGCTGCCCGACTTCTCCTGCCTGCGTCCCGTCCCGGGCAGGCGCCCGCCGAACCACCGTGATGCGAGTTTCGCGGTGGACGGGAACGGGGTTCCGTCGAGCCGTGCGATCGTCCGCAGCAACGCGTCCTCCTGCTGCGGCGTTGCGGGTTCGGCGAGCTGGCGCAGCCATCCCCGTTGCCCATAGCGCGCACCCCACACCTGGACCGCGGCGCGCAGGTCATGGAGTTGCACACCGCGCTGAAAGCGTCCCGTCCACATGTCCTGCAGCGAATGTCCGAGCTCGGCGTGCCACATCAGCGGCGGCAGGTCCTCGAGGACCACCGACATGCCGACGTGGTTGACCGGACTGTTCGTCAGCGTCTGAATGGCCCTGTCGGCCGGAGACTCTCCGCGGAAGATCCAGATATCGCCGGTGCGCGTGACCTCGACAGCGCTGTCGAGGTCGATGGTGGAGCTGTGTCGTCGTGCGTCCGTGTGCCGTGGCGCGTCCATGGGCCCTAGCCTAGAAGGATGCGACCGCGTGGCAGGCAATGGTGGAAACTTCTCGGACTCGCCGGTGTGGTGGGTGTCGCCGCGACCGGGGTCGTCGCGGTGCGCGCGGATCGGCACCGCAAGGCGTACACGCCCGACGAGGTCCGCGCGCGTCTGCACGAGCGCTACACCCGTGCGTACGCGGCCCACGACGGGCAGACGGAAATCGACCTCACCCCGCCCACCTGGCGGGACCGTGTCACCGGTGCCCTGCGCCGCTTTCGCAGGCGGGGCACCGGGACCGATCAGCCCAGTGCCCGGCGGATTCCGTCCGCGAGCTGAGCGACCTGCTCGTCCGTCATCACGAACGCCGGCGAGATCTGCATGGCACCCTGACCGGCCGCGCGCCCCGAGATCCCGTGTTCGCGCAACGTGTTCACGAACGGGAGCGCTTCCGCCGGATCGGCCAGCTGCACCGCCGCGACCGCACCGAGACCGCTGCGCACTTCCTCGACCCGCGGATGGTCGGCGAGAGGCGCGAGGTGCTCGTGCAGTGACGACTCGAGCCGCTTCGACTCCGCCAGCAGATTCTCGCGCTCGATGATGTCGAGGTTGGCGAGTGCCGCCGCGGCGGCACCCGCATGCCCACCGTAGGTGTAGCCGTGCCGCCACCAGACCCCGCCGGCGAAGAACGGCTCGGCCACGCGCGGGGCGATGAACACCGCACCCATCGGGACGTACCCGGAGGTGAGGCCCTTCGCCGTCGTCATCATGTCGGGCTGCAGGTCGAATCGCGTCGATGCGAACCACTCGCCGCCGATACGGCCGAATCCCGTGACCACTTCGTCGACGACGAACAGGATGTCGTGTTCGCGGCAGATGTCGCGGACCTCCGCGAGATAGCCCTCCGGCGGCAGGTAGACGCCGCCCGCACCGATGACGGGCTCGCAGAAGAACGCGGCGATCGTGTCGGCGCCGATCTTCTCGATCAGTTCGAGCAGGCTCTTGGCGTCGTTCCAGGCGACCGTGGCGGCGTCGGCCATCAACTCGCCGTAACCCTCGCGGTTGGCGGGGATGCCCGCCAGCGCGGTGCCCGCCACGTGCATCCCGTGATAGGCCTTCTGGCGGCCGACCACGATCGTCTTGGACGGCTTGCCCAACTCGTGCCAGTAGCGGCGGGCAAGCTTGGCCGCCGTGTCCACGGAATCCGAACCACCGGACGTGAAGAAGATCTTGCTGCCGGGCACCGGCGCAATGGTCGCGAGGCGATCGGCCAGGGCCGCCGTCGTCTCGGGGACGAAGTCACCGAAGTTCGAGAAATGGGCCACGGTCCGCAACTGCTGCGCGACAGCGTCCGCGATCTCCGCGCGGCCGTGCCCCACGTTGGTGAACCACAGACCTGCTGTCGCATCCAGGTAACGGTTGCCGCGATCGTCCCAGATGTAGGCGCCCTCGCCGCGGGACACCACGAAGGCGCCCTTCTGTTCCACCGCGCCCATGTCCGCGAATCCGTGCCACAGTGCCGACGCCATGCTCATCCCTTCGTGAATCCCCGCCCGAAGGCGACTATGCCACGACGCCCCGCAGAGGATCGTGCCGCGTCACTTCTCCGCCAGGGCGGTGGGGTGTGGCTCGGTGTCGACTCCCGGAATCCCGCGACCGCGGATGGACGCGCCCGCCGTCTCGGCCACGAAGTACAGCGCGACGAGGCCGATCGCGCACGCGGCCATCATGTAGAACGCCGGCATGAGTGAGTTGCCGGTCCATTCGATGAGCAGTTCGTTGACCGCAGGGGCCGTGCCACCGAACACAGACGTCGACACGTTGTAGGCGATGGCGAATCCCGCGAACCGCACGTGGGTCGGGAACATCGCCGGGAACGTCGCCGAAATCGTGGACAGCTGCAGGACGTACAGCAACCCGAGCACCGCGAACGCGAGGATCGCCCATCCGAACCCCTGACGCATCAGCAGGTACATCGGGACGGCGAGCACGATCAATCCCACGAGCGAGCCGTACCACAGCGGTTTGCGGCCGACCCGGTCCGACAACCCGCCGGCGAACGGAATGACCGCCATCATCACTAGCTGCCCGACGATGAACAGGGTCAGCGACGCGGTCGACGTCAGGCCGATCTGCGTCTCCAGGTATGTCGGCATGTAACTGAGCAGGGTGTAATTGGTGACGTTCAATGCGATGACGAGGCCGCCGAGCAGCAGCAACGGCTTCCAGTATTCGGTCACCAGGTCCTTGAACTCGTGGGTCGGCGTCGACTCGACCTCGCCCTCCGCATCCAGCTCCCGGAACACGGGTGTCTCCTCGAGCTTGGTGCGCAGGTAGAGGCCGATGAGACCCATCGGTCCGGCGATCAGGAACGGAATACGCCAGCCCCAGGTGGACATGAACGGGTCGGTGGAGAGCAACTCCACCACCAGGACCACGATCGCGCCGAGCGCGTATCCGCCGAGGGTGCCGAACTCGAGGAAGCTTCCGCAGAAACCGCGTTTGCGGTCCGGCGAGTACTCGGCCATGAACGTTGCCGCGCCGCCGTATTCGCCGCCGGTCGAAAAGCCCTGGATCATGCGCAGCAGCACCAGCAGCAGGGGCGCCCAGAAACCGATGACGTCGTATCCGGGCACGAGGCCCACGCAGAACGTCGCACCCGCCATCAGGATGATCGTCAGCGCCAGAACCTGGCGGCGTCCGAGCCGGTCACCCAGCGGACCCCACACGAGGCCGCCGAGCGGTCGCACGACGAACGACACCGCGAACACGAGCAGGGCGTAGAGGGTGGCCGAACCGGTGTCACCGGGAAAGAACGCTGCCGAGATGTACGACACGGTGAACGCGTAGACACCGTAGTCGAACCATTCGGTGGCGTTGCCCATTGCCGACGCCGCGATCGCGCGACGGAGAACACCTGGTGGGAGGGTTTCCTGCTCGGCTGAAGAACTCGCAAATGCCATGTGATCCCGCCTCCTCGGGTCGGTTTCGCGTTCACTCATTGTGGCCCGAGTGGCACGTGTTGTCGCGGCTTTGCCCTTTGCGGACGTGGCACGGAGGCCCACCGACACCGTCTCGGTGACGGTGGGCGGCCACCGTCACACGGGTACCCGCACCCCATGACCAGCCGAATCATCGCCATCGCCGTCGACTGCCGCGACGCGGAATCACTGGCACGATTCTGGTGCGCCGCACCGGACTACCCGTCGACCCGCCGATGGAAGGACGCGTACGGGCTCGAGTACGTCGAATCGAACGCGCCCGGGTCCCCGTCACTCGTGTTTCAGCCCGTCGACGACCCGAACGTTCCCTGGGCGGTCCTCGCAGACCCCGAGGGCACGAATTCTGCGTGCTACCGGAACGTGGAGCCGACGACGGGACGCCCACGTAGCCCGCGCCACCAGGCCGCGGGCCCGCCGTGGGCGACCCAGTGCCGTACGTGGTCCACGTAGTCCGCCGCCACCCGGACCCACTCGCTCCAGGCACTCGGCGTGGGAAGGGTTTCGACGGAACGGGTCAGGAGGCGATCGATCGCGTCCGAGACGAGCTCGGCGCGTTCCAACTGCACCATGTGCCCCGCACCCGGAACCTTCACCAGCTCCGCGTCCGGCAGATGCCCGGCGATCGCCTTCGAATACCGGAACGGGGTCAGGAGGTCGCGATCGCCGCAGACCACCAGCGTCTCGATGGGTGCGAGCAATGGCACCGCCGCCGTCTCGTCGTGATTCTTGAACGACGGCAGGAAGTCGACGAGGGTCTTGAGGGACGTGTCGTTGATCATCTGCTCGGAGTGCCACATGATCGCCGGACTGATCCTGCGGTCACCGAACGACGCCGACCTCAGGATCGGCGCCAGCACCCTCTTGCTCGCGCCGCGACCGGTCTGCACCACCCGCGGCAGATGCCGGGCCGCGGTGCTGAATCCGGCAACGACCGGCGTGTTGAGGGTCCGCGCGAGCCCCACGTCACCCAGCTTCTCCGCCGCGGTGGCGATCAGACCCACCCCGACGACGCGGGAGCCGATCAGATCGGGATGCTGTCCGACGTACGACAGGACCGCCATGCCGCCCATCGAGTGGCCGACCAGCACGATCGGACCCTCGGGGACGAGCGCACGGATCACGGCGTCGACGTCCCGCGCGAGATGCGGGATTGTGCAGGTGTCGCGACGCGGGACCCCGGAGTCGCCGTGCCCCCGCAGGTCGAAGAACACCATGCGGATCGTCGAGCCCCACGCCTCCTCGAGCTGAACCCGCTGGAAGTGCCACCCGGTCATCCGATTGCAGAAGCCGTGGACGAACACCACCGTCAAGGGCGCGAACGCCGGACCCACCTCGCGCACCGCGAGGGGCACACCGTCGTCGGCGGCGACGACACTGCCGCGGTCGCGGCCGAGCAGGTCGAAGTTCTCGCCTGCGAACTCGTCGAACATAGTCTCCCAGCCGTTGCCGAAGTCACGGATGATCGCGCGGACGCCTGTCGTGTGGAGGATAGCGCGGTGCGCGAATCGTCTGCGCGCAGCTTCGCCCTACCGGTCTTCGCCGTACCGCCGGCGCGCACCGAGACGTCCCACCGCGTTGACGGCGAGCGCCATCAACGCCATCGCCGGCAACAACACGACCGCCGTGACGGCCAGCTGGAGGTACCCCTGCTGTCGGGGGTCCAGGAACGGATACGGGTACCAGTCGACGATCGGACCCCGGATCAGGGAATAGGCGCCGTACACGGCCGGGAAGACCAGCCAGCTGAGGCTCTGTGCCTCGGAGATCCGCACCCGGGACGGGGCCACCACCCAGTCGACCAGCAGGACGAGCGGCAGCATACGGTGCAGGGCCGTGTTGATCCAGGCGTCCTGCAGCATGACGTCGATGTTCGCCAGCAGCACCGCGTACACGATTCCGGTGATGACCATGTACAGCGTGGTCGCGCCCCGGAACAGCTGCCAGCCCCGCGACTGCGGATCCCGGACCGCGCCGACGAGCAGGACGACGGCCGCGAGGATGTTGCTCTCGATGGTGAAGTAGCTGAGGTAGTTGGCCAGGGAGAAGTCGTCGCTGCCCGCGCTGCGGAGCGGAATCCACAGCACCGCGATCAGCCCGTAGACGGCGAAGACCGCCCGCAGAACCCGAACGATCCTCTGACCCCTCAGGTCCGTGACGACGGCAGCGTCCATCCGCCGATATTCGCACACGGGCGGGCGCGGCACAGGGCGATCCACCGGGTTGGCTAGGCTGGGGTGCAGCATGTCCACCACAGCACCCAGCCGGCGGGAACTGAAGAACAGCCTCGGCGAACTCACTCTGCGCGACGAACACCGGCTCCGCCGGCGACTCGACCGTGCGCGCACACCCGACGCACTCGCGTCCCTGTCCGACGAGATCGCCGCCGCCCGCGGACGCATCGCACGAAGACTCGACAGCGTCCCCGTCATCGAGTACCCTGACTCGCTGCCCGTCAGCCAGCGCCGCGACGACATCGCGAAGGCGATCGCGGAGAACCAGGTCGTCATCGTCGCCGGCGAGACAGGCTCGGGCAAGACGACGCAGATCCCGAAGATCTGCCTCGAACTCGGCCGCGGCGTCCGCGGCCTCATCGGACACACCCAGCCCCGCCGTCTCGCGGCGCGGACGGTTGCCGAACGCATCGCCGAGGAACTCCGCAGCGAACTCGGTGAGACCGTCGGCTACACCGTGCGATTCACCGACCAGGTGTCGGACGGCACGCTGGTGAAACTGATGACCGACGGAATCCTGCTCGCCGAGATCCAGCGCGACCGGATGCTGCGCCGGTACGACACGCTCATCATCGACGAGGCCCACGAACGCAGCCTCAACATCGACTTCATCCTCGGATACCTGCGACAGCTACTCCCGCGCCGGCCCGATCTGAAAGTGATCATCACCTCGGCCACGATCGATCCGGAACGCTTCGCGCAGCACTTCGCGACCGACGACGGGGTGCCCGCGCCGATCGTCGAGGTGTCCGGACGCACCTTCCCCGTCGAGATGCGTTACCGCCCACTCACGGTGGACGTGGGCGACCAGACCTTCGACCGCGACCCCGTCGACGCGGTGTGCGAGGCGGTCGAGGAACTGTCCGGCGAGGGCGACGGCGACATCCTGGTCTTCCTCTCCGGCGAACGGGAGATCCGCGACACCGCCGACGCGCTCCGCGACCGCAGACTGCGCGGCACCGAGATCGTGCCCCTGTACGCCCGGCTGTCGGCGGCCGAACAGCACAAGGTGTTCACGCCCCACACCGGGCGGAGGGTCGTGCTGTCGACGAACGTCGCGGAAACCTCCCTCACCGTGCCCGGCATCCGGTACGTCGTGGACCCGGGAACCGCCCGCATCTCCCGCTACTCGGTGCGCACCAAGGTGCAGCGCCTGCCCATCGAACCGATCTCGCAGGCGTCCGCCCGCCAGCGTTCCGGGCGTTGCGGCCGTGTGGCCGAGGGCATCTGCATCCGCCTCTACTCGGAAGAGGACTTCGAGGCGCGGCCCGCGTTCACCGAACCGGAGATCCTGCGCACCAACCTCGCATCCGTCATCCTGCAGATGACGGCGCTCGGCCTCGGCGACATCGCCGCGTTCCCGTTCGTCCAGCCGCCCGACCCGCGGGCCGTCCGCGACGGCATCGGCCTGCTCGAGGAACTCGGGGCGATCGAACGGAAAGCCCAGAACGAGCAACCCGTCCTCACCGCTGTCGGACGCGAACTCGCGCAGATCCCCGTCGATCCGCGCATGGCCCGGATGCTCGTCGAGGCACACCGGAACGGCTGCCTGGCCGAGGTGCTGGTCATCGTCTCGGCCCTCTCGATCCAGGACGTGCGGGAACGTCCCGCCGAATTCCAGCAGGCAGCGGACGAGAAGCACGCCCGGTTCACCGTGGAGAACTCTGACTTCCTCGCCTTCCTCGAACTGTGGAAGTACCTGCGCGAGCAGCGGAACGAGTTGTCGTCCAACCAGTTCCGCAAGATGTGCCGAAACGAGTTCCTGCACTGGCTGCGCATCCGCGAATGGCAGGACCTGCACGGCCAGCTCCGGCAGATCACCCGCGGGCTCGGCTGGGACACCACCGATACCCCGGCCGGCGAGGCTGCGATCCACCAGTCCCTCCTCGCGGGACTGCTGTCGCACATCGGACTCCGAGAGGGTGACAAACGAGACTTCCTCGGGGCCCGCGGAAGCCGATTCGCGGTCTTCCCCGGCTCGAGCCTGTTCAAGAAGCCCCCGCGATGGGTCATGGCCGCCGAACTGGTCGAGACGTCCCGGCTGTGGGCGCGGATGTCGGCCAGGATCGAACCCGAGTGGGCGGAGAAGCTGGCGCCGCACCTCGTGAAACGCACCTACTCCGAGCCGCACTGGTCGTCGAAGCGCGGCGCCGCCATGGCCTACGAACGCGTGACGCTGTACGGGATCCCGCTCGTCGCCCGGCGTGCGGTCACCTACAGCACCATCGATCCCGAGACGTCCCGGGACCTGTTCATCCGCCACGCTCTGGTGCAGGGCGAATGGCAGACGCAGCACAAGTTCTTCCACGCCAACCGCGCCCTCCTCGAAGACGTCGAGGAACTCGAGCACCGCGCCCGCAGGCGCGACATCCTCGTGGACGACGACACCCTCTACGACTTCTACGACCAGCGCGTCGGCCCGGAAGCGGTCTCCGCCCGGCATTTCGACTCCTGGTGGAAGGTCGCCCGCCGCAAGAACCCCGACCTACTCACGTTCACCCAGGCAACGGTCGTCAACGCCGAGTCCGCCGCAGTACTCGGCGGCGAGTACCCCGACGCCTGGCGCCAGGGCGACATGCAGTTCCCCCTCACCTACCAGTTCGAGCCCGGCACCGAGGACGACGGCGTCACCGCCCGCATCCCGATCGCGCTGCTGGCGGGCCTGCGCCCGGTCGGCTTCGACTGGCTGGTCCCCGGCATGCGCGTCGAACTGGTCACCGCCCTGATCAAGACGCTCCCGAAGACCCTTCGCCGACAGGTGGTTCCGGCACCGGACTTCGCGGCCGCCGCACTGGCCGCCGTGAAACCCCGCTCCGAACCGCTCACCATGGCGATGGCCCGCGAATTGTCGCGACTCGGCGCCTGTCGCATCGATCCCAAGGACTTCGACGTCACCGCGCTCCCCGACCATCTGCGCATGACGTTCGCCGCCGTGGACGAGAAAGGTGCCGTCCTCGGCCGGGACAAGGACCTCGTGTCGCTGCGCAAGTCGCTCGCTCCCCGCGTCGAGGTGGAGGTGGCGAAGGCGGCCTCGAATTCGGAACGGCCGCCCGCACTCACGTGGACCCCCGCCACCCTCGGTTCACTCGAAGCCACCGTGACACGCGAACTCGGCGGCCAGAAGGTCACCGGCTACCCCGCCCTGGTCCCGGAGGGTGACGGTGTCGCCGTCCGCGTGCTCAGCACCGCGGCGGCGCAACGATCCGCTATGCGCGCCGGAACGCGGCGGCTGCTGCTCGCCGCCGTTCCCACCCAGGCGAAGACGGTCACGTCGGGGCTGAGCAACGCACAGCGACTGGCGCTCGGACAGAACCCCGACGGCAGCCTCGACGCACTGATCGACGACTGCCGCAACGCGGCCGCGAACCAGGTGATCGCCGCGCACGGCACGCCGGTGCGCACCCCGCAGGAGTTCGACGCCCTCGTAGCGACGGCGCGCGCCGAGATGGCCCGGAACGTGGCGGTGCTCCTGCGACTGGTGTCGCCGGTGCTCGAAGCGGACCACCGGCTCACCGTGGTGCTGGAACGCGCGACCGGTGAGGCCGCCGACGACGTGCGCGAACAGCGGCAGTCGCTGCTGTTTCCCGGATTCGTCGCCGACATCGGTGCCACTCGCCTCCGTGAACTGCCCCGCTACCTCGCCGCTGCGGCGGCCCGTCTCGACGCTCTTCCCGGGAGCGCACCGCGCGACCAGAAGGGAATGGACGTCCTCGACCGGGTGTACGCCGGATACGAACGCATGCTCGCGGGCCTGCCGGAAGAACGACAGCACACACCCGAGGTCGACGCCATCCACTGGATGATCGAGGAACTGCGGGTCAGCCTGTTCGCTCAAACACTCGGAACACCGATCCCCGTCTCGGAGAAGCGCGTGATCAGTGCAATGGAGAAGGTGCGCTGACGCGCAGTGCAATGGAGAAGGTGCGCTGACGCCTCGGCTCAGGCGTCGTCGCGGGATTCGCGGTGTTCGCGTAGCTCTTTGATCTCGCGAGCGAAGTCCTCGGCGGAGCTGAACGACCGGTACACGGACGCGAAACGCAGGTACGCCACCTCGTCGAGATCACGAAGCGGACCGAGAATGGCGAGGCCCACCTCGTTGCTCGGGATCTCCGCGGAACCCGACGCCCGGACCGCGTCCTCGACCTGCTGGGCAAGAAGATTCAGGGCGTCGTTGTCTACCTGCCGGCCCTGGCAGGCGCGGCGCACACCCCGCACCACCTTCTCCCGGCTGAACGGTTCGGTGACACCACTGCGCTTGACCACCGACAGCACAGCGGTCTCGACGGTGGTGAACCGGCGACCGCACTCGGGGCACGAACGGCGGCGACGGATGGCCTGTCCTTCGTCGGCTTCTCGCGAATCGACCACACGTGAATCGGGGTGCCGGCAGAACGGGCAGTGCATGGCGATTCCTTCGTCGTAGCCGTCGTGGCCGCAACTGTTCGCCTCCCCCGATGGCGAACCGACGAAAACGGATTCACGCAGCGGATGCACGATCTCGACGCGACCACACGAAGTGGTGGGACTGACAGCATCCGAGACTACTCGGCCGCCCGAGGGGACAGTCATGCAGAGCCACCCCCGTCACCGGTCAGAGGACGACGGGACGATCAGACTCTGGCCCGGGTGGAGCGCCGAATTGGACATGGCGTTCAGCTCCATGATTTGCTCGACCACCTGTGCCACCGGCAATTCCGGGGAGATCCGCGCCGCGAGCGCGGCCAGGCTCTCCCCCTGCTGCACCTGCACGACCTCCGTGGCCGCCGAGTTGCTCACACCGTCGGTGGTGGCCAGCTGAGCCACCCCGACGAGCCCGCACAACACACCCGCGGTGATCACGACACTCGCGAGCACCATCCGCCAGCCGACATCGTTCGACCCGCGCGAATGATCGGCGCGGGAGACCCCGGTGTGAGTGGGCCGGTACGCGACGGCGCCGGACGACGGCCGCCGCAGCTCACCGTCGGTGCGACGGCGGCGCGGCTCGGTCCGGTACGACCGTGCGGCCCCGGAACGGACCACACCTCGTTCGAGTGCCTGCCGGTTCAGCACTGCCTGCCGATGGAGAACTGCGTTGCTCATCGGTACCTCCGCTGCTCGTATCCGTTGTCGTCAAATCCGTTGTCGTATCCGCTGCCGACCCGGTCGGCGTCCGACCCCTCCGGGCGTTCGATCACGCGTTCGAAAGAACACATGTTCGATTTCTACCACGGCAGTCCGACAATGTCTCTACTTCTCGCGACACGTGTCGAACAGATGTTTGAAACTCCGAGGAAAGCGGGATAGATTCGTGTCACGCGGCACAGCAGTCACATGCGACCCATACCGAGAACATCCACATACAGACGGAGGCACCTCGCCATGAAGGACGACAGCTCGACCGACGGTTCGACTCCACGTGTGAGCGGTGGCTCCGCCGCCGGGTTGACCGACCGGCAGCGCCGTGTCCTCGAGGTGATTCGCACGTCCGTGAACGAGCGCGGTTATCCGCCGAGCATCCGCGAGATCGGCGACGCCGTGGGGCTCACCTCCACGTCCTCCGTCGCTCATCAGCTGCGCACGCTGGAGCGCAAGGGCTTCCTCCGCAGGGATCCCAATCGTCCGCGCGCGGTGGACGTACGCGGCCTCGACGAGGTGGCGGCGGGAGCCGCGGCGAACGCGAGCGCCGCCGTCGGACTGGCCGCGGTCAAGTCCGGTGCCGACGGCGCACCTCTGCCGGAACCCACGTTCGTCCCGGTCCTCGGCCGGATCGCCGCCGGTGGCCCGATCCTCGCCGAGGAAGCAGTCGAGGACGTCTTCCCGCTCCCCCGTGAACTGGTGGGCCAGGGCTCGCTGTTCCTGCTCAAGGTCGTCGGCGAATCGATGATCGATGCCGCGATCTGCGACGGCGACTGGGTGGTGGTCCGTCAGCAGAATGTGGCGGAGAACGGAGACATCGTGGCAGCGATGATCGACGGCGAAGCCACCGTCAAGACGTTCAAGCGCACCGAGAACGAGGTGTGGCTGATGCCGCACAACCCCCTGTTCGATCCGATCCCCGGCAACGATGCGGTCATTCTGGGCAAGGTCGTCACGGTCATGCGCAAGATCTAGTCACTGCCGCGTGGAGACACGAGGAGGCCCCACGGCGACTGCCGTGGGGCCTCCTCGCATCCACCCCGGATACGCAGGTCGCGCCTCGTCAGAGATTGAGGCCGCGACCGATGATTTCCTTCATGATCTCGGTGGTACCGCCGTAGATGGTCTGGACACGGGAATCCATGTACGCCTTGGCAATCGGGTACTCCTTCATGTATCCGTAGCCGCCGTGCAGCTGCAGGCACCGGTCGATCAGCCGGACCTGCGCCTCGGTGGTCCACCACTTGGCCATCGCCGCTTCCTGCACCGACAGCTTCTCGTCGTTGAGCAGTTCGATGAACTTGTCGACGAGCACTCGGACGGCCGTTGCCTCGGTGGCGAGTTCCGCGAGCACGAAGCGGGTGTTCTGGAAGCTGCCGATCGACTTGCCGAACGCCTTCCGGTCGCGGCAGTACTGGATCGTCATGTCGAGTGCCGATTCCATTGCGGCCGCGGCTACCACGGCGATCGACAGCCGCTCCTGGGGAAGGTTCTTCATCAGGTAGAGGAAGCCCATCCCCTCCTCACCGAGAAGGTTGGCGGCGGGAACGCGGACGTCGGTGAAGCTGAGCTCCGCGGTGTCCTGCGCCTTCATCCCGATCTTGTCGAGGTTGCGGCCGCGTTCGAAGCCCGGCATGTCCCGTTCGACGACCAGGAGGCTGAATCCCTGCGCCCCCTTGTCGGGATCGGTGCACGCGACGACGATCACGAGGTCGGCGTTGATGCCGTTGGTGATGAAGGTCTTGGAACCGTTGAGGACCCAGTCGTCGCCGTCGCGCACGGCGCGCGTCTTGATGCCCTGCAGATCGCTGCCGGTGCCCGGTTCGGTCATCGCGATGGCCGTGATCAGCTCGCCCGACGCGAAGCCGGGCAGCCAGCGCTGCTTCTGCTCCTCGTTGCTCAGTTCGAGCAAGTACGGCGCGACGACGTCATTGTGCAGGGTGAAGCCGATCCCGCTGTACCCGCCGCGGGTGGTCTCCTCGGTGATTATCGCGTTGTACCGGAAGTCGCGCACACCGCCGCCGCCGAATTCCTCCGGGACGGCCATGCCGAGGAAGCCCTGCTTGCCGGCCTCGACCCACAGGCTGCGGTCGACGATGTTCTGCTCTTCCCACTTGGCGTGGTTCGGCTCGGCATGCTGTGCGAGAAACTTGCGGTACGACTCCCGGAACAGTTCGTGCTCCGGTTCGAACAGGGTGCGCTCCACGCCGACTCCTCGTATCAACTATCTGGGTCCGTCTCGTTCGACGGTAGAGGCGAGGAACTACGTGGTGAATGACCCAGGTGATCGGGATTCGTGACCCATTCGGTCACCGTGTCAGGGCTTGCGGAACCGCGCGAGCGAGCGCATCACCGGGTAGGCGACGAGGATGCCGACCGAACCCCACGCGATGCCACCGAGTTCCACGGACCCGATCGTCAGCGTCAGGTCGCCGATGCCGGCGACGAGCGCCGCAGCGACCACGGTGAGGTTCACGGGGTCGGTGAAGTCCACCTCGGCGTCCATCCAGATGCGCACACCGAGGACGCCGATCAGGCCGTACAGCACGAGGGTGGCGCCGCCGATGACACCGTTGGGCACGGTGAACACGAGGGCACCGAACTTCGGTGAGAACGCGAGAACCACGGCGGTGGCGGCCGCGACCCAGTAGGCGGCGGTGGAGTAGACCCGCGTCGCGGCCATGACTCCGATGTTCTCGGCGTACGTGGTGGTCCCGGAGCCGCCGCCGAATCCGGCAAGGGTGGTGGCCAATCCGTCCGCGACGAGGGCGTCGCCGGCGACGTCGTCGAGCGACCGACCGGTCATGGCCGACACCGCCTTGACGTGGCCGACGTTCTCGGCGACCAGGACGATGACCACGGGCAGGGTCAGCGCGATCACGGACCACTCGAACGTCGGTCCCCGCAATTCGGGCACGCCGAACCAGGCCGCCTCCCGCAGCGCCGTCACCCGCTCCTCGGCGAGTCCGCCGATCACGGCTGCGAACACCCAGCCGACGACGACCCCGACGAGGATGCCGAGACGGCCCAGCAGTCCCGGACCGAGCACGGTCACGAGCAGGATCGCCAGCAGGGTCACCCCGGCGATCAGCGGTTGCGATTCGAACGAATCCACCGCGGTGGGTGCGAGATTGAGCCCGATCAACGCGACCACGGCGCCCGTGACGACCGGCGGCATGACGGCGTCGATGACCCGCGATCCGGCCAGCTTCACCGCGATGCCCACCACGAGCAGCAACAGACCCGCAGCGGCGACACCGCCGAGTTGCGCGGCGGGACCCGAACTCTGCGACGCCGTCAGCGGCGCGATGAATGCGAACGACGATCCGAGATAGCTGGGGATGCGGCCGCGGGTGATGAGCAGGAACAGGGCCGTCCCGATACCCGAGAACAGCAGTGTCGTCGTGACCGGGAACCCGGTGATGGTCGGCACCAGGAGGGTGGCGCCGAACATCGCGATGACGTGCTGCATCCCAATTCCGACCGTGCGCGGCCAGGTGAGGCGCTCGCCGGGAGCGACCACCTCGCCCTCACCGATCCGCCTGCCGTCACCGTGCAGCGCCCACCCGAACGCCCGCGTGGGGGTGGACGGGCCTGCTGAGCCACCGGCCGGACCGTCGGGGGCGTCGGTTTCTCTTTTCGTCACAGTTCGCCAATAGTAGGCACGATCTGGGAGTTTCGCGCCCTCGGGACCGGATCCCGCAGCACACCCGGGGCTACGCGCCCAGTACCCGGACCGCCGCGGCGCGCGCCTCCGCGGGATCGCTCGTGGCGAGCACGTCCTCGGCGGCACGACGGCAGTCGTCCAGCGAGACCGATCCCACCTTCGCACCCACACCGGATACAGCGGCACCTGCGCAGGACAGCGACGTGACCCCGAGTCCGATCAGCACGCAGGCGAGCAGCGGGTCGGCGGCCGCCTCGCCGCAGACGCCGACCGGTTTGCCCGCCGCGATGCCCGCCTCGGCCGTGCGGGCGACGAGCGCGAGGACCGCCGGTTGCCAGGGGTCGGTGAGCGATGCCAGGTCGGAGGACATCCGGTCGGCGGCCATCGTGTACTGCGCGAGGTCGTTCGTGCCGATGGACAGGAAGTCGACGTGGCGCAGAAGACGGTCGGCCAGAAGCGCGGCGGCCGGTACCTCGACCATCACGCCGGGCACGAGTCCGCGAGCGCGGACCTCCGCCGCGAAGGATTCGGCCTCGGCGGGCGTCGAGATCATCGGTGCCATCACCCACGGCTGCGACTGCGTCTGCTTCGCCGCGGCGGCGACGGCGTCGAGTTGCCTGCTGAGGATGCCCGGATTCTGTTCGGCGATCCGGATTCCACGGACCCCGAGCGCCGGGTTCGCCTCTTCGGCGTGGTTGGCGAAGCGCAGCGGCTTGTCCGAACCCGCGTCGAGCGTCCGGATCACCACTTTCCGGCCGGCGAACGCGTCGAGCACCTCGCCGTAGATCTCGGCCTGCTCGTCGACACCCGGCTCGGAATCGCGGTCCAGGAAGCACAACTCGGTGCGGAACAGTCCGACGCCCTCGGCGGCGGTCGTGGCTGCCGACCGCGCACCGGCCCCGTCCTGAACATTGGCCAGAATCGACACGGAATGTCCGTCGCTCGTGCGGCCGGGCCCCTCCCACGACTGGATGCGGATCCGTTCGGCGCGGCCGTGTTCCACGGCGGCGCGGGCCTCCACGGGGTCCGGTTCGACGACGAGTTCGCCCGCCGAGCCGTCGAGGAGGACGGGGGTGCCCGCGACGACGGATTCGAGGTCACGCACCGCGACCACACACGGAATGCCCAGCTGCCGAGAGATGATCGCGGTGTGGCTGGTGGGGCCACCGAGGACGGTCACGAGTCCGACGATCAGCTCGGGATCGAGGCCGGCGGTGTCGGCGGGCGCGAGGTCCTGGGCGCACAGGATCGACGGCGTCGAGGGCACGGGGATACCTGGTTCGGACAGACCGAGGAGTTCGGACACCACGCGGTCACGGATGTCGCGCAGGTCGGTCACGCGTTCGGCCATCAGCCCGCCCATCTTGGTGAACAGGGTGGCGAACTGCTCGGTGGCCTCGGCTGCCGCCTCCTCCGCCGGGGTTCCACCGGCGATCAGCTTCTGCGCGGCACCGAGCCAGCCGCGGTCGGCCGCCATCGCCGCGTTCGCCTGCAGCACCTCCGCCGCGGCGCCGGAGACGCTCGCCGCGCGGTCGCGGAGTCGTTGCGACACCACGGCGGCCGCTTCCTCGAAGCGGACCTTCTCCGCGTCGCGCGACACCTCGTCGATCCGGGCCGATCCGGATGCGACCTCCGGCCGCGGAGCCGGCCAGATCACCGGCGCGTAGGCAATGCCCGGTACCACCGGCGTACCTCGCACGATTTCACGGTTTTCGGTCATCGGGTCCTCCTGGCCGGTTCGTTCTGTCTTCGCACAGTCGGAAATGCGAATCGACTATGTGACGGAGATTACTCTCAACTCTTGACATGTCAACACACTCGGGCGTAAAACAACATGACACAACATTTCGTGTGATGCAGACCATAACGGATCACATCATCGAACACTTCATCGACGAGAACAGGAACGAGGTCACGGTGTATCCGGAAGAACGCCAGCAAGCGGTCACCACGCTGATCTCGCAGCGGGGTCGCATGTCGGTCGCGGACCTCTCCGACACGTTCGGCGTCACCACCGAGACCGTGCGCCGTGACCTCGCTCTACTCGAGCGTCTCGGCCACATCCGCCGCGTGCACGGCGGCGCGGTACCTGCGGGGTCCCTCACCGTCACCGAGCCCGGCATGACGGAGCGCGACCACACCCGCGCCGAGCAGAAGGACCGGATCGCCAAGCGCGCCGCCACCTACCTGCCGCCGTCCGGTGGCAGCGTGCTGTTCGACGCGGGAACCACGACGGGGCGCATCATCCCGGAACTCCCGTCCGATCTGGACCTCACCGTGATCACCAACTCCGTGCCGATCGCCGCCCGGCTCGCGGGGCTCAATTCGGTGACGCTCCACATGCTGGGCGGCCGGGTGCGCGGCATCACGCAGGCCGCCGTCGGCGAGGAAGCGCTGCGGATCCTCGACGTCCTCCGCGTCGACGTCGCGTTCATCGGCACCAACGCGCTCAGCGTCGGCCACGGCCTGTCCACACCGGACACCGAGGAGGCTGCGGTCAAGCGCGCGATGGTCCGGTGCGCCAACCACGTCGTCGTGGTCGCCGACTCGTCGAAGGTCGGCCGCGAGCACCTCGTGAGCTTCGCCCCCATCCACAGCGTCGACATCCTCGTCACCGACGCCGACATCAGTTCCGCAGACCGAGCCCACTTCCACGACCAGGGAATCGAGGTGGTGATCGCATGATCGTCACGCTGACCGCCAATCCGAGCATCGACCGCACCGTCAACCTGGTGGGGCGCCTCGAACGAGGAACCGTCCTGCGCGCGGCCGCCACCCACAGCGACCCCGGCGGCAAGGGGGTCAACGTCGCCCGCGCGCTCACCTCGGCCGGTGTCGCCGCTGTCGCCGTACTCCCCGGCAACGAGGGCGATCCCCTGCTCACCGCCCTGTCCGAGCACGGGATCGAACACGTGACCGTGGCAACGTCCGGTCCGGCGCGCACCAACATCACCATCACCGAACCGGACGGCACCACCACCAAGGTCAACGAACCCGGCGTCGCGATGTCGGCCGAATCCCTCGCCGATCTGCAGTCGGAGATCATCGAGCGCGGGTCCAGGGCCGAATGGGTGGTGCTGTCCGGGTCGCTTCCCCCGGGCATTCCCACCGACTGGTACGCCACGCTCGTCGAGGCTTTGCGCTCGGCGCCGTGCAGGGTCGCCGTCGACACGTCGGACGCTCCACTGCTCGCGCTCGCGGACCGGTTCCCCGCGGCCGCTCCCGACCTCGTGAAACCGAACAGCGAGGAGCTCGCGCAGCTCACGGGCGCCGACGGGCAGTTGCTCGAGGAGTCCGCGCTGCGCGGGGACCCGACGGCCACCGCCCATGCCGGCAGGCAACTCGTGGACCGCGGGGTCGAAGCCGTCCTCGCGACGCTCGGCGCCGCGGGTGCGGTTCTCGTGACCGAGGCCGGCGCGTGGTGGGCCACGCCACCACCGATCGTCGCCCGCAGCACGGTCGGCGCCGGCGACTCGTCGCTGGCGGGCTACCTGGCAGCACACATGTCCGGTGCAACGCCCGCCGACTGCCTCCGATCCGCCGTCGCCTACGGCAGCGCGGCGGCAGCCCTCCCCGGCACCACCCTGCCGACCCCCGAACACGTCGACATCGACGCCGTCACTGTCACCGCTCTCAGCTCCCCCGCCCCCGATCCGGCCTGAACAAGAAGGAAACACCATGTCTCACTCGACACCCGACCGCGATTCGGGGCCGCAGATCATCAGCGAAGATCTGATCTCCCTGGACACCGACCTCGGAGCCTCCAAGGAGGACGTGATCTCCGCGCTCTCCCGGCGTCTGGCCGACGCCGGTCGCGCCACCGAGGCGGACGCTCTCCGCGACGCCGCTCTGGCGCGTGAATCACAATCGGCGACAGGACTTCCCGGTGGGATCGCGATCCCCCACTGCCGTTCGGAAGCCGTTGTGGCGGCGTCCCTCGGATTCGCTCGGCTCGCCCCGAAGGTCGACTTCGGCGCCCCCGACGGACCCGCAGATCTGGTGTTCCTCATCGCCGCACCCGAAGGTGCGGGCGCGGAGCACATGAAGCTGCTCTCCTCACTCGCGCGGGCACTGGTGCGCCCCGCCTTCGTCGGCGCGTTGCGTGATGCGAAGACCCCCGCCGAGATCGTCACCCTGGTGAACGACGTCCTGGCACCCGCACCCGCCGCCACACCGGCTGCCGCGGCCCCCGCCGCCGCGGCTGCGGCAGCCCCCGCGGCGGCCGCCGCGGTCCCGGCTCCGAAGCCCGAACCGGTCGCCCCGGAGAAGGAACCCGAGCCCGAAGTGGGACCGAAGCACATCGTCGCGGTCACGGCCTGCCCGACCGGCATCGCCCACACGTACATGGCGGCCGACTCCCTCGTCGCCGCCGGCGAACGCGCGGGGGTCGTCGTCCACGTGGAGACGCAGGGTTCGAGCGGAAGCACACCGCTGGCACCCGGTGTGATCGCTGGCGCATCCGCCGTCATCTTCGCCACCGATGTCGGGGTGAAGGGCAAGGAACGCTTCGCAGGCAAGCCGGTGGTGGCGTCGGGCGTCAAGCGTGCCATCAACGAGCCCGACACCATGATCACCGAGGCACTGCGCGCGGGCATGAACCCGTCCGCGGCCATCGTGGACGCGGGTAGTGCCGGCAGCGCGGCGGACGAGCCGGCCGGATCGATCGGCTGGGGCACCCACCTGCGTCAGGTGCTGCTCACCGGTGTCAGTTACATGATCCCGTTCGTCGCCGCCGGCGGTCTGCTGATCGCCCTCGGCTTCCTGCTCGGCGGGTACGAGATCTCCGGTCCCGCGGAGGACATCGTCCTCAGCAACTCCCTCGGCCAACTCCCCGAGGGTGGCCTGGCGACGTACCTGGGCGCGGTGCTGTTCCAACTGGGTTCGCTGGCGTTCAGCTTCCTCGTGCCCGCTCTGGCCGGCTATATCGCCTTCGCCATCGCCGACCGGCCCGGTCTGGCGCCGGGCTTCACCGCGGGTGCCGTGGCAGTCTTCGTCGGCGCCGGATTCATCGGAGGCCTCGTCGGTGGTCTGATCGCCGGTGTCGTCGCGCTGTGGATCAGCCGGATCCCGGTTCCCCAGTGGTTGCGCGGCCTGATGCCGGTGGTGATCATTCCGCTGTTCGCGACCCTGATTGTCGGCGCCCTCATGTTCCTGGTCCTGGGCCGTCCGCTCGCCTCGATCACGTCGGGCCTGACGAACTGGCTCAACGGTCTGTCCGGCAGCTCCGTCATCTTCCTCGGCATCATCCTCGGCCTGATGATGTGCTTCGACCTCGGTGGCCCGGTGAACAAGGCAGCGTACGCGTTCGCGGTGGCCGGTCTCAACGTCAACGATCCCGCCTCGCTGCGGATCATGGCGGCCGTGATGGCGGCGGGCATGGTCCCGCCGCTGGCGATGGCTCTCGCGTCGACCGTCCTGCGTCCCAGCCTGTTCAGCGAGGCGGAACGCGAGAACGGCAAGGCGGCCTGGCTGCTCGGCTCGGCGTTCATCTCCGAAGGTGCCATTCCGTTCGCCGCCGCCGACCCGCTGCGCGTCATTCCCTCGATGATGGCCGGCGGCGCCGTCACCGGCGCCCTGATCATGGCGTTCGACGTCACCCTCAGCGCACCGCACGGCGGAATCTTCGTCTTCTTCGCCATCGGCAACCTGCTGTGGTTCCTGGTGGCGCTGGCCGCCGGTGTCGTCGTCGCCGCACTGTGTGTCGTCGGCGCCAAAGAATTCATCAAGCCCGGCGCGTCCGACGCCGAACTCGACCCCGACGTTGCGACAGTCGCAGCGTAAGAGAAACAGATCGACCCGCTCGACCCGCATCAACCCCACCGACAGAGGAGAGAGTCCATGCCCAGCACCACAGTCGCCGTCGGTTCGTCCATCGGCCTGCACGCCCGTCCCGCCGCCGTCATCGCCGAAGCGGTTGCCGCCGCCGGTGTGCCCGTCACGCTGGCCGTGGCGGACGGCGAACCCGTGGACGCCGGTTCCGCACTGCTCATCATGACGCTCGGCGCCACCAAGGGCACCGACGTCACGGTCACCAGCGACGACGCCGACGCCGTCGAGAAGGTGGCCCAGCTGGTGGCGGCCGACCTCGACGCCTGACCGGTTTCCGGCCGTCAGCCGGTGAGGCCCAGCTGACGGCCGGTCCAGTCCATCTCCCCTTCGAGCGCCGCACCCCAGGTGGCGCCCTCGTGGCCACCGGGGAGTTCGTAGTACCGCACGTTCAGACCGGCCGCCCGCGCGGCAGCGAACATCCGCTGCTGCTGCGGGCGGTATTCGTCGTCCGCCGCCCCGGCGACGAACACCCCGGTCAATTCCGGGAACTGCCGCGTCCTCAGCACGTCGACCGGATTGACCGCCGCGAACGCACGCTCGTCGCCGGCGAACGTCGCCGCGACCGTCCCCGCGTGATCGCCCAGCGAGGGCTCGTCCTGACCGAGGAAGTCGAGAAACGTCGGGTAGATCGCCGGATAGTTCACAGCCAGCTGGATCGAACAGGTTCCCCCGTAGGAGAATCCGCCGATCGCCCACTGCGCAGGATCATGCGACACCTGCAGAGAGTTCTCGATCCACGCGGGGACGTCACGGGCCACGTAGGTGGCGGCGTTGCCCAGCGCCGAATCCAGGCAGAGCGGATTCGCGTCCTGCGCCCCCAGTGCGTCGACCACCACGACGACCGGCGCGAGGCCGTCGTGCCGCGCGGCATACGCATCCACCGTGGACCCCAGTCGTCCGCTGCTGAACCAGTCCTGCGGGCGCCCGGGCTGTCCCGCGATCATGACCATGACGGGGAGCACGGCGCGGGGTGACGTCAGGTATGCCGGCGGCAGATACAGCACCGCCGGCCGGGCGGGGAATCCGGATTCGGTGCCCGGGATCTCCACTTCCGTCACCACACCGGAGCCGGGTGTGCGCACCGGACGCGTCCACACCGAGTCCATCGGGGTCCCTGCCTGCACGGCGCTCTCGAACCCGGGGACGTCACCGAACGACACCGGCTCGACGACCGTCGGCGCGCGGTGTCCCACCAGCGAACCGACGGTCGGGAAGACGCCGACCTCCGCATTGACCTGCCCCACCGCCGCGGCCGCGACCACGGCACCTGCCGTCCCGACCGCCGCGGCGAGCCGGACACCGGGTTTGCGGAGCAGGATGGTGGCTGCGAGTACGAGGGTGCCGACGGCGAGCCAGATCCGCGCGTAGCCCGCCGGCGGTATCTGATTGGGAAGCGGCCGGTACCGCGCCCACACGGCTGCCCCGATCACCGCGGTCACGGGCACCGCGACCGCGGCGGCGCGGAGGATGGGTGCCCGGGCGGAACGCGACGCCGCGAGCATCACGACGACGCCCGCCACCACGGCGACGGTCGATACGATCTGGGCGCGACCGTGCTCGAGCGACAGGTGGGCGATACGCGACAACAACTCGTGGGCGTGCACCCCGCCAGTATTCACAACGCGTCGGCCACCGAAAGAATCAGGCTCGCAACATTTCCCGCAAAACAGACCTATCGGGCACGGCGGCGGATCAGGAATCCGGCGACGACCACGAGCACGACCGCGCCGCCGGCGATGCCGAGCCCCCACACCGTTCCCGGCGACTGCGCCGACGCCTCGTCGACGGCTGTCTGCGCGCGGGCCTGCTCCTGCACCCTCGACACCGCCCCGGGCAACGTCTGAATCGGCGGAACGGGCCCCTCCCGCGCCTCGGAGGCGATCAGCAGGTCGCCGTTCTCGGTGAACGCGATCGACTCCCCCTGCGGCTGCTGCGGCACGTGTGCGCGCCCCACGGGCCCCGCGGCGAACGCGGCGGCCAGGTCGCCGTCCGGGGCCGAGAACAGGAACACGTCGGAGTAGCTGCGGACGGCGGCCACGGTTCCGTCGGCGGACACGGCGCCGCCGGTGAACATCGTCGAGTGCAGGGCCGGGGCCGTGGTGCCGCTCCCGGTGGTGGCGTCGTCGGCGCCGTTCGTCTCCGCGACGTCCAGCGTCCCCACCTTCTCGAGCGGGGTCGGGCCGGGGCTCGCGAGGTCACCCACGACGGCACCCCCCGCAGGCCGGTACACGCCGCCCGCCCCGACCACTTCCTTCGTGACGATCAGCGGGGTGCCGTCGCGCTGGACGAGAACGGTCTCCGCGTCGTGCGGGCCGTCCGGATACGTCAGCCGATGCAGTTCTCCCGCACCGGTGTCGCGGTCCATCGCGATCAGTGCCACCGTGTCGCGGCGGCGTCCGTTGTCGCCGGTGTCAGCGAGCCACAGCCGGCCGTCGGGGCCGGACGCCATGTCCTCGACGTCGTACGGATCGACCGGCAGCGGAAGCCACCGCTGCACGGCGCAGTTCCCGTCCATCACCGCGACCGCGCGATCGGAACCGCTGTCACCGACCGCGTAGAGCAGTCCCCCCGCCGACACGAGCCCCGACAGCTCTTCCAGCGAGGCCTCGTCGGGGGTTCCGGCGGCCGAATCGTCGGGAGTGCAGAGCGGACCGAACTCCGACGCGTCGACTGCCGTCTGATCGCGGAAGAACGGCTCGGCCGATCCGGCGCCCGCCGCCGCGAGCGGTGTGCACGCAGCGAGGACTGTAACCGCGACACGGAGCGACCACCGTGAGCGGTCAGGCACTGCCGTTGTACTGAACCAGTGCCGACGCCAGCGCCTCGGGCACCCGCGCGTGGACGCGCGTGCCGTCCTCCTCGTGGGACGAGTCGAGGATCTGTCCGTCCGAGTGGATCCGCGCCATCAGATCTCCCCGGTTGTACGGGAGGAGCACGCTGACCTCGATCTCCGGGCGGATCAGGACGTCGCTGAGATGCGCGCGCAACTCGGCGATGCCTTCCCCGGTCCGGGCGGAGACGAATGACGCGCCGGGCAGCAGGCCGCGCAACTGGGTCAACGTGACCGGGTCGGCCGCGTCGATCTTGTTCACCACGATGAGCTCCGGCGGCGCTGCGGCGTCGTTCTCCCGGATAACCTCGGTGATCACCTCGTGGACGGCCCTGATCTGATCCGTGGGCAGCGGATCGGAGCCGTCGACGACGTGCAGCAGCAGATCCGCGTCCGTGACTTCCTCCAGCGTCGAGCGGAACGCCTCGATCAGCTGCGTCGGCAGGTGCCGCACGAACCCGACGGTGTCGGTGAGGACGTACTCGCGGCCGTCGTCCAGCGCCGCCCGCCGGGTGGTGGGATCCAAGGTGGCGAACAGCGCGTTCTGCACCAGCACCCCGGACCCGGTCAGCGCGTTGAGCAGGCTCGACTTGCCGGCGTTGGTGTAGCCGACGATCGCGATGGACGGGGTCTCGCTGCGCAGTCGCCTGGTGCGTTTGGTGTCGCGGGCGGCCTTCATGCCCTTGATCTCGCGGCGCAGCTTCGCCATCCGCTCCCGGATTCGCCGGCGGTCCGTCTCGATCTTGGTCTCACCGGGACCACGCAGACCCACGCCGCCGTTGCTGCCGGCGCGACCACCCGCCTGCCGGGACATCGATTCACCCCAGCCACGCAGTCGGGGCAGCATGTATTCCATCTGGGCCAGCGCCACCTGCGCCTTGCCTTCCCTGGACGTCGCATGCTGAGCGAAGATGTCGAGGATGAGGGCCGTCCGGTCGATGACCTTGACCTTGACGACCTTCTCCAGCGCGGTCAGCTGGGCGGGAGTCAGTTCACCGTCACAGATGACGGTGTCGGCGCCGGTCGAGAGGACGACCTCACGGAGTTCCTCGGCCTTACCGGAACCGATGTAGGTGGCAGCGTCGGGTTTGTCCCGCCGCTGGACGAGGCCCTCGAGGACCTCGGACCCGGCGGTCTCGGCCAGAGCCGCGAGCTCGGCCATGCTGGATTCGGCTTGTGCCGCGGTACCCTGCGTCCAGACACCGACGAGCACCACGCGTTCGAGGCGCAGCTGTCGGTATTCGACCTCGGTGACGTCTGTGAGCTCGGTGGAGAGCCCGGCAACTCGGCGCAGCGCGCTGCGGTCCTCGAGTTGCATCTCGCCGACCGAAGGGCGCCCGTCGTCGTAGGCGAACTCAGTGGAGTCGGAGATCGGCGATTCTTCTGTGCGATGTGTTTTCGTCATACACCCTCATGATCCCACGGAATGTCGAGGGAGCGCACGTGCATTTCGCGCAGGGCGATCAGGCGAGGCCGTTCCACCAGCCGTCGTCGAGGGTTCCGGACGCCACCAGGACGGACGGTCCGCGCAACGTCGCCCGGCCGCCGGACACCGCCACAGTGACCTGACCACCAGGAATACGGACGTTCACCTCACCGGAGTCGGCACCGTCGAAGCGCAGCGCGGCGGTGGCCGCGGCCACCGTGCCGGTGCCGCACGACCGGGTTTCGCCGACCCCGCGCTCGTGCACCCGCATGTCCACGGCACCGGAATCGATGCGGGTGAGGATCTCCACGTTGACGCCGTGCGGGAAGAAGCCGGGGTCGAACCCGGGTGCGGCCGTCAGGTCGAGGGCCGACAGGGACGCCGCCGTGAGGTGCGCATCGACACACGCCAGGTGCGGGTTGCCGACGTCGATGCCAATCCCGTTGAAGACCTTGCCGTCGATGGTCGCGGCACTGGTTCCCAGATCCCGCACCACACCCATGTCGACGGTGACCTCACCGAAGGCGCCGTCGGCCGAGTGCACGATTACCGGTTTGCCACCGGCCCGGCTGCCGACCACGAACTCGTCGCGGGACTCGAGCCCTGCCGCCCGGAGGTAGTGGGCGAAGACGCGGACGCCGTTGCCGCACATCTCCGCGATCGATCCGTCGGCGTTGCGGTAGTCCATGAACCAGTCGTCCTCCGACGTGCCGTCGGGGAGTTCGGCGAGCACACCGGCGCCGGCCAGCGCACCGGCCTTCGCGACGCGCAGGATTCCGTCGGCGCCGAGCCCACGCCTGCGATCGCACAGCGCCGCCACCCGCGGAGCGGACAGGTCGATGCGGACATCGGGATCCGGGAGGACCACGAAGTCGTTCTCGGTGCCGTGTCCCTTGCTGAAATCCATGCGCACCACTCTAACCAACGGTCGAGCGGGTGCTGTTCATCTTCACTGCCGCGGTGCGGTTCATCTACGCTGCCGCGGTGCGGTTCATTTACGCTGCCGGGCGATTTCGTAGAGGGCGACGGCGCCGGCGGAGGGGGCGCCGAGGGAACTCGCGGCACCCCCGATCGGGATGTTGACCACCGTGTCGCAGCCGTCGCGCCACGCGGCGCTCATCCCGCGGGTCTCGTTGCCGATCACGAGCACGGTGCCGCCGCCGAAGTCGTGGGCGTCGATGGTGACGGAGCCGGTCTCGTCGGTGCCGACGATGTGCAGGTCGGTTCCGGACGCACGCCGGGCGTCGCGGAAGGCGAGGATCTCGTCGACGGACGAGACCGTGACGACGGGCATCGCGAAGAGGGATCCGGTGGAGGCGCGGACACTACGGGGGTCGAACGGATCTGCGCCGTGGCCGACGACGACGACCGCGTCGGCGCCGAACGCGTTGGCGGAACGGACGAGGGTGCCCAGATTTCCGGGTGAGGCTGGCCGGTCGAACACGACGATCAGGGGGACGGACTGCAGTCGCAGGTCCTTCAGTCGCGGGGTTCGTGTCTTCGCAATGGCGATCAGTTCCGGCGCGGTGGTGGTGGTCTTCTCGCCCAGTTCGGCCATCAGTTCGGCACTGACACCGATCTGTTCGACGGACCGGGTCTCGAGCAGTTCCCGCGCCCAGTCGGACAATGGCGGGCCGTCGATGCGGTGCAGCAGCGATTCGATCGGCCAGTCGTGTTCCAGCGCCAGGTTGAGGGGGCGGACGCCCTGGATCAGGAAGCGTCCCGCCTTCGTTCGCTTGGCGCGGTTGGTGAGGTAGGACTGCCACTGCTGAAAGCGGGCGTTGCGGGTGGTCACCAGCAGGGACGGGGCCGGACGGTTGCGTCCGGACGGTGCGCGGCTCATCGTTCTCCCATTCTTCGGGTCTCGCCGAGGGTGCGGATCGTGGTGTCCGCGAGGTCGGGGTCACTTCCGTCGACCCAGTGGATGCGGGTGTCGCGGCGGAACCACGACCGTTGCCTGCGCACGTAGCGCCGGGTGCCGATGAACGTGCGTTCCTGCGCCTCGTCGAGGTCGTATTCGCCGTCGAGCCACGCGAGGACCTGCGCGTAGCCGATGGCCCGGGGGGCGGTGACGCCCTCGCGCAGTCCCACGTCGATGAGCCCGCGCACCTCGTCGACGAGCCCGCGTTCGAACATGAGTCGGGTGCGGAGCCGGATCCGGTCGTCGAGTTCGGCGGTGTCCCGGTCGACACCGACGATGTGTGTGCCCCAGCGCGGTTCGCCGATGCGAGGGGCCGACGCCGCGAACGGCTTCCCGGTGATCTCGACGACTTCGAGAGCACGGACCAGGCGTCTGCCGTCGGTGGGGAGGATCGACGCCGCGGCCTCGGGGTCCACCCGGCCGAGTTCGGCGTGGACGGCCGCGACGCCCTTCTCGGCGAGGACGGCTTCCCAGCGCGCCCGCACCGACGCATCGGTGGCGGGGAAACTCCACTCGTCGAGCAGCGACTGCACGTACATCATCGATCCGCCGACGATGACCGGCACGGCGCCGCGCGCGGCGATCCCCTCCACATCGCGGACCGCCGCCTGCTGATAGTTCGCGACGGTGGCCGTCTCCGTCACGTCGAGCACGTCGAGCTGGTGGTGCGGGATTCCGCGGCGCTCGGCCGGGGCGAGTTTGGCGGTGCCGATGTCCATGCCCCGGTACAGCTGCATCGCGTCGATGTTGACGATTTCGCCGCCGAGACGTTCGGCCAGGTCCAGTGCGAGATCCGACTTTCCGGTGGCGGTCGGTCCGACGACGGCGATCGGCACGGGTGACGTCACGGACGCCACTCCCCCACGTGGTAGCCGACTCCGTAGGGTGCTGCGCTGTACAGCGTCCGGCAGGATGCGGGCGGCGCGTCGAACACGCCGGCGAGCACCTGCCACGGGACGCGCCCGCAGATGCCGAGGGACTCGCACTCCGTGGGTTCGAGGGCCAGCAGCGCGTCGCGGTCGCCGGTGTCGAGCGCCGCGTCGATCCTGGCCTGCACGCCTTCCGCGCGCGGGTCGAACGCGCCCGGCGCCTTCGCCGTGAGGGTGTTCGCCCCGTCCGCGACGATCACCAGCCCCCGCGGCTCCGGGTCCCGGTCGAGAAGCGTGCGCAGTTCCGCGCCGTAGGCGGCGCACTGCTCCGGGGACAGGTCGGCGGCGAGGATCCGCGCGTCGACGACGGCGTCCGGCGCGCACGTCCCCCGGATCCACCCGGCCGTCAGCGCCGCGAGCGGCAGGTCGGGGTCGGGATCGCCTGCCGGACCGGGCCGCAGCGCGATCCGCACGTCGACGCCGTAGCCACGGTAAGTGCCCTGGGCGTCGGGCCGCACCTCCACCGCGGCGGGTGCCGCTCCGACCGCCACCCACTCGATGGCGAGCGCGGACAACGCCTTCGCCGCTGTCTGGACCGCGTCCCGCAACGGCGCCGTCTCCGCAGCGGCCGCCCCGGTCAGTTCGGGTACCAGTAGCGGTGGGGACGGCACGAGGATTGCGGCGGTGAACACACAGTCACGCTAGTCGACCGTCCGAGCGGACCCGACATCCGATTCGGGTGCTGCCGTCAATCGGTATCAACGCGGACCGTCCGACCTGATTCAATAGTCCACAGGGCCCGTACCGGGTTGAATGGAGCCAGCACCCGTCCCGGGTCGTATGGAGCCAGTATTGCGTTCAGGCAGCCGTGACGCGCGGCAGAGATGAGGAAACGATGACCGACAGCAGCGACGCGAAGCCCGCCGTGGAGCCTGCCGCTCAGCAGCAGAACACACCGAAGTCCAGCGTCCCGAAGCCCGGTGCCGCCGCGAAACCGGGTGCACCCAAGCCCCATCCGACACCGACACACGCCCTCTCCGCCCCCGCCGTTGCCGCCCCCGCCCACAGCGACCCGAGCAAGTTCGGCCGCGTGGACGACGACGGCACCGCCTGGGTGAAGACCGCGGACGGCGAACGGCAGATCGGGTCGTGGCAGGCCGGAGACGCGGCGGAAGGTCTGGCGCACTTCGGTCGGCGCTTCGACGATCTGGCAACGGAAGTGGCACTCCTCGAGGCCCGGCTCAGCTCCGGCGCGGGCGACGCGAAGAAGACCAAGGCGGCAGCGCTCGCGCTCGCCGAATCCCTCCCGACCGCGGCGGTGATCGGTGACATCGATTCACTCGCGGCGCGGCTCGACGTCATCATCGCCGGATCCGACGAGGCTGCGGCCCAAGCCAAGCACGAGAAGGAACTGTCGCGGCAGGCTCACACCGAACGCAAGGAAGCACTGGCCGCCGAGGCGGAACAGATCGGTGCCGAATCCACGCAGTGGAAGGCCGCCGGTGACCGGTTGCGCGAGATCCTGGACGAGTGGAAGACGATCCGCGGGATCGACCGGAAGGTCGACGACGCCCTGTGGAAGCGGTACTCGAAGGCGCGGGAGGCGTTCAACCGTCGCCGCGGCGCCCATTTCGCCGAACTCGATCGCGAGCGCGCCGCCGCCAAGACCAAGAAGGAAGAGCTCGTCACCCGGGCCGAGGCGCTGTCCGACTCCACCGACTGGGGCCCCACGGCCGGAGCTTTCCGTGACCTGCTCGCCGAGTGGAAGGCCGCCGGCCGCGCACCGCGGGAAGCCGACGACAACCTGTGGAAGCGCTTCAAGGGCGCTCAGGACGTGTTCTTCGCCGCCCGCAACGCCGCGTCCTCCGAACGCGACGCCGAGTTCGAGGAGAACGCGGTCGCCAAGGAAGAGTTGCTGAAGAACGCCGGCCACATCGATCCGGCCAAGGACATCGACGCGGCGAGGGCCGCACTCCGCGACCTGCAGGAGAAGTGGGACGCCATCGGGAAGGTGCCGCGTGAGCGGATGCACGACCTCGAGGGCAAGCTGCGGGCCATCGAGAAGCGTGTCCGCGACGCCGCCGACGAGGAATGGCGCCGCACCGATCCGGAGGCCCTCGCCCGGGCCGCGCAGTTCCGTGAGCGGGTCACGCAGTTCGAGGAGCAGGCCGCCAAGGCCACCGCGGCGGGCAAGACGAAGGACGCCGAGAGCGCCCTCGCTCAGGCCCAGCAGTGGCGCGAATGGGCCGAGGCGGCCGAGGGCGCCGTCAGCGGCCAGTAGGTCCGATCAGCCGACGTTCCAGTCGCCGCGTCGCTCCGCTTCGGCGGCAGCGGCGCGGCGTTCCTCTTCCGCGGCCAGTTGCAGGGCGGTCCGGCTCCAGACCACCTTCAACCAGTGGAACGTGAGCACGATGACGGTGAGCCAGCCGATGATCAGGCCGATCCCCGGTCCGGCCGCCTCGACCCCGGGCGCCGGTGTCTGCCGCGACCAGATGGCGAGCATGCCGAACACGATCGACACGGCGGTCCCGGCGAGGGCCACCCAGGCGAGGGCCCAGCGGCGGGTGACGAGCGCCAGCATCGACACGACGACCCCGAACACCACCTCGAACCACACGAACAGCCGTGACGGCAGCGCGATCGTCTCCGCGCGGGCGTCGTCCCCGTACACCAGCACCTCCCAGCCGTTGGCGATGCCGGAGTGCGGCAACGTCAGCGAGCCGAGCAGCACGACCACCGCGACCGCGACGACGAGCGCACGCGCGCCGGGATCGATCTCGCCGGCCACCTTCTTCTCGGCGGCGTCGAAATCCTTCAGGTAACTCTCGATCGGCTCGCTCTCGGCACCCGAACCGTTGTCACCGGACCGGTTTCCGTCGTGCCGCTTGTCGTCGAACGGGGAGGTCATGCGTTGCATCCCATCTGGACGGGTAGTGGTGCGGGCGCACCGATCTGCGGCAGTCCGAGTCCCACGCCGATCGGCGGGGTCTTCGGGGTCACGCCCTTCTCGAAGGAGTCTCCCGCGCGGGTGCGGCGGTGGGTCAGGACCGGGGTGTCGGCGACGAGGTGGTGCGGGGCGGCGGCACTGACGACGACGGTGACGACGTCGCCGGGCCGGACGGTCCCGTCGAGATTGCCCTCGGGCCGGAAGTGGACGAGCCTGCCGTCGCGGGCGCGCCCGCTCATCCGGGCGGTCTCCGCGTTCTTGCGGCCCTCCCCGGCGGCGACGAGCAGTTCCACCTCGGCGCCGACGAGCTTCTGGTTCTCCTCGAGCGTGATCTGTTCCTGCAACGCGATGAGACGTTCGTACCGTTCCTGCACGACGGCCTTGGGCAGTTGCTCGTCCATCTCCGCTGCCGGGGTGCCGGGACGCTTGGAGTACTGGAACGTGTAGGCGCTGGTGAAGCGCGCCTGCCGGACGACGTCGAGTGTGTCCTGGAAGTCTTCCTCGGTCTCGCCCGGGAAGCCCACGATGATGTCGGTGGTGATCGCCGCGTGCGGCATCGCGGTGCGCACCTTGTCGATGATCCCCAGGAACCGCGACTTCCGGTAGGAGCGGCGCATCGCCTTCAGCACGCGGTCCGAGCCGGATTGCAGCGGCATGTGCAGCTGGGGACACACGTTGGGGGTCTCGGCCATCGCCTCGATGACGTCGTCGGTGAATTCGGCCGGGTGCGGCGACGTGAAGCGCACCCGCTCGAGCCCGTCGATCTGTCCGCATGCTCGCAGCAGCGCGGCGAACGCGCCGCGGTCGCGGGGCTGGTCCGGATCCGCGAAGGAGACGCCGTACGCGTTGACGTTCTGCCCGAGCAGGGTGACCTCGACGACGCCCTCGTTCACCAGGGCCTGCACCTCGGCCAGGATGTCGCCGGGGCGCCGGTCGACCTCCTTGCCGCGCAGCGCGGGCACGATGCAGAACGTGCAGGTGTTGTTGCATCCCACCGAGATGGACACCCAGCCCGCGTACGCCGACTCCCGCTTGGCGGGCAGCGTCGACGGGAACGCCTCCAGCGCCTCGAGGATCTCGACCTCGGCCCGCTGGTTGTGGCGGGCCCGGTCCAGCAACGCGGGGAGCGAACCGATGTTGTGGGTGCCGAACACGACGTCCACCCACGGCGCCTTCTTCACGACGACGTCGCGGTCCTTCTGCGCCAGGCACCCGCCGACCGCGATCTGCATGTCGGGGTTCCGTTCCTTCGCCGGCGCGAGGTGGCTCAGGTTGCCGTACAACTTGTTGTCGGCGTTCTCCCGCACCGCGCAGGTGTTGAAGACGACGAGGTCGGGTGCCTGCCCCGCGGCCGCCTTCGTGTAGCCGGCGTCCTCGAGGAGCCCCGACAGCCGCTCGGAGTCGTGCACGTTCATCTGGCAGCCGTACGTGCGCACCTCGTAGCTGCGGTGAGGGGTCTGGTCGATCGTGTCCACGTATGCCAGGGTACGGCCCGCGCCAAATCGCCTCGTCGCGGCCGGTGTGCGCCCGGACACACGCCCGAAGCCGGACAGTAAAGTTTCCGTGAGATCCCGAGGATTCTCGGAGCAAATGGCAGGTGCTCCCGCTCCCAACACATAGGGTCATCGACTATGACGCAAGCCGACGACGCGACGCCGACACCCTCCACGGGCGCGGCCCCGTCCATGATCTCGATGAAATCGGTGAACAAACACTTCGGCGCCCTCCACGTCCTCCAGGAGATCGACCTCGAAGTCCCTCGCGGACAGGTGGTGATCGTCCTCGGACCGTCCGGCTCGGGTAAGTCGACGCTGTGCCGCACCATCAATCGCCTCGAGCCCATCGACTCCGGTGAGATCGCGGTGGACGGCAAGGTACTGCCGGCCGAGGGCAAGGCTCTGGCGGCGCTGCGCGCCGACGTGGGCATGGTGTTCCAGTCGTTCAACCTGTTCGCCCACAAGACGATCCTCGACAACGTGATGCTCGCACCGGTCAAGGTGCGGAAGAAGAGCAGCGCCGACGCGAAGGCGAAGGCCTACGAGCTTCTCGAGCGGGTCGGCATCGCCAACCAGGCGGACAAGTACCCGGCGCAGTTGTCGGGCGGTCAGCAGCAGCGAGTCGCGATCGCACGCGCACTCGCCATGAACCCCAAGGTCATGCTGTTCGACGAGCCGACGTCCGCACTCGACCCGGAAATGGTCAACGAGGTCCTGGACGTCATGACCTCGCTCGCCAAGGAAGGCATGACCATGCTCGTGGTGACCCACGAGATGGGCTTCGCCCGCAAGGTCGGCCACCGGGTTCTCTTCATGGCCGACGGCCAGATCGTCGAGGACGCCGAGCCCGCCACGTTCTTCACCGCTCCCAAATCCGAGCGCGCGAAGGACTTTCTCGGCAAGATTCTCAGCCACTGACTCGAAGGGGCGCCGCTGCGGTGCTCTCTCGGTCGACCGTGCTCGACACGCAACACCCGTCATTTCAATTGGAGGAACTCGATGAGGATCAATCGCTCGATTCGCGTGGGAATCGGCGTCATGGCGCTCGCCGTCGTCGCATCTGCCTGCGGCGGAGGTGAAGAGAAGAGCGCCTCCCAGAGCGCGTCGGAGGGCAAGCTGACGGTCGGAATCAAGTACGACCAGCCCGGCCTCGGATTGCGCAACCCCGACGGGTCCTTCAGCGGCTTCGACGTCGAGGTGGCCGAATACGTGGCCGGCAAGCTGGGTGTCGCGCCCGAGAACGTCGAGTTCAAGGAGTCCCCGTCGGCTCAGCGCGAGACGCTGATCGAGAACGGTGAGGTCGACTACATCGTCGCCACCTACTCGATCACCGACGCCCGCAAGGAGAAGGTCGACTTCGCCGGGCCGTACTTCATCGCCGGACAGTCGCTCCTGGTGAAGTCCGACAACACCGACATCACCGGCCCCGATTCGCTCAACGGCGGAAAGAAGCTGTGCTCGGTCACCGGGTCGACCCCGGCGCAGAAGGTCAAGGACACGTACGCGCAGGACGTGCAGCTGCAGGAGTTCGACACGTACTCCGCCTGCGTCGAGGCGCTGCGTAACGGTGCGGTCGACGCCGTCACCACCGACGACATCATCCTCGCCGGCTATGCGGCGCAGTACCCGGGCGAGCTGAAGGTGGTCGGCGAGCCGTTCACCGAAGAGCGCTACGGCATCGGCCTGGCCAAGGGTGACGACGAGACCCGCGCCAAGATCAACGACGCCATCGACGCCATGATCGCGGATGGCTCATGGGCGCGCGCGTTCAACGAGACAGTCGGCGCGTCGGGTTACCCGATCCCCGCCCCGCCGACCGTCGATCGGTACTGAGCAACTCACTCATCCGGGTCGGACGACTTCCCATTCGTGGAGTCGTCCGGCCCGGTTCGACACCAACCACCGGTGACCTGGGGAGACGGTAAGTGGACCTACTGAGCAAATACAGCGATCAGCTGATCGACGCGTTCTGGACGACGGTGCAACTCACCGCGTTCTCGGCTGTCGGTGCTCTGATACTCGGCACCATCCTTGCGGCGATGCGGGTGTCACCGATCCCGGTCGCACGTGGCGTCGGCACGGCGTACGTGACGATCTTCCGCAACACTCCCCTGACGCTCATCATCATCTTCTGCTCCTTCGGGCTCTTCCAGACGATGGGTGTCAAGCTCGCCCCCGAGCAGTCGCCGACGTTCTTCGAGGAGAACAACTTCCGGCTCGCCGTGCTCGGCCTCAGCGTCTATACCGCGGCCTTCGTCTGCGAGTCGTTGCGGTCCGGTATCAACACGGTGCACGTCGGCCAGGCGGAGGCGGGCCGGTCGCTCGGCCTCACGTTCTCGCAGAATCTGCGGTTGATCGTGTTGCCGCAGGCATTCCGCGCGGTCACCGCCCCGCTCGGCAGTGTGCTGATCGCGTTGACCAAGAACACGACGATCGCCTCGGTGATCGGCGTGGCGGAGGCGTCGCTGCTGATGAAGGAAATGATCGAGAACGAGGCCGCCATCTTCGTCGTCGGTGGCATCTTCGCGCTCGGATTCGTGATCCTGACCCTGCCGATGGGGCTTCTCTTCGGATACCTGAGCAAGCGATACGAGGTTGCACGATGAGCAATTCCGCCACCGTCCTCTACGACGCACCGGGCCCGAAGGCGAAGAACATCTATCGCCTGATCTCGGTCGTGGTCGCTGTCGCACTACTGGGAATCGGCTACCTCGTCTACGCCGCGCTCGACGACAAAGGTCAGCTGACCGCGGCGAAATGGGATCCGTTCCTCGAATCGACGTCGTGGACGACGTATCTGATCCCCGGCATCCGCGGCACCCTCGTGGCGGCCGCCGTATCGATCCTGTTGGCACTGATCCTCGGCGCGATCCTCGGCATCGGACGCCTCTCGGACCACCGGCCGGTGCGATGGGTGGCCGGCGGGATCGTCGAATTGTTCCGCGCCATCCCCGTGCTGATCCTGATGATCTTCTCGTACCAGCTGTTCGCCGAGTACGAGGTCTTCAAGTCGAAATACCTTGCGCTCGCCGCGGTCATCGTGGGCCTCACGCTGTACAACGGCTCGGTGATCGCCGAGATCGTCAGGGCAGGCATCAACTCGCTCCCCAAGGGGCAGAGCGAGGCCGCCATGGCGCTGGGTATGCGCAAGGGCCAGGTCATGCGGACCATCCTGCTTCCGCAGGCCGTCACGGCGATGCTGCCCGCGATCATCTCGCAGATGGTGGTGGCGTTGAAGGACTCCGCGCTCGGTTACCTCATCGGCTATGTCGAAGTGGTGCGGTCCGGCCAGCAGCTCGGTGCGTTCTACGGCAACTACCTGCCCGCCCTGATCGTGGTGGCGATCATCATGATCATCCTCAACTACACGCTCACCGTGGTGGCGACCAAGGTGGAGAAGCGGCTACGGGCCAGCAAGAAGGGCGGAGGCCCCGGGGGGGCCGTTCCCGAGCTTCCGGCGGTGTCGGTTCCGGGTATGGACATCACCGACAAACGGTTGTGATCTGACGCGGGTGTGACATGACACTGCGGTCGGACGGAAACTCTGTTCCGTCCGACCGCAGTGTCGCGTCTCGTCAGTGTTGTTGTCGTCTCGTGGTCAGGTCTCGTCGAACAGGCCGTCGGTTTCCGCACCGGCGCGATCGAGTTGTTCCTTGACCACCTCGAACGCCATGCCCTGGGGGAAGCCGCGGCGCGCGAGCATCGACACCAGCCGGCGGACCGCCCGGTCCCGATCGTCCGTGGACACCGTCCGCAGTTTCTTCGCGACCAGTTCGGTGGCTCGGGCTCGTTCGTCTTCGCTGTCGATCTGAGCGAGGGCTTCGGTGGCCTCCTCCTGACCGATGCCCTTGCGGCGCAGTTCCAGTGCGAGCGCACGTTTTCCCTTGCCGGAGTACGTGTGCCGCGAATGCACCCACTGCTGGGCGAAGTCGGCGTCGTTGACGAGTCCGACCTCGGTGAGGCGATCCAGCACACGCTCAGCGATCTCGGCCGAGTAGCCCTTCTTCGCCAGACGCTCGGACAACTCCGCTCGACTCCGGGCACGGTCAGTCAGAAGACGCAGGCACAAATCCTTGGCCTGCGTCTCCGTTCCACCTTCGCCCGTCGGACGCACGGCGGCGCCTTAGAATTCGACCGGGGCGGCGTCATCCGTAGCAGCAGTGACGTCGGCGCCGATTCCGAGCTTTTCCTTGATCTTCTTCTCGATCTCGTCCCGGATGTCGGTGTTCTCCAACAGGAACTTGCGGGCGTTCTCCTTGCCCTGTCCCAGCTGGTCGCCTTCGTAGGTGTACCAGGAGCCCGACTTGCGGATGAACCCGTGTTCGACACCCATGTCGATCAGCGAGCCTTCCTTGCTGATTCCCAGGCCGTAGAGGATGTCGAACTCGGCCTGCTTGAACGGCGGCGCGACCTTGTTCTTGACCACCTTGACGCGGGTACGGTTACCCACCGCGTCGGTGCCGTCCTTCAGGGTCTCGATCCGCCGCACGTCGAGGCGCACCGACGAGTAGAACTTCAATGCCTTACCACCGGTGGTGGTTTCGGGGGAACCGAACATGACGCCGATCTTTTCGCGCAGCTGGTTGATGAAGATCGCGGTGGTGCCGGAATTGCTGAGCGCACCGGTCATCTTACGGAGCGCCTGGCTCATCAGACGGGCCTGCAGACCGACGTGGCTGTCGCCCATCTCACCCTCGATCTCGGCGCGCGGGACCAGAGCGGCCACGGAGTCGACCACGAGGATGTCGAGGGCGCCGGAGCGGATCAGCATGTCTGCGATTTCCAGCGCCTGCTCACCGGTGTCGGGCTGCGACACCAGCAGCGCGTCGGTGTCGACGCCGAGCTTCTGGGCGTAGTCGGGGTCGAGCGCGTGCTCGGCGTCGATGAACGCGGCGATACCGCCTGCCGCCTGGGCGTTGGCGACAGCGTGCAGAGCCACGGTGGTCTTACCCGAGGACTCCGGGCCGTAGATCTCGACGACACGGCCGCGGGGCAGCCCGCCGATGCCGAGGGCGACGTCCAGCGCGATGGAGCCGGTCGGGATGACGGCGATGGGCTGACGGACACCTTCGCCCAGGCGCATCACCGAGCCCTTGCCGAAGTTCTTGTCGATCTGCGCCAGCGCGAGGTCGAGCGCCTTGTCTCGATCGTGTGCCTGTGGTGCCATCGTCGTCCCCATTCCTCGAGTCTCATCAGTGATCTGCGGTCAGGTTAGATCCGGGTACCGACAAGAACCGTGACCACCGAACATCTCCAGCATAGGGGAACGTGTGTTCGATATGCGCGGTCGGTCCGTTCGACACGCCGGTTTTCTACCGGCGCTGCGGCGGGACGTCGAACTCCACGCAGAGTTCGCGCCACACCTCGCGGGGCTCCCGGCCGTCCTCGATGGCTTCGGCGGCGGTCTTGCCCCCGAGACTGAGCAGCACGTGGTCGACGAGTAGTGCGTCGCCGCGCATCTGCCCGAACTCTTCGCGGACGAGTTGGTGAAATTCGGTCAGTCGCACACATCCACGCTAGCCGAACCTCGTGCCGGGCTCTCACCGCAGCGCGTCGCGGCACACCGCCACCGGATCGGCGACGTCCACGATGCTCCGCGCGGCCCGCTGCGCGGCGTCCGCATGGGCACCGTTCGAGAGCACCTGTTCGACCGCCGCGCGGAGTGCTTCCGCGCTCGGGGGACGCACCACGACGGCGCTCCCCTGCCGCGCGGCCCGGTTCGCGAGCTCCCACTGATCGCCGCCGCCGGGAACCACCACCACCGGGACCCCTGCGAGCAGAGCCTTCGCCAGCATCCCGTGTCCGCCGCCGCAGACGACGGCCGACGCCTCGCGCAGCATCGCGTCCTGACGGCCGAGACCTGCCCTCGCCCAGGGCGGAACCGGGGCCGGCGATCCGTCCAGTATCGACGCGATCACACGGACACCGGCCCCGTCGAGCCCCGCCAGCGTCGTCTCGAGCATGCCCTCCGCGCCGGTGAACGCGGTCGACGGAGCCACCATGATCAGAGGGTCCGTGCCGTCCGGCGCCGCGAGCACCTCGTTCGTCGGTTCCCACAGCAGCGGCCCGACCACGTGCGCCTCGGCGGGCCAGTCCGGCCTCGGCACCTCGAGCGCGGGGAGCGTCGCGATCAGCCGGCGCACCGGTCCCGGGTCCTTCGCAGGCAGTCCGACGCCGACCCGGGCCTCGGAGCGTTGCCGCTCACCCTGCCGGATCGACCGCGCCGTCGCGGCGCGCATGAGCGTGTCGCGGAACCTGCCCCGAATTCCCACGCCCGGAGCCAATCCGCTTCCGATGGGCGGCAACCCCTTGGACGCGGCGTACAGCGGATGCGGGGACAGCTCGACCCACGGGATCCCCAGCCGCTCCGCGGCCATGCCCCCGCCCGCGGTCAGGATGTCCGAGACCACGAGGTCGGGTCCCCACGCGCGCAGGTCGGGGAGCAACTCGGTGGAGATGTGCGCGGCGCGGGCGTGAATGCGCGCTCCCGCATCGAGGTCGTCGTCCGTCGGGCGGGGCGCAAGGCCTTTCAGCAACTCGGCAGGCACGCCGGCCGCCCGTGCAGGCTCGACCCACCGTGTGCCGGTGAACAGGACTGGATCGTCTCCGGCCTCGATGAAGGCGAGGCACAACGCAAGGGCGGGAAAGGCATGTCCGGGATCAGGCCCGGCGACCACGGCGACTCGCACGAACCACAGGGTGTCACACGGTCGGCGTCACCGTTTCTCGAACACTGCTTCGGCGGCACCGTGAGCCCGGGCACGGTCGGCGGGGACGAGTCCTATCCGGGTGCGCCGGTCGAGCAGGTCGTCGACGTCGAGCGCCCCCTCATGGGTCACCGCGAACTCGAACTCGGCGCGGCTCACGTCCACGCCCTCGGCGATCGGCGCCAGCAGTTCGGCGTCGGCGGCGGCGATCAGCGCCGCCTCCGTTCCGTAGCGGGCGAGCAGCGCCGGCGGGGCCGAGACCTTCCGCAGCGCCTCGGGTGTCGCGGCACCGACGAGCGGCAGGGCCCGCGTCCGGCACGGGCCCGCGTCCAGTCCTGCCACCTCGACCGCGGCGTCGACGGCGTCTTCGGCCATCTTGCGGTAGGTGGTCAGTTTGCCGCCGACCACACTGACGAGACCCGTGTCCGAGCGCAGGATGGCGTGGTTGCGCGAGAGGTCCGCGGTGGATCCGTCCCCGGTGTCGAGGAGAGGTCGCAGCCCGGCGAAGGTGCCGAGGACGTCCGAGCGCTGCAACGGAACCTCGAGCGCGGTGTTGACCGTGTCGAGAAGGAAGTCGATCTCCTGCTCCGACGCCACCGGAACGTCCGGAACGGGTCCCGGCGCGGCCTCGTCGGTCAAGCCGAGGTACACGCGGCCGAGCTGTGCGGGCAGCGCGAAGACGAAGCGATTGGTCTCACCGGGGATCGGAACCGTGAGCGCCGCGGTCGGGTTCCCGAGCCGCTCGGCCGGGAGCACCAGATGCGTGCCGCGACTGGGCCGCAACGTGATCCCGGGATCGATCTCACCCGACCACACGCCCGCCGCGTTGACCACGGCGCGCACCCTGATCGGCAGTTCCGAGCCGGTCAGCTCGTCGCGCAGGTTCGCGGACGTCCCGGTGACGTCGTACGCGCCCGTCCGGGTGAGCACCTTCGCGCCGTGGAGCGCGGCAGTGCGTGCGAGGGACACCACGAGTCGGGCGTCGTCGATGAGCTGGCCGTCGAATGCCATCAGGCCGCCGCGCAGGCCTTCCCGCCGGACCGCGGGGGCGAGTTCGACCACCCGGTCGGCCCGGACCGTCCGTGACCGCGGCAGGACCGACGACGGTGTGCGAGCGCTTGCACGTAGCAGGTCGCCTGCCAGGAATCCCGTGCGGACGAGGGACTTGCCGAACAGCGTCATCGAATCGAGGACGGGCACGAGCTGTGGGAGAGCCCGGACGAGGTGGGGGGCGGTGCGGGTCATGAGGATTCCGCGTTCGACCGCGCTCTCGCGGGCGATGCCGACGTTGCCCGATGCCAGGTACCGCAGCCCGCCGTGGGCGAGTTTCGAACTCCACCGGCTGGTCCCGAACGCGAGATCCCGCTTCTCCACGAGCACGACGTCGAGGCCGCGTGACGCCGCGTCGAGTGCGACACCGACGCCGGTCACTCCGCCGCCGATCACCAGGACGTCGACGACGGCACCGTCCGACAGCTGGTCGAGTTCGCGCGCTCTTCGCGCCGCGTTCAGAGCCGACGAGCGGCTCACGGGCGGCGTGTTCGGGTGGTTCACCGGTCTCCTCGATCTGTCGGGTGGGTGACGGCGACGTCCGGCGCCAGATAGGCGCCGACAGCGTGCCGGAGTTGCTCCGTGAGGGCGTCGCCGGGAAGTTCCTCGGCCACCATCACGGCCGACTGGACCGCGGACTGTGCGATGAGCAGCACCATCGTAGCGATGTGACGGCTGTCCCCCGCGCGGATCGAGCCCTGGTCCTGACCCGTCGAGACCGCGAACGCGACCTGGTCGATGATCGCCCGCTGGCTCGTACCGAGCCGCTCGAGGATGTAGGTGGTGAACAGTTCCTGATCCGAACGCAGGATCTTCACGAACAGTGGATGGTCACGCACCTCGGTGGACACGTGGACGACGGCGTCGACCAGCTGGCGGTGGACCGATTCCTCGACGGAGAATTCGGGCATCACGGCTGCGATCTCACGGGTCATGAGATCGGCGACCACGGCCCTGGTGTCCGACCAGCGGCGGTAGACGGTCGGCCTGCTGACGCCGGCGCGCCGGGCGACCTCCGCCAGTGTGGTTCGGCGCAGTCCGAAATCGAGAATGCACGAGCGTGCGGCGTCGAGAATGGAGTCCTCGACGCTCGCTGAGGTGTCGTCACGCGACGCAGAATTACGGATAGACATTGTGTGTAACACCGTAACGCATGAATCCCCCGCCGGCACCGAACCGGCACTCGAATCACATCACCCGGGCCGCCACGGCCCGCCCGTCCCCGACGTTGGGGAATTGTGCGACGGAGGTACGACTGGACGGCGAGGCGACAGGAAGGGCCGACACGTCGGATGAACGTTGAGGTGACCCCTCGCTAATTCGGGTAACTTCGGTATTCCGTCCGAGTCCGATTCTAGTCAGGTAGGCCGGAGGACCGGCACGATCGTGCTCGCTCGCGGCCTCAGCCGAAGTAATAGAGCTCGAATCCCACCGCGCGTTCGGCGTCGAATCCCGGTTGCGGTCCGGTCACCATCTCGACCTGCGCCCTCGCCTGCTGCCCCACCGGTACGTCGCTCAGCGCCTCGAGGTAGCGGACGTGCTCGGCCAGCGAGAGCACTGCCCGATCCACCGTGTGGGTGACATCCACCGCGTGAGTGGGTGTCATCGTGTTGACGGCGACCCAGCGGACACCGCGCCACGGCGGCAGCCCCGACTCCCCCAGCTCGGGAAAGATCCATTCGTTCGCGGCATCCGCGGTGGCGTCGAGAACGGAACGGCCGAGTGCGCGGTGGTCCGCACTGTTCAGCTGGCCGGGTCCCCACGTGTCCGCGAAGTTGGCCGTCACCACGAGATCCGGGCGATGACGACGGATCGCCGTCGCGAGGTCGCGGCGGAGTGCGAGACTCTCCACGAGAGTGCCGTCGGGGTACCCGAGGAACTCGACGTCGGTCACTCCCACCACGGCCGCGGAACGTCGCTCCTCCGCCTCCCGCAGCGGGCCCGACTCGGTAGGGTGCAGGCCCGCGATCCCCGCCTCCCCGCGCGTGGCGAGCACGTAGCGGATGTCCTTGCCCTGCTCGGTCCAGCGCGCTACGGCAGCCGCTGCGCCGTATTCGATGTCGTCGGGGTGCGCGACGACGACGAGCCCACGATGCCAGTCCTCGGGTACCGGTTCCATGGGTAGAGCATGCCTGTCAGCTCCGGGTGATGTCCGATTTCTCGCCGGATCCGGACATCGCCTTGATTAACAGGTACACGCCGAACACCACGGCGCTGACCACGAGAATCCAGAACAGACCCTTGACGAGGGCACCGACGACCGCCAATGCGATCCAGATCGCCGCGACCGCCAGAACAATCTTCCAGAACATGATTTCCTCCACTGACGTCTCCCCGATCGATTTCTGCGCCCGACATCTGGTCGACCCCACTTATCGGGTACGCACACCAGCGTGGCACGGCGGAGCGAGTAAATCACCAGGTCAGCGTAAAGATCAGGGAAAGATCAGGGTTCTCCCCCACACGATGTACCGGAAGTCGCCGGACGGTTCGGACGACATCAGCGGTAGCGGCGCACGATGTCGTCGATCTCGCCGAGAGCCACCGCGAGGCCGGTGAGCTTTTCCGTCGCCGACACCAGTTCAGCACGCTCGTACGCCAGTTCGCCGACGGCACTCGTCGTTCCGGGAACGGCGACCTCGGCGGCCGCGGCCACCAGTTCTTCGAACTGGTCGACGCCGTCGTCGAGCTGCGCGGCGGCGGAGGCGATCGCCCGGTGGAGCGATGCGGCCGCGGCCCGGCTCCCCCGGGCGGCGTCCTCCATGGACGTGATGTCGAGGGCGACCGCCTGGAGGGCTGCCCCCGCGGAGCGGGCAGTGGAATGGGTGTCCTCGATGTCCTCGCCGCTGATGCTCCCGGACCGGGACAGCACACCGAGGATGCCGTGCAGTGCCCGTTCGCTGTGCACGAGTCGCTCCATCGGCTCCCGGGCGGCCGAGGACGGCCCCGGAAGCACCCGACGGGCAGGCAGGCCCAGTGGCAACGTCACGGCGTCGAGCTTGCGGAACCGGCTGACCGCCAGCACCGCGGGGACCGCGAACACGACTGCGCCGCCACCGGCCATCAGCAGCGACCACTCCGGTGCGGCCATCAGGGCGAGACCCGCGGCGCCGGTGGCCGAGGATCCGGACACGATGCCGTAGCGCTTGGCGCGGCGCCGGGCGCGCCGCTTCTTCCGCAGCAGCCGTTCCCGGGGGTCACGCCACCGCTGCGCCGCGTCCGCGACGGACTCGCCGGCGTCGCGCAGCGCGCCCTGAATCCCCGCGAGCCCGGACACGACAGTGGCCGACCGGACTGCGCGTCCAGGTCGGCCACCTCGGGTGGAACTCATGCGAATACTGTTCGGCTACTGCGCGGCGCCGGTCTGGCCCGCGGCCGGCGGCTGCTTGTCGAGGTTCGGGCTGGCGGGGGTCGCCGGAGCGTTGACGGCACCGCCGGACGGCAGGGCGTCGCCCTTCATCGAGGCCCGGATCTGCTCGAGCCTGCTGTGCCCGGCCATCTGGATGCTCGCCTGCTGGACCTCCATCATGCGGCCCGACACCGAGTTCTGTGCCAGCTCCGCGGAACCGAGGGCGTCGGCGTAGCGGCGCTCGATCTTGTCGCGCACGGCGTCGAGACTGGGCGTGTTGCCGGGAGCCGAGAGGGTGCTGTCCATCGAGCGCAGCGACTCGCTGACGCGTTCCTGCATCTTGGCCTGCTCCAGCTGGCTGAGCAGCTTGGTGCGCTCCGCGACCTTGGCCTGCAGAGCCATCGCGTTCTGCTCCACGGCCTTCTTCGCCTGCGCGGCGGCCTGCAGGGACTGGTCGTGCAGCGCCTTCAGATCCTCGACCCCCTGCTCGGCGGTGACGAGCTGGGCGGCGAATGCCTCGGCGGCGTTGGTGTACTGGATGGCCTTCTCGGTGTCGCCCGCGGCCTGGGCCTGGTCGGCCAGGTTGACGGCCTGACGGGCGTTGGCGTTGAGCTTCTCCACCTCGTCGAGCTGGCGGCTGAGCTTCATCTCGAGCTGGCGCTGGTTGCCGATGACAGACGCGGCCTGCTGCGACAGGGCCTGGTGCTGGCGCTGCGCATCCTCGATCGCCTGCTGAATCTGAACCTTGGGGTCAGCCTTCTCATCGATCTTGGAATTGAAGAGCGCCATCAGGTACTTCCATCCCTTGACGAAAGGATTAGCCATGGGTTTGATCCTGCCTCCATCTGTTGCGCCGCGCGATGCGCGACCCGATACGCGACCGTCACGCACCGGAACAAGGGCTGCGCCCCGACTGCCTGTCTGACCAACCGCCCACGAGATCGGCGGTCAACTGAAATCTATCGGTTCGGCACGGGCGTTGCTACGCGGCGGCCAGCGCCTGCGCAGGTGCAGGGATGACCACCCGGGTGTCGCGGGCAATGGTCGTCGAACCCGGTCGTGCGCTCGCGGCGGGAGCCTCGGCGGGCGCGGATTCGACCGCATGCCGCTCGGTGCCCGCACGCTTGGCCGAAGAACCGTCGGACAGCGATTCGCTGACGTCGACGAGCACATCGGAGAGTGGGACCTCCAACGCGTCGCAGATCGCCGCCAGGAGCTCACTCGAGGCTTCCTTGCGCCCTCGTTCGACCTCGGACAAGTACCCGAGGCTCACACGAGCACTATTGGAGACCTCACGCAGGGTCCGGCTCTGCGAAACGCGCGTACGCCGAAGACTGTCACCGATTGCCTCACGCAATAGCAGCGCCATCTCGCTCCTCCTTCATCCGTCACCTGTCTCGCCTATCTCAACGCGCGAACAGGACCGATTGGTTCCCGACCTTAGCCTGCGGATGTTTCCTGCACACGATCGAGGAGTCCCGACACGGCGGCGGAAACCGCAGATTTACGGATCTGCCACCGGTCACCGGTCAATCCGAGCTCGCGGACGGTCGTGCCGGACGCCCCGGAAATGCTCAGGAACACGGTGCCGACCGGGTGTCCGTCCTGCATGTCGGGGCCGGCGACACCGGTCAGGCCGACGCCCCAGTCGGCGCCGCAGCGGGCGCGGGCCCCCTCCGCGAGTGCGCGCGCCGTGGACGCGGCGACGGGCCCGTCCGCCGCCAGTCGCGTGGGATCGACCCCGGCGAGGGTGGCCTTCAGGTCGGTGGCGTAGACGACGAGCCCGCCGCGGAGCACGTTGCTGGCGCCGGGCACTCCGGCGATCGTCGCGGTGAGCAGTCCCGCGGTGAGCGATTCCGCGGTGGCCACCGTCTCGCCGCGGGCGGTGAGCACGGCGACGAGGTCACCGGCCCGCGTGCCGTCCACCAGCGGGTCGGTCACGCCCCGGTGCTCGCGTTCGCCTCGACCTTGTGCACCCCGGCCCGTAGACGGACGGCCTGCACGACGTAGTCCAGCCCGGTCACCACCGTCAGCAGCACGGCGGCACCCATGAGAATCCAGCCGGCGACCTCGAACCCGTCGGGCAGCGGCAGCAGATAATAGCCGATCGCGATCGTCTGCACGAGAGTCTTGAGCTTGCCGCCCCTGCCTGCCGGGATGACGGCGTGGCGCAGGACCGCGAACCGGAGCAGCGTGATGCCCAGTTCCCGGACCGCGATCACCGCCGTCACCCACCAGGGCAGGTCTCCGAGAATCGACAGGCCCACGAGGGCCGCTCCGATCAGCGCCTTGTCCGCGATGGGATCGGCGAGCTTGCCGAAATCGGTGACGAGGCCGTACTTGCGGGCGAGTTGCCCGTCGATCCGGTCGGTGATAGCCGCGACCGCGAACACACCGGTGGCGATCAGGCGCCACATCGTCGAGTGTCCGTCGCCGACGAACAGCACGACCAGGAAGACCGGGACCAGCAGGATCCGGAGAATCGTCAGGATGTTCGCGATGTTCAGAAGTGGTACGGCCGTCTCACTCGCGGGTTCCACCGATGGATCCGGGGCCGCCGGTTGGTCGGCGGCCGTCCAATCCTCGCGCTGCGTGCTCATCGCAGCACCGCAGCGTCGAACTGCACCCCGGGACGCAGCGGGGAGTGGGGAGGATTCGTAGGTCGTACCGGCACGTGCCTAAGAATATCGGTACGGCCGTTGGCTAATGTTCACGACATGACTTCTCGGACGCCGGACACCGCCGACAATCAGCTGATCGTGCGGCGAGCACGAACCTCCGACGTACCCGAGATCAAGCGCCTGATCGACATCTACTCCGGCAAGATCCTGCTCGAGAAGAACCTCGTGACCCTGTACGAATCCGTCCAGGAGTTCTGGGTGGCCGAACGCGACGGCAACGTGATCGGTTGTGGCGCAATGCACGTGCTGTGGGCCGACCTCGGCGAGGTGCGCACGATCGCCGTCGATCCGTCGGCCAAGGGCCAGGGTGCGGGACACCACGTGGTGGCCAAGTTGATCGAGGTCGCGCGGGAACTCGAACTCGAGCGTCTCTTCGTTCTCACGTTCGAGGTCGACTTCTTCGGCAAGCACGGATTCGTCGAGATCGACGGCACACCGGTGACCGCCGAGGTCTACGCCGAGATGTGCCGCTCGTACGACACCGGTGTCGCCGAATTCCTCGATCTGAGCTACGTCAAGCCGAACACCCTCGGCAATACCCGAATGCTTCTCACCCTCTGAAGTCTCAGTGGGTGAGACAGAAGTGCCCTGATCCCATTTTTGTTCGACGAACCCGTCCCGAGAGAGCGAGAACATGTCCCTGTTCGTAGTGGAGTACACGTATTCGGCCGATACCGTCGCCGGACGCGACGAGCATCGCCCCGCCCACCGCGCGTGGCTCGGTGAGCTCGCCGAGCGGAAGACCGTTGTGTCATCGGGCCCCTTCGCCGACGGCAGCGGCGCATTCATCATCGTCGACGCCGCCGATGCGGAGACCGTGGAACTGCTCTTCACCCACGACCCGTTCGCCCGCAACGGACTCGTGGCCGCCTCGCGGATCGTCGAATGGGTTCCGGTGCTCGGCGAATTCAGTTCCTGACTCGCCGAGCACCGGACACCCCGAGCACGACGCCCGGCGGAACTACTGCGCCGGCGTCGTGTTCCGCGTCTTGAGAAGGCTGGCGACGGTGGTCACTGCCAGCACACCGAGGATGACGGCGAGGGAGAACACCGTCGACACCTCCGGCACGGCCACGTGCTCGCCGCCGTTGACGAAGCCCAGCGTGTTCTCGTGCAGGGCGTGCAGCACGAGCTTGACGCCGATGAACGCGAGAATGATCGACAGGCCGTACGACAGGTACACCAGGCGGTCCAGCAGGCCGCCGATGAGGAAGTACAGCTGACGCAGACCCATCAGCGCGAACGCGTTGGCCGTGAAGACCAGGTACGGCTCCTGGGTGAGTCCGTAGATCGCGGGAATCGAGTCGAGTGCGAACAGCACGTCGGTGAATCCGATGGCGACCAGCGCGAGCAGCAGCGGCGTCACGACACGCTTGCCGTTGATCCGCGTGACGAGCTTGTCGCCGTCGTAGGTGTCCGTGGTGGGGAGAATCTTCTTCGCGACGGCGACGATCTTGCTGTCGCGTTCCTCCTCCACCTCTTTCTCGTGCCCGTGATCACGTACCAACGTGTACGCGGTGTAGATGAGGAACGCGCCGAACAGGTAGAACACCCAGCTGTAGGCGTTGATCGCCGCGGCCCCGACGCCGATGAAGATTCCGCGCATCACGAGCGCCATCACGATGCCGATCAGCAGTACCTTCTGCTGGTATTCCCGCGGCACCGCGAATGTTCCCATGATGATGACGAATACGAAGAGGTTGTCGACGGACAACGCCTTCTCGGTGACGTAACCGGCGAAATACTCGCCGCCGTACTGACTTCCCCACAACCACATCACGACCAGGCCGAACAGGATCGCGATACCGATGTAGACCGACGACCAGAACGCCGACTCACGGAACGTGGGGGCGTGCGGTGTGCGCACGTGCGCGAAGAAGTCGAAGACGAACAGTCCGAGAATCACCACACAGGTGATGACCCAGACCAGCGGTGACACATGCATGAACACAGACCTCCGGTAGACCTAGCGGGTACCGGAGGTCTCTCCCGCCGCGCCGGAACCCTGTGTCCGAGCGACCGACAGCCCCGGATCGGCAATGGTGCCGATCGTGTTGACGATGCTGTCACAGAGGTGGGGATACTCCCCTCCAATTCGGTGACCATTCAATCACACTGCGCGAGAATCGCCCATTTCGGACACGCGCACCGCGCCCTACTCCTGGTCGGGCGGCGCCTCGCTCGGGTCGCCGCCCCGGATCGACCACAGCAGACCGTCGAGTTCCTCGGGCTTGATGAGCACGTCGCGGGCTTTCGAGCCCTCACTGGGGCCCACCACTCCCCTGGTCTCCATCAGGTCCATCAGGCGGCCGGCCTTGGCGAAACCGACACGCAGCTTGCGCTGCAGCATCGACGTGGACCCGAACTGGCTGGAGACGACGAGTTCCACCGCCTGCAGCAGCACGTCCATGTCGTCGCCGATGTCGGGATCGACGTCCTTCTTCTCCCCGACCTTGGCGGCGGTGACGCCCTCGGTGTACTCCGGCTCCGCCTGATTCTTGCTGAAATCGACGACCGCGGAGATCTCTTCGTCGGTGATGAACGCGCCCTGCAGGCGGGTCGGCTTGCCTGCGCCCATCGGCAGGAACAGCCCGTCACCCATACCGATCAGCTTCTCGGCGCCGGGCTGGTCCAGGATGACCCGGGAGTCGGTCAGGGACGACGTCGCGAAGGCGAGCCGTGACGGCACATTGGTCTTGATCAGACCCGTCACGACATCCACCGACGGCCTCTGTGTGGCCAGCACCAGGTGGATACCGGCGGCGCGCGCCTTCTGGGTGATCCGCACGATCGCGTCCTCGACGTCGCGCGGCGCGGTCATCATGAGGTCCGCGAGCTCGTCGACGATGGCGAGGATGTACGGATACGGCCGGTAGACCCGTTCGCTGCCGAGCGGCGCGGTAATCTCACCCGACTTCACCTTGGAGTTGAAGTCGTCGATGTGACGCACCCGGTTGGCCTGCATGTCCTGATACCGCTGTTCCATCTCCTCCACCAGCCAGGCCAGCGCGGCCGCGGCCTTCTTCGGCTGGGTGATGATGGGCGTGATGAGGTGCGGAATGCCCTCGTAGGGCGTCAACTCCACCATCTTGGGGTCGATGAGGATCATCCGCACTTCGTCGGGTGTCGCACGGGACAGCAGCGACACCAGCATCGAGTTCACGAAGCTCGACTTACCGGAACCGGTGGAACCGGCCACGAGCAGGTGCGGCATCTTCGCGAGGTTGGCGCTGACGAAGTCGCCCTCGATGTCCTTGCCGAGACCGATCACCAGCGGGTGGTGGTCCTTGCGGGTGCTCGGGGCGGTGAGCACGTCGGCGAGGCGCACCATCTCGCGGTCGGAGTTGGGGACCTCGATGCCGACCGCGGACTTGCCAGGGATCGGCGCGAGCAGGCGCACGTTGTCGGTGGCGACGGCGTAGGCGATGTTGCGGGCGAGCGCAGTGATCTTCTCGACCTTCACACCCGGTCCGAGCTCCACCTCGTAGCGGGTGACGGTCGGGCCGCGGGTGAATCCGGTGACGGCCGCATCGATCTTGAACTGCTCGAGGACCTCGGTGATGGCCTCGATCATCGCGTCGTTTGCGGAACTGCGCTTCTTCGGCGGATCGCCCTCGATGAGCAGCGACGTCGGGGGCAGCGTGTAATCACCCTCGACCACCCGGTCGGTCACGAACTTGTCGACGTCGGGCAGCGGTTCCGGTTCGGGCTCCGGCTTGGGGGCGACGACCGGCTTGGCCTTGGCACGCGCCGGTTTCGGCGCAGGCGCCGGCACGGGATCCGTCGCGGGCTCGGTCTCCCACAGCCCGAGCACCTCCGTCTTCGCGGTATCGCTGACGTCGTACTCGTCAGTGGGATAGTTGTCGGCCGGAACACCCCGGCCCCCGGTCGTGTAGTCGTCGACCGGGTAGCCGTCGGCGTCGAACAGCGTGGGGTCGTATTCGCCGTCCTCGTAGTACTCGCTGTCGTAGTCGGCGTAGTGGTCGCGGCCGAACGACGTCCCGAAGTACGACTGCAGCTTGCCGGGCACCTCCCGGACCGTGGTTCCGGTCAGCAACAGCACACCGAACAGTGCCGCCATAAGCAGCAGCGGCGCGGCGAGCCATACGGTCAGGCCGTCCGTCAGCGGACCTCCCGCCGCGTACCCGACGAATCCGGCGCCGCGGGTCCTGCCCTCGGCGTCGGTGGGCGAACCGGTCGCGATGTGCCAGAGCCCGAGAGCGGGCAGACCGACCAGCAGCGACCCCAGGACCAGCCTCGGCCGGATCTCGGGTTTCGGCTCGGTCCTTATCAGGATCACCGCGACGGCGACGCCGATCAGGGGCAGGACGCCGGACGCGCCACCGAACACGGCACGGACTCCGGTCTCAAGCCACTCGCCCACCGGACCGCCCGCGGAGAACCAGATTCCGCAGGCGACCACGACGCTGATCGCGATCAGCCCGAGCGCGATGCCGTCGCGTCGGTGGCCCTGTTCGATCTCGGCTGCCTTGCCCACGGTGCGGGTGGTGACCCCGACGCCCTTGGCCATCAGCGACCAGCCGGCACCGATTCCCCTGCCCACCGACTTGAGGGGGCCGGATGTAGACGATTTCTTTGAGGTGGACTTACGCGGAGTGCTGACCGTCCGGGTCGTACGGGACTTCGGCTTGGACGGGGTCGAGCCGCCTCGCACGCCCGTCCTCGCCGTGGACGTCGTCGTGCTCGAACCGCGGGCGCTCGCCTTACCTGCCATGGCTCTCAGATTAGTCGCTACGGCACCTTCCGGACCATCCGCAACACCCGTAACACGGGGAGACCTGCGGCGAAATGCCCTCAGAACCCTCGGTCGAGGGAGGTCACGGCCTCGATGTCGGCGGTCTCACCATCGGTCTCGATCCGTACCTGGTCCCGGCCGAACGCGTGCAGGGCGAGTTCCGACGGTTCACCACGCAGGATCACCCGGCCGGTGCCTGCCTTGCGCACGGTGGCCTGCTCTCCGGACGGCCGCTCGAGCACCACCGTCACCGGGGAGTGCCGGTAGCCGAGCTTTCCGACCTTGCGTGCGAGTCCCCACAGCGCATCCTGGCGTTTGCCGGGCAGGACCCGCGGTTCCCATCCGTCGTGGGCGCGGCGCACGTCCTCGTGATGGACGAACATCTCCCCCAGGTTCACCTGTGCGTCCACCCAGTACATCGGCGACCACATCGGCGGACCCGACCGGACCTCGTCCAGCAGGCGGCTCCACGGACGTTTCGCCGTCTCGTTCTGGACGTGTTCCGTGTAGCCGGCGAGCCGACCCACGACGATGCCGGGGGCAGCGTCGAGGCGTCGTTCGCGCACGATCAGGTGGGCGGCCAGGTCCCGGTTGGTCCACGTCCCGCAGAGGGTCGGGGCGTCGGGACCGAATTCGGCCATCGAGTCGACGAGGGCGAGGCGTTCATCTCGGGCGAAGGTCACCCGACCGAATCTACCTGCCGGAGAACTACTTGCCCTCGGCCGACGGCACCGCGATGACGGTCGGGACGATCATCGGCCGGCGACGGTACTTGTCCGCCACCCATTTGCCGACGACGCGCCGGATCGCCTGGGCGATGCGGTGAGCGTCGTTGATGCCCTCGGTGGCCAGTCGCAGGAGTTCCGCCTCGACCAGCTGAGCCGCATCCTTGAGGGCCGTGGGGTCGTCGGAGAATCCGCGTCCGGACACCTCGGGGGTGCTGACCGCACGACCGGTGTGGTCGTCGATGACGACGTTGATGGCGATGAACCCGCCCTCACCCAGGACCAGCCGGTCCGACAGCGTGGAGTCGCCGACATCGCCGACGGACAGTCCGTCGACGTAGACGTGCCCGACGGGAACCTGCCCGACGATCTCGGCGAGACCGTCGACCATGTCGACCACCACGCCGTCCTCGGCGAGCACGATCCGGTCCTCCGGCACGCCGGTGGCCTTCGCGAGAGCGGCGTTGGCACGCAGGTGACGCCATTCGCCGTGGACCGGCATGGCGTTGGTGGGCCGGACCGCGTTGTACAGGTACAGGAGCTCGCCCGCCGACGCGTGACCGGAGACGTGCACCTTCGCGCTCTGCTGGGTGACGACGGTGGCACCGCGCTTGGCGAGTCCGTTGACGACGGCGAACACGGAGTTCTCGTTGCCCGGGATCAGCGAGGACGCCAGCACGACGAGGTCGTTGGCCCGGATGTTGATCTGCCGGTGCTCACCGCGGGCCATCCGCGACAACGCCGACAGCGGTTCACCCTGCGACCCCGTGGAGATGAGGACGAGCCGGTCGTCGGGCAGGTTGGCCGCGGTGTCGATGTCGACCACCAGGCCGTCCGGCACGGTCAGGTATCCGAGATCCTGTGCGATCTGCATGTTGCGGACCATCGACCGGCCCACGAACGCGACCCGCCGGTTGTACCGGTGGGCGACGTCGACCACCTGCTGGATGCGGTGTACGTGGCTGGCGAAGGAGGCCACGATCACGCGCTGTTTGGCCTTGCCGATGACGTTGTCGAGCACTCCCCCGATCTCACGCTCGGGGGTGACGAATCCCGGCACCTCCGCATTGGTGGAGTCGACGAGGAACAGGTCGACGCCCTCGTCGCCGAGACGGGAGAAGCCGGCGAGGTCGGTGAGCCTGCCGTCGAGCGGGAGCTGGTCGAGCTTGATGTCACCGGTGTGCAGCACGACGCCGGCGTCGGTCCGGATCGCGACGGCGATGGCGTCGGGGATCGAGTGGTTGACGGCGAAGTACTCGCACTGGAACGGACCGTGATCGGTGCGCTGCCCCTCGACGACCTCGACGAGGTTGGGGCGCTGGCGGTGCTCACGGCACTTGGCAGCGACGAGCGCGAGCGTGAACCGCGAACCCACCACGGGCAGATCCGGCCGCAGGCGCAGCAGGAACGGGATGGCACCGATGTGGTCCTCGTGGCCGTGCGTGAGGACCACTGCCTCGACGTCGGCCATCCGGTCCTCGATGTGCCGGAAGTCCGGGAGGATCAGGTCGACACCCGGCTGCTGGTCTTCTGGGAACAGCACACCGCAGTCGACGATGAGCAGCTTGCCCTGGTGCTCGAAGACGGTCATGTTGCGACCGATCTCGCCGATGCCGCCGAGAGCCACCACCCGCAGACCCTTGAACGGAGCCTTCGGCGGGGCACCGAGCCGGGCTGTCGGATCGACCGACGCCGGCCGCGTGTCCTGACGCTTGTTGCCGCCTCCGCGCCTGCCGGAGCGGGACGACGACTTGTTGGCGGCGCCGCCCTTCGTGGAGGAGGTCTTCACGGGCGCAGACTTGGCCTGCTCCGACTTCGGAGCCGACGGCTGGTCGGCGACGACGGGCGCCGACTTCGGCGGCTCGGCGACAACCGGCGGCACGATGGCCGGGGGCGCCGACTTCGGCGGCTCGCTTGCGGTGGGGGAAGGGGGACCGGCCTGACGGCTGGCACTGCGACGACGAGGCGGTCGGGTCACGCGAGCACCCCCGCAGCGTGCAGATCGGCGGCCAACAGGTCGAGCTGATCGTGGGTGGGTGCCACCTGCGGCAACCGGGGTTCGCCGACGTCCAGGCCGATCAGGCGCAGACCCGCCTTCGACGCGCTGACGCCGCCGAGACGCGCCACCGAGCGGATGACCGGGATCAGGCTGAGGTTGATCGCGCGGGCGCGGGCGATGTCTCCGGCCGCAAACGCCGTGTGCAGTTCGCGCAACCGGCCGGGCACGAGGTGCCCGATGACGCTGACGAATCCCGTTGCGCCCACCGACAACCACGGCAGGTTGAGTGGATCGTCACCCGAGTAGAACTGGAGGTCCGTCGTGCCGATCAACTCGGCGCCTGCGTTGAGGTCGCCCTTGGCGTCCTTGACCGCGACGATGCGCGGGTTCTCGGCGAGGCGCCGGATGGTCTCGGTCTCGATGGGGACCACGGAGCGGGGTGGAATGTCGTAGAGCATGACCGGAAGGTCGGTGGCGTTGGCGACGGCGGTGAAATGGGCGAACAATCCGGCCTGCGGCGGACGCGAGTAGTAGGGGGTGACGACGAGGAGGCCCTGCGCGCCCGCGCGGGCGGCGTCACGGGCGAGTTCGACACTGTGCGCGGTGTCGTTGCTGCCCGCGCCGGCGATGATCTTCGCGCGGTTGCCCACCGCGTCGATCACTGCCCGGAGCAGCTCGAGCTTCTCATTCTCGGTGGTCGTCGGCGACTCACCGGTCGTACCGGCGAGGACGAGGGAGTCGCACCCGTTGTCGACGAGGTACGCCGCGAGGCGGACACCGGCGTCGACGTCCAGCTTTCCGTCCGAGGTGAACGGCGTCACCATCGCTGTGGACACGGTGCCGAACGGGCGCTCGACGGGAGAAGCGGAATCACCGTAGGTCATGGTCAGAAGGCTACCCGGTGACCCAGGTACTTTTGCACACCAGTCACGCGTCGGCGGAAAACGTGCTCCGCGCCACCTCCGTGCCGTCACCCCAGACCAGTACCTCGAAGTCGCCGAAGACATTCGGCGCTGCCGCCTGCAGCTGCCTCAGGCACTCGACCGCGACGCGGCGAATCTCCACGTCGGCGTGCTCGGTGGCGCGCATCGAGACGAAGTGCCGCCACGCCCGGTAATTGCCGGTGACCACCACGCGGGTCTCCGTGGCGTTGGGCAGGACGGCCCTCGCCGCCTGCCTCGCCTGCTTGTTGCGCAGCGGCACGCTGGAGGTGTCCGCCAGTTTCGTTTCGAGTGCCTCGAGGAGTTCGCCGTACGCCGCCCGGCTCGCGTCGGTGGCCTTCGCGAACAGCTCCTCGAGTTCCGGGTCGCCCGCGATCGCGGGGGGGACGACGACGTTGCCGTCGTTCTCGCGCACGAAGCGCTGCGACAGCTGCGAGTAGGAGAAGTGGCGGTGCCGGATCAACTCGTGGGTGCAGGACCGGGAGATGCCGGTGATGTAGAAGCTGACCGTGCCGTGTTCGAGGACCGACTCGTGCCCGACCTCAAGCAGATGGCGCAGATATCCGGCGTTCGTCGCGGTGCGGGGGTTGGGTTTGGACCAGCTCTGGTAGCACGCCCGGCCCGCGAACTCCGCCAGCGCTTCGCCGCCGTCGGCGTCGGTCTCCCACGGAATGTCCGCCGGCGGAAAGAACTCCGTCTTCGCGACGAGTTGCACCCTGAGCGGCACGGTCTGCGGCACTGCGCTGTTCCTCCTACCGAACTCCCTGGTGGGGAGTCCCTCCTGAATGCATCGACCCTAGTCGCAGCGGTGATCGGGGTCTCGGCGTGCCCCGTTCCGGCAACGGCCCGGTTCCCGTGCGTTCACCCGCGCGTGTCAGTCTCGACTCGCCCACACTTTCGGTGGCGCCGCAGATTCGCGAGGGAGACTTCCTGTGCAGTACCGGACCGGCCGCGCACGCCGTCGTGATCGCAGTTCTCGGGACAGCGGTTCTCGGGGCCGCTCCCCCGGCGTTCGCCGGACCGCCCGCGACGGGACCGTCGGTCGCCGGTAGTCCGGCACAGCCCGTGACGGCGCAGCGCTCACTCGGGCTCGAGGGTGCCCGAAACGCCCGTGACATCGGTGGATACCCGACGGCAGACGGTGCCGTCGTCCGCTCCGGTCTGGTGTTCCGCACGGACGCGCTGGACAGGCTGACCCCGCGCGACCTCGCGCAACTCGACGCGTCGAATGTGACGATCGTCGACGACCTCCGCACGACGTTCGAGCGGGCGCTCGCGCCGGACCGGCTTCCGGCCGGAGCAGCCGGGAACTGGTACGACGTGCTCGGGCAGTCACCGATCACCACTCTGGTCGACATGCCCGCCGCCTACCGCGCCTTCGTGACGGGACCGGGTGCGAACGAGGCGTTCTCGGCGGTTCTGCACGACATCGCAGCGGCCGACGGCGCCGTGATCTACCACTGCAGCGCAGGCAAGGACCGCACCGGCTGGACGACGGCCGTGCTGCTCACCGTCCTCGGGGTTCCGCGGGACACGGTGAGAGCGGACTATCTGCTCAGCAACACCTACCGCGGCGCCGATCCGGAGCATCCCGGACTGGACGGCGTCGACCAGGCGTGGCTCGACATCGCGTTCGACACGGCCGTCGCCACCTACGGCAGCTTCGACGCCTACGTGTCGGAGGGGTTGAAGTTGTCCGAGGGAGACATCGCCCAGCTGAAGTCACGACTGCTTGACTGACGTCACTTATGACGCCATGCTGGCGTCATGGACCTCGGCAACTACGTCTCCCGGCTGCAAGACGACCTGAATGCGGCAGCCGCACTCGGCGACGAGCAGACGCGGGCGACCGCGTCGGCGCTCGCCGCCGCGGTCGAACCCGCCGCCCGGCTCCTCCTGCTCTCGGCGCTCACCGATTTCGCGGGTGAAGTGTCGTCCGAGCTGGGTAATCGCACCGTCGGTGTGCGTCTGAACGGCAGCGAGGTCGCGGTCGACGTGCATCGCACCCCCACCGCGCCCGGGCCGGACGGGGACGGAACGACCACAGCCGAGGACATCGGTGCCGCCTTCGATGACGTCACCGGTGACATCAGCCGCGTCACTCTGCGCCTGATGGATCAGATCAAGTCGAAGGCCGAGGAGGCCGCCTCGCAGAACGGGGTGTCGCTCAATTCCTGGGTGTCGCAGGCGGTCCAGGGCGCACTCAAGGACCAGATGCGCCGCAGCGGCAGAGACAATTTCTGAGCACCGGCATACTCACTCCACACGCCCGTCGGCGGCGGTGATGTAATTACGTCGCATCAGCCACACGGTGAGAGTCGCCACGGGCTCGAAGGAGCGAAGAACATGGCCGTTTCCGGCGTCAAGGAATTCGAGATCAAGGCCGATCCGGCCACGGTGATGGCCGCGATCGCTGCGGTGGATCGCCTGCCCGAGTGGTCCTCGGCCCACAAGTCGGTCACCATCGAGAGCACACACGACGACGGCCGCCCCCATCGAGTCCGGATGAGCGTCTCCATCCTCGGGATCAGCGACGAGCAGGTCGTCGACTACACGTTCGAGGGCGACGACACCGTGTCGTGGCATCTCGTCGAGAGCGGCCAGCAGAACGCCCAGGACGGCTCGTACGTCCTCACCGAGTCCGGCGCAGGCACCAAGGTCACGTTCGAGTTGACGGTCGACCCGAAGATCCCGCTGCCCGGGTTCCTCGTGAAGAAGGCGCAGAAGACGGCGCTCGAGACCGCGAGCAAGGGCCTGACGAAGTTCGTCGAGAGCCTGTAGTTCCTCACTCTCCTCGCGGCCGCGCCGCCGCGGCCGCGAGGAGAGCACCGAGGTTGCCGCGATCGTCCACCCGGATGTCGTCCAGACCCAACCACGTTGCCATTCTTCGCAGTTCCGGGAGCAGCGCCTCCACCACACGCCCCGGATTCCGGTCGGGTTCCACGAACGCAGATCGCACCGCGAGCGTTCCCGACGCACGGTCGGCCTTGAGATCGACCCTCGCGACCAGTTCACCGTTCAGCAGGAACGGATAGACGTAGTACCCGTGGACACGTTTGTGCGCGGGGGTATAGATCTCGAGGCGGTACCGGAAGTCGAATATCCGCTCGGTCCGGGGACGGCAGAAGACCAGCGGATCGAACGGGCACAACAGCGCCGACCCCTCCACCTTCCGGGGAACCCGGACGTCGCGGTGAACGAATGCCGGCGCATCCCAGCCGCGGACTCCCACCCGTTCCAGCACCCCGTCCTCGACGAGTTCCCCGATGGCCGAGGCGGTCTGCGCCGGCGACAGTCGGTAGTAGTCACGGAGATCGGGTTCGGTGGCCACACCGAGGGCCCGCGCGGACCGCTGCACGAGGCCGCGGACGGCGTCCTCCTCCGAGACTTCCTCGGCGAGTATCGCTTTCGGCAGCACCCGTTCACTCAGGTCGTAGTGACGGGTGAAGGCGACCCGCTTGTCCACCGCCAGCGCACCGGACGCGAACAGTTGCTCGCACACCACTTTGGTGTCGCTGCGATCCCACCACGGCCCCTTGCGGTCCGGCCGGTCGACCTCGAGGTGTTTCTCCACGTCGCTCGCGCTGCACGCACCGACGGCGCCGATCACGTCGAGCACGTCGGCGGCGAGCGTGGGACTGCGGTCGAGTACGCGGGATTCACCGGACCAGCGACCGTGCCGGTACCGGTGCATCCGCCAGCGCATCAGCGGCCAGTCCTCGACGGGGATGAACGCCGCCTCATGGGCCCAGTACTCCGCCAGCATCCGGGGTGCGCGGGCGGAATGCGACCACGCCGCCGAATCGACCAGCCCGCGGTCGTAGACACCGAGACGGCTGAACAGCGGGACGTAGTGGGCGCGCACCGCCACCGACACCGAGTCGATCTGGAACAGCCGCACCCGGTCGAGGACCGAACGGACGTGCCTGCGCGTCGGCGCCCCGGCCGGTTTCCGGTCGGCGAACCCCTGCGCCCAGAGCGCCGATCTCCGGGCCGCGGCTGCGGTCATCTCACGCATGCCCGCAGCCTGCCATCAACCACCGACACAACTCCCGGCCGCGACCGTCAGGCGTCCTCGGCCAGCGTCACCGCGACCGTCGCACCGAGTTCGTAGCACCGCTCCCGTGCGCTCGCGTCGAGCGATCCGGTCAGTTCCAGGATCTCGGCCACCTGCGTGAGTGCCAACCCGGTCACGATCTTCTGCACCGATGTCACGGCCCCGGCGGTGTCGTTGTTGCCGTGCACCCAGAGCCCGTAGGGGCGGCCGGCGACCGCGTCGAGGCACGGGTAGTAGACGGTGTCGAAGAAATGCTTCAGCGCACCGGACATGTAGCCGAAGTTGGCGGACGTTCCGAACAGGAACCCGTCGGCTGCCAGGACGTCGGGCACGGTTGCGCCGAGAGCGGGGATCGACTTCACCTCGACGCCGTCGATGTCGGGATCGCGCGCGCCTTTCAGCACGGCTTCGAGGCACTCACGGGTCACCGGCGACGGCGTGTGGTGGACGACGAGTAGTGACTTCACAGTCGTCAGCGTACGACCGGGCCCGTTTCCTACCGGCCGGGCTCGCCTTCCCGTTCGACGCGTTCGAGTTCCACGGCCCGTTTCATCGTCTCCCGGGCCCTGCCGCGGTCGCCGGCGTAGTCGTAGGCGCGGGCGAGGCGGTAGGAGTTCCGCCAGTTGTCCGGGTCTGCTTCCCATTCGGATTTGACCTGATGGAACAGTGCGTCGGCGGCATCCCGGTCGATGCGGCCCGAGGGGCGCTTCGGCAGATCGCTGACATCCAGTTCGAGCCCCTCGTCGGCTATGCGGCGGGACAGATGCTGATGCTGGAATCCGGCACGCAGCGTGGCGTAGACGATCCAGGCGCCCAGGAACGGAAGGATCAGGACGCCGACACCCAGGCCGATCGCGGCTGCTCCGCCGTCCTGGATCAGCTCGATCCCGCGTTGGCCGAGAAGGACGAAGTAGAACGCCAGCGCCGCGACCAGCAGTCCGATCGTGACGACGGTCTTGGCCGAGCCGTCCTTCACAGGTCGAGAAGGGGGTCGATACCGACGGTCAGGCCGGGACGGGAGCCGATCTCCCGTACCCCGAGCAGGACGCCGGGGGCGAAGGAATTGCGATCGATCGAATCGTGCCGGATGGTCAGCGTCTCGCCCTGCGTGCCGAGGATGACCTCCTGATGGGCGACGAGACCTGCCAGCCGCACGGAATGCACCCGCACGCCGTCCACGTCGGCGCCGCGCGCACCCTCCAGTTCGGTGGTCGTGGCGTCGGGGCTCGGTCCCACGCCCGCCGTGCGGCGTGCCGCCGAGATGAGCGCGGCGGTGCGGTAGGCGGTGCCGGACGGCGCGTCCGCCTTGTTAGGGTGGTGCAACTCGATGACCTCGACGGAATCGAAGAACCGTGCCGCCGCCTCGGCGAAGCGCATGGAGAGAACGGCACCGATCGCGAAGTTCGGGGCGATCAGGACACCCACCTCGGGCCGCTCCGACACCCACGACCGCACCGTGTCGAGCCGGGCGTCGTCGAATCCCGTCGTGCCCACGACAGCATGAATACCGTTGGACACGAGGAACTTCAGGTTGTCCATCACCACGTCGGGGTGGGTGAAGTCGACGACGACCTGCGTGCCGGCCTCGACGAACGTCTCCAGTCGGTCGCCGTGATCGACCTCCGCGACGAGTTCGAGGTCCGGTGCCTGCTCCACCGCCTCGCAGATCGCTCGGCCGACCTTGCCCTTGGCCCCGAGAACCCCGACCCTGATGGGTGCTGCTGCGCTCACTTCTCCACGCTCCGTCCAGTCACAACGATTCGCCCGAAAGCCTACGCAATCGCCGGGTGCCGACCGGTGCGCAGGGGCGGGGCGGGAGACCTGCGTCTCGCCGTCAGACGCGGCCGGCCTCGTACTCGGGGTGCCAGTGCGGTGATCGGCCGAGCAGCGACAGCACGGTGTCGAAATCGGCGGAGTCGGGGTCGGTCGGCAGGCCGGAAGCGAACGCGGCCCCCTCGCGCATCCGGTCCGCCCCGTCCGGGACGAGTCGTGCGATCGGGAGAACCGCGGCCACCATGCCGGATTCGGGCGCGAAGTCGAACCCGAGTGACCGGGCGACGTCCCACGAATGGACGATGTAGTCGAGGAAGTGGAACCCGACGGCCGTGGGTGCGGGAAACCGGAACTCGGTGCTGATCTCCGGCAACCAGAACTGCTGCTCCCCGATGCCGTCCCGGGCGAAGGCCTCGATGACGGTGTGGGCCGCCGAGCGGTACGCGGCAACGGGATCCGCCGCCACGTGCGGCCGCCACTTCGACAGGTCGGGACCGCCGCCCGCGGCCGCTGCGGCGAACCCCAGGTGCTGCACGGTCATGTGGGCGAGCAGTTCCCCGAGAGTCCACTGCGCACACGGGGTCGCGCGCTGCAGATCGTCGCGGGTCACCTGCGACACGAACTCCACACTCGATTGCACGGCGCGGACATCCCAGCGCCGGACCTCGTCCACATCCATCGTCGACACCTCGTCCTCGACTCGAATTTATATGCGTTCGCTTATCATCTACCTCTGCATATGATCGGTCAAGGTGTATTTTCTGCGATATGCCCAGCCTCGACCCGACCAACGGACAGCACGAACGCACTCGTCCCGACCTCGCGGCGATGACGACCGCTCTGAACCGTTCGCTGGTGGCGGCGGAACTCCCCGTGCTCGCGGAGCACGGACTCACCATGTGGGGATACGTCGTGCTCCTGGCACTCGACGAGCACCCGCTGCGAACCCAGGCCGCGCTCGCGGAAGCAATCGGAGCCGACAAGACCAGGATCATCGGCGTGCTCGACGACCTGCAGGACAGTGGCCTGATCGACCGTCAGCGCGATCCCGCGGACCGCCGGGCCCGCCTGCTGTCGCTGACCCCGGACGGGCACGACGTGCGCGCCTCGGCACAGGCGGCGATCCGGCGGGGCGAGGAGCGGCTCCTGGCCAGGTTGCCGGAGCGCGACCGCGAGGGATTCGTGTCCGCGCTGATCGCGCTGTCGGCACTGCCGGTCGACGACGTCACCGGGTGCCCGGGCGACTCCGCCTGACGGAATTGCTGCCGGTTGGCCTCAGCCCTGCAGCAGCGCGTCCACGGCCTTGCCGATCCGGCGTTGCCGGGTCTCGTCCGTCTTGGCACCCTCGATCGAGAGCACGTGCCGGCGCTGGTTGCTGTACGACAGTGCGTCGAACGCCCTTCTCGCGTCCGGTTGCCGGTCGAGCGCCTCGGCGAAGTCGGGCGGAACCGTGACGACCCTGGGTTCGGTGTCGAGTTCGACGGCGACGTCCACCTCGTCACCTGCCGCCACGCCCGCACCTGCCCTGTTCTCGGCGCTGAGCGGAATCATGAACGCGCCACCCATCAGCGCGACCGTGGTGCGGTAGGTGTGACCACCGATCGTGACCCGGACCGCGGGGCGCTTACCCGACCCCAGTTCCGCGACGACGTCCTCGGGGATCCGGAAACCGGTCGCGGTCTTGCCGCCCAGCTCGATGGTGGTGCGAAACCTCAAGGGCAGAATTCTGCCCGCGACCGGCCCGCCGGGTCAGTCGAACACGATGATCTGCCGGATCGCCTTGCCGTCGGCGAGTTCGTCCATGCCGCGGTTGATGTCGTCGAGCGTGATGCGGGAGGAGATGAGCTTCTCCACGGGGAGCTTCCCGGCGCGCCACAGGTCCTCGTAGATCGGGATGTCCCGCGACGGCACCGCCGACCCGAGGTAGCTGCCGATGATGGTGCGGGCCTCGGCCACCAGAGTGAGCGGGGAGATCGACGACCGCGCGTCGGGCGACGGCAAACCGACGGTGATCGTCTTGCCACCGGGAGCGGTCGCGCGAACAGCCGACTCGAATGCGCGCGCGTTGCCGGCCGCCTCGATGACGATGGGTGCCCGGACACCGGCTTCCTCGAGCTCCGCCGGGGTGTAGACGGCCGTTGCGCCGAGTTCGCGTGCGGTCTGCAGCTTCTCGGGAACGGCATCGACGCCGATGACCTCGCCGGCGCCCCTGGAGACCGCCGTCAGGATCGCGGCCATCCCCACTCCACCGAGCCCGACGACCATCACGGCCTGGCCGGGTTGCGGATCGCCCGCGTTGAGGACGGCACCGCCGCCGGTGAGGACGGCGCATCCGAGGACGGCCGCCACATCGGCGGGGACGTCGTCGCCGACGGGGACGACCGAGCGGCGGTTGACGACCGCGTGCGTCGCGAATCCGGACACCCCGAGGTGGTGGTGCACGGTGTCGCCGCCGCGGTGCAGTCGCACTCCCCCGTCGAGCAGGGTTCCGTCGTTGTTGGCACCGGTGCCGGGCACGCACGGCATCCGGCCGTCGGTGGCGCAGCCCTCACACTCCCCGCAGCGAGGGAGGAACGTCATAACGACGCGCTGTCCGACCGTGACGTCGTCGACTCCGGCTCCGAGTTGGGTGATCCGCCCCGCGGCCTCGTGCCCGAGCAGCATCGGGACCGGGCGCACCCGGTTGCCGTCGACGACGGACAGGTCGGAATGGCACAGGCCCGCCGCCTCGATCCGGACGAGGATCTCGCCCTCGCCGGGCTCGTCGAGGTCGAGTTCGGAGATCGAGATCGGCGCCGACTCGGCGAACGGGCGGGTTCTCCCGATCTCCTCGAGTACCGCTCCACGGATCTTCATCTCGGGCTTCTCCTCTGGTTTCGGCGAATCCTCGTTACCGGACGATGCCGCGCACCGAGGCCGGCAGGTCACGCTTGCGACGATACGGTCCGACGACGGCGGCGCCGAACGGGCGCTGCAGCAGCACTCGCGCGACGTCGCGCACCTCGTCGGTGGTGACCGCGTCGATCTTGCTCAGGGTTTCGGTGATGCTGCGGTGATTGCCGTAGTTGAGCTCACTGCGGCCGATGCGGTGCATCCGGGAGCCCGAATCCTCCAGTCCCAGAACCAGTCCGCCCCGCAGCGATCCCTTGGCGCGGGCGCACTCGGCGTCGGTGATGCCGTCGGCTGCCACGTTCGACAGCACCTCCCGGATCACTGTGGTGACCTCGCCGAGGTTCTCCGGCTGGCACCCGGCGTAGATCGAGAACGCACCCGTGTCGGAGAACGTGTCGATGCCCGAGTACACGGAATACGCCAGGCCGCGGATCTCGCGCACTTCCTGGAAGAGCCGGGAACTGAGTCCGCCACCGACCGCGGCGTTGAGCACCGACAGCGCCCAGCGGTGCGACTCGTGCCGCCCGAACGCGCGCACCCCGAGGGAGAGGTGGACCTGTTCGCTGTCCCTGTTGGTCAGGCTGAGGGTCGGCTCGGCCCGCAGGCGCAGGGTGCCTGCGCGTCGCGGGGCGGGTTCGGACGCCGAGTCGAGGTGCCCGGCGAAGGCGCGCCGGACCAGCTCGACCGTCGGTTCGTGCTCCACGTTGCCGGCGACGGCCACCACCATGCGCGGTGGCGTGTAGCGCCGCACGTGGAAGGAGTGGAGTTGGGTGCGGGTCATCGATTCGATGGATTCGACGCTGCCGATGACCGGCCTGCCGACGGGATGGTCGCCGTAGAGCGCGGTCAGGAACGCGTCGCCGAGGAGGTCTTCCGGGTCGTCGTCGCGCATCGAGATCTCTTCGAGGACCACCTGGCGTTCCACGTCGACGTCGGCGGACCGGCAGCGGCCCCGAAGGACGACGTCACTGACGAGGTCGATGGCGAGGGGCAGGTCGTCGTCGAGCACGTGCGCGTAGAAGCAGGTGTGTTCCTTGGACGTGAACGCGTTGAGCTCGCCGCCGACGCCGTCCATCACCTGCGCGATGTCGAGGGCGCTGCGCGACGGCGTGGCCTTGAACAGGAGGTGCTCGAGGAAGTGCGCGGCCCCGGCGACGGTGGGCTGCTCGTCACGGGATCCGACACCCACCCAGACGCCCACGGATGCGGATCGGACACCGGGAACGTATTCGGTGACCACCCGAAGCCCGCCGGGGAGCACGGTGCGCCGGACGCCGGCATCCGGCTCGTGGAGGGTCGGCGCTTGGGTCAGTGCGGCAGTGCGGCTGCGATCGATCTTGGCCATGTAGTGGTTCAGCAGTCCTCGAAAGCTGGGCGTCGTCGAACGGCAAACTTTACACGCGGCACGTGGCCGTCGGTCACCAGCGTCGGCGATGTGGTTGCGAGCCCGATCAGCTCGCTTTTCCTGAGGACGGCCACAGCGCGAACAACACGATCCTCTGCGTTGTGTCCCGGGTTGCGACGAACCACGTGAACCACTCACCTGTGCCGTGGCGAGAACAGTTGGACGCCGGAGTCAGAGCCCAGGTCAGCGTGGAGCCTCGCCGTACCGGAGGTCGGTCGCGGCCAGCACCGCGATGCGCTCGGTGCGCTGGCCCGGCCGGATCATCTCCCGCGCCTCCAGCCCCCGCACGACGCGGATCGTCCGGCGGCGCAGTTTGGCGTTGAGCCAGGTACTGATCGCGGCCCGGCGCGACACGTCGACCGCCGTCACCCACCCCGCGCCCGCCGCGCACGCCTCGACGCTCAACACGCCTGTGCCACAGCAGAGATCGAGCACGCGGGTGCCCGGTCCGAGATCTCGGGCCGCCAGCACCTCGGCGAGCAGCCAGGTGTCACGCTGGGGGCGATACACCCCGGGCAGACGAACGAGCATGATCGGCTCCCTCCCTCGCCGTTCCCTCCAAGCGTGGCCAGTACCTCGAGTTACATGCAACTCGACACGGGCCAATTCACCCGGTGTTCACCTCCGACCACTCCGCGAGCCGCATCTGCGGTGTCTGCCGGGGTCGAAACCGGGTATTCCTCCCCCGTGCCGCATTCGTTCTCAGCTGATTCCGACGCCTCGGTGGACGTCGCGTGGGCGCTCGTCTCCCGGCCCTCGCGCTGGCCCGAGTGGGCGCCGCACGTCCGCGGAGCGTGGGGTCTCGGGTCCCCCGAGGTTCAGGCCGGCCGGCGTGGAGCGGCGCGACTGCTCTGGGTCGTGCCTGTTCCCGCGTCGATCTCGGCCAAGACACCGGGCCGTTCCTGGACCTGGCGCGTGGGACCGACGACGCTCGATCACGTCGTCGAACCCTACGGTGCCGGCTCGCGGATCACGATGACGATGTCCGCTCCCGGACCCCTCGACTCCGTACTCGCGGTCACCTACGGCCCGGTGGTGCGGACTCTCGTCCGTCGCCTCGCCCGCGTCGCGGGTGAACGCTAGCCGACCGCCACCGGCGGCGCTTCGGTCGGAGCGAGGTGTGCGCCGATCTTCCGGAACAGCCTGTCGGCCTCGTTCTTGTACGCCCCCGTGTCGTCGAAGGCGGCCGGCTCGTACGTGACGGCGATGGCGACGGCGATCTTCTGCGAGGGCAGATAGGCCTCGACCGCCGACGATCCGCTGAACAGCGGGTTCTGCATGAGCCAGGTCCCCACGATCGGTAGTCCGAGCCCGTAGGTGTAGTCCTCCGACTGCGGGAAGCAGGTGGTGCAGCCGGGCAGCGCGGTCGTCTTGCCACGCAGGTCCGTCGACACCATGGCCTCGTAGGACTCGGGCGACAGTAGTTCACCCGTGCCGATGGCGACGGCCGTGTCGTGGAGGTCGTAGATGTTCGTGATCTGGATGGCGCCGTGGGTGATGGTCCAGGACGGATTCCAATACGTGGATTCCTCGTAGAACGGTGCACCGGGCGGGATCTGCAGGGCCTCGCGCCGCTCGGACGAGAACGCGTGCAGGACGGGTTCGGGGATCGCCGCCGTCCCCGGATCCGTGGTGTCGTCGAGGCCGAGCGGACCCAGCACCTCGTCCTGCATGAGTTCCGTCATCGGCTGACCGGTGATCTTCTCGAGAACCAACCCGAGGATGACGTAGTTGGTGTGGGCGTAGTTCCAGTTCGTCCCAGGTTCGTAGAGCAGGGGCTCGGACGTGGCGAATGCCAGGAGTTCCTCAGGCGTCCAGTTGCGGAACGGTGCCGCGTAGAGGGCGCTGTCGAATTCGGTGTTGCCGATGACGTAGTCGACGTAGCCCGAAGTCATCTGGGCGAGCTGGCGGAGGGTCACGCGGTCGGCGTGCGGAATGTCGGGCAGCCACTTCGACACCGTATCGTCGAGACTCACCTTCTTCTCGTCGACGAGCTGGAGCAGCAGCGTGGACACGTAGGAGATGGCGACCGCGCCGTTGCGGAAGTGCATGTCGGTGGTGGCGGGCACTCCGGTCATCGACTCGCCGAGAGCCTGGGTGACGATCTCCTTGCCGTCGACGGTGACACGCACGATCACCGCCTTCAGGTGACTCTCCGCCATGGTGTCGCGCACGATCTTCATCACCGCGTCGGCCTGCGCCGGATCGGCCGACGAGACGGCAGAACCGCTGCTCGCGTCCGCGGAGGAAGAATCGGGGGACGAGGTGTTCGACGTGCACGCGGCCAGGAGAGCGAGGACGCACGTCAACAGGAGAATCCGCCGAGTCGGTGGCATACCCGAGCTTGGCAGATCCGTTCGGCCCAGGGAGTGAAACCCGTGGAGCCGGCCCGGATTCCGGTCAGGAAATCGGCCGGCGCAGATAGAGATCGCGCAACAGCGCCACCTCGGCGCCGTGATGGATGACCTCCCGGTTGATGTGCAACACCAACGCCGCCATGGGATAGTCCGCGAACGCTCCCTCGCCGGCGCCGCACGGCCGGGCGAACCCCTCGACCCCGAGGCTCCGGACACCTGCAGACCAGGCCGCATAGTTCTCGTCGAGTTGCGCGAGCGCCTCGGCCGCGGTGCCGGCGTACTCGAACGTCTGATAGTCGACGGGCGGCCCGCCGAAGTGACTGGCGATCCGCATCCCGAAGACGCCGACGACGAGATGCCCGAGCCGCCACGCGATGGTGGTGACCGGTGGCGGGTCCGGTTCGGGAAAGGCGAAGTCGATGGTGAACGCGCCACTTCCGGCCCGGACCGGCGCCTGCGACTGCCCGCGCGGGCGCACACTCCAGCCGTCCGGCGCGGGTTCCCAGAAATACTCCTCGTCGGTCAGCCCCTCCAGCCGGGGACGCAACTGCTGCTCCCAGTGCCAGCCGAGCTGATCGGCGAGTTCGTGCGGCCAGTCCATGTCGTGTCTCCCCTCTCCCTCTCCCTGTCTCCGATCGGGACACCGGTCTCGCGACGGCTACCGCACACCGTCCGGGGCCCGGACCCCCGGATGATTGGCCCGGAGGTTCATCGCCGCCAGCGTGACCGTCCGCTCGATCCGCCGCTGCCTCGTGTCCGGCTTCCTGGCTGACGCTATCCACTCCAGGATCAACCGTGTCGACGACGGCGGAAACCTGTCGAAGTTCGCGCGTGCGGCGTCGTGTCGCGCAAACGCTTCCTGCAGATCGCCAGGGATGGTCGCGCTGTCCCCGGTCGCCGTGTTCTCCCAGGTCCCCTTGGCCTTGGCCAGATCGATAGCGGCGTAACCGTGCTCGGTCATCAGTCCCTGCTCGATCATCTCCGCCGCGCGCTGCCGGTTCACCCGGCTCCAGGTGCTGCGCGGGGTGCGCGGCGTGAAACGCAGTCGAGAACTGTCGGCGTCACGTCTGCGGCGCAGGCCGTCGATCCACCCGAAGCACAGGGCCTGCTCGATCGCCTCGTGGTAGCGCACGCTCGGCGTTCCGCTGTCCTTGTGGTGGATGATCAGCCAGACCTCCGTCTCGGACCGGCAGTTCTCCGAAAGCCAGGCACGCCACTGCGCGGGCGTGCGAGCGACGACGGTGTTCACGTCGTGGGTGTCCATCACGCGCCTGCCTTCGCAGCCAGAATGTCCAGGTAGTGCTGGTTGAACATCACGCCGAGGATGTTCCCGAACGGGTCGGCCACGGATGCGGTGACGAATCCGGGCCCGTGTTCGACCGGCTTGCCGTGCAGGGTGGCACCCAGCGACAGCAGCCGCTCGACGCTCGCGTCCAGATCGTCGACGTGCCAGTAGGTCATCGTGTTCTCGGCACCGCGTGACCGGTCGGGCGTTGCGAATCTGCTGTCGATGATGCCGAGTTCGTGCTGGTAGTCGCCGAGCCGGAACTCGATGTAGGCGGGTGCCCCCTCCAGCGCGCGCACGAAATACGGCTCGACTCCGAGCAGTTCGGTGTACCAGGCCTGGGCGGCCGTGAGGTCGTCGGCGTAGAAGTTGACGGTGGTGAGTCCTCGCAACATGGGTGATTCCCTTCCTCGGTCGGTGACAACATTCATCCTCCAACTCAAAGTGCTCACCAATTGAGCACTTTCTGCGGGAAGCTGAGGACATGCGCGCTGACCGACTCGTCGCCACCCTCCTGCTGATGCAGGCCCGGGGTCGAGTGACCGCCGCCGAGGTGGCGGACGAACTGGACGTGTCCGTCGCGACCGCTCGCCGCGACCTGGAGGCGTTGTCCGCTGCGGGGATCCCGGTGTACCCGCAGTCCGGGCGCGGCGGTGGGTGGTCGCTCGTGGGCGGCGCTCGCACTGACCTCAGCGGGTTGTCCGCGACCGAGGCGCAGGCACTGTTCCTGCTGGTCGGCCCCGCGGCCGCCGTCTCGGGCGAGGCCAAGGCCGCGCTGCGCAAACTCGTGCGGGCACTGCCGCAGACCTTCCGGGCCGACGCCGAGGCCGCCGCCACTGCCACCATGATCGATCCCACCCGGTGGGGCGAACGCGATCGCCGCAGGCCCGAGATGGTCGACCTGCTGCAGGCCGCCGTGATCCGGCGCCGGAAAGTCCGCCTGATCTACACGAACAGCGCCCGGCAACGGTCCGAGCGGCTCGTCGACCCGTGGGGTCTCGTCGACAAGGACGACATCTGGTATCTCCTGGCCGGGACCGAACGGGGGCAGCGGACCTTCCGGGTCGACCGGATCGTCCACGCCGAATCGACGGAGCAGCCCGGCGAGCGCCCCGACGACTTCACACTCGCCGCAGCGTGGGAAGAAGTGGTCGGCGAGGTGGAACAGCGGCGCTCGACGACCTGGGCGACCGTGCTCATCGACGCCAGGTTCGTGCCGATCCTGCGCGATCACTTCGGGCGGCACTGCCACCCCGAGGGTGAGGACGACGACGGTCGCGCGCGGGTCCGTCTCGCCGCACCGACCCCGTTGGACATCGCCCGGAACCTCGCCGGCTGGGGTTCGATGGTCGAGGTACTCGAACCGCGATCGGTCCGGGCCGAGCTGGCCCGGATCGGCACGGAACTCGCCCACCACTATGCCGGCGAACACGGTGAGGCCGGATGACCGAGCTCAGTCGGTCAGGTAGCGCTCGACCGTCTCGACCTTCGCTCGCAGCTGATCGCTTCGACCCGGCCGGATATCCGCTTTGAGAACCAGACTGACCCGCGGAAACTGTTCCAGCAGAACGTCCGTTGCACGCTTCACGACGGCCATCACCTCGTCCCACTCGCCCTCGACGGTGGTGAACATCGACGTGGTCTCGTTGGACAGTCCGGATTCGCGGACCACCCGCACGGCCGCTGCGACCGCGGCACCGACGCTGTCGGAGTCCCCGCCCATCGGGCTGACGCTGAATGCCACCAGCATGTGCTCTCCTTCTCCGGGAATCGACCACCATCGAATCACCTCGTCCAGGATTCCGCTGCATCCCGATCGCCCGCGCGAACAGGTCGTTCCACACACACGTCGGGCGGCGTCCCTGATGAGGGGGCGCCGCCCGCGAGCACGAACGTCGGGTTACCAAGCTGCATGGTTGCGCGGGGTGGAATGTGGCCTCGGCGTCAGACATCCCCCCGCCTGACGCAAGCCCACCGCGCTGAGCCCAGTTAGTGGGCTGTACTTGTGCGTGGGTGCCTACAACTCGTGCTGGGCGCCACGACCGAGAGGTGGAATCTTCTCTTCCGGTCCGACCTTGGTCTGCCGTGGATCCGTACCTCAGGTCTACCCCGCATATCCGGATAAGGCAACGAACGTGAGCCAGAGCCCGCCGGCAGACGCTTCCCACTCGCCCGATACCCGAGCTGCGCGGGTCACCGACCCGGTCCGCCGGGTACGACAGACCTCACTGCCGAGGCGTACAAAGGAAATACACCCGTGAGGCCGGGCAGTGGTGAGACAAGCCGCCATCCGCGCGATCTATGTGACAGGAAGAGCGATCTCCTCCGGCCACCCGCACAGAGAGGACATCGCATGGGAGTTCCGTGGGCATCACGGGCACGATCGGATGCGTACTGGGAGCAACAAGTCTCCGGCGAAGCGCGCAGCTGCGACAGCGGCGAAGCGAGAAAATCCGCATCCTCCGACACCCGCCCGACCCTGGCCGACCACAGCCTGACTCACCGCAACACTGACGCAACTGACACCCCACCTGCAGATCACAGCGAGTGAATTCGCCGGCCTCGGGAGACGACGACCCACACCCGACAGTCCCGCACAGCGGCAACATCATTCGGTTTCACGGGATGCCCGGTCCGTCAGGAGTCTGCCAGCCACGCCAGCACGCGGCCCCGCGACCAGCAGCGGCCGATAGCCTCGGCAGGCCGAGCCGACCGGTCGAACACGGCCAGGCCGATGAGGCTGTGCCCAGAGGCGTGGCGATCGCCGAGCGTGGGTATCGTCGGTGCGACTCCGACTCCCTCCACTGACACCCACGCCACCGGCCGGCCGGCTGCCGCTTCGTGTAGGCGGTCCAGGAAGCGCAGGCGACTCTCGACCGGGAAACGCGACAGCGCCCACGTCGTGGTGACGACAGGCAGGGCGTCCGCGGGCACCCGGGCGACGGCGTCGGGCATCACCTCGACGGCGTCGCCGTGCAGCAGCAGCGGAGGGGCCGACGCCGCCAACGCCATCTCCGCGTCGAGCCTCGCGATCCGCTCCGGCTGATCCGGCCACAGGCAGGCGCGCAACCATCGGGCCTCGTCCGCGTCGGTCACGTCGACCGGATCGAGGTCGACGCCGATCCGGGCGACGACCTCGGGCATCACCCGCGCCGGGACGGGCCGGTCTCCCACGATCGAAGCCGACAGCTGCACGGGAGAGGACAGGTCGCCAAGCGACTGTCCGTTGCCGTAAGTGATGCCCACACGGTCGACATTGAGGTTGAGCCCAGCCGAACAGCCCACGTCGATCAGCCCCACCGCATTCGCGCCGACCCGGCGCGCCGCCTCGGCAATGGCCGGATACAGCACGGTGCTGCGTCCGGTCTCGTCGGGCCGCGTCTTCCGGCGCACGGCGAGAGCCACGACCGAGTCGGTCATCCGCAGCAGCGTGTCGACCGCCGCGCCGGCGGCAGCGTCGCCGTCCGTATCGGCATAGGCCGAGGCAAGCGCGGGAGCGCGACCGGCGAGGGCGAGGTCGTGCAGCGCGGCGAGGATCACTTTCGGGTGTCGCTTGCGCGCGGGCGCCGCCTCGATGGCGCGCAGCGCCTCGTCGGACTCACTCAGGGCGACGGCGACGCGCCCGTACAGCGGCGACGTTTCGGCGTCGATCTCACCGAAGTGTCGGTACACCTGAGCGAGTGTGCGGGCCCTACCCACGAATGCAGCGCTTCCTGCGGTCACCTGACATCGACGCTGATTCTAATGGCGAGCGTTCCAACGTGACAGGGCATTACGCCGTTCGGGGCAGGGGCGGCCCTGTACGCGCACCGGCGTGCGCCTGCTGCCGCAGCGCCTCCAGATTCTGCCGCATCTGCGGCCGCATGTCCCGGTGCTGCGGCTGCAGGCGTGTGTAGAGCGGGAGCAGCGGGCGGTACGGCAAGACGTCGATCCGATACGAGTGCGTCACCCGGGTCCCGTCGCCGTCCGCTCGGAAGGTGTATGACCAGGTGGTCGAGTCGTGGTACAGCGGGTTGCGCCGATCCGACACCGTGTGGAATGCGAACGTCCTGCCCGGATCGGCGGCGGTCACCTCGCAGACCCGGGACCAGCGCATGTGATGTGCACGGTTGTGCCCCCGGAATCGGGCGCCCACGGTCCCCGGCGGCCGTCCCGGTAGCCACGCGCAGCCGCGGCACTCGGGGCTGCGTTCGCTGATTCGGGTGACGTCGGCGACCGCGTCGTACAGCTGCCGTGCCGGGACGTCGATCCACAGTTCTGCCGAGCCCTGGGTGCGGGGTGGCTGGTGGAGCCGGGGGCTCACGTCGAGGTCGGCACCCCACCGGGCGGCGCACGCCCGCCGATATGGTCGCTTGAACGCATGGATCAGCATGAACCGGGTGGCCGGATCGACCTTGCGGACGGTGACGTCGTAGTCTTCCCGGTCGACACCGTCGACGATCCAGTGAGCTTCGATCCCCAGCTCCCGCTTGGTCTTCGAAGCGATGAACACCTGCTGCTCCACGTCGTCCCACTGACGACGGGTCAGGGTGCGGGCGACGACCGGCATCATCTCGTCCTCTTCGCGCTGCAGATGCGGCAGCAGAACCTGTTCGAGAGCCGTGAGGGAACGCGAAAGGTCTTCTCGGGCAGCCGGATGCGCACGGTATTCGACCGCCGCGGCGGCGACCCGCTCCAACTCGGGGCCGATTCGCGCATGGTCGGCGTCCATCACGTCGAGCAGTGCTCCGGCGGCCGGGTTCAACTCGCGGACCAGCGGCCACAGCCCACGGTCCTCGCCGCTGTGGTGCAGGTGCAGGAAATGCATCATCCACACGAGGTGATCGGCGAGTGCGACCCGCTGGGTCCGCGCGGGCGGAGGTGGTGTGCGCAGCACCTGAACGGCGCGGGCGATATCACGGCGCAGTGCGCTGTGGACGATGCGCATGATACGAGTGTCGGCGGGAGGCCGAGTGTCGGTTGTCATGACCTACTCCAGACAAAAGCGCCCGTATGTCACACCGGGCGGTCGAGGATTTCTTCGATGCGGTCGATCAACCATGACTCGTAACGGTCGCGACTCCAACCGCATTCGTCCACGAGCAGGGCGTAGACCTGGTCGCCGGTCTGGACCCACAGTTCGTCGACCTGACCGGCATCGGCGTGATGGCCCGTGATGAGGTGTGCGACGTCGGCGACCGAACGCCTGCGCTGGCCCTCCAGGTCGGCGGCCACCGCTGCGAGCGTGGCATCCGCCGTCGCACCCTGACGGATCGCCACGGCCAGGCGGTAGATGCGCTCGTTGATCCTGGCGATCATGCGCGCACCCGTCTCGATGCGGTCGCCGGTCGTGCGCCCCGTACCGATCGCCATGTAGACGGGCCGGTCGGCCAATGGCACCTGTGCGTCGTCGCCGACGATGGCGACCTCCAGCGCCGCCTTCAACAGGTGGGCCTTGGATCCGAACGTCGTGTAGACGGTTTCGACGGAGACCGCCGAGGCCTGTGCGACATCCCTCATGCCGGTGCCGACCCAGCCGTGCTCGGCGAACAGCCGGGTGGCGGCCTCCAGCACGACCGCCCGCGTCTGAGCTGCCTGCATCCGACGCAGCGGAGAGCGGTAACGGCGGGTCCCGGATCCGCCCGGATCCGCCGAGTCGTAGTCGACCGTCGCCATACCCCAAGGGTAGAACGCGCAGGTTTTCAATACAACACTGTTCCAGCGATTTCCGGAACGACCCCACGTACTACATCCGCGCGTTCCGGACCCGACTCAGCTTCAGTCCACCCCCACCCGGGTGCCGCGACGGTTGGGGGTCCGACGGAAGCTCCGATCGGACATGATCAGATCGTGGCAACCTTCAACGACTACGACGCGTACGCGTCGGCGTATGACGCCGATACCGAGAACAACGTGTACAACGCGCTGTACGAGCGACCCGCGACGCTGGCGCTGGTCGGCGACGTCGCAGGCAGCAAAGTACTGGATGCGGGCTGCGGCAGCGGTGCGCTCTCACGCGCACTCGTCGCCGCCGGTGCTGCCGTCACCGGCGTCGATCTCAGCACGGGTCTGCTCGCGATCGCCCGGACGCGCCTCGGTCCCGATGTGCCGTTGATCCGGGCGGACCTCAACCAGCAGTTGCCCATCCGGTCATCGACCTTCGATGTCGTCGTCGCCTCGTTGGTCATGCACTACGTCCACGATTGGTCGAGACCGTTGACCGAGTTTCGCCGGGTACTCGTGCCCGGCGGGTGCGTCGTCATCTCGACCCATCACCCGTTCGTCGACTTCAGGCTTGCCGGGGAGGGCGACTATCTCGGAACGTACGAGTTCACCGAGGAATGGGTGAAGTCCGGCGAGACCTTCCACATGAAGTTCTGGCACAGGCCGTTGCACGCCATGTTCGACGCATTCAGCGCAGCAGGATTCACCGTCGAACGCGTTTCGGAGCCGCGACCCGGTGCGGCGGTGCGCGATCGCTCCCCCGAGCACTTCGATCGGCTCAGCCGTGAGGCACCGTTCATCTTCTTCACCCTGCGCGTCAGGGAAAGTGCATCAGCTTCCTGGCGAGGGCGAAGAGACGGCGGGCGAGCCTCACCACGGGCAAGCCCAGAGGAAGCAGGATGACCGTCACGCAGAGCACCCCACCGACGATCCATACCACCGCCGCGACAATGCCCAGCACCGTGCCGAGTACGGCCGGGAGGATCCCCAGCACCACGTCGAGCAGGCCCCGTAGTAGTCGCATGACAACCTCCTGACCTCCTGGTTCCAGTCTGCGCGCGGACGGTCCGAAGCGCACCCCTGACAGCCGCCCGTCAGGGAGGGTGAACGACTGCACGGTCAGACCTACAGTGCGTGGCGTGTGACGGCCTGTCGCACATCGGGATCGAACGGTTGCGCTAGACCACTCGCTCCAGCGCGCGCACGTCGGCATCGAGTTTCCGGTACAACCAATACACGGCGACGAATGCGAGCCCGGAGGCCGCGCACAACCCCAGGACCGAGTCGCGCACGAGAGGAAGCTCCGCGGGTTCGAGGGTGCTGAATCCGGCCAGCACCCCGACCAGTGGCACGGACGCCGTCACCGCCAGGTAGACCGTCGTTCTTCGGCGCAGCCCGCGAAGAACGACGGTGTCGTGCGCAGTCGTGAGGCCGTGGCGCAGATAGATGGGATAGACGCAGCGAACGACGTAGAACGTCGACAGAAAGAACGTGTACGCAACGGAGATGGTGCCCGCCACCAGAACAGTCGTCGCCGCATGGACCATCAGCCGGGCCGGAAGGTCCGTGAACCAGCGAAGGAACATCACCCCCGCCACGGATGCGCAGACCGCAAACACGAACGTGTTCAGGGCACACATATCGCCCCAGACCAGTGTTCGCGACCGCACCCGCGCGAGGACGGCCTCGTCGTAGCGTCTGCCCTTGCGTAAGCCGCGAGGAACCGCGAGCAGATCACGCGACATATAGGCGTAGATGAGAACCGCCAGCGGCCAGGCACAGAGGTTGAAAACGATCGTGCTCGTGTAGAGCTTCGCGTACGTGGCATCGGACAGGCGCTCGTTGAGCAGTTCCTGGAGGTGCACGGCGAGGTAGATGGTGGCCAGGCCGATGCCGACCAGCGAGGACGACCACAGAATGGGGGTGGGCGATCGGGACAGTCGCGCCCGCCAGCTGTTCGGGGGCGGATAGACCAGGTCGCGGGACCGCTCCTCGAGGCACAGGTCGAGCTGCTGGGCCAGTTCCGAACCGGACGGGTAGCGATCGTCGCGGTCGGGCGACAGGCACTTCAGAAGCACGCGGCGCAACGCCATCGGGCAATCCGGCGGAAGCTCCGACAGGAATTTCGCCTCGACGGGGCTGCGCCGCAGCTCGAGCATGCGGGCCAGCGACGTCTCCGACTCGCCGGCGGAGGTTTCGTCCGCGAAGGGACGGCGTCCCGTGAGCAACTCCCACAGCATGACAGCGAGCGCGAAGATGTCGCTTCGCGTGTCGAGGTCGGCGGCGGTCGCCGGCGAGCCCGGATGGCAGGCTTCGAGCTGTTCGGGCGACATGTACGCCAGCGACCCGCCGAAGTAGGCCAGCGGACTCGTGCCCTTGATGCGATTGCTGGCGCTGACGTTGAAATCGGCCAACTTCGGAATTCCCTCGGCGCTCAGCAGCACGTTCGCGGGTTTGATGTCTCGATGCAACACTCCCCGCTCGGATGCGTGCTGAAGCGCGTCCGCGAGTCGGCAGCCCAGCCAAGCCACAGTCTCCGGCCACGTCAGTGCGGAGGCCCGTGCGCGAACGGCGGATTCGCTGGGCCGAACCTCACCCTTGGCGGCAAGGACCCCGTCGACGGCATCGAGCAGTAGTTGACCACTGCGGTGTTCCGGAGGCGTCGAGCGCAGTAGGTGCACCACGTCGAGCAGCGTTCCCCCCGGTAGGTACTGCATGTAGAGCAGCTTCAGTTCGCCGTCGGCGATCAGTCGCTGGTCGAAGATCCGCACGATGTATTCGTGGTCCAGTTGGGCGAGTGTCTGCGGCTCGATGCCGTGGTTATGGGAAATCTTGACCGCGACCAGGCGTTGCATCGATTGTTGCCGAGCCAGATATACCTGGGCGAAGGCGCCGGACCCGATCCTCATCAGAAGGTCGAAATCGTCGACACGGTCGCCGACATCGATGTTGCCCAGAACAACTTGCGCCAATGGACGGGCAATCATCGTGCTGCAGTAGTCACTCGTGAGCTCGTCGAGGTCGGGGCCACCCGCCATGGTCGCCGCCTCGGCGGCCATGGTTGCCGTATCGACTCCGTGCGCACTTCGGCGCAGGGCGTGGAATTCCTCGTAGACCAGGTCGGCAGGAAGCGGACCCTCCTGCAACTCCGCGAACTCCGCACGGTATTCGGTCAGTCGTTTGGGGAAGCAGTGACGAACCCAGCGGTATTCGAGGTCGATCTTGATCAGTTCGATCAGTATCGAACGCCGCTCCGCCGGTTCGCGGGGTAGGAACGCGGACAGGTCAGGCGGGGACCCGGACCCCCAAGCCTCGGAAAACCGTGCCACGACGGTGGCAAGCGCTGTGCGGGTTCGTTCGGCTGATTCGACCAGATCGGTCCGCTCGTACATCGGTAACTCGGAGTGCGGCCCCGTGCGATCACACGGCGACTACGCCCGGTGCGGCCTTGTGTCGTTGTCGACCCACATTGTGTCCTTCCGCCGAATCCCCCGATCAAGGGTATCGCTCCGCTACGAGCGCATGGGCGGCAAAAGCGGGGATCGGCCTCGGCGGTAGGGACTGCCCAGCCGAATCCGGGAATCGTCGAGTATTTGCCGGTACCTGCGCGATGCAGCACGAGACGCACCCTTCGCGAGGCACGATAGATCGGGAGGTCGGCGCCGCTGACACGGTCTCAGCGGCAACCACCGGCGGTGATCGTGAGGGTGGTCGTATGAGCAACACGACATCTGTCGTGGGTCGACGGGTGCTGGGGCTGGTGTTCTTCCTCGTCCTCGCGTTGTACCTGGCACTCTCCGTCGGGATGTTCGACAAGCGGTTCACCAGGGTCGTCAAGGTCGACCTCGTCACCGATACCGCCGGAAATGCCCTGCCTCCAGATGCAGACGTGAAGGTCCGAGGCCTCATCGTCGGCGAGGTGCGCTCCGCGTCCTCCCAGGAGGACGAGGTCACCCTGGCTCTCGCGATCCAGCCGGACAAGGCGCCGCTGATTCCGTCCGACGCGAGGGCGCGGTTGCTGCCCAAGACGCTGTTCGGTGAGCGGTATGTGTCGCTGATCGTTCCCGAGGGCGACACTGCTCCGCCGATCCAGGCCGGCGACACGCTGCGTCAGGACAAGAGTGGCAGCGCCGTCGAGGTCGGTCAGGTTCTGGACGGTCTGCTGCCGCTGCTGCAGGCGATTCCGCCGCAGGACCTGGCGAACACGCTCGGCGCGCTGTCCCAGGGACTGAGCGGCCGCGGCGCCGAACTCGGCCTGACACTCGACCGTCTCGAGGAGATCTTCGGCGGGCTGAACACCGAACTTCCTGCCATCCAGGAGGATCTGCGCGGTCTGGCGGACTTCTCGCAGACGTATTCCGAGGCGGCACCCGACCTGGTCGACGCCCTCGACAACCTGCGTACCACCGGAAACACCGTGGTGGAGAAGCAGGGCGAGATCTCCACGTTGCTGGCGTCGCTGACCGGAACGAGTTCGTCCACCGCGGATCTCCTGCAGACCAACGCCGAATCGATCGTCAGCATCGCCGCCGATTCGCGTGAGGCGCTGCAGCTCCTCGGCCGCTACTCGCCGAGCTTCGGTTGCACTCTGGCGGACTTCGTGAAGGCCGAACCGATAGCCCGAGAACTGCTCGCCCTGGACGATCCCTATCCCGGCGGTCGTGGTTCTGTTCAGTTCATCAACCCGAAAGGTCGCTACCTGCCCAACCAGGACGAGCCGCGCCTGCTCGACGACCGCGGACCGGCTTGCTACGACAACGTCACCGCACCGGGCGGGAACTTCCCGCAGTACCCGGGCGGATCGTTCAACGACGGCTCGTACCAGGTTCCGTCGCGAAATCCCGGCCCGTCGACCATCGAATACTTCCCGGCGCCCGCCGGCGTCCCCGAACAGGTCCCGGGGTACGGATCCCAGATCATGCCCGCAAGTTACGCGGGTTCGAAGATGGAGCAGGACACGCTGGACGTCGTCTACGGCGAGGCCGGGGGCATGGCGCCGGAAAACGTGCCGAGCTGGACGACACTCGTGGGCGCCCCGACCATGAGGGGAACCGACGTGTCCTTCAGATGACGACCCGCGACCGTCGCCCGGGCCCCGGACCGCGGTTCGTCAGATCGCCGCCGCGGGGACCTCGACTCCCGGTCCGTCGAGGTCGTCCAGCGCCACCCTCCGACCGGAGACGGCCAGGAGAAGCGACAGGGCGGTGCCGCTCACCTCGGGGCCCTCTCCGATCGACACCTCGGTGTCCGCTGCGGTCAGCCGGACGCGGGCCACGAGTTCTCTGGCACCGCCGAAGGACGCCGGGGTGCGCGTCTGCAGGCGGAGCGATCTGTCGACGGCCTCCGCCGGGTAGGAGCGGGTGAGTCCCAAGGGCCGACGGATGTCCTCACCGTGGACGATCTCCTCGACGAGCCGGCTGTCGAGGGGGGCCGGAGGCGTCGACGTCCGCGACGCCACCCGACGAAGCCGAGCCAACGTCTCCTGCGGTGAGGCACCGCGCTCGCGTTCGACACCGCGGGCATTCTGGCGGTCGAAGTCGAACCGCGCCCGGGCGAGACCGACCATGAAACCGAGGCGCGTCGTCCGAGCCGTGTCGACCAGGTGGGCGACCACGTCGTGCACCGTCCACTCGCCGCCGAGCGACGGCTCGTCCCACCGCGCCGCGTCGAGACTCCCGCGGTCGTCGACCAGCGCCACACGCTCCGCGTGCACCATCGACCAGCCATCTTCCACAGCTCGCTCCTTCGGTCGGCCACATCGTATGCACGGTAAGACTCGTCGCGACACGGAATCTCATCGCTGCTCGGGGAACGACCGAATGAGAGCCGACCCACATGGTCAGCCGTCGATGGTGAGCAGGTCTGCGAGGTTGTCCAGGCTCGCCCGCACCGTCCGTGAGTACGCCTTCGCGACTATCGGGTCAGCCAGCTTACCGAAGATTCCTCCGAGGCCACTTTCGCTGTCGGTCCGATAGGTGAACAGGGTGCCGCCGTCGACTTCCTCGAGCCTCGTCGTCGCGGTGAAGCCGACCTTGCTCTCCACCGACTTGGACGTGGCCACCTCCAACGGCTCGTACTCGACGAATTCGGTCACCCAGTCGAGGCGCCTACCCAGAATGCGGGTTACCCCGCGCCACCGGGTGCCCACCCCGAGTTCCCCGTCGGTGAGCTGCTCGCATTCAACGGTGGACGCCTCCCACGACGGCCAGTTCTCCGCGACGGTGACAAAACTCCACACTTCCGACGCAGGACGGGCGATGACGACGGACTGCTCGACAACCGGCATGGTGATCATCCTTCTGGTGATGGCTGGATCGGAGTCGACCTGCCTCGTCACGCCCCTCAGGCGATGTAGGGCCAGAAGACTGGAGACCGGTCTGTTTGATTTTCCCCTCTGCGCGGGGTCGCTGTCACTGATGGTTAGCGCATCAAAACGCTGGTAGCGGAGTAGACAAGCCCACGAAACGCCGGCGAAACCGGTGCTGGATCGATCCGCCGAGGAGCAGAGATGATCGAACCATGACATCGGATCGCCGTACGCTTCGAAACACATTCGAGTTGGCCGCCGAGAAGTACCACCCCGCTCGGCCCAGCTATCCGTCGGCGCTCTATGACGAACTCGTCCTCACGAGCGGACTGCGCCCAGGTGACTCGCTACTGGAGATCGGAGGAGGCTCGGGCAAGGCCACCGTCGAACTCGCGCGGCGGGGCTTCACCATCACGTCGGTCGAACTCGGGCATGAATTGGCAGCGATCGCGCGTGCGAATGTGGCGCCGTTCCCCAACGCCGAGGTGGTCTGCGCCGATTTCGAGCACTGGGAGCCGGCGCCAGGCATGACCTACGACCTCGTATTCGCGGCAACCTCCTGGCACTGGATCGACCCCGCAACGCGATACATCAAGGCGGCCAGTCTCATTCGCCCCGGAGGGCATCTGCGTTGTGGAGTGCACAACACGTGTTCCCGGAAGGTGGGGACCCGATCTTTCGAGAGATCCAGCCCGTCTACGAGGAGATCGGCGAAGGTCTCCCGGATACCGCGACGTGGGCGCGCCCGGGTGAGCTGGCCGATCATCAGGCCGAAATCGAGCAGAGCGGGCTCTTCGACAGCGTCGTGGTGCGTCACTTCGACTGGGAAGTCAGCTACGACGTGGACGGCTACCTCGACCTTCTCGACACCTTCTCCGGCCACATCGCCAGGGCGAAATGGCAACGGGAACAGCTGTACAGCGAGATTCGTCGTCGAGTTGCCGAGCGGCCCGAACGCCGCATCCGGCGGCACTTCGGTACAGTCCTGCACATTGCCCGCCGCCGCAACCGGGCGATTCCTCCGAATCCGCACCGCTCCGGCTCGATCCCGCAAACGCAGGTCGAGACCCGACCGACTCTCGATCACGGCCGGGGAGCGTCGCGGGCTTCGGTGTCGCCGTCGAACGCGCACAGGCACCGTGGCTCCGCTCCCCCGAACAGTGCGACCGCCAACCCCAGAACCCCTGCACCGCCGGCCAACACCGCACCGAGCATGAACATGTCAGTCACACACCGCAGCCATCCACGTCCGAACGGCACGTCAAGGCGGACTCAGCATCGCGGACCGGGCGATTCTACAACTGTGGGAAACACACACCACCATCCGCGAGGGCCCTCACAACGCGGCCACCGGCGACGGAGACATCTACGACGCCCGCGCCCGCCAATTCGCCGTCACCGCGGGCAACTACATCGCCCCCGCCGCAGGAAGCCTATCCGTCCAACGCGGCGAACCCACCGAGAGAATGGTCCGGGAAGCCGCCTTCAGCATGGTCTGCACCACCATCCCGGAAATAAAGTCACGCATCCTGACCACCCGTCACCCCCAGTGAATCTGCGAGACCGAGGCGCGATGACACCCGAACCGAGTCAGACGTTCACGACAGTAGCGGCAAGCTGCTCACATATCCCCGGTCCCATCGCCGGCGTCCCGCTCCCGGCACACCGTCCACGAACAGCGGGAATCCGCACTCGCACAGATCCGCCATGCCTGTGCCAAGCCCGGCCAAAGCGACACGATCCTCGATTGATCGCAGCAGGACGTGCACCCACGGGCGGGAGTCCACCATGCGGGCACCCGAGCCCGCACAACGATCGTGTGCAAACAAGCCCAGCGTGATGCGCCGTGCATCACGTGCACCCCAAGTCGTGAGTGCAAACTCTGGACTGGCACGGCACCCGGCACCATGGGCGCGGCGCCGGATCGGCGGCAAGCAGGTCGCAGCCGACTCGAGTCAGCCGGACCCTTCGACGTACGACGCCAGGTTTGCCAGCGAGGAGGCGATCCCGGCCTCGTGTGCCGCTTGGTCTATGCCGGGTGGCACGTCCGTGGCGGTGACGGTCACCTCGGTTCCGTCACCGGCGGCGGCGAGGTGCCAGGTCATCGTCATGGTGCCCGCGTACGAGGGGTCGTCGGCTTCGAACACCGCCCGCTGCACCACGCATTCCGGTGGCAACAGGTCGGCGAATCCGACATTGACGACATCCGTCGCATCTGACGTCTTTCCGGGGCCGTCGGCGGGGTCGAGGTAGGTCAGGACCATCCGGAACCCGCCACCAGGCCGGGGATCCCACCGCTCGACCCGTCCGCGCATGCCGTCCGGCGGCAACCAAGCCTCGAGGGACTCCCGGTCGAGGAGAGCGCCGTACACAGTCGCCGGTGGTGCCGCGATCGTCCGGCTGGCGCGGTCGGTCCTGTCCATCGCCCGATTCTAACTAGCGCCGCCCCGTCCCAATCAGTGCCGACGCGGATGGATGTGTTTCGGGGTACTGGCGGCGGGCTCATCGGCCAACCACCGGTAGACACAGGCGATTTCGACGAGTGTCCTCCTCTTGATGAGCGTCCCTGCCGTGTCGGACAGCCGTTGCGCACCGCGAGGTGCGCGTACCGCTAGTCGCCGCCGGTGCCTCTCTCCCGCTGTCCGCGCACTCCTCAAAGCGGCGTTTCGGCGGCGTGACAGCAGGATTCGGCAACCCGGTAACAATGCTGCGGGCGAGTTGGCGTCCCGCGGTGCGGGCGTTGATCCGCTGGATCCTCTTCGCGATCCTTGCGCGTCAGTGGGCGACAAATGCTTCCATCGCAGGGTGTTGGGCCTGCCTACGGGCGCCCAATATCGTGCGCGCCGATGTAGTTCATTGGCAGAACATCAGCTTCCCCAGCTGAATACGCGGGTTCGATTCCCGCGTCGGCTCCCTCCCTCCCCAGCGCTCCAACAAGATCAACTTCGCGACCTCCGGATGCGCTGTTACTGCTGCCCGTCCGTTCGCACGCCCCCCGGGCGCCGTCACAGCCTCTTCCGTCCTCATCGGCACAAGACCGGCAACCGTGGGCCAGTCACCCAGCAACCGCCCGGGGTTTCCGGCGAGTCGACCCTCGCCGAGGAGGTCGTGGCCGTTCCATTACCGGACCACGCCACGAGTACTCATGCTCCCCAATGGTCACACACATCGCCACCGGAAAAGGATCCTTCGACCGTCGCACGAAAGCAGGGTGAGCGCGCCCGGTCGCCCGTATCCTGATGGACGCTCGGCAGACAGTCATTGCACACCTCGTCGATCATCCCGCCTCGTTCGACCGCCTCCGCGTCTCCTCAATGCGCTGGCGCTGCCGGACCCCGTACGCCGCCTCCTTGACGGCGGCGTCGTCCTCGAGACCTGACCCGAGCGCCCCACCGATGGTGGCGATGGACGCCAGCAGCCAGGTGAGCGTGAGGTAGTCGGAGAAGTTCACCCCGCGCCCGAGAATGCGGGACAGCAGTTCCGGGGGAAGAGCGAGACACGCGGTGAACAGGAGCAGGCAGAACAGGGCCACGTGGAGGACGATCACACCGATGACCAAGGTGGCGACGGTCGCGGTGTTGTACAACACAGATCGATCGCGCTCCTCCGGCGACTTCGGCCGCTCCCACAGTTCGTGATCGAGGATCAGCCAGAGAATCATCGCCACGATCGACAGGATCGTCGCCGCACTCATACGCCATGGGCCCATCGTGTCGGCGAACAACCAGATCGTGTCGGTGGCCAGTGCGATCGCACCCGTGGCGAACGCGCCGACGAGCACCTTCGACAGTCCGGTGACCAGCCGCCACGGCCGGTTCGCCCGCACCATCCCCGACAGCAGTCGCAGTCGCCGCAGTCCCGAGGGCGCGAAGTACCGGATGCCGTCCTCGATCTGCACACACGGGAACCGTCGCGCCGCGCCGGGGGGCATGAGTTCCGGTTCCCCGAGGATGTGGGCGATCGCGAGTTCGGTGACGGTGCGGATGCGGCGCTCGATGTGGACGCCGCCCACCGCGGCGACGGAGATGAGCGCGAAGAGGTGGTCGGCGCTGACGTCGGCCACCACCGGCAGGGTGCCTTCGCGGCGCGGTAGGTCGGTGAGGTACACGACGATGTCCTCGCCTTCGGAGGACGGATCGACCGCGTCGATCACGTCTGCGAAATCCGCTTGCTCGTCTGAGAGGTAGGGCTTGCTGCGCACGCACGTCGTCCACCAGCGCTCGAGGCGGTCACGGCTTCGCATGCGTTGCGGCAGGTGCTCCGCGACGCGTTCCGCGAGAGCCGCAGGCGTGCCCGGATCCGCGATGAACAGCACCGAGACCTGCTCACCCGCGGCACCGGATTGCCCTCCCCGCAGGTGCTCATTCGCCTCCACCGCCTTCGCGTACCCGCTCGGTCTGCCCCCAAACTCCAGCCAGTGCGTGCGAGTCCACCACAGCGCCGCCGCGGATCTCCGCCGCCTCTGTCCCGTAGACACCATGAGCGGCCGAGGATGCACCGTCGACACGACTACAATCGGCTAGCCAACGCAACGTGCAGGGCCGCAGCACCGATTCCGTCCACGCGCGTTTCGGTCGCTCTTGGAATCGTCGTTCAGCTGGCGGGGCGGTCTGTCACGGTAACCGAGATCTGCTGGGTCTCGCCGCCGCGGAGCACGGTCAGTTCGACTCGATCGCCCGGGTCGACGGCACGGAGCGCCGCGATGAAGTCCTCTGCCGACTCGGTGTCGTGGCCGTTGACCGCGGTGATGACATCGCCGGGCCGGATACCCGCGGTCGCAGCCGGACCGAGCGGGACGACCTCGAGGACGACGACACCGTTGGTGCGGTCGACTGCCAGTTGTTCGGCGATCTGCGGGGTCAACGTGCCGGGTTGAATGCCGACGTACGCATGCTGGGCGGTTCCCGAGGCCAGCAGCTGGTCCGCGACATCGACGACATTCGCCGCGGGGATGGCGAAGCCCAGAGCCACCGCACCCTCCGACGGAGGAATGTAGGCCTGACTCATCCCCACGACCCGCCCTTGTCCGTCGATCAGCGCACCCCCGGAGTTACCCGGCGAGATCGCGGCGTCGGTCTGAATCAGGTCCACCAGCGGGGCCCCGGTGGAGGCCGACCCGGGGATCTGACGGTGCAATCCTGAGATGATGCCCGAGGTGACTGTGGCCTCGAACCCCAGTGGACTGCCCACGACTACGGCGAGCGCACCGACCTCCGGCAGCGCTGTCTCGAACGTCGCCGCAGTCAGATCCGTGCGGTCCGCTTGAAGGACCGCGACGTCGGTCACGCGATCGACGGCCCGCACGTTCGCGGACACCTGTTGCCCGTCCGCGAATGCCACACTCACCTCCCGGGCACCCTCGACCACGTGGGCGTTGGTGACGATGGTGCCGTCAGTCTTGTAGACGATGCCGCTGCCCACGCCGGACCCGGTGAGCACTGTCACGACCGAGGCCTCCACCTGCCGGACCAGTGCCGGCAGGTCTACGGCAGGCCCCGCTGAGGGCGTCGAGGTGGTGGGAGCCGAGGCGCCGCATCCCGCGAGGAGGAGGACCACGATCGCGACCAGCGGCGCCCAGATCGAGGAACGTACGGTCGACGGCACGCGCATCAGCGACCGCCCTCCGTGAGGAATCGGTCTCCTACATACACCTGCCGCGAGCGGGCCCACCCGATCAACATACCCCTGCCTGCTCCCGTGGTCGGCGACTCCCGACCCGCCTCACATACCCAATTGAAATCTACATCGACGATTACAGTGGCGTTTCTCAACTACTACGGCGACGAGTCGTATATTGTTGTACTACTTTCACCTTCAAACCAGCTCCCCCGTTTAGGCCCGATTCGGTTGCCGTACAAAGAAATCAGAGTTCAGCGACTCCACCGAATGGGCTGATCCAACAGCTGAGAAGTGGATTTCGCCGCTGTTCGATTCTGCGCCAAGTAATTAGAGTCCACCGTCGGGGGCCTGATCCTCTACGTGAGGATGAAGCAGCTGTTATTCCCAGTGCTCCCGCGACTGTACTGTCAGGGTGGAATCGGCTTCCTGCTTTCGGCTTGCCGGGCCCTAGTACTGCAACGGCACTTATGGGAGGTGTCCGCGACGTCGGTAGTGGGAGGTGCGGGCCTGGTGTTGTCGGCGCCGTCGCCAGTTCGACCAGGACCAGATGTGCTCGTCCGGGTGGGCGTGTCGCAGGATCAGTTGCACGAGCAGGCGGCGGATCTCGGGTAGCGTGTACGCGATCATGCCCTGATCTTCGATCCCGATTCCCCCTTTACCGCTTCGGTTTTCGTTCCGGCGAGCCAGGCGAGGGCGAGCATCGACAAGGTGATGTGGGCGTACCAGGCCCGGTAGGTGCGTACCTGGTACTGGTCGAGGCCGGCCTCGTTCTTGGCCTGTTGGAAGCATTCCTCGACCCGCCACCGGGAGCCGGCGATGGTGGCGAGTTCGGTGAGCGTGGTGCGGCGGGGTCCGGCGCAGATGTAGTACGCGATCTCGGTCGGATCGGTGAGGGATCGGCGGGCGAGCAGCCAGTGCCCTCGCCCGGGTGCCCAGGCGATCCGGATCGGGATCCGCACCCAGGAGTATTCGCGCGGCCCGTGTGCGCCGTCGCCGACGGAGATCCGGCGCCACTGCTTCGCCGGGACCGCGGCGATCATCTCGTCGGCGCGGCCGGAGCGGCCGTGCGGGGTGAACACATCGTCGTTGCACCGGGTAGCCAACACATACGAAACATCGCGTTCCTCGAGCCAGACCCGCAGGTACTTCACCTGCCCGTAGGCCTCGTCGGCGGTGACCCAGGAGAACGGGACCCGGGCGCCCCGGGCGCGTTCGATCATGTGTTGCGCCAGTCTCGGTTTGGTCGCGAACTCCACCTCGTCACCGATCCCGGCGGCGCGGCACCGGTCCCGGTCGGAGGTCCACGACTCGGGCAGGTACAGCTCCCGGTCGATGAGCGCGTGCCCGGCCGTGCTCGCGTAGGCGAGGAACACCCCGATCTGACAATTTTCCACCCGCCCGGCGGTGCCCGAGTACTGGCGTTGCACCCCGGCCGAGCGGGTGCCCTTCTTCAAGAATCCGGTGTCATCGACGATCAACACACCGGCCGGATCGCCGAGGCGTTCGACCACGTAGTCACGGACGTCGTCGCGGACCCCGTCGACGTCCCAGTCCGCCCGCCGCAGCAGCCGTTGCATCCCGTCCGGGCTCATTTCGCCGGCCCGCTCGGCGAGGGTCCACCCGTTCTTGCGTTCCAGACCCGCAACCAAACCCGTCACATATTCACGGACCCGGGACCGCGGCTCCGACCGGGCGAACCGACCGGAGATCCGCTCATGCAACGCTTCCAACTCGGCAGCAACCAGATCGAGGACCACACAACCAGTATCGTCTACCTGTCAAGCAAGTGCCGTTGCAGTACTAGTCACTCACTTCCTTCGGCTGCGAAAATTTGCTATCGGGAGTTGTACTCATGGATTCCCCGAGTAGTGGCTGATGCCCGTAGTACCGGCCGCCTCGAGCGGGTTCCGGCGGAAATTTATGCCCTGGGTGGGGTGTGGACGCCACTGTCCCCGTTGTGTGGACGCCCATGATGCGAATCTTGGTGACGCCCAGAGGCGGATGAGGAACTCTCAGGCGGTTGGGCCTCCGTGAGCTCAAACGATTGACTGATCGACCGAACGCCGAACTGGTACGCGAGGGCTCGGCGAATCCCGAGTCATTAACGCCTAGGGGGCGTGATGTCAGAGTCCAGTGGCGGGACCTCCGCGGTCCGTCCGAACCGACCTGCCCGCCAGGTGGTAGCAACGTTCGACAACTACGCCGACGCTGAAAGCGCCGTCGACTATCTCTCCGACCAGCATTTCACGGTAGACAAACTGGCCATCGTCGGTCGCGATATCGAGCTGGTCGAGCAGATCGTCGGCCGCTTGAACTACGGCTGGGCCGCTCTGCGCGGCGCCGCCGCGGGCGCGCTGACGGGTGCGCTGTTCGGCTGGATCTTCGGGTTACTCGATTGGGTCCAGCCGCTGCTCACGGGCCTCGCGCTCGCCTTCTACGGGTTGGTGTTCGGTGCTGTTGTCGGCGCTCTGCTCGGCCTGCTCATGTATGCGCTGCAGGGCGGCCGGCGCGACTTCACCTCGATCCAGTCATTACAACCACGTCACTACGAAGTCCTCGCCGATGTCGAGGTTGCGGACGAAGCCGTCCGCTTGCTCACCGGCCGAACCGATCGAAAGGAATGAGTCATGGCGACCGCTGTGGGAATAGACCTAGGCACCACCAACTCGGTTATCGCAAGCTGGCAAGGCGGCGAGCCGGTGGTGATCTCCAATGTCGAGGGAGCGCGGACGACGCCGTCGGTGGTGGCGTTCACCGAGAGCGGTGAACGCCTAGTGGGTCAGCTTGCCCGACGGCAGGCGATCTTGAATCCGAAGGGCACGATCTACTCGGCGAAACGCTTCATCGGACGCCATTACGACGAGATCTCCGAGGAGGCCAAAGCGGTCAGCTTCGACGTCGTGCCGGGTGACAACGGTGAGGCCCGATTCGACGTGCGGGGAAAGAAGTACGCGCCGGAGGAGATCAGTGCCCTCGTGCTGCGCAAGCTCGTCGACGACGCGAGCAAGTTCCTCGGTGAAAAGGTCAAGGAAGCGGTCATCACCGTTCCGGCCTACTTCAACGACGCGCAGCGCAACGCCACCAAGGACGCCGGCCGGATCGCAGGCCTCGAGGTTTTGCGGATCATCAACGAGCCGACCGCTGCGGCACTGGCGTACGGCATGGACAAGCAGACCCACGAAACCGTACTGGTCTTCGACCTCGGTGGCGGCACCTTCGATGTGAGCCTGCTCGACGTCGGCGAGGGAGTAGTCGAGGTTCGTTCCACGGCCGGCGACTCCCACCTCGGCGGCGACGACTTCGACCGACGCCTGGTGGACTACCTCGCCGACGAATTCCAGCGTGCGGAGAATATCGATCTGCGCAAGGATGCGCAGGCGTTGCAGCGCCTCTTCGAGGCCGCGGAGAAAGCCAAGGTCGAGTTGTCCTCGGTGACACAGGCCCAGGTCAACTTGCCCTTCGTCACCGCTGACGCGAACGGTCCCAAGCACCTCACCACCACGATCATGCGGTCGAAGTTCGAGGATCTGACGGCGGATCTGGTGGAACGCTGCCTCGACCCGGTGAAGCAGGCGATGAGTGACGCCAAGGTCACCGCCAACGACATCGACGAGGTGATCCTGGTCGGTGGTTCGACACGTATTCCGGCGGTGCAGGCGCTGGTTCGCCGGCTCACCGGCGGTAAGGACCCCCACATGGGCGTCAACCCGGACGAGGTCGTGGCGCTCGGTGCCGCAGTCCAGGCGGGCGTGCTCAAGGGCGAGGTCTCCGATGTGCTGTTGCTCGATGTCACCCCGCTGTCCCTCGGCGTCGAGACGCAGGGCGGGGTGATGACCAAGATCATCGAGCGCAACACGACGATCCCGGCCCGGCGCAGCGAAGTGTTCTCCACGGCGGAGGACAATCAGTCCGCCGTCGACGTCGTGGTGCTGCAGGGCGAACGCGAACGAGCCGCCGACAACCGGGTGCTCGGCCGGTTCCGGCTGGAAGACATCCGCCCCGCGCCGCGTGGCGAGGCCCAAGTCGAAGTCACTTTCGATATCGACGCCAACGGCATCCTCAACGTCACCGCCCGCGACAAGGACACCGGCAAGGAGCAGAGCATCACGATCAGTGAGCAGGGCAACCTGGACACCAGTGAGGTCGAGCGCATGCTGGCAGAGGCCGAACGGAACCGGGGTGAGGACGAGGAGCTGCGCAAAGCGGTCGACGCACGCAACGCGCTCGATTCGGTTGCATATCAAGTGGAACGGCGACTCGCCGAACTCGGTGACAGTGCGCCACCGCACGACAAGGCGCGGGCCGAGATGCTGATCGCCGACGCCAGGAAGGCCGTGAAAGACGGTGCTTCACCCGCGGAGGTAGAGCCACTCACCTCGGAGCTGCAGCAGCTGCTCTACGGGCTAACGCCGGTCCAGGACGGCGGCGACGGACATCAGGCTGGAGGCGCAGAGGCTGCGTCGTCGGATGACGACGACGTGATCGACGCCGAATTCGATCGAAGCTGAGGCACACGATGGAAAGGTCTGCAGATCATTCGACGACCGAGCCGGCTACCGACGGTACCGACAGGGATCAGACCGAGACGGCGCCTGATCGCACCGACACGGGGGCCGAGTTGGCTCAACTCGAGGACCGCTGGCGCAGGGCCCTCGCAGATCTGGACAACCTGCGCAAGCGGTATGCCAAGGATCTGGACCGTGAACGCGCCGCGGAGGTGGCGAAGGTTTCCGCGGCATGGCTGCCGGTTCTGGACAATTTAGAGCTTGCGCTGGCGCATGCGGGCAGCGATCCTCAGACCGTCGTCGAGGGTGTGAAGGCGATCCGGGATCAGGCGGTGCAGGTGCTGTCGCGGTTCGGCTTCGAGCGTCACGACGAGGTCGGTGTGCCGTTCTCCCCGGAGCTCCACGAAGTGGTCAGTGTGGTGGCCCAACCCGACCTTCCCTCCGGGACCGTGATCGAGGTCTTGCGCCCGGGCTACGGGGAGGACGGGCGGCAGCTGCGTCCCGCCGCGGTGGTCGTCAGCCGCCCCGAGGGGTGAGCACCGATGGCGCGTGACTACTACGAAGCGCTCGGGGTCCCGCGGGGCGCCGCCGCCGACGAAATCCAGCAGGCCTACCGCAAGCTGGCCCGCAAGTACCACCCCGATGTGAACAAGGACCCCACTGCGGAGGACAAGTTCAAGGAGGCCAACGAGGCCTACCAGGTGTTGTCCGACCCGGACACCCGGAAACGCTACGACCGATTCGGTGCCGACTTCCGGCGTGTGCCCGAGGACTACGACGAACGGGTCCGGGCAAGCGCCGGTGGATACGGCGGCGGCGGGTACGGCGGTGGGGGCGGGGGCAGAAGGGTGCACTTCGGTCACGGTGTCGGTGGCGAAGGCGGCGTCGACTTCGAGGACCTCTTCGGGCAGATGTTCGGCGGCGGTGGCGGGTACGGGCCGATTCCCGGCGCCGATCAGGAAGCGGAACTGGAACTGACCCTGGAAGAGGCGTATCGGGGCGGCAAACGCACTCTCAGACTGGACGGACGGCAGTACGACGTCGACATTCCGGCCGGTGTCCTGGACGGCCAGCGAATCCGGCTGGCCGGGCAAGGCGGCCGGGGCAACGGTGACGCGCCGCCCGGGGATCTGTACCTCGTGGTGCGGATCAAGCCGCATTCCCGGTTCCGGGTACAGGGCCGGGACATCTACGTCGACCTGCCCGTATCGCCATGGGAGGCGGTCCTCGGGTCGACCGTCGTCGTTCCCACCCCGGGTGGCGAGGCGAAAGTCAAAGTGGCTCCGGGCTCGTCGACGGGAAGGAAGCTGCGCCTGCGCGGAGAAGGAATGCCCAATTCGCGTGGCGCCAACGGCAACCTCTACGCCGAAATCAAGGTGATGGTGCCGTCGAAACCGACAGCACGCGAACGCGAGCTGTTCGAGCAGTTGGCCGCCGAATCGAACTTCGATCCGAGGAAAGAGACATGAGCACTCCGACCCCGGTCACCCACTACGTATTGGTTCGCCGTACCGGACTGTCACCAGATGCCTTCGCCGAACGTACCGGGCTGCACCCGGACCTGGCACGCAAGCTTGTGGCTCTCGGCCTGCTCGACGCCCACCGCGACACCGGCGGCGAGATGTCGTTCGAACCATCCGAAGTGGCCCACGCCGCCCGCATCCAACGGCTGCGGACCGGTCTGGGCCTGAACTACTCGGCAATCGGGCTCGTGCTCGATCTGCTGGATCGAATCGAGAAACTCGAAGCAGCTTCCCGCAGAAGGAGGACACCCCCATGGACACCGGCAGCCTGACTGAGAAGTCACGAGAAGCCCTGCAGGAAGCCCAGAACGTAGCGACCAGAATGGGTCACACCGAGGTCGACGGAGAGCACCTGCTGCTCGCGTTGGTCGATCAGCAGGAAGGGTTGGTACCCCGACTGCTCGAGCAGGCCGGCGCGAACGTCGATGCCCTGCGATCCGATCTGGAACGTGAACTGTCGCGTAGGCCGAAGGTCAGCGGCCCCGGCGCGACGCCCGGTCAGGTGACGATTACCCAGCGCCTGGCCAAGCTGCTCGACGCCGCGGAACGGGAGGCGAAGCGACTCAAGGATTCCTACGTGTCGGTGGAGCATCTCGTGATGGCCCTCTCCGAGGAGGGGTCGGCCAGTGCGGCCGGGCGGGTCCTCGCCAGTCATGGGGTCACACGAGACGCCTTCCTCACGGCGCTGACGAAAGTGCGCGGCAATCAGCGCGTCACCTCGGCCACCCCGGAAGGGGCGTACGAGGCGCTGGAGAAGTACGGGCGCGACCTCGTCTCCGAAGGGCGGGCAGGCAAACTCGATCCGGTCATCGGCCGGGATACCGAGATCCGCAGGGTAACGCAGATCCTGAGCCGGAAGACGAAGAACAATCCGGTGCTGATCGGCGACCCCGGCGTCGGGAAGACCGCGATCGTCGAGGGCCTCGCCCAGCGGATCGTCCGCGGCGACGTGCCCGAGGGCCTGCGCGACAAGACGATCTTTTCGCTCGACATGGGTTCCCTGGTGGCCGGTGCGAAGTACCGCGGCGAGTTCGAGGAGCGACTGCAGGCGGTGCTGTCCGAGGTGAAGGCGGCCGAGGGGCGGATCCTGTTGTTCGTCGACGAGTTACATACAGTGGTCGGTGCGGGATCAGTCGGCGGCGAAGGGTCTCTCGACGCCGGCAACATGCTCAAGCCGATGCTCGCTCGCGGCGAACTGCACATGATCGGTGCCACCACTCTCGACGAGTATCGCAAGCACATCGAATCCGACGCAGCACTGGAGCGACGCTTCCAGACCGTTCTCGTCGACGAGCCCAGCGCCGAGGATGCGATCTCGATCCTGCGCGGACTTCGAGAACGCCTCGAGGTGTTTCACGGCGTGAAGATTCAAGACGGCGCACTGGTGGCCGCCGTGACCCTCTCGCACCGGTACATCACCGACCGCTTCCTTCCGGACAAGGCGATCGATCTGGTAGACGAGGCGTGCGCCCGGCTACGCACCGAAATCGATTCGATGCCCGCCGAACTCGACGAGCTCACCCGGAAGGTGACCCGGCTGGAGATCGAAGAGGCCGCGCTGTCCAAGGAAACGGACGCGGCCAGCAAGGCGCGCCTCGAAGAGCTGCGTAAGGAGCTGGCCGACCTGCGGGCCGAGGCCGACGCCCGGCACGCTCAGTGGGAGGCGGAGCGGCAGGCGATCAGGCGGGTGCAGGAGCTGCGGGGAGAGCTGGAACGATTGCGCCACGAGGCCGAGGAGGCGGAGCGCAACTACGACCTCAATCGGGCCGCAGAGTTGCGATACGGCGAGATCACCGCGCTGGAACGCAGGCTCGAGGCGGCGGAGGAACAGCTGGCCACCAGGCAGGGCCGGAACCCGTTGCTGCGTGAAGTGGTCACCGAAGACGAGATCGCAGAGATCGTGGCCGCATGGACGGGTATCCCGGTCGCCCGGCTGCAGGAAGGCGAGCGGGAGAAGCTGTTGAAGCTCGACGAGATTCTGCACGAGAGGGTCGTCGGTCAGGACGAGGCGGTGCAACTGGTCGCAGACGCGGTGATCCGGGCGAGGTCCGGTATCCGTGATCCGCGCCGGCCGATCGGTTCGTTCATCTTCCTGGGCCCGACGGGCGTGGGAAAGACCGAGCTCGCAAAGACGCTGGCCAGTGCCCTCTTCGACAGCGAAGACAACATGGTGCGCCTGGACATGAGCGAGTACCAGGAGCGGCACACGGTGAGCAGGCTCATCGGTGCGCCCCCCGGGTACGTCGGGTACGACGAGGGTGGCCAGCTCACCGAGGCGGTGCGCCGCAAGCCGTATTCCGTGGTGCTCTTCGACGAGATCGAGAAGGCCCACGCCGACGTCTTCAACACCCTGCTACAGGTGCTCGATGACGGCCGGATCACCGATTCTCAAGGCCGGCAAGTCGATTTCCGGAACACCGTGATCATCATGACCTCCAACATCGGATCCCAGCATCTCCTCGAGGGAGTCACAGCCGACGGCGAGATCAAGCCGGACGCCCGGGACTGGGTGCTGGCGGAACTGCGCGGGCACTTCCGTCCCGAGTTCCTCAACCGGGTCGACGACATCGTGTTGTTCACCCCGCTCACGCTGCCCCAGATCGAGCACATCGTCGAGCTGTAGCTCACCGATCTTCGGAACAGGTTGTCGGAGCGCCAGATACACCTGGATATCACGCCGGAAGCACGCCGGCTCATCGCCGAACACGGTTTCGACCCGGTCTACGGTGCGCGGCCGCTGCGACGGTACATCGCCCACGAGGTAGAGACCAAGATCGGTCGTGCGCTGTTGCGGGGCGAAATCGAACCGGGTGGCACCATCAGTGTCACGGTGGACGGCGGCGAGCTCGCCGTCGCGTATGCGGAACCCGCCGTCGCGGCGGCCTGAGGAGAGGTGTCGTCATGGGATCCGACAAGGTGAAGTGTCCGCACTGCGGCAAGGTCAACAAGGTGCCGGCGGCCGGGGACGGAAAACCCCGCTGCGGGAACTGCCACGAGCCGCTGCCGTGGATCGCCGCGGCAGGGGACGACGACTTCGCGGAGGTCGCCGACAAGTCCTCGGTGCCTGTGCTGGTCGATCTCTGGGCGACCTGGTGCGGCCCGTGCCGCATGGTCAGCCCGGCGCTCGAGCAGCTCGCCAGAGAACGCGCAGGTCAGATCAAGCTGGTCAAGGTCGACGTGGATGCTGCTCCCCAGACGGCCGAACGGTTCACCGTCCGCGCCGTACCAACTCTGCTGGTGATGGACCGGGGTGAGGTCCTCGCTCGTCAGGCGGGCGCAGCTCCGGTACCCCAGCTGCGCACGTGGCTCGATCAGGCGCTCTCGGAAAATGCAGGCAAGGAAGCGAAGTCATGACTTATGTCCATGCGGACCCACACGTGGCCGCGATCCGGGCCGTGGTGCCCCGGACCCCGCAGGGTTGCGAGGAATGTCTTCGCCTCGGCACCCCGTGGGTGCATCTGAGGCTGTGCCTGACGTGCGGACACGTCGGTTGCTGCGACTCTTCGCCGGGCAAGCACGCGAGCGCGCACGCTCACGCCATCGGCCATCCGATCGTCCAGTCGATGGAGCCAGGTGAAGATTGGCGGTGGTGTTATGTCGACCAGAACTTCGTCTGAGGACGCCACACCCGTCGGCGTCAATCAGCCGGTCGACGAGACTCCGGACGAGGAAGGTGCTTTCCCGCGGCTGACGGACGACCAGGTCGCGACGCTCGAGGTCGGTGGCACGCGTCGATCGGTTCGCGCCGGCGAGGTGCTGATCCGAGAGGGCGCGCCCAGCAACGACTTCTTCGTCATCCTTTCCGGCAAGGTCGCGGTCCTCGACGAGGGCGACGGGGACGGCGAACGCCGGATACTGCGCGTGCACGGTCCCGGCCGCTTCCTGGGCGAGCTCGGACTGCTGGAAGGCCAGGTGGCGTTCTTCACCGCCGAAGCGATCGAGGATGGCGAGATGCTCGTCCTCCCCGCCGAGCGGGTGCGCGGGCTGGTTGCCCACGATCCCGTGCTCAGCGATCTGATCCTGCGCGCCTACCTGGTGCGCCGGCACCTGCTGATCGGGCTCGGCTCGGGGTTCCGGATCATCGGCTCCTGCTATTCCCCGGATACGCTGCGGCTTCGCGAGTTCGCCATCCGAAACCGGTTGCCCCACCGGTGGATCGATCTGGAGCGGGACGAACGGGCGGAGCAGCTGCTGCGCAGCCTGGACGTCGCCCCCGAGGACACTCCCGTCGTGATCTGGCACGGCGACAAGGTGCTGCGCAATCCGACGAATGCGGAACTCGCCCGCATCGTCGGGCTTCCGGTCCCGGACTCGGTCGCGGACGCAGCCCAGGACGTGTGCAACCTCGTGGTCGTGGGTGCCGGACCGGCCGGTCTGGCCGCGTCCGTGTACGGTGCCTCGGACGGGTTGAACACGGTGACACTGGAGTCGATCGCCGCGGGCGGCCAAGCCAGTACCTCCTCCCGGATCGAGAACTACCTGGGCTTCCCGGCAGGGATCTCCGGCTCCGAATTGGCCGAGCGGGCCGTGATCCAGGCCGGAAAGTTCGGCGCCCGCATCCTGGTGTCGGCGGAGGTGACCGGTTTGGGATCCGAGGCCGGGAACCATGTGCTCCGGCTGGCGGACGGCGGCGCGGTCCGCGGCCGGGCCGTCGTGCTCGCCACCGGGGCGCGATACCGCAAGTTGGCAGTCCCGGGAATCGAGGCACTGGAGGGAACGAGCGTGTACTACGCCGCGACCTATCAGGAAGCGCGGATGTGCGGCACCGATCCGGTGGCCATCGTCGGCGGCGGAAACTCCGCCGGCCAGGCCACCGTCTTCCTCGCCGGCCATGTCTCCCACGTCCACCTGCTCATCCGCGGCGATGACCTCGGAAAGAGCATGTCCCGATACCTGGTCGACCAGATCGAGCACCACCCGCGCGTTACCGTGCACCGGAACACCGAGATTCGTATGGTCCACGGCGAGAAATACCTCGACGAAATCGTGGTCGAGGACAATCGCACGGGCGACCAGGACACGATCCGGGTGCACGCCCTGTTCGTCTTCATCGGGGCGACGCCGCACACCGGGTGGCTGGCCGACGCGATCGCACTCGACGACCACGGCTTCGTCCTCACGGGCATGGACGCGGTCCACGCCCGAGGAGACGGCAACCGGCCGATCAGCGCCGGGCTGTCCAGGACGCTCGAAACCAGCCGGCCCGGCCTATTCGCGGCGGGCGACGTCCGCCGCGGCTCGGTGAAACGAGTCGCATCCGCGGTCGGTGAAGGAGCGATGGCGGTACGCCAAATCCATGAATACTTCGAAAGGAGCTGACGACATGCCAGTGATGGGCACCGTGAAATTCCAGCGGTTCTTCCGGGCAGCGGCTGGACTGCAGGTCGACCGAAACGACCTCAAGCGCTATACGGATTTCATCGACGACAAGATCTACGACGTGATCCTCATCGGCAAAGCCTCGGCCAAGGCAAACCTGCGGGACGTGATCGAACCGTGGGACCTGCCGATCACCAAGGGGCTGCAGGAGAGCATCCACCGGTTCGAGAAACTGGACGAGGAGATCGAACTACAGCCTCTGCTCGATCAACTGACGGCCCGGCCGCCCTTGGACGTGGCCCTCTCCGAGGAGACCGAGCAGCGACTGCCGCTGATCGCCGGAGGCTTGAGCGTGGCGCTGGCGCATACCTTCGTCACGGTCGAGCCGGACCGCAAGAACCCCGGGACCGCCGAATGGAATGTCGCCTTCGACATCTTCCACCTACTGCTCTGACCCCGGGACCCTACGTCCCGGCAAACCAGAGGGTGCCGGGACGCGAGAAATTCGTCCGGAGTCACGTATTACCGGTTGTCGCCCACCACACCGGGTGATCGCGGTGGAGATTTCCATAGATGATCGGGCATCAGCGGCCGCCGCGCTGTCTGCCCTTGCTCGTTCGGGACGCTTCGGTCACCGTTGAGGGGTCCTTTCGGGGGCGTGGTGGTCGAACACCGTGAACCGGGCCGAATTCTTGGCGTGCCGGAACTGCCAAAGGGGTATCGGGCCTCGTCCCACGTGGAGGCGCGGTGGCGGGATCGGGCTGGGCGAAGAACGTGTGGAACACGGCGGCGACCATGTTGGCGTGCGACTTGTGGACGTGCGCCAACAGGTTTCGTGCGAAATGCGATACGGAATGCGTCGAGTAGCTCGGACAGGTCAGACTCTACGTCGGAGCCGCGCCGCTCGGCCCCAAGCCCCACCACTCCACGGGACGCCTACCCGGCTCTGCAGGATGTTCTCCTGCGGCGAGGCTTCATCGCATCCTCGGTCGGCGCCTTCGCGATACCCCGCCACTCACCATTGACACAAGCTCTAGCAGCAGTTGCGCCGGTTTGGGCCAGTGTCGACGAGCGGCCGCCGGACGGTCGTCGGGCCGGCGGCTCGCGCGCGTCGAGGGCGAACAGGTCGGATGCCGCGACGACCGCCGTCATCGGAACTCGTTGGCAGGATGTGAGGGCCGCCGGGCCCTGCGCCTGACGATTTCCGCGCGATCCGCTGTAGGTCGACCTGTCCGCCGTTCGCGCACGTCATCAGGACAGTGTGAAGGCCTTGTACCCGGCCGCGACGTTTTCCTCCCAGTGGTCGAAGTAGGAAGGAAGGCCGCCGGAGTAGTTGAGCATCTGGCTCGGTTTACCGGGAATGTTTGCCCCGTGATACCAAGACTTGGCCCGCGGAAAGAGCGACATATGGAAGACTTCCTCCACGTGCGCCGTCCATGATTGCTCAGCGTCCTCGCTGGTCTCGAACCGCTGGTATCCGCCGTCGCGAACGTGGGTCAGGAAGTCGACAACGATCTCACCCTGTACCTCCGCGCAAGTGGGCCCGTTGCAGAATCCGGCTGGGCTCTGCGGGCCGTACACGAACATCAGGTTGGGGAATCCCGCAGTGGTGAGTCCCATGAAGGTATCGAGCCGCTCGGACCACTTGTGGCTCAACAGTTGATCATTGGTTCCTCGGATGTCGATCGACGTGATGCCACCGCGGTTCGCGTCGAAACCTGTCGCGAACACCAGGATGTCGAACTCGTGCAGACCGGACTTGGTCTGGACACCCGCCGGGGTAATCCGCTCGATCGGATCCTCGTTCACATCGACGATGTCGACGTTCTCCTGGTTCACCACATCATAGAAGTTCTGCTCCAGCGAGGGTCGCTTCGTCCCGAACGGATGGGGCGGATCCATCGGGGCAAGCTTCTCAGCCTTGACCGGATCGGTGACGCGCTGACGGACCTTGTCGCGCCAGAAGTCGTACATGATGCGGTTCGCGCGTTCATCGAGCAAGATGTCTTGATAATTGGCGAGCCACAGCTCGAAACCGCCGGTAGCCCACATCCGTTCGTAGGTGTCAGCTCGCTCCTCGTCCGAGACTTCGAACACGCTCTTCGGGATGAAGTCCATGTCGAACCCGGCAAACGACCTCCGGCGCTGGGCAAATCGCTCGGGAAGGTTTTCCTTCAGCTTCTCTTTGAGCTGGCCTGTCAACTGTTGCTGCCGCATCGGAAGCGCAAGGTTGGGTGTCCGCTGGAAGATGGTGATCTGTTCGGCGTCCGCGGCGGCCTCCTGGGTGACCTGAACGCCGCTCGACCCGGTGCCGATGATCCCCACGCGTTTGCCGGCCATGTCCAGACCTTCTTGGGGCCACAATGCGGTGTGGTGAGATTCGCCTGCAAAGCTGTTGAGCCCGTTGATGCTGGGAATGTGCGGCTTGGCGCCGAATCCAGTGCAGATCACTACAGACCTGGCACGCAGCATCCGGCCCGTGTCGGTGCGCACTGTCCATTGGTTTCGCTCGCCGTCGAAGTCCGCAGACGTCACCCGCGTACTGAAGATGATGTCTCGAGACAGATCGAGCTTGCGGTCGACATAGGCAAAATAGTCGCGCACACCGGACCATGACGGGTAGAGCTCATCGTAACTCCAGTCCTTCCACAGGTCCTCGCGTGAGTACTGATAGATCTGCCCGGTGCTGTCGGTTCGAGCACCCGGGTAGCAATTCCAGTACCAGATGCCCCCAAGCGAGTCACCGGCTTCGACGACCTTCACCGAAAATCCGCGTGAACGAAGTTGATCGAGTTGATACAGACCCGCGAAGCCGCCTCCGACGACGAGAACGTCCAAGACGCCGTTCGCCTCGTCGAGCTCCCTCGTATCGATCGATGCCGTGGTCATGCTGCCTCCTTGAGTGAAATGCCTGGGACCCGCGCCGAGGAGCAGATCGATGTGTGCCAAGCCGGCCCGTTCGTATGACCGACATCACATACGCTAGGGCCGTTCGAGAACCCGGGACTGTCCGATATCGATCCACCGGACACGCGGCGGGCACCGGGCACACGTGCACGCATGCCTCGCGTGGCGAACGGTCAGTTCATCACCGGCATCCACCATTCAACTGCAGCAACATTTTTGGCCGGAAGAACGGCCTGCAGGAGTCCGGGCACTCCTGCATAACTCTGCACGTTGAGCATGGCGCCCGGCTCCGGTGTCGGCATCCACGCCGACGGCGTGGCACCGTACCCCTGTCCTACGCACAGTGAGGAGCAGAACAGCGCTGGCTCCCGCCAGGTTATGGAGTGGCGAGGTGCTCGCTGCGATCGAACCCGATGTGAAGGGCTACTTCCGCGGTCGCAAGCCTGACCAGGTCGGTCCAGACGCGTCAGTTGCTGCGGACCTGTTGTTCGAGAACGTCCAGGTTCCCTCGGATAACATTATCGGTGAGCTCGACTACCGCTTCTTCCACCTGTTACATACTCGCAACAGGAGCGGCTCGAGTGCGCGATCAGCAACCTCGCCAGCGCAGCGCAGATCCTCGACGAGACCGTGGTGTAAAGCAAGAACCACAAAGCTTTTGGTCATTCGATCGGTCAGTTTCAGCACAATGGGTTGCCCCTCGCCGATCTCGTTACTCGATCGAAGTCGCCCGAGCAGTCATCGATCAGTACGCGATTGCCCACGTGGAGGCTGAGTTGACGCCGATTGACGCTGCCAATGCCAAATGGTTGTCCTCGCAGGTGCAGAACGACGTGATCGCCCACTGCGTCCAAGTCCAAGGCGGCAGGGCTAAATGAACGAGTACCGGTTGGCCCGCGCTTGGCGTGATGCTCGCGTCACCAAGATCTGGGACCCGCAACACGGGGAGGGCCGTGGCCAGCGGTCTCATGGCCCGGTCATCGCGAAATTCCTCTGCGCGAATAACTCGTGGCTGAGGTCCCCCACCCCAGAACTGAGAGGTGCGTCGCATCGCATCTAGAGGAAGGTGCCGGTGCACTTTCTTCCACCTGCGCAGCCGTCGCTCAGTTGGCCGGCCGCGCAGGTGTGGCGATGATCTCGGCGGGCACCCCCGAACCAGCACCCTCGACCGCAAGAGAGAAACGCCGGGTTCACGCGGCCATCGGACTGTGAAACTGCCCTGATCAAACTGATCGGCCAACCGTGGGCTCGTCGACACTGATGGGATTTCATTGGCCGGTAGGCAGTGACGATGAAAGGTGCTACCCGTATTCCGCGAGGGACATCACAGCTATGCCTCAGCGACGCTGCCGCTCTATCCAGTCGGTGTAGAAGTCAGGAAGGTCGGTTGATACGCGTCCCTTGAACTGGGGCTTCCTCTTCTCTCGGAATGCTTGGACACCTTCTCTTCCATCTCCGATACTGGTGTAGAACATGGCGAGTGAATCGATGCGGTGAGCCTCGGCGGGGTGATCGAGAAGCGCGTTGCGGTACATCATCTGCCGGGTCAGGGCGGTCGCGACACGCGACCGATCGCGAGTGAAGCGATGTGCCAGTGCAAGCGCGGCATCGAGAAGTTCGTCCGGCGAGTGGACCGAGCGAACCAGGCCGATCTCGGCCGCGTCGGCCGCGTCGAGGATGTCGGCGGAGTACACGAGGTCGAGTGCGGTATCGAGTCCGACGATCCTCGTCAGGAACCAGGTCGAGGCTGCTTCGGGTGTGATCCCGAGGCGGCCGAAGACAAACCCGAATCGTGCTGCTGTGGAGGCGAGTCGGGCGTCCATGGACAATGTCAGGGTGGCTCCGATGCCCACGGCGGAGCCGTTTACGGCGGCGATCACGGGTTTGAGGCAGTCGAACACCGCAAGTGTGACCCGACCACCGGTGTCGCGGACGCCGCGGGCAACGACCGGGTCCTGCAAGTCACCCATATCGTGGAGGGTCGGCTCCAATGTCTCGTCGAGGCCGAACACGTTGCCGTCGGTCGTGAGATCCATACCGGCGCAAAACGCACGGCCCGAGCCGGTCACCACCACGGCATTGACGTCGTCGTCGTCATTGACGGCCCGGAAGAGGTGCTCGAGCTCATCAGCCATGGAGATGGTGAAGGCGTTGAGCGACTCCGGTCGATTCAGCGTCACGATGAGCACGCCGTCGCGCAGTTCGAGGGCGATCGTCTCGTACTCGACATCCACGGTGCGGATCATCGGACGGCACCCGCAAGTTGGGGAAGTCTGTTCACGATCAGATCATGGGCTTGATTGACCGTGCTGGTCACGATCTCCTCGCAGGTGAGGATCTCGTCGATCAGTCCCTGTGATTGCCCGGCCCACCACAAGCCGGCATCCACGTCACCGCCGGCCAGAACCTTCTGGCGACCGCGCACCCCGGAGGCCAGATCGGCGACGTCGTCGAATGTTGCGTTCGGAAGCGCGGAGATCTCGGAAATTCTCTCCGAGATGGCGTTGCGGGCGACGCGGGCGGTGTTGTTGAACTCTCGAAACACCAGTTGCGTGGATCGTTCGTCGTTGACGGTGATCTGGCGTTTGACGTTCTCGTGGACCGTCGCCTCTGTGCTGGCGACGAATCTGGTTCCCATGTTGATAGCGCTGGCCCCCAATGCCAGAGCCGCCGCCAGGCCGGCACCATCGGCGAATCCGCCGCTGGCGATGACGGGGATCGACAGTTTGCGGGTGGCGGCAGGGATCAGGACGAGACCGGGGACGTCGTCGTTGCCGGGATGGCCGGCACATTCGAACCCGTCGACGCTTACCGCGTCGACTCCAAGCTTCTCGGCCTTCAGCGCGTGGCGCACGGAGACGGCCTTGTGGATTACCTTGATGCCGGCGGCGGCGAAGGCGTGCAGATGGGGAGCGGGGTTGCTACCTGCCGTTTCGACGACGCCCACGCCGGAGTCGATGATGGCAGCGCGGTAGTCCTCGTAGGGAACAGGTTTGAGGGTTGGCAGGATCGTCAGGTTGACACCGAAGGGTCGGTCGGTCATGGACCGACACCTTGCGATCTCCTCGGCCAAGGCTTCGGGTGTCGGCTGGGAGAGAGCGGAGAGGAATCCGAGAGCACCCGCGTTTGCGACGGCGGCGATGAGGTCGGCAGTGCCGACCGCAGTCATGCCGCCACAGACGACGGGATGCTCCACGTCGAAGATCCGTGTGAAGGAGGTAGTGAACACCCCGGGGCTCCTTGGTCAGTTGAAATGTGAGATCAACGCCGGACCCGCTGCGGGAGAGGGTTCCACAGCGGGATCCGGAGGGTCAGGGGCGGCCGGCGTGTGGTACGTCCACTTCGGTGGCGAGCATGCGCCCCAGACGGGTTGCGGTGCGTTCGGTCTCGTCGAAATTCGGTGCGACGCACAAGAACAGGGTGCGTCCGTCGTCGCCGCCGAGCGCGACGGCGAACACCCCGTCGGGTGCGGTGCTGACCTCGTCGAGGATTTCGCCGCCCTTGGCGATCCGCACCGCTCGGTTGTTCGCGGCATCGGCAATCCACACGGCGCCTTCGGCGTCGAGGGTCAGACCGTCGGGCACGATCGTGGCGGCCTCGAGTCGTGTGCCGACGTCGGGCTCGGCACCGAGGTCTCCGTAGCCGGCCCATTCGATTCGCTCGCCGAGCGTGCCGTCCGGGTGGATGTCGAATGCCGAGATCCGATTGCCGAACAATTCGTTGACCAGCAGGGTTGAACCATCGGGAGTGATGACCATGCCGTTGGGGAATGACAGTCCGTCGGCGACGATCGAGGCGCTTCCGTCGGTGTCGACGAGGACGACAGTTGTGTGCTCGTGTGGCGCCCCACCCATGAGGTCGAATCCGAAGTTGCCCACGTAGGCCCTACCCTGGGCGTCCACGACCATGTCGTTGGCGTGGCCACCGCATAGGTCGTGGATGTCGGCATGCTCGACGAATGTGCCGTCCGACTCTTGACGCAGCACCTTGCGGTCCTTCATCGACACGATCAGCAGCCGCCCGTCCGGTAGCCAGCCGAGCCCAGAGGGTTGGTGCGGGACCGTCGCGACAAGTTCGATGCTGCCGTCGGCGTTCACGGCATTCACGGTGTGGGTGTAGAAGTCCGCAAACCAGAGACGTCCGTCATGCCAGCGGGGGCCCTCGAGGTACGAGTAACCGTCGACAATGGTTCGCAGCGTGTATTCGGTCATGGTTGTGCCCCTTTAGATTTGGATTCGTTTCGGGCTCGGCATTTCAATCCCGCGTTTCTACCACTGTTGTCCGCTGAGTGATCAAACGAATGTCCGAAAATGCAACACCACGTTGGGGCGAGCGATGACTCGTTATAGGACACCTTGTGCCCGACGCGGGGTACAGGATCGGCCAATTACGTCGTCGCAGAGTTGGCATCCATCGAGGACCCGACTTGGAGCAATCTGATGAAAGGCGGTAGGACCGGTGGATGGGCTCATGATGAGTAGTCAATTGTCGGTGGCGAGGCTGCTGTGGCGCGCCGAGAACGTGAACGGCGCTCGGATCAACACGGCCTGGACTTCGGACGGGGTTCGCAGTTTCACGTACCGGGACCTGGTCTCCGACGTGAGGGATCTGGCCGGTGCGCTCGCATCGATCGGCGTGAAACGTGGGTCCCGAGTCGCAACCATGGCGTGGAATACCCGTCAGCACCTGGCGGCATACTTCGCGGTTCCAGCGCTCGGGGCCGTCCTGCACACGGTAAATCACCGCATGCCGGTCGAACACATGGCCTATACGATCAACCATGTTTCAGATGAGGTTCTGATCGTCGACGAGGATCTCCTCCCGTCGGTAGAGGCGATGCGTGGCCGGATTCCCACGGTTCGCCACCTCATCGTTGTGGGCGAACCCGGTGCGATCGATGACTTCGACCAGGTCATTCCCTATGATCAGTTCGTTTCGGGTGCATCCACCCACGGGACCTTCCAGGAGGTCGACGAAAACACTGCGGCGTCGATCTGCTTCACTTCGGGCACGACCGGGTCGCCCAAGGGCGTGGTCTACAGCCACCGGAGCATCGTGCTCCACGCCATGGCGATCAGCACCAAGGGCGGAGTCGAGATCGACGCGGAGCGGGCCTACCTGCTCGCCACCCAGATGTCGCACGTCAACGGCTGGGGTGTCCCCTACGCGGCGGCGCTCCAGGGCGCACGTCTGGTGCTGCCCGGACCGCACCCCACACCCGAGCGGTTCCTGGACTTGATCCATGGCGAACGGCCCGACACCTTCGTCGGCTCGCCAACGGTCGCCGCCCTCATGCGCGACGAGCACCTTCGCCGAAACTGTGGCTACGATCTCTCGGAGCTGAAGACGATGTGGCTCGGAGGGCAGGTGCCGCCGGTCGCTCTGGCGCGGTGGTGGGCTGAGCAAGGCGCCCGCGTCGTAAATGGATGGGGAATGACCGAGACATCTCCGATGGGCACCTTCTCCCCCGGCGGCTCGATGCAGGGCAGGCCACTGCCGTTGTTCGAGCTCCGCGTCGTGGACGAATCCGGCTCACCGCAACACTGGGATGGTCAGACCGTCGGCGAACTGGAAGTACGTTCGCCGTGGGTCGCCCGGGAATACCTGGACGATCCACGAACGGCGGACAGCTTTCGAGACGGCTGGCTGCGCACCGGCGATGTGGCGACCGTTCACCCAGATGCCCGCCTGCAGATCAAGGACCGCGAAAAGGACCTCGTCAAGAGCGGTGGGGAGTGGATCTCCTCGGTAGACCTCGAGAATGCGCTCATGATTCATCCTGCTGTCTCGGAGGCCGCCGTCATCGCCATACCGGACGACACATGGCAGGAACGCCCCCTCGCGTGGCTCCGGCTGGACGCCGACGTGACCGACGAGGAGCTCCGGACGTTCCTGGCGACAACACTCCCCCGATTCTGGCTGCCCGATCGTTTCGTGAGAGTCGATGAGATCCCCAAGACTGCAATGGGCAAGATCGACAAAGCCGACATCAGACGACAGCATCGGGAAAACACAGGTCAGCCCACATCGACAGACCAGGCGAGCACAGTCTCCGATGGTCGCGACCACAACGTTGCAGTCATCCCCACCAGGTCCGATACAACGAGCGGACTGTAGCAAAACGGGACACACACAAAGATGTGAGCCAGGTTACATTGCAAGGAGGGTCAGCTCGGAAAATCCCCTGACCAGTGATGTAAGGTGGCTATGAGTATCGACAAGGCGGGCCGCGAGCCATTGAATGAACGTGAACGATTCTGGACATCAGTGCCATCACGAGAGAGCCAGGAGTTGAGCACCCTCCGACCCGAGATCGAGGCGTCATGGCGGCGGTGTGAAGTTATCGGCGTCTCGGCCGGCGATGGCGACCTTCCCTATACGCCGGACGTGGATCGTGACAGCCGGTTGAGGAGAGCCGCCGATCCGGTGATCGACAACCTCGTCCTGCACCTGCAGGACGCACCCGCGACCATCCTGCTGGCCGATTCCGCCGCTCAGATCGTCGACCGCAGGGCGGGCGACGCAGGGTTGCGAGCGCGTTTGGACCGCGCCTACGTGGCACCCGGTTTCCGCTATGCCGAGGAGGATACCGGCACCAACGGGATCGGCACCGCGTTGGAGGAGCGACGACCGTTCCAAGTCAGCGGTGGTGAGCACTTCCGTGAGGCGCTGCAGAGCCTGGCGTGCGTCGGTGTTCCTATCATCCATCCGATCACCCGCACCGTGGAGGGGATCCTCGACATCACCTCCAACCTGTCGGACTCCAACGCGCTGATGGGTGCCCTGGCGCAATCAGCCGTTCGCGAAATTCAGTCGCGCCTCTACGCCGAGTCCTCCGATCGCGAGCAACTGCTTCTCAAGTCCTTCCTGCAGGCCTCTCGACGTGGCTCCTCTGCAGTGGTGTCCTTGAATCAAGATGTCATCATGACAACTCCGATGGCCGCACAGATCGTCGACACGTCCGACCAGGCGCTCCTGTGGGATTGGGCATGCCGAATGCTGGCCGGCCGCGACGAGTTCATCGGGGAAGTCAGGCTCGCCGACAACGTCGCGGTTTCCGCAACTGCACGTAGAGTCGGAGACTCCCGAACGCCGGCGGGCATCGTCATCGAGATGAGGCCACATCCCCGCGATACGAAGAAGTCGCCCGCCCGTCAATTGGTGTCGGCCTCCCCGGTCGAAAGGCGCACGGAGACTGTCAAGATTCCCGGCCGCAGTTTGTCGACGAAGCGACTGCAGACCGAACTCGAGCGACTCGCCGCGATCGACGCACCTGTGCTCGTCACCGGAGAACCCGGCGCCGGCAAGTTCTTTGCCGCGAGCGCCCTCCACCGGATGCAGGATGCCGACGGCCATTTCACCGTGTTCGACGCTGGTACCGCCTCCGTCGACCCCGACGCGTGGATTGCCGGACTGGTCAATTGGAACAAGGTCGCCGGAGCCCTCATCATCCGGCATCTCGATCTCCTGCCGGAACAACTGGTCTCCAACGTCTGCGCGATCCTCAGCGAGGCCGTCGACAATCGCGCTCACATCATTGCCACCGCCGGCGAGGGGGTCCGTCAAGGCCCCGCCGGACGACTGTGCGATCACTTCATGCGCCGCATCGAGATCGATCCACTGCGACTTCGGTCCGAAGATATCGCCGACATCAGTGTCGCCTTACTACGTAAGCACTCCCCGGACCGCAACGGCCTGCGACTGCAACCCACTGCTCTGCAACTGCTGGTCGCGCGGGACTGGCCGGGAAACGTCAGAGAGCTCGAATCGGTTCTGGCGTCCTCGCTCCTGCGGTCGATGGGCTCCGACATCGGAGTGCAGCATCTGCCCGACGGATACCGCGACGGTGATCTACGCCGCCGAAATGCCTCGACCTCACTCGAATTGGCGGAGCGTGACGCGTTGCTCAGGGCACTCGTCGAGACCGACGGCAACAAACTACTGGCTGCGCAACGCCTGGGGGTAGCTCGCTCCACCCTCTACCGCAAGATGCGCGCCCTGGGAATCGACGGAAGCCGGTTCCTTCCGCAGTAGTGCCAGTCGATGACGGGACCGTGCCGATCGAGACAGAGCGTCAATCACGGGCTCGCGCCCAGGCCTCGAGCATGCGCCTCGCAATCGAGACTGCGCCGGGCAACAACACGTGCGCATCCGCCGAGCTCGTCCAATCCCCTGCAGCCAGAGCCTCCCGTACCTCCGCGCGGGTGCACCAGAGAGCTTCGCCGATCTCGCCATCCATGAAGACGAGCTCGTCTCGAGGATCGGCCGTGGCATGGAATCCGAGCATGAGGGAGCGTGGGAAGGGCCAGGGCTGACTTCCGACGTAGACCACGTCGGAGACGACGAGACCAACCTCCTCCGCAACTTCCCGCGCCACACAGCTTTCCAGAGACTCACCCGCCTCGACGAAGCCCGCCAGCGTCGAGAAGTTCCGTGCCGGCCAGTTCGCCTGACGCGCCAGCAGTACTCGGTCCGCCCCGTCGTGCACCAGACAAATGATCGCCGGATCGGTACGCGGATATTCCTCCCGGCCGCACGTCGTGCACACGCGCATCCAACCACCCGAGGTGATCGTTGTCGGCGCCCCATCCCTCGCGCAGAAATGGGCGTCGTCCTGCCACGTCAGCAATGCCAACGCTGTGACATACCGGTCGGCGTCAGCAGCATCGAGGAGTGCTCCGTGTGAGCGCAGGTCACCGAGCTCGACCTCGGTTCCCGCAGAGGAATTGTCAGCGAGGAACTCGTCCCGCACCGCCCACTCGTGAACCGTGCCACAGACGCCGAGCAGCACGGCGCGCGCGGGAGGCTCGGAGTAGAGGTCGGCGGCCGGTTCCAGCATCAGTTGTCTGTCGACAAGCCGGACCTGACCGCGACCGTTCACGCGAAGTATTCGGGCATCCGGCCACGCCTCCACCCACGCAGCCGCGTCGTCACGTACCGAGACGGGACGGCTCAGGGCACCACGTGACGGGGTCTGCCCGGTGTGTTCGACACTCACCACTGGATCACAACTTTCGGAAACGAGCGATACTGTCGACCGGACCGTCGTTCGACGAACGACGGTCCGGTCGCGTCTATCGCGAGGCGAATTCGATCTGAACGGACGAATACGATTCGGCCATCACCGAGATGAATTCCTGGACGAGGCGCACATGATCGGGATGTGCCAGGTATGTGCGAAAGTCGGGAACGTCTTCGAAGGTCGCGGAGATTGCGTAATCGCCGCTGCCGGGCTTGAGGGCCAGATCCCTTCCGTAACGGTATTCCACGACCTCCGGAATCTTCTCCGAGACTGCGCTCAGAGCTTCGTGAAAGGACTCGATGTGCTCGTCACTGATGTCCTGCTTCCATTTGAATGTCACAACGTGATTCAACATGGTGAGAATCCTCCCTGGATTCGCGATTCGAACGTGGCATGGTCGGAACCCGGATTGCGTTCCCGGTCAGATCACTACAGAGATTGCTCCGACAACGCCACCGTCTCCGGAGCGTTCTCCACCATGGGGTAGTGCCCGGCTTTGCCCTGAATGGTCTTCAGGTTCCCGTTCTTCAAGGCCGCCAACGTGTCCCCGAGGTACTCGGCGGTGACGAACGGGTCGCTCTCACCCACGATCAGGGTGGTAGGCCCTTCGTAGGTGCCCATCCGGTCGAGGAAGTCGGGACTGGTCCAGTTCTTCAGGTAGGACTCCCAGGTTGCCTGGTCCATCGTCGAGCGGTTGCGGTCGACGAGGTTCTTCAGATCTGTCTCGTCGATGTGTGGTGCCAGTGCGCCACGGATGGCCGCACCCGGGTCTGCCCAGGCCCCGGCGAAGGAACCGTAGGTCGCTTCGTCGAGAGGGGTACCTGCCGGGGAGACGGGCGTCAGTGCGACGACCGAGGTCACGCGTTCTGGTGCGAGGGTCGCCACCCGAAGCGCTGTGGTGCCCCCCATCGAATGTCCGAGAACGGAAAAGGTCGACCATCCGAGCTGATCGGCGGCGTCGAGTGCGACCGCGGCCATCCCGTCGATTCCGTCGGCCGGTGCTTCGGGCCGGTTGACCCCGTATCCCGGAAAGTCGAGGTACGCGTAGGTGAAGCGGGACTGATCCGTCCGGGCGCGGGCGGTGAGCCATACGCTGCTGTCCAGCGCCCAGCCGTGCAACACCAGGATCCGATGGTCACCGCTTCCTTCGATCGCTGCAATCGCATTCACTGCCGTTCCTCTCTGTCGGCGACGCTGATATTCCAGCCGTCTGTTGATCACTCCGAATCAAACTAGAACCGCAGGGCGTCGGCGTGTCCGATTGTGAAACACACGCGCGGATGCGTGTGTGATTTTCGGACACTCCCCGCGCCGAACGCACCCGTAGGGTGGCTCCACCTGTCGGCTGAACAGACTTGCTCATGACATGAAGGAGAACACCATGGCACTCGATCCTGCGGTCAAGAATTTGATAGACACTTTGAACGAGCAGGGACTGAAGTCGTTCGAGCAGATGAGCATTGCTGAAGTCCGTGGGGTCGTCGAGTCCTTCAGCGGCCTCCAGGCACCGAAGGCGGACGTCGCTCGTGTCGTCGACACGGTCTACCCCGGCCCCGGTGGCGACCAGGCAGTGCGTCTATACATCCCGGAGTCCGAAACACCTCTGCCGATCGTGGTGTACATCCACGGCGGTGGCTGGGTCGCCGGCAGCCTCGACGTCACCGAGCAGCCATGTCGCGCGCTCGCCGCCGATGCGAAAGTCATCGTGGCTGCAGTGAGTTACCGGCTGGCTCCCGAACACAAGTTTCCTGCCGCACCCGAAGATGCGTTCGCGGCACTGAACTGGGTGGTCGAGCACGCAGCCGACTTCGGTGGCGACGGCACGCGCGTAGCCGTCATGGGTGACAGCGCCGGAGGCAACCTGGCCGCGGTCACAGCCCTCCGGGCACGCGACACCGGCGCCCCGGCACTGCGCGCTCAGGTATTGATCTATCCGGTCATCGACGGCACGGCACGATTCCCGTCGCGCGAGGAGAACGCCGAGGGGTACTTGGTCACCACGGCAGCCATCGACTGGTTCTGGGAGCAGTATCTGGCCACCCCGGAAGACGCCGAGAATCCCTACGCCTCCCCGGCCAAGGCCGCGGATTTGGCGGGGCTTCCCTCCACCCTGCTGTTGCTCAACGAATACGAGGTCACTCGGGACGAGGGCGTGGACTACGGCCGGAGGCTGGCCGACCAGGACGTCCCCGTGCAGGTCGAACTGTACGAAGGCCTTGTCCATGCCGTGTACTGGATGACCGGCGCCATTCCGCGCAGCGCTGAACTGCACGGTGCCGTCGTCGAATTCCTCGGCAAGCAGTTCGCCGGCTGACCACGGTGTCCCGGGTCGGCTGCATTACGGTCGTACGCTGCGATCGGACCAACTCCGGGCACCTTGCTCCAAGAGGGCGACCAGCCTGTCGCGCTCCTTCGTGATCACGGTGTGTGGTGCGATGACACCGACGGCGGCGACGGTCTTGCCGTTCTCACGAACCGCGATCGAGACACCGTCGCCGTCGGTCGACTCGTTGGGGGAGGCGCAGATTCCGGTCTGTTCGATCTCCGGTAGGGCAGCGAAGAACCGCTCGACAGTGTCGCGATCCTCGTCGGGCAGAGTTTGGATGTACGCCCAGAGGTCACGCTTCTCCATCCCGGCAAGCAGTATCCAGCCGCCGGAGGTACGGATGAGCGATCGCCTCACGTAATTCTCGGCGAGGTACGCGAACCGTGGGTCGGAAGAGCAGTAGTCGACGTAGAAGATGTTCGGACCGACGGCGATCGACAGCACGGTCGTCAAGCCGGAACTCGCGTGGACGTCTTCGAGGTCGGCGTGCGTGACCGTCGAGACGGGCTGCCGCCCTGCGAGGCGGTTGAGTAGATACGGGGCACTGCCGAGCGAGTACCGTCGCTCGTGCTCCTCGAGATAACCCGTCGCAACGAGGCCGTTGACGAGACCTTGCGTCGAGCTGATCGGCGCGTCAAGCTCTTTGGCCATCCCACTCAAGGTGAGTCCGGTGCGGGATCGGGCTACGAGCTCGAGAATCGCAGCAATGCGGTCCACGGTTCGATGGCGACTGCGGCCTCGAACATTCAGGGCGTCATCTGATTGCATCACGGCACATTCTCCCTACGGGCACTGCTCCATCCGAGTGGTCACCACCTACTCTATCTTACTTATATCTGGAAAATACTCCTTTATTGCGGAAAACCGCTCAGGCTGACATAGTCCTTGAAGTGCTTCCTGTCGCAGTGAAAGAGGTTTCAGTGGAACTCACACCCGGCGCTCTTCATGGTCTGCGCGTCATCGATCTGACGACCGTGATCATGGGCCCCTTCGCCACCGCAACCCTCGCCGACATGGGCGCAGACGTCATCAAGGTCGAGAGCCTCGAAAGTGACATGAGCCGAGATATAGGTGCCCGCCGCCATGAAGGTATGAGCGCTCTGACACTCAACCTTCAGCGCAACAAGCGCAGCAACGCGATCGACCTCGCCGCCGCGGAGGGCCGTGAGATCCTCGACGACCTGGTGCGCAACGCGGATGTGTTGGTGACGAATCTACGGCCGCGCTCCCGGCAGAAGTTGGGCATCACCTACGAGCGACTCTCGGAGACCCTCGTTATGCCCCATACGTCATCGCCGACAAGGTCGTCGGGCTCTACATCGTCATCGCCGTCCTCGCCGCCGCGATGGAGAAGAATCACACCGGCCTCGGCCGGGAGGTCGACGTGCCGATGGTCGACGCGATGATCGGCTTCAATCTCGTCGAGCACTTCGGTGAACTTCGGATGGGCGCGCGTGCTGACACCGGAACGAGTCCCGCACCAGACGGCGGACGGCTGGATCTGCATCATGCCGAACTCGGCGAAGAACTGGAACGACTTCTTCATCATCGCCGGCCGCGCCGATCTGGTGAACAACCCCCGCTACGCCTCGGTGAACGACCGCCACACCCACATGGGCGAACTTCTCTCGGCGATCCGTGAGGCCGTCCCGAGCCGGACCACGCGGGAATGGTTGGACTTGTGTCAGACACAGGGAATTCCCGCGTCCGACCTACTCGATCTCGCCCACGCACACGCACACGCACACGAGAACGCCTACGTCCTCGACCAGGGATTGATCACCAAGCGTGAACATCCTACCGAAGGCAAGTATTACGCCACCCGCACTCCGTTCGCGATGTCGCGCACACCGATTTCGTTCAGCCGACACGCTCCCTTGCTTGGAGAGGACACCTTCACGATCCTCGAAGATCTCGGTTACTCCGCCGACCGCGTCCATGCGCTGGCCGATACATCCGTCGTGACGGCGACGTCGCCTCAGGCCACCTCCTCCTGAATGGAAGAAACATCATGACCAACCTCAGATTGGTGCCCCCGGTCTCCAGTGACCCACACGCCATGGACGACTTGCGGACCGAAGTCCGTGAGTTTCTTGCCGAGCAGCTCAGCGAAGGCAAGATCGGCCGACAGATCGACTCGTGGTTGACTGGCTGGGACGAAGACTTCACACGTGCATTGGCCGCCCGCGGATGGCTGGGCATGACCGTGCCGGCCGAGTACGGCGGCCACGATCGCCGCCACCTCGAACGGTTCGTCGTCACCGAAGAGCTGCTCGCCGCTGGCGCCCCCGTCGCCGCCCACTGGATCGCCGACCGGCAGATCGTCCCGTCGCTGCTGAAGTACGGCACCGAGGTCCAGAAGCACAAGTTCTTGCCGGCGATCACGCGCGGAGAATGCTATTTCGGTATCGGTATGAGCGAGCCGGATTCCGGATCCGACTTGGCCAGTGTGCGCACAAAGGCCACCCGAGTGGACGGAGGGTGGTCTATTACCGGAGCCAAGGTCTGGACCTCAGGTGCTCATCGCGCTGACGCGTTCATCTGCCTTGCTCGCACCGCCCAACTCGATCCGGCACATCGACACGATGGCCTCAGCCAGTTCATCGTCGATCTGCACGCCCCCGGAGTCGACATCCGGCCGATCGTGTCGATGAACGGGCAGCACCACTTCAACGAGGTCCTCCTCGACGAGGTCCTCGTCGAGGACGAGATGGTCTTCGGCACCATCGACAACGGGTGGCAGCAGGTCACCTCGGAACTCAGCTTCGAACGCAGCGGCCCGGAGCGATTCCTGTCGACGTTCGTCCTGCTCGCGAAGACCGCCGAACAGATGAAGCAGGGAACCTTGCCGCGGCATTCGAATCTGGGCCGGTATTTCGGACGGATCGCCGGTCTGCACCAGATGTCGACCGCAGTGGCGGGCGCACTCGAGCGCCACGAGCCCGCCGACACCGCCGCAGCCGTGGTCAAGGTCCTCGGGACGTCCACCGAAGGCGACATAGCCGACTTTGCCGACCTCCTCACCGATGAATCTTCGGCTACTCATTACACCTCGATGCTCGAGGACGCCATCGTCCAACGCCCGGGATTTACTCTGCGGGGCGGCACCAACGAAGTTCTGCGCGGCGTGATCGCGCGGGGATTGGGAATGCGCTGATGCACGCACCAACCACGGTCGACGCGGACCTCACCGACATGATGTCCGCGGTCTTTTCCGCTCACCGGGAACGAAACGGGCCCGAGAACGGGATGGCCACGTGCGATCCCTCCCTCTGGGCACAACTCGACGAACTGGGTCTTGTCCGGCTGACCGGCCGCGAAGAGACCGGCGGCAGCGGCGCAGGCTGGTACGAGGCCGCGGAACTCTTGCGCGCCGCGGTGTCGCACGGGGTCCGGATTCCTCTCGCCGAACACGACCTGCTCGCCGGTTGGCTCCTCGAGGAAGCCGGCCTACCGATCGACAATGCACGCCTCACCGCATGCGTACTAGACGAGAAAGGCGTCGCCCGCGGCGTGCCGTGGGCGTCCCAGGCAGACAAGATCGTCACGGTCTGGCGGAAGAACGACACGTACGTCGTCGCCGGCCTCGAGACAACACTTTTCGACATCACCTCCCGCCCCAACCTCGCCGACGAACCCCGCGCCATCGTTTCCGCCGACACGACCGCATTGTCGGGGACCCCAGTGTCGGACTCGGTGATCCGACAACTTTTTCTGCGGGGCGCCCTCATCCGAGCGCTGCAGGTGTGTGCCGCCCTCGACCGCATCCTCCATCTCTCCGTCGCCCACACCACCGAGCGAGTGCAATTCGGACGCCCACTGGCCAGATTTCAAGCCGTGCAGAACCTGGTGGCTGACATGGCAGCGGAAGCTTCCCTCGCCCGAACAGTGACCGAAGCTGCATTGACGGAAGCGGTCCGCACGCAGTGGTCGAGTGAGAACCTCGAACTCCTCATTGCCGTCGCCCGGTCGTGTGCTGGACACGCGGCATCGGTCGTCGTCCGTAACGCCCACCAGGTGCACGGTGCGATCGGCACCACCCGCGAGCACAGGCTGCACGAATTCACCAATCCCGCCCTGGCGTGGCGCTCGGAATTCGGATCCGTCCACTACTGGGACGACACCTTGACTACCGCCGCTCTCGAAGCAGGTTGCGAGAATATCTGGGGCCTCATCACCCGCTGAAGTGCCCAGGCGCCACCAGAAGGGGCACCAGTTTCGCGAGCAGACAAGAAAAAAGAACTCCGTGGAAGCATCCAATTCGCATCCACGGAGTTCTTCGGTTTCTCGGGCACGTCACTCGCCGGTGAAGGCGGCAGTTCTCTTCTCCATGAAGGCGTTGACTGCCTCCGTGTGATCGGTCGTCTGCTGAACCAGCGCCTGCATGGCAGCGGATAATTCGAGGAGACTGTCCAGGCTTTGGTGCTGTCCCTCGCGGAGGAGCCTCTTGGCCATCCGTACCGAGTGTGGCGGATTGGCGGCCACCCGGCCGGCGAGCGCGCGAGCTTCGTCGAGCAGCTTGTCCGGCGCAACGACACTGGAGACCAATCCCCACTCGAGTGCCTTGACCGCGTCGACGCGGTCGCCCGTCAAGATCATCTCTGCCGCCCGCGCCATCCCGACGGCCTTGGGCAGCAGCCACGCGCCACCGTCACCCGGGATGATTCCCAGCTTGACGAAGCTCTCTGCAAAGAAGGCCTTACTGCTGGCAATGCGAAGGTCGCACATGAGGGCGAGGTCGCATCCGGCACCGATTGCAGGACCGTTCACTGCTGCGATGAGAGGTACGTCGCAGTTGTACATGATCCGCGGAATCCTTTGTATCCCAGCTCTGTAGCCATCCCGCTGTTCGTGAGGCTTCCCCCCGAACAATCCGCGACGATTCGCCATGTCCTTGACGTTGCCGCCGGCGGAAAACGTCGAACCGGCACCGGTGACGATGACAGCTCGCACACCGTAGTCGGCATTGACCGCCTCGACGCAGGCGACCAATGCGTCGACCACCTCCATCCCGGAAATAGGATTGCTCTGCGCCGGTCGATTAATCGTCCATGTCTCGATGAACCCGTCGCGTTGGACGAGGACTGGACTATCCATGGGTGTATCTCCTCTAACTTCACTGCGGATCGATCGTTCGACTGGTACCCGACCGGCACGCGAACGAACTCGTCGGCGGCGGTCCAGACCCGTGTAGACCGCCGCCGACGAACACCTTCACCTCTTGCCGCCGAGAACCTTCGCGTTCATACGCACACGGCGCGGGCGGACTTCAGGCAAGGCCCAACTTGAGTCGCAGCCATTGGGCAATCCGGCTCAACGCTTGATCCGCCTCGGGTGCCCGCCCCGCGTTGAAGTGAAATACATGCTGTTGCTCATCGACCACGTCGAGCACGACCTCGCCACTCACCTTCTCGATCAATTCGGCCAAGCGACGTGAGTCGTCCAACAGCGTCTCATAGCCTCCGACCGATACGTACACCGGAGGGAAATCGGTGAAGTCGTTGAGCAGTGGGTTCGCCCGCGGGTCCGTTGCATCTGCGGGTTCTGAGAGAAACATCTCCCGCATCATTTCCAGAACCGCCCTCTTGGCCAATACGTCGACCGCGTCGTTCGATTCGACCGTCAACCCCTTGATCTCCATATCCAGCCACGGCGAAAGCGTGACGACGGCAGCAGGAGTGGGAAGTTCCGAGCTCGCGAGTTCGAACGCTGTCGAGATCGCGAGGTTGGCACCCGCCGAGTCGCCGACAGTCGCCGTGTACTCCGCCTTGTAACCTTGCGTGCGGAGCCACTTGTGGACGGCCATGCAGTCTTCGAGTTGGGCCGGGTGCTTGTGCTCCGGCGCGAGCCGATAGTCCACGATCAGGGCGTGAACACCCGCCAGTTTGGCGAGGTGTGCCGCGAGCTTGCGGTGTGAGAACCGTGAACCTGTCACGAACCCGCCACCGTGGGTGAAGACGATCACGCGGTCCTCGGCGGCCCCCAAAGGCTTCGCCCACGTTGCCGGCACACCGTTGGCTGTCACTTCCTCATAGGTGACGTCGATGGGTTCGATGGTCGGAAGATGCCACTCTTCGAACATATCTCGCTGACTGGCGAGGTCCATTCCTTCGGACCGGGTAAGCCACGAAGCGTACAGGTCGTTGAGGAACAGGGATTCTTTGCTCACGGACATGTGTTGTTCACTTTCATCACCACTCGAGGGAGGCAAATTGACTGCTCAGGAAAGCGTGAAGCCCTTGTATCCCGCACACACGGTCTCGTCCCACTTGGCCAGGTAGAGGGGAAGACCACCGGGGTAGTTCAGCAACTGCCGCGGCTTACCCGGGACGTTGGCACCCATGTACCAGGAGTCGGCTTTGTCGTAGAGCGCCTCGGCCGTCAGCTCGGCGACGTGATCGGACCAGGCAGCATCCGCGTCCGCCTCGGACTCGATACGGTTCAATCCGTTGTCCCGCATGTAGTCGATGGTATTGACGATGAGGTCACCTTGGATCTCGGCGCAGCTGGGCCCGTTGCAGAAGCCCGACGGGCTCAGTGGTCCGTAGAGGAACAGCAGGTTGGGGAATCCTGCCGTTGCGACCCCGAGGTTTGCCCGCACACCATTCGACCACTTGTCCCGGAGCAATGTACCGTCGGTGCCGCGAATGTCCATGGCGGTCAGGCCACCGGTGACGGCGTCGAATCCCGTTGCATAGACGATGATGTCGAACTCGTGCTGTTCCGATGTGGTCTTCAGCCCGGTGGGCGTGATCGTCTCGATCGGGTCCTCGTGCAGATCGACGACGCGCACGTTGTCCTGGTTGAAGATGTCGTAGTACGTCTGCTCCAGCGAGGGACGCTTCACGCCGAAGGGGTACGCCTTCTTCGTCGGCGCCAGCTTCTCGGCGATGACCGGGTCCTTGATCCGGGCACGCGTCCGGTCACGCCAGAACTCGTAGGCCGTGTCGTTTGCGTCATCATCGACGAAGACGTCTTGGTAGGTTCCGAGCCAGAACTCGAAACCGCACTCCCACAGTCGCTCATAAGTGGTGATTCGCTCCTCATCGCTCACCCCGAGGGCTGACTTGGGTATGAAGTCGAAGTCGAAGCCGGAGAATGACGCCGAACGACGACTGAATCTGTCCGCCAGATCGAACTTGATCTTCGCGTTGTCCTCGTCGGTGAGCTGGCGCTGTCGCATCGGGAGCGCCTGAACGGGGGTGCGCTGGAAGACGGTCAGCTGTGCGGCCTTCTTCGACGCCTCCTGAGCGACCTGCACACCGCTGGCGCCGGTACCGATGATGGCGATTCGCTTTCCTGCGAATTCGATTCCGCCTTCGGGCCACAGACCGGTGTGGTGGTTGATCCCTGTGAAGCTGTCCATTCCCGGGAGCTTCGGGAAGATCGGCTTTGCCGCGAATCCGGTGCACAGAACGAAGTACTTGCAGACGAAACTGCTTCCGTTCTCTGCGGTCACGGTCCAAGTGTTCGCCGTATCGTCGAACTCGGCGGAAATGATTCGGGTGTTGTAGTAGATGTCCTTGCTCAGATCGAGCTTCGCGTCGACGTACTTGAAGTAGCGGCGCAGTTCGTCACCTCCGGGATAGAGCTCGGAGAACGCGAATTCATCCCATAGGTCGGGGCGCGTGAACTGGTAGATGGGACCTTCGCTGTCCACTCGGGCACCCGGGTAGCGGTTCCAGTGCCAGATTCCGCCCAGACCCTCACCTGCCTCGACTACTTTCACCGAATAGCCTCGACTCCGAAGATTTTCGAGCTGGTACAGCCCGGCGAATCCGGCTCCTACAACGAGAACGTCGAGTACTTCGGTCACTGCTGGTGCGGCAGTGCTCATGTTGGCCTCCTCTTGATGCCAAGGGCTACTTCGGGGTTTGTCGATTGCGCTCTGTGCCGCAGAAAGTGAAGAGCTGATTGCGGGAAAGCTCGTCCGGTGCAGCTTCTAGGTCCAGCGGACATACGCAGTCTTGGTGGTTGTGAAGAAAGTACGTGCGGCCTTGCCCTGTTCTCTGCTCATGCTGCTCGAGCCTTTGAGGCCACCGAACGGCACATGTGGCTCGACACTGCTCGTCTCCCGATTGACATGCACCAACCCCGATTGTGTGCGCCGGATGAAGGTCATCGCCGTCGCGATGTCTCTAGTGAACACTCCAGAGGACAGGCCGTAGTCCGTGTCGTTCGCGGCCTTCAGCGCACCGTCGAATCCATCGACCTCCTGCACGGTCACGACTGGCCCGAAGACCTCCTCCCTGACGAGCCTGCTCGTCTCCGACACCCCGGCCAGGACTGTTGGTGCGATATAGCAAGTGTCGGAATCGAACTCCCTACCCGTAAGGAACTCGGCGTTCTCTTCGCGGGCGAGTCGCAGGTATCCGGCCACCGTGTCACGTTGCTCCACCGAGGCAAGGGGCCCGATGTCGGTGGCTTCGTCGTACGGATCTCCGACGACGAGCGCGTCAGCGTACTTCACCAGCAGTTCTCGTAGTCTGGGAGCGACGGCGCGGTCCACGTACACCCGGCTCGTCGCTGTGCAGCGTTGTCCCGTGTGGAGCATCGCGCTCTTCACGATCTGTAGCGCTGCATCCTCGACATCGGCGTCGGCGAGAACAATGGACGGGTTCTTGCCACCCAGCTCGAGCTGGACCTTGACATTACGATCGGCGACAGCCTGACGTAGTCGCGACCCGACTGCACCCGAACCGGTGAATGTCAAGGCTGCGAGTCGCGCGTTCCCGGTGAGTGCCGCCGAAAGCTTTCTACCGCTGCCCGTCACCAGATTGAGGACCCCCGCGGGCAACCCGGCTTCTGCGAGGATCCGCGTCAGAAACACTGCGGATCCGCAGGCCGGTTCTGCAGGCTTCCAGACAACTGCGTTCCCGAAACCTATTGCCGCCGCGATTTTCCATGCCGGAAGCGCGAAGGGAAAGTTCCACGGTGTGATTGCACAGACGACGCCGAGCGGCTCCTCTACCGTCATCAGCATCGTGTGTGGATCAGCACTGGGGTACGTCTCTCCACTGGGCTGCAGGATCTCACCGGCGTAGTAGCGGAGAATGGCGACACTTCGCAGAACCTCGGCGCGTGCGTCGCGGATCGCCTTCCCCATGTCCGCGGTGATCGTCAGGGCAGCGTCGTGAACGCGGCTTTCCAAGAGGTCAGCGGCAGAACGAAGAAAGTCCGACCGCTCAATCGCTGTCGTCTCGGACCACGCTGGTTGAGCACGGCCGGCGGCCGCATACGCACTCTCGACATTGCCGGGAGTCGCCGAAGTGTAGATTCCCGTCACGCGGCGGAGATCGGAGGGATCTACACGCTCGAAAGTGTCGGTGGTGGTACTCCATCGACCTGCGACGTACAACGTTCTCCCGTCAGCGATTGACGGCAACGCTGGGTGGTCCACGTTTATGGACATCTTTGTTCCCCGATCTGTGTAGGCGCAGAAATGGTTGGAAGTTCACCACCCGGCGCGGACTAGAATTGCCGAATCACCCGTCCGCGCAACGCGGCAGGCGTGCCAGTACGAAAATCTTCTCGACTACTCTGTAGTCTGTAGTTTCACCGCGGGCGGGCCGATGTCGGACTTTCCGTGCTCAGTGCAGTAGAGCGACGGTAGTCAAAGTAACTTGGGCAATCGGTCACTTGTCCCCAAACAACCTGCACTCAACACTCTTTTGCCGAGCGAAGTAGAGCCGCGACGAAACCTGGCGAGATCGAGGAGGTGGGCAGCATAGATGGTCGATCTCGCCGCCCGATTTTGGAGTCGGCGGCTTTGACCGGCGCCGAATAGACCTGTCCAACAATACAAATAAATTGAGCGGTCACAGAGTTCCACACTGATTCCGGTGAATGGCCGAATCGGGCTCCACGGCATAGACGAGCGATCTCGCCGGCACACCCGAGCTCCACTCACGACCTGACCGTCGCCCCGGTCCCGACGTCATTTGTTGAGCGAGACGGCTACGGGGTTGGCAGTGTGGTTCAGAAGATTCGAACAGCAGGCCATCCACCGCGGTCCTTCGGCTCCGTGAAGGGGCCTGACCACCAAGATCCGCGCCATCAACGGATGGAACGCCCGCTGTGCGCCGTTCGTCTGAACCAACACCGCCAACCAAGTTCTTACCATGGCAGAGCGTAAAGATACTTCAACCACGAGCCACCAGGGACTGAGCGTGCCGCAGTGTCGTTAGATGCCGACGAGAGGGCCGATGACTGGATTCCATTGGTAAATGTGCTGCTCTACGACGACGCCCTGCTTGACGTAAGGATCCTCCGCAAGCAGGGAACGCAAGGCGTCTTCGCTGACCGCTTGGAACACCAGTAGGGCTCCGGCGCCGTCGGCCCAGGCGCCGGCCTCCTGCAGCACGCCTCGGGCAGCGGCATCCTTGACGAAAATCAGGTGTTCGGCATGCGCGGCCTCTTTGACCGAGGCTTCGGTGGTATACGACCAGATCACTGCGAACAAGGCCATGGTTACTCCTCAAGCGGGGGGATGGGACATGAAACGGCTCCGACTATGCACATGGAGTGCGCACCTGAGAAGGGTAGAAGTACGGATGAGGTGACTCGTGTCCCATTTCGCAACACTGGTTGCTCCATGAAGATGGTGTAGGAAACGGAGTCGGATCTGACCATCGTGTCGTAACCCAATGAAGGCAGCATCGCGTAGCTCCTCGTAAGACCTACCAAAGTCACTCGAGGAAGGACCACGCGATGGCCGATGTCCACACTATCCACTTGCACCAAATCCTGATCGATCGCCTCACCGACGTCAGCCCTGATCTGCTGCGGAGTTTGTTGTCCCACGTTCATCGAGCGGGCGAGGTCACCACCGAACACGGTCGGGTCGGTGAGCGGGTCGATCACCATCGACCAGTGCCAGAACGTCCACCGCCAGCCGTGGGTGAGAATCAACAGGCTCGGGTAAGACCGTAAGACCAGTCCCCATTCCCCTCTTCCAGCGGCGGACGGGTCAGTGTGAGACGGACGCGCAGGCCATCGAGGACCTTGCCGGACATGGATCGGTGTGGGCTCCAGGGGGAAGGCGTGCGGGGTGGTCACGGTGTGGTTCGGTGACGAAGTGAGGGAACCTGTGCCGTCAGCCCTGTTGGCCGCGACTCGACCACGTTGGCACCGGCGGGGGTGAGCAGACTGTGTCGCTCGGGGGGTGCGGCCCAGCTGTCGAGCACACCAGTTCCCGGGGGCGTCCCAGCCGATCAGCACGTAGCGCCGGGCGATCCCGGGCCCCGAAGGTAGTCGATCAGAGTGTCGGGGACGGCTTCGAGTTCGCCGACAGCCCCGACGGGGCGCTCGCCGAATCCATCTGCCGGGACCTCCCCTTGGACCCACCAACGCCCGGATCGTGCCCGCCTCCGCCCCCTGACCGCCCTCACCGTCACCCACACCACCGCCACACTCCACGGCCCTCACCTCGCCGCGGTTCCTTCGACGTCAAGCGTCGAGTACCAGTGTGGGTGTGCGGGAACGTCCGACGCAGATCATCATCGTCTCGCCCTTCTCACGATCTGCCTGAGAGAGGATCGAATCGTGATGTTCGGGAATGCCGTCGAGAACGCGGGTTTCGCAGGACCCGCAGAAGCCGTCCTCGCAGGAGTACAGGATGTCCGGGTTCGCTTCGAGGACGACTTCGAGCAGGGTGCGGTCGGCGGGCACCTTCAACGTGCAGCCGGTACGGCGCAGTTCGACGTCGAATTCGTTGGGCGACTGCCTGTCCGAGACTCCGGCTGCCGCGGCAGGGTCCGCCCCCACGACGGGAGCGCCGAACCGTTCGAAATGAATCACCTCGTCACCGAGCACCGGACCGCACACCGACTTCACCTCTTGCAGTGGGCCTTCGGGGCCGCAGCAGTACACGGCGGTGCCGGACGGAACGTTGGCCAGGGCGGCTGCCAGGTCGAGGTTTCCGGATTCGTCTGAGGGAGTGACGTTCACCTCGCCGAGACCGCAAAACTCCTCCACGAATGCCATCGTGGCGCGGCTGCGGCCACCGTAGAGTGCGGACCAGCTGGCGTTCTCCCGCGACAGTTGCCGTGCCATCGAAAGAATGGGAGTGACCCCGATTCCACCGGCGATCAGGAGGTAGTGGGGTGCGGGCTCGAGGGCGAGGTGGTTGCGGGGGCCACGCACCGCCAGGAGATCCCCCACCCGGACACTGTCGTGGATTTCCTTCGACCCACCGCGTCCCTCGTCTTCTCTCAGGACGGCGATCCGGTAGGCGGTCTTGTCGGTGGGGTCACCGCAGAGGCTGTACTGCCGAACGGTCCCGGAGGGCAGCACGATGTCGATGTGTGCTCCGGGCTCCCATTCGCCGAGGGCGGCGCCGTCCGGTCGTTCCAGGGTCAGCGACAACACGCCATCGGATTCGAGTCGTTGTTGCCGGACCAGGAGGTGGTTGGTCTGTTGTGTCATTTTCAGATCCGCGGGGTCGTGAGAACTGGCGCGTGTGCACCCGCGGTGCGGAATCCCCCCTTGAGAACATCGACGAAGGCCGTGGCGAGATCGACCTGGGTGAGGGACACCAGCATGTCGAGTTCCATCCTCAGTACTGCCACCGCTTCGGCGCCTTGCTGGCTGTCCCAGTCCTGCTGATCGACCAGTACGCCGGCGAGCAGGTTGCCCGACTGGCGGGCTGATTCGGCCATCGTGGTGGCGAAACCGACGGGGACTTGGGGCAGTACCGAGCCGATGAGAATGACCATGTCCGATTCGGTAGCCAACTCGTCGATACGGCGCGTGGTGGTGGTGTCGGCGTTGATGTCGCGCACGGCTACCTCATTCGGCGCGCGCTCGGTGACTACCTGCACCTCGGTCAGCCCCGCCGCAGCCATCTGGTCGACGAGTCTGTGACCCGATTCACCTAAGGGCACCAGTATAATTCGTGCCATATAGGACAGTCGGCGTGGTGTCATCTCGCTCATGACAATGATCCTCGTTTCTGATCGGTCGGACGGCGCAGCTGCGGGCGGATGACGACGTGCGGACTCACCGGCCGCTGCCCGGTGGCCATCCGTCCCAGCATGTTGTCGACCTGGTCCAGGTCCACGTCGACGGAGGGCACGATTTCCAAGCCTGATCGCCCGTCGGCGAGGAGTTCGATGCTGCGTGTGACCGCATCGGGGGAGCGGCCGCGAACACCGACGATCGTGTTGGCGCCGCGTACCAGGGATTTGAGATCGAGTTCGCAGACCGGGGTCGAGCCCAGTCCGCCGATGACGAGCCGGCCCCGCTTGCGCAGCACGCGGGGGGCGGCGGCAACGGCCTCTCCCCCGAGTCCGAGCCGTCGGCGCCGCCCGCATCGTCGTGATCGGCGTGCCGGACTCGGTCGGCCGACTCGAGATCGCCGAATCACTCGGTGCGGTATCGGTGATCAACAACAACCACAGCCTCCCCGAGCTTATCCTGCGAGCGGCTATCGCGGCGATGCCGTGGTAGCCGGGGCCGATGACGACGACTGTGGAGCCTTCCGTGGCTCCGCCGGCGTCAACCGTCCAGTCGAGTGCGCTGGCGAAGGGCTGCGTCCACGCCGCGAGATCCGCGCCGAGAACCGCCGGTAGGCGATACACGAGACTGTTGGCGCTGAGCTGCATGTATTCGGCGTTGCCTCCGTGCAGGCCGGCCCCGTCGTCCGCCGAGAGAAGGCCCACTCTCCGTTTTCCCGCGAACAGATCGGTGTGTGGGCACATGCGGTAGTCCCCCATGCGGCACGCCGGGCAGGCCTCCCGCAGACACGGCAGGTATTCCTCCAACGCGACCCGGTCGCCGGGCCGCACGTCCCACGCGGTCGACTGGGTCTCCCCCACCGACACGACGGTCCCGACGACGTGATGGCCGAGCACGGTGAGCGAGTCCAGTCCGGCGCCGGCAAGCGCCCCTCCGCATGGAAGACACTGACCACCAACCGTGACCTGATGTTGCTCTCACTCGCGGGGTTCGGCGGCTTCTGGGGCACCTACGGATTCGTCACCTGGTCTAACGCCCTCCTCATCAAAGGACACGGAGTCTCCGGCACCACCGCCGGACATCGTGGCCATCTTCGCGGGCGTGGCGGTCGTCAGCAAACCCCTCATCGGAATGCTCGGCGACCGGGTAGGCAGCGCCCGAAAGCCCGCAATCGTCAACCTCGCGCTATTCGCCGTCATCCTGATCTTCTTCGGCACACTGGACAACGTCCCTGCACTCCTCATCGCGGCACCCATCCTCGGCCTGGTCGGATACGGATACCTGCCGTTGATCGTTGCGATGATTCCCCGCCTGGTCTCGAGCGAGGTCACCGGTACCGCCGCCGGCGCCTCCAACGCCTTCTGGCAGATCGCAAGCACCCTCGTTCCCCTCGCGATCGGCGCAGTCTTCTCTGCCACCGGCTCGTTCCTGGCAGCGTTCACCGCTCTGGCCGTCGGACCGATCATCGGCGCGGCCGTCCTCTACTTCGTCAACGAGGACGGCGGCAATCTCGCAATCGAAGAGCCGGAACCGGAACCTTCTGACACGACCACCTAACCCTGACCCCAACGACACGACCGCCTCCCGCCGGAGGGGGTCGTGTTCCTGTACTGCATGCACCAACCGGATCCAAGCCCGCAATGTCTTCGATATCCGCAGCCCTTCTCGTTCCAAACAATCCGTGATCCTCGCCTTCTCAATCGAGATAGAGCGCGGTTCAGGGTAACGAGAAGCGCCAACCGTACTTTGCCACTTCACTACTCGTGTTGTCGCGCCGAAGAAGGATCACACCGAGGAATGCGCTGCAGTACACCACATGCAACGGCGGACAGGCCTGCCCCAACTGCTTACCGTGGCTGCGGTATTCAATCTCGTCGGCTTTGACGCATTCAGTACTCAGGTACCGAGCAGGGTGTGCGCCTGGCACACGCCCGACTTCAGGAGTGGGGCGCCGTCCGGGCCGCCCCGGATCACAGCACCGTTCCCGACAGATCGCGCTGACCCCCGCCCGTCGCGACAGGCCCGACCCTCACATCGGATGGGGGGTTCGGCCAGTGACCGGTGTCGACGTCGTCCGGGACCGCCCCATCGTTACCGGGACTTCTTCTCGGCGACCGCGGTCGCCGGGTGCACGGCGACCAGGCCGAGACCTTGGCGTCGCTTACACAGCCGCGCCAGCTCCCGATACGCGGCCTCACCGAGCAACTCCGTGAGCTCCGGCGCATACGACTGCCACACCGCCTTGGCGCCGACGTGCGCGTCCGGCGAGCCGGAGCAGTACCAGTCCAGGTCCGCGCCGCCCTCACCCCAGCCGCGGCGGTCGTACTCGGTGATCGTCGTCTTCAGGATCTGCTCACCGTCGGGTCGCTCCACCCATTCCTGGGTGCGCCGGATCGGCAGCTGCCAGCACACGTCCGGCTTCACCTCGAGCGGCTCGATGCCGCGCTCGAGCGCCATCGAGTGCAGCGCGCACCCGATGCCACCCTCGAATCCGGGACGATTGAGGAAGATGCACGCGCCCTTGTAGCGGCGGGTACGCAGCGCGGGCTCGCCCTCGAGCTCGTCCTCCTCGATGTACCCCTTCTTCCCGAGACCCTGCTTCATGAACTGCCAGTCCTCAGGTCTGAGCAGCTTCACCGACTCGTGCAACCTCTCGACATCCTCCTCGTCGGAGAAGAACGCGCCGTGCGAGCAGCAGCCGTCGTCGGGACGGCCCGCGATGATGCCCTGGCAGGCCGGGGTGCCGAACACGCAAGTCCAGTGCGAGAGCAGCCACGTCATGTCCGCGGCGATGAGGTGCTCGGCGTTGTCGGGATCGAGGAACTCCACCCATTCCCGGGCGAAGTCGAGCGCAACCTCGGGGCTGGGCGTCATCTTGTCCGACGGCACCGGAATACCTGCTGTCACAAACCCCCACGGTAGCCGACCCACATAACAAACAAGGACTGATCCGATTCCCGTCCGAGAGCAAACAACACTCGACGCGAATCTCGCCGGCACTCCTGTGGCACCACCGCGGTGATATGCCGTCGATCATCCCGTTGCCGCACATCGGCAGCGATGCTCAGCGACACGGCCCACGATGTCCGGAACCCCGTCAGCCCGTGACGGCCGTGCCGGCCCGGGCGGCCGCGATTTCCCCATGCGGGAGCGCAGCTCCCGCGGTGTGGCCTGACCGACCCCAACGATGCGCGCACGCGGTAGCCGGCTCGGGATACGCTGTGTGCCGTCGCGGACGCGATGAAGGCAGCGGCCGCGGGTCCCCGCGCAGCGTGGGCGGTCTTTCGATGCGATGTTCGCGGTCGCGCTGTGCTACGACCGGGCGATGATCCTCGGATTGTCATCGAAACTGCTGATCGAGATCGACCCGCCAGACTTCGTGGATGCGCCGCAAACCAATATAGAGTCGACAGAACTGGAACCATCGGCCGAACCTGAGGTTGTGGAGACTATCGACGTAGATCATCGACCTGCCGTTGCATCGGCCCCCGCGCCCCCTGCGACAGCCCGCGTTTCGTCGGCGCCAGCCGTCGCCGCCACACCGGCCGCAGTCGATTCGCCCTGGGAATAGCCGACGCTCATGGCTGCACGGAAGACCACCCAGCGACGCTCCAGTCCCAGACGAGCCAGCGCCGCGCCGCTGACACCCACCCCGGGGCACGGGGAGCAGATCTGGATCCTCGATGTCCCTTACCGGGCATCCGCGCCCGGCGCCAAGTACTACAAAGCGCTCAAAGCGTATGCCTACATCGGCACTCAATTGCCTGACGAACTCGCCGTCTACGCATCGAAACCGTACTCGTACGCTCGCTGGGTCGAAGAGGACCTCAACGGCGTGCGGCAACCGGGCGCCACTGGTTTCCACAAGACACCGCGGCCAGAACAGGTGGACGCCGCGAAGGTGATCGCGACGGCCTGTCACCACGGCAAGCGCGGATTCTTGTTGGCCGACGAGCCCGGTGTAGGCAAGACCGGCAGCGCGATCATCGGCGCGAAGGCTGCGCTGAAATCAGGGGGCGGTGACACCGTACTCATCACCGTGGACCGGCCGGCCCAGATCACCATCGCCGCGTGGCGCGACGCCCTCGCTGCGTTCGGCGACGGGGGCTATCGGTGGCTGATCATCTCCCCGGACCAGCTGAAGAAGTTGCTCGGACGCAACGGCCAACCGAAGTACTCCTTTTCCCTCATCATCAATGACGAGGCACAGCAATTCAGGCACCTCACGGCCCAGCGCACCCAGTACCAACGGCGTATCAACCGCCTCTCCGCATCACCGGAGAAGGCGCCGTTCGTGATCACCGTGACGGCGACGCCGGGTCATCACCCAGGCGAATACACCTACTTGTCTTCGCTTTTCGCGCAACTGCACGATGACCCGCCGGGCGAGTGGGCCGATCTCGGTAAGAAGCTGGTCGAGCATGGACTTCCCCTGGCTCCCGGGTGGGACAAGGGGAAATGGGACTGGAACGACCAAGCAAAAGATTCTCAGAGGCTGCAGCGTCAGGCCGTCACCCGCGTCCGGAAGTGGATGACCGACTGCGACCCGCCCGTCATGGTGCATCGCGACGCGCCCTGGGGGCCGCCACCGATCGACGGCCTGCCACTCGACTTCACCGCCACCCAATGGGCTGCGTACCACCAGGACTGGAGTGAGTTCCGGAGCGCGATGAGGATCGCCCGCCAGGGGAACGACACCGCCCGCGGCCGTGCCGCTCTGATGCGGTTCCGGCAGAAGGCAGGCATGCTGAGAGCCCCGCAGACCGCCGAGTTGGTAGCCGCACACGTCGAACGCGGCTACCAGGTACTCGTCGCCGTCGAATTGGTCACCACGGCCGCCGACCCGGTAGCCAACCTCCTGGAGGAGCACGGCATTGGCGTCTCACGCATCTTCGGCGGGGGCGATCTCGAGACGGAACGCATGAGATTTCAGCGCGGCCACAACCCGGTGGTGGTGTTCAACACCGCATCTGCGATCAATCTGCAGGCGTCCGAGTTGATGGTCGACGGTTCCCGCGCCTCATCGGCACGTCGCATCGGCTTCTTCCACCAGCCTCGCTACTCCGGAATTGCCGCACGCCAAACGATGGGTCGTGCGCACCGCGACGGGCAGGTTTGCTCATGGTCACTCCTGTTCGCCGCCGGGACGGTGGAGGAGCACGCGGCTCGGATCATGATCAATCGGCTCATGGTGACATCAGCCAGTGTCGATGGCGATCTCGGGGCGTTCGGGAAGCTCGCGCGACTGTTCGACGCAGACTGGCTTCCCGAAAGCATGTTCGAGTAGGAATGATGCCTGACCAGGGATCTCTGCAATCGAAAGTGAGCGGATGTACACCAGGGCGCATACGGATCGTCAGCATCAGCGCCCAGGCGTGATGCACCGTGCATCACGCCCGCCGCCAGCGGCGGCACCAGCGTCACCAGCACGGGGACACCCACGGTCTGCGCACCAGGCTCCGACGGACGCAATAGGTGGAAGGCATGGAACTCAGCGAACCACCCGCGTCGGCAAGCGCTGGCCGCTTTCCGCGAGTCAGCAGATTGACGGGCAGGTCCGGACGGCGACGCCACCACGGGCGGCGCCGGTCCTCGATAAGCGGCTCGTCAGCACTGCGGGTGAGCTGAGGGAGTCAACCTGGCGCCGCCGTTCGGGGTCACCTGAGCGCCACCCGCGCTCCCTTGCCGATTTGTCCAATTCCCCCTGGTAGAAACTGGCAATGAATCTTCCGGCGGATACGGCAACTGGACCCGGCGGACAACATCCCTGAAATAGGCGCCCACTCGTGGCATCGCAGCAGTCTGGCAGTCCTGATCGCCGATCGAGCGTCCGGTCCCCTCGATCGGCTCACGGATGGCCTGTGCCACCCCGCCGAGGGAGACGGTGTGTCGGTCGTGGTCCAGTTGGTACCGCCTACCCCGCCGGCAGTGATCCCGGACCGACGGCGCTTTGCGCCCCGCTGCCGCCGTGCTCGAGCAGCAACCGCGGGAGGTGTTCTCCTGTGAGCCGGTCGCCCAGACCGGGCGTGGCGGTCTCGGACACGACGAGCCAATCACGGCTGCGGGCCCGAGCCTCCGCCGCGTTGAGCATGACCGTCTTCCCGACGGCGTATTCAGTCGGTCGACTCAACATTCCTGGAGGAATGGTGTTGTGGACGGTGTTCAAGGGTCGGCCGCCGATCGGGCGGCAAGCGCGGGAGCCGTTCTGTGAATATCTGCGGGCGGGGCAGGACACGGTCAGCGCAGCGTGAGGCCCTCCGACGACACCTCGAGATCCCCGCTCAGACACCCGAGAACGCCCACTGCCCGGTTCCACCTCGATCCCCTATTTCGTCGGCTGGACACCACTCCGGCGCAGCCCGAAGAAGCGCGGGCAGCACAGAAGCGGCTGCTGTCGACGGCTATTCCGCGACGGTGATTATTTAGCGAAAGTGACGTATCGATGTATAAACCGACCACCTGCTCTGTGGACCACTGCCGACGGGGTGACCTTGTTTCCACAGACTTTCGTGACTTAAGGTGGAGTGCGCGCATCGCGCGGCGTGTCGGGGTCTGGGCGGGTTGCGCTGATAGACAGGCTAAATAGCCCTTCTAAGGATTGATCATGTCCACCAGGCCCACCGGATCGACGGTCCAAGTAACCAGTTGCCCCTCGGCCGGCTCGTCACCAAGAATGCACCAGCGGGCATCGCCGGCACTCAGGCGCAGCTAGTCAGTTTCCTCAGGTCGGCGGAGCCTCTCGACGGGGCCGACACGTCGAGAGGTCTTGGTGAAAACCATCCGCACCATCGCTGGCACGGGCGGACTTCATGGCTTGGCGCCTCATTCGCACAACGTCGGCCGTTTCGCGCCCAGTCAATGAATCACACGAGCTCCCCGTCCTGGAGGAGGGTGCCACGGGTGGTGCGCGCTCAGACGAAAGCTCCTGCAACAAGTTCGAGGGACCTCATCAAGTCGATGCACCGGCGAGAGAGAGAGAGAACGCAGTGTCGCATCCCTCACACGCCGAGAACCGGGCAAACGATGTTTACCAAGACGTTGTTGATCGACAACTACGACTCCTTCACATACAACCTCTACAGCTTCCTCAGCGAGGTCAACGGGTGCCCGCCAACGGTGGTACGCAACGACGTCGACTGGCGTGCGATCGAACTGACCGAGTTCGACAATATCGTGATCTCTCCGGGGCCCGGTCGTCCAGCAAGCGAACGCGACTTCGGCATCAGCTCGCGGGCCATTCTGCAGGGTGGGCTTCCGACACTAGGAGTGTGCCTCGGCTATCAGGGTTTATGCCAACTGTTCGGTGCACATGTCGTCTTGGCACCAGAGCCGAGGCACGGTCGCAACTCAGAGGTATTCCACGACGGAAGAGAATTGTTCGCGGGCCTCCCCTCGCCCCTGTCGGTCGTCCGCTACCACTCTCTCGCCGTCGAAGATCTCCCAGACGAGCTGGAGCCGACTGCGTGGACATCCGACGGGATCCTAATGGGGGTACGGCACCGCCTGCGCCCGCTGTGGGGGGTGCAATTTCATCCGGAGTCGGTCTGCACCGATCGTGGACACGAACTCCTCGCCAACTTCCGTGACCTCACCCCGACTCGCCGGAAGGGATCCGCCCCGAAGCCTCGACGTCGGCCGCGGACCTTATCGCCATACGTGGTGGAAACACGACGGATAGATCGGCGAGTCGACCCACAGACGGTGTATGAGCGCCTGTTCGCAGACGGCCCCAACAGTTTTTGGCTCGATGGCAGCTCCACAGTGGAGTCGGACGCCCGCTTCACCATCATGGGCGACGCATCTGGCCCACGCGCCGAGTACGTCACGTACGACGTTGCGGACGGCACCGTCCTGGTGCACCGTTCCGGCGTTCCGGCCGACAAACGACGCGTGCGATTCTTCGACTATCTCGACGAACAGTTGCGGACCCGCGCTGTGCCGCCATCGCCGGACCTGCCGTTCTCGTTCAATCTCGGCTACGTGGGCTACCTGGGCTACGAGTTGAAGGCCGAAGCCGACGGCAATGCGCAACACTCCGCGGACACACCGGACGCGGCCCTGGTCTTCGCCGACCGCGCCGTCGTAATCGACCACGTCGACGGCAGCTGCTACCTGCTGGCGCTCAGCGAGCAGGCCCACGAACCCGGAACCCGCGACTGGATGCGCCGTACGGCCCAGGTGATCAACCGGTTGCCCGTCACGACCGACGATGCGCTTCCCGCGCGGCCGCTCATCCGGTCGGCGGCAGACCCGCGCATGACGCTGCGCCACAACCGTGAAACCTACCTCAACAAGATCCGTACCTGTTTGGAGAACATTCGGGTCGGCGAAACGTACGAAGTGTGCTTGACGAACCACGCCCAGATCGATGTCGAGATAGACCCCGTCGAAACTTTCGCCTACCTCCGATCCATCACTCCAGTGCCCTACGCAGCACTCCTGAGGTTCGAGGCAGCGGACATACTCAGCGCCTCCCCCGAGAGGTTTCTGCGCGTGGACGCCGACCGGGTAGTGGAGTCCAAACCGATCAAGGGCACCCGGCCGCGGGGTGCAACCGCTGCGGCGGACGACGCGCTCCGCCAGGACCTGCTGACGAGCGAAAAAGACCGGGCCGAGAACCTCATGATCGTCGACCTCGTGCGCAACGATCTCTCACGGGTCTGCACTCCCGGTTCGGTGCACGTACCACGATTGTTCGACGTCGAAACCTACGCACCGGTCCACCAACTCGTGTCAACGGTGCGGGGGACGTTACGCGGTGACGCGACTGCGGTCGGGTGTGTGCGCGCCTGCTTCCCGGGTGGCTCGATGACCGGAGCACCGAAGATACGCACCATGGAAATCATCGATCGGCTGGAGGAGGGGCCGCGAGGCGTGTACTCGGGCGCCCTCGGCTGGCTGTCCATCAACGGCACCGCCGACCTCAGCATCGTCATCCGAACCATGGTGTCCCGGCACGGGACAGTGAGCTTCGGGATCGGGGGCGCCATCGTCGCATTATCCGACCCCGACGAAGAGTTCACCGAGACCCTGGTCAAGGCAGCCGCCATGCGCAGGGCCCTCACGATCAGCGCCGGCAGGTCCCCCGCCCTCGCCCACAGCGTTGGTCCGCAGACCTCGAGTGACACCATCGATCGGGCTGGGCGACGACTCTCGCGGGCCGAACTGGGCGGTGTAGAGGTGTGGGTCTGCCCCGGTGTGCCGGCACCCAGGGCCAACACCGAACTTGTACTTGCCGAGGCCCTCGCCGATATTTCACATGTCACGACTCCAGTGGTCGTGGATCTGTGCACCGGTTCGGGAGCAATCGCCCTGGCAATCGCGCATGCCCGAGCCGATGCCGGTGTACACGCCGTGGATGCGGATCCGACGGCCCTGAACGTGGCTCGACGCAACATCGAACGTCAGATCCGCCTCGGCGAGAGCCCGATCGTGCTTCACGAAACCGCCGTCACCACGCCCAATCTACTGTCCGGCCTCGACGGAACGGCCGATCTTGTCCTCGCCCGTCCACCGTGCATTCCCGACGACGAAGACCTTCCCTCTCAGTGCGGCGAGTACTGCCGACGGGCTTTGGTCAGTGGCACAGATGGGCTGAAGCTCGCCCGGCAAACGATTGTTGCGGCGGCCCGGCTCCTGCACGCGGGCGGCAGCCTCGTCGTCGAGCATCGTCCCGACCGCTACACGACAGTGCTCGCACTACTCGAAGGGAACAAGTTATTCGGCAACGTGGCAACACATTTCGACCAGGCGGGAGAAGCGGCCTACACCACATGCGCGCGGACCTCCATGCGGCCCCAGCACACCGAGGTCGGGTCCGAGTCCAACCCTTGCACACCTCCTGACGCAAGGAGAAGATCGGAGAAGAGTCGTGGATGCCGTCCCGCCACGGATTCCAGGAGTTGAAATGCGCTCGGGGACCTGCCTTCCGTCGGGGGCGTGCCGTTTATCTGCTGCGCAAAAGGGAATCTGGTTCGCCCAGCAACTGGCCGGCGAGCTCCCGATCACGATCGCGCAGTACGTCGAGGTCTTCGGCGAGTTGGATATCGATTTGCTCGAGGCGACCAGCCGCGTGGCGGCGAGGGAGTTCGGTTCCGGGTTCTTACGCCTGGTCGATCACGACGGTGAGCTGTATCAACTGGTCGACGATTCTTCCGACAGCGGGATCCGGCGAATCGACTTTCGCGCGGAGGACGACCCGAGCGTCGCCGCGCAGCAGTGGATGCGCCGCGAGTTCAGCACCCCGATAGACCTCCTCCACGATGCGCTCGCCGTCTCGGCGATACTCCGGGTCGGTGACCGGCACTACTACTGGTACTCACGCATTCACCACATCGCCCTCGACGGCTACGGCGCCATGACGCTGATGCAGCGTATTGCCGAGTTGTATACGGCCGCAGGTGCCGGTGTCGAGGCCCCGCCGCTCCACGTGCTGGACCTCGCGCAGATCGTTGAAATCGATGCTGCCTACCGGAACTCGGATCGCTTCGAAGCGGATCGGCGGTATTGGGCGGAACGGACCTCGGGACTGCCGGAGCCTGCGAGCCTGGCCGGGCGGTCGGCACCCGTCGAGGCGCATCCGCGAGTGGCCAGCGCGGCCTTGTCACCCGACGTAGCCTCAATGCTCGATTCGGTCGTCTCGAAGCACAATTCGAGTGCGGCACCGGTCCTGGTCGCTGCGCTTGCCGGCTTCCTGTGCCGGATGACAGGCAGATCGGACATCGTACTCAGTCTGCCGGTGTCGGCCCGAACGACCGCACCGCTGCGGCGGTCAGGCGGCATGGTGGCCAATGTCGTGCCGTTGCAACTCGAGGTGGGCGCGGACGTGACGATCGGAGCCCTGATCAAGTCCGCACAGCTCGAGTTGACTGGGGCGCTGCGGAGGCAGCGGTACCGCCGTGAGGACATCTGCCGTGATCTCGGCAGGGACATCAGCCGCAATCGCTCGTTTGGCCCGACTCTCAACATCATGCCGGCCGACCGAGAGATCCGGCTGGGCCCGCACCTCGGCCGACTGCACGTGTTGACCTCCGGGCTCGTCGACGATCTTTTCGTCAACATCTACCCGAGCGTGGGGGGCACCACCACACACATCGACTTCCAGGCCAACCCGAGCCTGTACGACGACGACGTTCTCGATCGTCATCACCACCGCTTGTTCCTATTTCTCGACCGCTTCCTTTCTGCCGATGCGGGGAGTCGGGTCGGTGACCTCGACATCCTCGACGCCGACGAACGACGGAACCTGCTCGACCGCACCGGCGGCCCCGAACACCCCGCAACGACGCTGCCACAACTGCTCACCACCGCCGCAGCACACGACCGCACCGCACCGGCGGTGATATACCGAGACCACCACCTGTCCTACGAACAACTCGACACCGCATCCTCCCAACTCGCACGGATCCTGATCGCCGAAGGCATCGGCACCGAAAACACCGTCGCCATCGCACTCCCCCGCTCCCCCGACGCGATCCTCGCAGTCTGGGCGACCACCAAAACCGGCGCCGCATTCCTCCCCATCGACCCGAACTACCCGAAAGACCGCATCACCCACATGCTCTCGGACTCCCGAGCCGCACTCGGGCTAACCACCACCGAGCACGCCACCACCCTGCCCGGACCACTGCCGTGGCTCGTCATCGACACCCCCGACATCCAAACCCGCTGCAACACCATCGATCCAGGACCCATCACCGACACCGACCGACTCCGACCCCTGCACACCACCAACACCGCCTACCTGCTCTACACCTCCGGCTCCACCGGCACCCCCAAAGGCGTCGTCGTCACCCACCAGGGGCTGGCCAACCTCGCCGCCGAACAACACGAACGATTCACCACCACCCCCCACTCCCGCACCCTGGCCGTGGCATCACCGAGCTTCGACGCCTCGGTCTTCGAACTGCTCCTCGCCGCCGGAACCGGCGCCACCATGGTCATCGCCCCACCCACCGTCTTCGGCGGCGACGAACTCACCCACCTCCTCCACACCAACCACATCACCCACGCCGTGATCACACCCGCCGCACTGGCCACCATCGACCCCACCCACCTCCACACCCTGCACACCGTCCTCTCGGCCGGCGAAGCCTGCACCCCCGACCTGCTCACCCGCTGGACCACACACACCGACACCTCCCCCACCCACACCCCCCGCCGCTTCTTCAACGGCTACGGCCCCACCGAAACCACCGTGATGAGCAACTGCAGCGGACCACTGCCCCCCGGCGGCCCCATCACCATCGGCGGCCCGATCCGCGGCACCCACGCCTACGTCCTCGACGACCGACTCCGCCCCGTCCCCACCGGCGTGACCGCAGAACTACACCTCGCCGGGATCCAACTCGCCCGCGGATACCACAACCGACCCGCACTGACCGCCGAACGGTTCGTCGCCAACCCCTACGGCCCACCCGGCGAACGCATGTACCGCACCGGCGACCTCGTGCGCTGGCACCCCGACGGCACCCTCGAATTCCTCGGCCGCCGCGACCTCCAAATCAAACTCCGCGGCCACCGCATCGAACTCGCCGAAATCGAAGCAACCCTCACCACCCACCCCGACATCACCCACGCCGCAGTGACAGTCCACAAGGGCCCAGTCACCGAACAACTGGTGGCCTACGTGGTGCCGACCCCGGGCGCCCAAATCGACCCCGCTCGGGTCCGCGCCTTCGCCGCCGACCGCCTCCCCGACTACATGCTGCCCGACCCCATCACCGTCCTCGACCGACTACCGCTGACCCCCAACGGCAAGATCGACCGGCGAGCACTCCCCGCACCAGCACCGTTGAAGCCCCAGTTCCGACCACCGGTCACCCCCACCGAACAGACCATCGCCGACGTCTTCACCGACGTCCTCGAGCTCGACCGCGTCGGGGTTGACGAGTCGTTCTTCGCTCTAGGTGGCGACAGCATCGTCGCGATTCAGTTGGTGTCGCGCGCGAAAGCCCGGGGCGTGGTGTTCTCCTCACGCGATGTTTTCGAGCGCAGGACTGTTAGCGGCTTGGCTGAAGTCGCGCAGCGTCCCGAGGACTCGGGACTACCGGTGGCCCTCGAGGAGTTGCCGGGCGGCGGTATCGGGTGGATGCCGCTGACCCCGGTCGCGCGGGCGCTGATCGAGCGGGGCGGTGGCTTCGGTCGATTCTCGCAACACATGTTGGTGGAGTTGCCGCCCGGAATTGAGCGCGGTGAGTTGGTGGCGACGATCGAGGCCGTGCTCGATCACCACGACATTTTCCGCTCACGACTCGTCGGCGACGAGCGTGGGTGGGGTCTCGAAGTCGGTGGGTCGGATGCCATCGATGTGGACGGCCTTGTTCGTCGGGTGGAGGTCACCGCCGATCTCGACGAGGAAGCCGCGGCGGCGTTGGCGTCGGCGCAATTGGATGCGGCGTTGGGGCGGTTGGCGCCGACGACGGGTGTGATGGTGCAGTTCGTGTGGCTCGATTTCCGGTCGGAATGCAGCACCGCACAGCGGCCGGGCCGGTTGCTGATCGTCGCGCACCACCTGGTGATCGACGGGGTGTCGTGGCGGATAATCCTGCCGGACTTGGCCTCCGCGTGGGCGCAGGTGTCCGCTGGGCACACTCCGGTGTTGGATCCCGCCGGAACGTCGATGCGTCGGTGGTCGCACGCGTTGGTCGAGGAGTCGTCGGCCCCGGCGCGGCTGGCGGAGTTGCCGATGTGGCAGGCGCTGCTGCAGGCGCCCGACCCGGTATTGGGCCTCCGCCCGTTCAACGCGGCTATCGATGTGGGATCCACCCTCGACCGGGTCGAGGTGAGCGTACCGGCGCCGGCGGTGGCATCACTCCTGACGACCTTGCCGACACTGTTCCACGGCGGCGTCGAGGATGGACTGCTGGCGGCATTGGCATTGGCCGTCTGCCGGTGGCGGCGCGCACGACAGGTCTCCGAATCCTCGACGCTGATCCAACTCGAGGGACACGGCCGTCAGGAGCAGATTGCCGCGGGAGCGGATCTGTCTCGGACGGTGGGATGGTTCACCACTGTGTTTCCGGTGCGTCTGGATATCGGGGCCGCCGACCTCGACGAGGCCTTCGCCGGTGGCGCCGCGGCCGGTGTGGTGGTCAAGTCGATCAAGGAGCAGCTGAGGTCCATACCGGACAGGGGAATCGGCTACGGGCTCCTGCGCTACCTCAATCACGAGACAGCCGAGCAGTTGCGGTCGCTGCCGGTCGGCCAGATCAGCTTCAACTACCTGGGCCGGGTGTCTGGCGGTGGTTCACCGAACGAGGTGCCGGGGGCCGAGTGGGCACCGTGCGGCCATCTCGGCGACATCGCCGCTCCGGGAGATGCCGACATGCCGGCGAACGGCGTCGTCGACATCAATGCGATCGTCACCGACGGCAGCGAGGGTCCGGTGCTGGGCGCCACGTTCACGTTCCCGACGGGTGCAATCGGGCGGACCGAGGTGCAGGACTTGGCGGGAGAATGGTGCGCTGCGCTCGCCGCGCTCGCCACCCATGCGCAGACCCCCGACGCCGGCGGGCTGACACCGTCGGACCTGCCGTTGGTCACCACACGTCAATCGGACATCGACCGCTGGGAAGCGGCGTATCCGGCGGTGACGGACGTGTGGCCCCTGACGCCGCTGCAGTCGGGTCTGCTGTTCCATGCGCTGTTGGCCGCGTCGTCGGTCGACGTGTACTCGATGCAGGTCGTGTTCACCCTGACGGGCCGGGTGGACGCCACACGGTTGCATGCGGCGGCGCAGGCGGTACTGGATCGGCACCCGAATCTGCGGGTGGCGTTCGTCGGGGGAGCCGACGGCATACCCGTGCAACTGGTGCTCGACAAGTTGCCGGTGCCGTGGCGCGAGGTCGATCTACGCGACGTCGACGACGCCGCTCGCCCGGACGCGTTGACGCGACTGCTGGCCGCGGACCAGGCCAGGCATTTCGACATGACCGCACCGCCGTTGATCCGGTTCACACTGGTCACGGCAGCTGAGGACCGGTACGAACTGGTCGTCGCCAACCACCACATCCTGCTCGACGGATGGTCGATGCCACTGCTGATGACGGACTTGCTCGCGCTCTATGCCGCCGGCGACGAGGCGTCGGCGTTGCCTCCCGCCCGTCCGTATCGCAGTTATCTGGAGTGGCGCGCCGAACAGGACGAGGCGGCGTCGCGGCGGGCGTGGGCGGCGGCGCTCGAGGGTGTCGACGGCCCGACTCTGCTCGCCCCGGCCGACCCGGGCCGAGAGATCTCCTCGCGGGCGGGTGAAGTAGCCGCCGATCTCGGCGAGCAAAGGACACGTGCCCTGTCCGAGTTGGCCGCCCGGCTCGATGTCACCGTCAACACGGTGATGCAGGCGGCCTGGGGAATTCTGATGATGCGGATGACCGGCCGCGACGACACGGTCTTCGGCAGCACCGTGTCAGGACGGCCACCCCAGCTCACAGGCGTGGAATCGATGATCGGGCTGTTCATCAACACGGTGCCGGTCCGGGTGCGGGCGGATCCGGACGAGACGATCACCCAACTGCTGACGCGGATGCACCGTGAACAGGCCGACCTGCTCGACCACCTCTACCTCGGGCTCACCGAGATTCAGCAATCCGCCGGAACAACCGACACCCTCTTCGACACGCTGACGGTGTTCGAGTCGTATCCCGTCGAGCAGGCCACACTGACCGAACAGGCCGACGCACTCGACGGCATCACCCTCGCCGGTGTCAACGCCAACGACAACACCCACTACCCCCTCGCCCTGAAAATCACCGTCGACACCCAAATCCGACTAAGCCTGACATACCTCCACGACCTGTTCGACGAACCATACGTCCAGGCCCTGCTGCACCGATACCTGCGCCTTCTCGGAGCCATCATTGCCGATGCGGGCAGCCCGGTCGGCGACATCGACATCCTCGACCCCGACGAACGACGGAACCTGCTCGACCGCACCGGCGGCCCCGAACACCCCGCAACGACGCTGCCACAACTGCTCACCACCGCCGCAGCACACGACCGCACCGCACCGGCGGTGATATACCGAGACCACCACCTGTCCTACGAACAACTCGACACCGCATCCTCCCAACTCGCACGGATCCTGATCGCCGAAGGCATCGGCACCGAAAACACCGTCGCCATCGCACTCCCCCGCTCCCCCGACGCGATCCTCGCAGTCTGGGCGACCACCAAAACCGGCGCCGCATTCCTCCCCATCGACCCGAACTACCCGAAAGACCGCATCACCCACATGCTCTCGGACTCCCGAGCCGCACTCGGGCTAACCACCACCGAGCACGCCACCACCCTGCCCGGACCACTGCCGTGGCTCGTCATCGACACCCCCGACATCCAAACCCGCTGCAACACCATCGATCCAGGACCCATCACCGACGCCGACCGACTCCGACCCCTGCACACCACCAACACCGCCTACCTGCTCTACACCTCCGGCTCCACCGGCACCCCCAAAGGCGTCGTCGTCACCCACCAGGGGCTGGCCAACCTCGCCGCCGAACAACACGAACGATTCACCACCACCCCCCACTCCCGCACCCTGGCCGTGGCATCACCGAGCTTCGACGCCTCGGTCTTCGAACTGCTCCTCGCCGCCGGAACCGGCGCCACCATGGTCATCGCCCCACCCACCGTCTTCGGCGGCGACGAACTCACCCACCTCCTCCACACCAACCACATCACCCACGCCGTGATCACACCCGCCGCACTGGCCACCATCGACCCCACCCACCTCCACACCCTGCACACCGTCCTCTCGGCCGGCGAAGCCTGCACCCCCGACCTGCTCACCCGCTGGACCACACACACCGACACCTCCCCCACCCACACCCCCCGCCGCTTCTTCAACGGCTACGGCCCCACCGAAACCACCGTGATGAGCAACTGCAGCGGACCACTGCCCCCCGGCGGCCCCATCACCATCGGCGGCCCGATCCGCGGCACCCACGCCTACGTCCTCGACGACCGACTCCGCCCCGTCCCCACCGGCGTGACCGCAGAACTACACCTCGCCGGGATCCAACTCGCCCGCGGATACCACAACCGACCCGCACTGACCGCCGAACGGTTCGTCGCCAACCCCTACGGCCCACCCGGCGAACGCATGTACCGCACCGGCGACCTCGTGCGCTGGCACCCCGACGGCACCCTCGAATTCCTCGGCCGCCGCGACCTCCAAATCAAACTCCGCGGCCACCGCATCGAACTCGCCGAAATCGAAGCAACCCTCACCACCCACCCCGACATCACCCACGCCGCAGTGACAGTCCACAAGGGCCCAGTCACCGAACAACTGGTGGCCTACGTGGTGCCGACCCCGGGCGCCCAAATCGACCCCGCTCGGGTCCGCGCCTTCGCCGCCGACCGCCTCCCCGACTACATGCTGCCCGACCCCATCACCGTCCTCGACCGACTACCGCTGACCCCCAACGGCAAGATCGACCGGCGAGCACTCCCCGCACCAGCACCGTTGAACCGACAGTTCCGACCACCGGTCACCCCCACCGAACAGACCATCGCCGACGTCTTCACCGACGTCCTCGAGCTCGACCGCGTCGGGGTTGACGAGTCGTTCTTCGCTCTAGGTGGCGACAGCATCGTCGCGATTCAGTTGGTGTCGCGCGCGAAAGCCCGGGGCGTGGTGTTCTCCTCACGCGATGTTTTCGAGCGCAGGACTGTTAGCGGCTTGGCTGAAGTCGCGCAGCGTCCCGAGGACTCGGGACTACCGGTGGCCCTCGAGGAGTTGCCGGGCGGCGGTATCGGGTGGATGCCGCTGACCCCGGTCGCGCGGGCGCTGATCGAGCGGGGCGGTGGCTTCGGTCGATTCTCGCAACACATGTTGGTGGAGTTGCCGCCCGGAATTGAGCGCGGTGAGTTGGTGGCGACGATCGAGGCCGTGCTCGATCACCACGACATTTTCCGCTCACGACTCGTCGGCGACGAGCGTGGGTGGGGTCTCGAAGTCGGTGGGTCGGATGCCATCGATGTGGACGGCCTTGTTCGTCGGGTGGAGGTCACCGCCGATCTCGACGAGGAAGCCGCGGCGGCGTTGGCGTCGGCGCAATTGGATGCGGCGTTGGGGCGGTTGGCGCCGACGACGGGTGTGATGGTGCAGTTCGTGTGGCTCGATTTCCGGTCGGAATGCAGCACCGCACAGCGGCCGGGCCGGTTGCTGATCGTCGCGCACCACCTGGTGATCGACGGGGTGTCGTGGCGGATAATCCTGCCGGACTTGGCCTCCGCGTGGGCGCAGGTGTCCGCTGGGCACACTCCGGTGTTGGATCCCGCCGGAACGTCGATGCGTCGGTGGTCGCACGCGTTGGTCGAGGAGTCGTCGGCCCCGGCGCGGCTGGCGGAGTTGCCGATGTGGCAGGCGCTGCTGCAGGCGCCCGACCCGGTATTGGGCCTCCGCCCGTTCAACGCGGCTATCGATGTGGGATCCACCCTCGACCGGGTCGAGGTGAGCGTACCGGCGCCGGCGGTGGCATCACTCCTGACGACCTTGCCGACACTGTTCCACGGCGGCGTCGAGGATGGACTGCTGGCGGCATTGGCATTGGCCGTCTGCCGGTGGCGGCGCGCACGACAGGTCTCCGAATCCTCGACGCTGATCCAACTCGAGGGACACGGCCGTCAGGAGCAGATTGCCGCGGGAGCGGATCTGTCTCGGACGGTGGGATGGTTCACCACTGTGTTTCCGGTGCGTCTGGATATCGGGGCCGCCGACCTCGACGAGGCCTTCGCCGGTGGCGCCGCGGCCGGTGTGGTGGTCAAGTCGATCAAGGAGCAGCTGAGGTCCATACCGGACAGGGGAATCGGCTACGGGCTCCTGCGCTACCTCAATCACGAGACAGCCGAGCAGTTGCGGTCGCTGCCGGTCGGCCAGATCAGCTTCAACTACCTGGGCCGGGTGTCTGGCGGTGGTTCACCGAACGAGGTGCCGGGGGCCGAGTGGGCACCGTGCGGCCATCTCGGCGACATCGCCGCTCCGGGAGATGCCGACATGCCGGCGAACGGCGTCGTCGACATCAATGCGATCGTCACCGACGGCAGCGAGGGTCCGGTGCTGGGCGCCACGTTCACGTTCCCGACGGGTGCAATCGGGCGGACCGAGGTGCAGGACTTGGCGGGAGAATGGTGCGCTGCGCTCGCCGCGCTCGCCACCCATGCGCAGACCCCCGACGCCGGCGGGCTGACACCGTCGGACCTGCCGTTGGTCACCACACGTCAATCGGACATCGACCGCTGGGAAGCGGCGTATCCGGCGGTGACGGACGTGTGGCCCCTGACGCCGCTGCAGTCGGGTCTGCTGTTCCATGCGCTGTTGGCCGCGTCGTCGGTCGACGTGTACTCGATGCAGGTCGTGTTCACCCTGACGGGCCGGGTGGACGCCACACGGTTGCATGCGGCGGCGCAGGCGGTACTGGATCGGCACCCGAATCTGCGGGTGGCGTTCGTCGGGGGAGCCGACGGCATACCCGTGCAACTGGTGCTCGACAAGTTGCCGGTGCCGTGGCGCGAGGTCGATCTACGCGACGTCGACGACGCCGCTCGCCCGGACGCGTTGACGCGACTGCTGGCCGCGGACCAGGCCAGGCATTTCGACATGACCGCACCGCCGTTGATCCGGTTCACACTGGTCACGGCAGCTGAGGACCGGTACGAACTGGTCGTCGCCAACCACCACATCCTGCTCGACGGATGGTCGATGCCACTGCTGATGACGGACTTGCTCGCGCTCTATGCCGCCGGCGACGAGGCGTCGGCGTTGCCTCCCGCCCGTCCGTATCGCAGTTATCTGGAGTGGCGCGCCGAACAGGACGAGGCGGCGTCGCGGCGGGCGTGGGCGGCGGCGCTCGAGGGTGTCGACGGCCCGACTCTGCTCGCCCCGGCCGACCCGGGCCGAGAGATCTCCTCGCGGGCGGGTGAAGTAGCCGCCGATCTCGGCGAGCAAAGGACACGTGCCCTGTCCGAGTTGGCCGCCCGGCTCGATGTCACCGTCAACACGGTGATGCAGGCGGCCTGGGGAATTCTGATGATGCGGATGACCGGCCGCGACGACACGGTCTTCGGCAGCACCGTGTCAGGACGGCCACCCCAGCTCACAGGCGTGGAATCGATGATCGGGCTGTTCATCAACACGGTGCCGGTCCGGGTGCGGGCGGATCCGGACGAGACGATCACCCAACTGCTGACGCGGATGCACCGTGAACAGGCCGACCTGCTCGACCACCTCTACCTCGGGCTCACCGAGATTCAGCAATCCGCCGGAACAACCGACACCCTCTTCGACACGCTGACGGTGTTCGAGTCGTATCCCGTCGAGCAGGCCACACTGACCGAACAGGCCGACGCACTCGACGGCATCACCCTCGCCGGTGTCAACGCCAACGACAACACCCACTACCCCCTCGCCCTGAAAATCACCGTCGACACCCAAATCCGACTAAGCCTGACATACCTCCACGACCTGTTCGACGAACCATACGTCCAGGCCCTGCTGCACCGATACCTGCGCCTTCTCGGAGCCATCATTGCCGATGCGGGCAGCCCGGTCGGCGACATCGACATCCTCGACCCCACCGAAAAACAGCTGATCCTCGAGGACTGGAACCACACCGATCATGCGACAACCACCGACACACTGGTGTCGATCTTCGGTGCGCAGGTCGCGCGCACACCCGACGCGCCCGCGGTGGTGGACGGAAACCGAACACTGTCCTACGCCGAGTTCGATGCACGCGTCAATCGCCTCGCCCGACACCTGATCACCCAGGGAGTGGGCCCGGAAACCATCGTGGCCCTGCGGATGCGCCGCTCCCTCGACTTCGTCGTCGGCGTCTACGCGACCCTCACCGCCGGTGCAGCTTATCTGCCCATCGACCCCCACCACCCGGCCGAGCGCGCACACTTCATACTCGCAGTGGCACAACCCACCTGCATTCTGACCACCACCCACGACGAGCAAGTCGATCTGCCCGACCCGGTACCGGTCCTCCACCTCGACACCATCGATCTGTCACCGCTGTCCGCGGCGCCGGTCACCGACGCGGACCGGCATGCACCACTACGCCCGCAGAACACGGCCTACGTGATGTTCACCTCGGGATCGACCGGCCGGCCGAAGGGGGTGACCGTGGCGCACAGCGCGATCGTCAACGAGGCTCAGTGGGTTGCGTTCGACTACGGCTTGGGTGACCGTCTTCTGCAGAGCAACGCGGTGACCTTCGACGCATCGACCCCCGATCTCTTCGCACCGCTGCAGGTCGGCGGATGCGTGGTCTTGGCAGGGCCCGACGGCCAACGCGACCCCGACTACCTCGCCGAACTCATCCGCACCCAAGCGATTACCCACATGTCGTCGGTGCCGACGGTACTGACCGCCCTGATGGCCAGCCGATCACCCGACGTCCTCCGCGGCGTGCGGGTGGTCTACCTCGGCGGTGAATCACTGTCCGGGAACACGGTCGCGCGGTTGGCGGAGTTCGGTCCTGCGACGGTGTGGAACCAGTACGGGCCCACCGAAACCACCGTCAGCGTCATCTGCCACCGCTGCACCCAACACGAAGAGTCGGTGGTACCCATCGGCACACCGCAGACCAACTGCCACGCCTACGTGCTGGACCACCGCTTGCATCCGGTACCGGTGGCGGTGGTGGGCGAGTTGTATGTGGCCGGGGTCCAGCTGGCACGCGGATACCACAACCGGCCCGCACTGACCGCCGAACGGTTCGTCGCCAACCCCTACGGCCCACCCGGCGAACGCATGTACCGCACCGGCGACCTCGTGCGCTGGCACCCCGACGGCACCCTCGAATACCTCGGCCGCCGCGACCTCCAAGTCAAACTCCGCGGCCACCGCATCGAACTCGGCGAAATCGAAGCAACCCTCACCACCCACCCCGACATCACCCACGCCGCAGTGACAGTCCACCACGACCACCACACCGGCGACCGGTTGGTCGGCTACGTCGTCCCCCGCGACGGCGCCCGCCTCGACCCGGCTCGTGTCCGCGCGTTGGTCGCGGACCGCCTCCCCGACTACATGGTGCCCTCACCGATTACGGTGTTGGATCGTTTGCCGTTGACGGCCAGTGGGAAGGTGGATCGGCGGGCGTTGCCGGCACCGGTGTTTCCGGTGCCGCAGTACCGGGCGCCGGTGACGGTGGCGGAGGGGGTCGTTGCCGGCGTGTTCGCAGATGTCCTCGATCGCGAGCGCGTCGGGCTCGACGACGACTTCTTCACCCTGGGAGGCAACTCGCTGCTTGCCACGCAGGTGGTGTCCCGGCTGGGTGCAGCAATGGATGCGCGGGTACCGATGCGGGTGTTGTTCGAGGCGTCGTCGGTGCAGGCACTGTCGACGTGGCTCGAGTCCCGGGCCGCTGCGGGTGCACACACACCCCTGGTTCCGCGGACCCGACCCGAACACATCCCGCTATCGTATGCGCAGCAACGCATCTGGTTCCTCAACCGGTTCGACCCACACTCACCGGTCTACAACATTCCATTCGCCGTGCGCCTGTCGGGACCATTGGACACGGCCGCACTGCTGGCAGCGATCGCAGACGTCGTGGACCGGCACGAGACCCTCCGGACGATCTACCCCGAATCCGAGGCCGGCCCGCACCAAGTGGTTGTCCCGGCGGCCGAGGTCAGCGGCGGATTCGCTACCGCCGCGGTGACCGAGAACGAGCTCGCCACGCGACTGCTGTCGATGGCCTCGTCCGAATTCGACGTCACCACATCGGTGCCGGTGCGGGCCGCCTTGTTCGAGACGGCCGAAAACGAGCACGTGCTCGCCGTGGTGCTGCACCACATCTGCGCCGACGGCTCCTCGATCGCCCCGCTGGCCCGGGATCTCATGGCCGCCTATACGGCCCGAACCGGCGGACACACGCCATCGTGGCCACCACTGGCGGCGCAGTACGCCGACTACACCCTGTGGCAACGCGAACTACTCGGCTCCGACGACGACCCGAACTCGTTGCTCGCCCGGCAGCTGACCTACTGGCGTTCCACACTCGACGGGCAACCGGAACAGCTCGAACTGCCCGGGAACCGAACGCCGCCCGCCGTCACCCACCGTGGACGAACCCACACGTTCACCCTCGACGCGCCCACCCACCGCGCGGCAGCCGAACTCGCACGACAGCACACCGCAACGGTATTCATGGTGCTGCACACCGCATTCGCGGTGTTCCTGGCCCGGACATCGGGAACCGGGGATATCGCGATCGGCACCCCCGTCGCCGGCCGCGGCGACCCGGCCCTCGACGACCTGGTCGGCATGTTCGTCAACACCCTGGTACTGCGAACCCCGGTCGACGGTGCCAGCAGCTTCACCCAACTGCTCACGACGGTGCGAGAAACCGACCTGGCCGCATTCGAGCACGCCGACGTGCCGTTCGAACGGGTGGTCCAGGCCCTCAACCCGGCACGGTCGACCGCCCGACACCCCCTGTTCCAGGTGATGCTCGTCTTCCAGAACCAGGAGCACCCGAAGCTCGAACTGGAGGGGCTGACCGCCCGTGTCGAAGACATCGACCACACCGCCACCCAGTTCGACCTCACGCTGATGGTGAGCGAACGCATCGATCGCGATGGTGCCGCTCGCGGTCTGACCGCCGCACTGACATACGCGCAGGACCTGTTCGACGAGGACACCATCCGCGGCTTCGCCGACAGATTCACCCGGCTCCTCGAGGCCGTGGTGGCCGATCCCAACAGCCCGGTCGGCGACATCGACATCCTCGACCCCACCGAAAAACAGCTGATCCTCGAGGACTGGAACCACACCGATCATGCGACAACCACCGACACACTGGTGTCGATCTTCGGTGCGCAGGTCGCGCGCACACCCGACGCGCCCGCGGTGGTGGACGGAAACCGAACACTGTCCTACGCCGAGTTCGATGCACGCGTCAATCGCCTCGCCCGACACCTGATCACCCAGGGAGTGGGCCCGGAAACCATCGTGGCCCTGCGGATGCGCCGCTCCCTCGACTTCGTCGTCGGCGTCTACGCGACCCTCACCGCCGGTGCAGCTTATCTGCCCATCGACCCCCACCACCCGGCCGAGCGCACACACTTCATACTCGCAGTGGCACAACCCACCTGCATTCTGACCACCACCCACGACGAGCAAGTCGATCTGCCCGACCCGGTACCGGTCCTCCACCTCGACACCATCGATCTGTCACCGCTGTCCGCGGCGCCGGTCACCGACGCGGACCGGCATGCACCACTACGCCCGCAGAACACGGCCTACGTGATGTTCACCTCGGGATCGACCGGCCGGCCGAAGGGGGTGACCGTGGCGCACAGCGCGATCGTCAACGAGGCTCAGTGGGTGGTCGAGGCGTTCGATCACCGTGCCGGTGACCGTCTTTTGCAGAGCAACGCGGTGACCTTCGACGCATCGACCCCCGATCTCTTCGCACCGCTGCAGGTCGGCGGATGCGTGGTCTTGGCAGGGCCCGACGGCCAACGCGACCCCGACTACCTCGCCGAACTCATCCGGGCTCAGAAGGTCACTCACGTTGCGTCGGTGCCGACGGTGCTAACCAGTCTGATGGCGAGCCGGTCGTCGGACGCTCTCGATGGGTTGAAGGTGGTCTACCTCGGCGGTGAATCACTGTCCGGGAACACGGTCGCGCGGTTGGCGGAGTTCAGTCCGGCAACGGTGTGGAACCAGTACGGGCCCACCGAAACCACCGTCAGCGTCATCTGCCACCGCTGCACCCAACACGAAGAGTCGGTGGTACCCATCGGCACACCGCAGACCAACTGCCACGCCTACGTGCTGGACCACCGCTTGCATCCGGTACCGGTGGCGGTGGTGGGCGAGTTGTATGTGGCCGGGGTCCAGCTGGCACGCGGATACCACAACCGGCCCGCACTGACCGCCGAACGGTTCGTCGCCAACCCCTACGGCCCACCCGGCGAACGCATGTACCGCACCGGCGACCTCGTCCGCTGGCACCCCGACGGCACCCTCGAATACCTCGGCCGCCGCGACCTCCAAGTCAAACTCCGCGGCCACCGCATCGAACTCGGCGAAATCGAAGCAACCCTCACCACCCACCCCGACATCACCCACGCCGCAGTGACAGTCCACCACGACCACCACACCGGCGACCGGTTGGTCGGCTACGTCGCCCCCCGCAACGGCGCCCCCCTCGACCCCACCACGATCCACACCTTCGCCGCCGACCGCCTCCCCGACTACATGGTGCCCACCCCCATCACCATCCTCGACGCACTACCCCTGACCACCAACGGCAAGATCGACCGGCAAGCACTACCCACCCCGGTGCTCCCGACACCGCAGTACCGGGCGCCGGTCACGGCGGTGGAGGGGGTCGTTGCCTGGGTGTTCGCCGACGTCCTCGGCCGCGACCGAATCGGACTCGACGACGACTTCTTCACCCTGGGAGGCAACTCGCTGCTCGCCACACAAGCGGTGTCGCGGCTGCGAGAGGCGCTCGGCGTCGAGATCCAAGTAATGTGGCTCTTCACCGACTCCACGGTCGAAGCGATCGCCAGTAGAGTCGAGGCGGCCTCCGACGGGTCGACACGTATCGCGCCGACCGGACCTTCGGCGTTCGACGTCCTGTTGCCGATCAGATCAGCCGGGGATTCCGACCCCATCTTCTGCATACACCCAGCCAGCGGATTAGCCTGGTGTTACGCAGGTTTGGCTCCACACATCGAACCGGGACGGCGAATCTACGGGCTGCAATCCCCCGAACTCGTCGAAGACGACCCGCATCCCCGTTCGATCGAGCAGTTGGCGGAGCAATACGTCAGGGAGATCCAGGCCGTGCAATCAGATGGGCCGTATCGCCTGCTCGGCTGGTCCTTGGGCGGAGTTATTGCCCACGCCGTAGCCACACGACTCCGCCTTCTCGGGAAGCAGGTCTCGATGCTGGCGATGTTGGACAGCCGGTTCCGCGAAGCGGAATCGACTGCAAACCAGGAATTCACTGTTGAAGACATCCTGGTCGAGCTAGCCGATCTGTTTGGATTCGGTGCCGAAGACTTCGATGCCGCGGGAGAAACCATGTCGGCTGAACAAGCGACCGAACTGATTCATCTGCGAACCGGAGCATTCGAGTTTCTCCAGCCATCACACGTGAAGCGGATCGTCGAATCCTTCAATGACGCGCCACGGTTGGTCGCCGACTACCGCCCCGTCGTGTTCGACGGAGACATGGTTTTCTTCGCCGCCGCAGCTGGCGAGATGACCCAGGAGATTGCCGAAAGTTGTTGGAATCCATACATAACTGGTTCAATCGACTACTATCCCATCGATGCCACGCATATTCGTATGACCACGCCACGTGCCTTGGCAGAGATTGCACGAGTTCTCAACACTTACCTCGTCGACGCTGTCAGTTAGCGGCGCCTCCCCGTGTCAAACGAACTACTCGATGGTGCAACGACCGCATGAAAACGCATCTCGCGATCCAGCCGGACAAGGGGCAGCTGATTCCGTCCACCACGACGGCGCGGTTGCTGCCCGAGACGCTATCCGGCGAACGCTATGTGTCGCTGATCGTTCCCGAGGGAGACACGGCTCTGCCGATCCAGGCCGGCGGGACACGCTGGCGAACACGCTCGGCGTGCAGTTCATCAACCCGAAAGGTCGCTACCTGCCCAACCAGGACGAGCCGCGCCTGCTCGACAATCGCGGACCGGCTTGCTACGACGTCACCGGGGTCCCCGATCAGGTACCGGGATACGGAGCCCAGATCACGCCCGCAAGTTACGCGGGATCGAAGATGCAGGCGCCTCGACCATGAGGGGAACCGACGTGTCCTTCAGATGACGACCCGCGACCGTCGCCCGGGCCCCGGACCGCGGTTCGTCAGATCGCCGCCGCGACGCCACCTGACGAAGCCGAGCCAACGTCTCCTGCGGTGAGGCACCGCGCTCGCGTTCGACACCGCGGGCATTCTGGCGGTCGAAGTCCCAACCGCGCCCGCGCGAGACCGACCATGAAACCGAGGCGCGTCGTCCGAGCCGTGTCGACCAGGTGGGCGACCACGTCGTGCACCGTCCACTCGCCGCCGAGCGACGGCTCGTCCCACCGCGCCGCGTCGAGACTCCCGAGGTCGTCGACCAGCGCCACACGCTCCGCGTGCACCATCGACCAGACATCTTCCACAGCTCGCTCCTTCGGTCGGCCACATCGTATGCACGGTAAGACTCGTCGCGACACGGAATCTCATCGCTGCTCGGGGAACGACCGAATGAGAGCCGACCCACATGGTCAGCCGTCGATGGTGAGCGGGTCTGCGAGGTTGTCCAGGCTCGCCCGCACCGTCCGTGAGTACGCCTTCGCGACTATCGGGTCAGCCAGCTTGCCGAAGATTCCTCCGAGGCCACTTTCGCTGTCGGTCCGATAGGTGAACAGGGTGCCGCCGTCGACTTCCTCGAGCCTCGTCGTCGCGGTGAAGCCGACCTTGCTCTCCACCGACTTGGACGTGGCCACCTTCAACGGCTCGTACTCGACGAATTCGGTCACCCAGTCGAGGCGCCTACCCAGAATGCGGGTTACCCCGCGCCACCGGGTGCCCACCCCGAGTTCCCCGTCGGTGAGCTGCTCGCATTCAACGGTGGACGCCTCCCACGACGGCCAGTTCTCCGCGACGGTGACAAAACTCCACACTTCCGACGCAGGACGGGCGATGACGACGGACTGCTCGACAACCGGCATGGTGATCATCCTTCTGGTGATGGCTGGATCGGAGTCGACCTGCCTCGTCACGCTCCTCAGGCGATGTAGGGCCAGAAGACTGGAGACCGGTCTGTTTGATTTTCCCCTCTGCGCGGGGTCGCTGTCACTGATGGTTAGCGCATCAAAACGCTGGTGGCGGAGTAGACAAGCCCACGAAACGCCGACGAAACCGGTGCTGGATCGATCCGCCGAGGAGCAGAGATGATCGAACCACGACATCGGATCGCCGTACGCTTCGGAACACATTCGAGTTGGCCCGGAGTCCTCGCCCCACACCTCGTCCTGGGCCGTGCGGTCGAAGAACGCCAGTTCCCACGGGTGGACGCCGACGATGCCGCTCACCCAGCCCGCGGCCCCGTCGATGGCGCCGATGCCCATTGCGGTCTCGGCGAACTCGCGCGGATGCGATTCGTAGCCGCCGTACTCCGTGGGCTGGAGCATCCGTATCACTCCGGAGTCGCGCAACCGTTTCGCGGAGGTGTCGGACAGGCGCATCAGCTTGTCGCCGCCGAGAAGTACCACCCCGCTCGGCCCAGCTATCCGTCGGCGCTCTATGACGAACTCGTCCTCACGGCCGGACTGCGCCCAGGTGACTCGCTACTGGAGATCGGAGGAGGCTCGGGCAAGGCCACCGTCGAACTCGCGCGGCGGGGCTTCACCATCACGTCGGTCGAACTCGGGCATGAATTGGCAGCGATCGCGCGTGCGAATGTGGCGCCGTTCCCCAACGCCGAGGTGGTCTGCGCCGATTTCGAGCACTGGGAGCCGGCGCCAGGCATGACCTACGACCTCGCGTGCGCGGCAACCTCCTGGCACTGGATCGACCCCGCAACGCGATACATCAAGGCGGCCAGCCTCATTCGCCCCGGAGGGCATCTGGCGTTGTGGAGTGCACAACACGTGTTCCCGGAAGGTGGGGACCCGATCTTTCGAGAGATCCAGCCCGTCTACGAGGAGATCGGCGACGGTCTCCCGGATACCGCGACGTGGGCGCGCCCGGGTGAGCTGGCCGATCATCAGGCCGAAATCGAGGAGAGCGGGCTCTTCGACAGCGTCGTGGTGCGTAACTTCGACTGGGAAGTCAGCTACGACGTGGACGGCTACATCGACCTTCTCGACACCTTCTCCGGCCACATCGCCATGGCGAAATGGCAACGGGAACAGCTGTACAGCGAGATTCGTCGTCGAGTTGCCGAGCGGCCCGAACGCCGCATCCGGCGGCACTTCGGTACAGTCCTGCACATTGCCCGCCGCCGCAGCTGATCTTGACGCATTTTCGTGCCAGACGGCCGACAACCCGACCGACTCTCCGGTCAAGCCCGAGGCGAATCACAGGCTTCGGTGTGGCCGTCCAACGCACATAGGCGAAGGCGGCTTGGTTCCGCGCCTCCGAACAGTGCGACTGCCAACCCCAGAACACCTCCGCTGCCGGCCAACACCGCACCGAGCATGAACATTCCACTCATCAGACCCTCCCCTCTGTCCTGTCCCCATTACAGCAGGCCCCCACCCGGACACGGGCTCCGGCCTGCGACGGATCCCAACTCCCGTTTCAGCAGGATTCGACGGCAACGACGCGACGCGCGGTTGTCGACGGGAGGAGCGCGAGGACGAGGGCCAGCACCGTCAGGACGAGGACCAGGACGGCCACGTAAAGCCATTGTCCGTTCGCCCAGGCGATTCCTCCGACCCAGCCGAACAGGCTGGAGCCGGCGTAGTAGGAGACGTTGTACAGCGCCGTCGCCTGTGCGCGACCCGTTTTCGCGTGGGCGACCATCCCGGATGCGACGGCATGGCCGACGAAGAGTCCGCCGGTGATCGCGGCCACGCCGAGGAGGATCAGGACCAGCGGTCCGGCGACGCTGAGCATCGCCCCGCCCGCCATGAAGGCGCAGGCCGACACGAGTACGGTTCGGTGACCGAACCGGCCCACCAACCAGCCGGCGGCGCGAGAGCCGGCCGTGCCCGCCAGGTAGGCGAGAAAGATCAGCGACACCACCGTGGGCGCGAGGTGGTACGGAGCGGCCTCGAGCCGGAAGGGAAGGTAGTTGAAGACGGCCACCATGCCGCCGACGAGTAGCGCACCGATGCCGAACAATGCCAGCAGGCGGGTGTCCCGCAGGTGGATGACAAGGATCCCGGTGGACGGGACGGGCGCTCGCCGCCCCCGTCCCGCGGGTAGCAGCGCGATCAGGATGGCCATGAGGATCGCGAGACCTACCCCGAGGATCGCCAGTGCCGGGCGCCACCCGAGGTGATCGGCGACCGGGACGACCAGAAGTCGACCGCTCAAGCCACCCAAAGATGTTGCTGCCACGTAGGAACCGGCCAATGCTGCGGTCCGCGCCCGGGCCGCGACCTCGTGGAGAAGTGTCATCGCCAGCGCCGGGAGTCCCCCGAGCGCCACCCCTTGGACGAATCGTCCCGCCACCAGGGCGTCGAACGTCGGGAGCCAGGGGACGGCCACGGCGAGCAGTCCCGCGGTTGCCGCCGCGTACCGCATCGCGGTGGGGCGCCCCACCCGATCCGAGAACCGGGCCCACGGCAGAACCGACAACGCCAGTCCGAGCGTGGCCGCCGACACCAGGAGGGAAGCCTGCGCCGGGCTCACGGACGCGTCGTGCCCGATCTGTGTGAGGAGCCCTTGAGGGGCGTACATCAGGGCAAAGGTCGCCACGCCGGCACACCACAGGGCCGCCGAGAGTCGGCGGTCCGGATTGCCCGTCGGCGGCGTGTTCCGCAGGGCAGCCGCTGCGCGGGTGGCCTTCCTCGTGAGGTCTGTGGCGGACATGAAGTCGACGTTAGATCCGAAGAACTGATGAATCCAATGCAGAACCATCCATCCACTCATACAGTTGAGTCATGAATAGCGAGACCGTCAAGGCGCTGTTGCCGCACCTCCCCGTCCTCGTCGCCCTCGGCGAAGTCGAACACGTCACTGTCGCTGCCGCGATGCTCGGGATGCCCCAGCCCACGGTCAGCCGGATAATCCGCCGACTCGAAAAGCAACTCGACATCCCACTCCTGGAACCGGACGGCCGCGGCGTGCGCCTGACCGATGCCGGCCGGACACTGGTGCCTTACGCGCAACGCGCACTCGCGGCGGTGGTCGACGGCCTCGACGCCGTGCAGTCCGAAGACCGACAGGCGCGGGCCACCGTTCGCGTCGCCTTTCAGATGACGCTCGGCGAGCACCTCGTGCCCGAGTTGATTCGCACCGTCCGCGCGACGGATCCGACGATCCGGTTCGTCCTCAGTCAGGGCGCGCGCCGTACGTGCCTGGACGCCCTCCTCAACCGTGAGGCCGACATCGCGCTCGCCTCCCGTCTCACCCCACCGCCCGCGGGCCTCACGGTCACGCCGCTGTTCGAACAGCCGCTCGTCGTCCTGGTGCCCTCCGAGCACCCGCGGGCCACCTCGACCTCGATGACGATCCGGGACCTCGCCTCCGAGCCGATCGTCACCCTCAAGCCGGGCTACGGGCTGCGGGGATCGCTCGACGACCTGTTCGCGCGAGCCGGTGCCCTACCCACGATCGCGTTCGAAGGAGAGGACGTGCGCACCGTGCACGGCCTGGTCGCATCCGGCTTGGGTGTGGGCATCGTGCCGGCCACGGACACTCCCCCACCCGGGTGCGCGCAGATTCGCCTCGACGATCCCCGAGCCTTCCGCGACATCGGTGCCGCGCGCCTACCCGGTCCCCCGAGCGCCGCGGTCACCACGGTTATCGCTGCCCTCACGACGCTCACGTCGACGGAGCACAGGGAGACGACGTGAACCGCGAACATCTCCAGCTCGATTACGGCCTCCGCTTCGACTGGGGCCTGCCGGGGGCGAAAGCCATCGGCGCAGACGCCGACATCGCGGTCGTGGTGGACGTCCTGTCGTTCACCACCACCCTCACCGTTGCGCTCGACGCCGGCGTCGACGTCCTCCCCTACCGGTGGAACGACGATTCCGCCGAACGCTACGCCCGTGCCTCGGACGCGGTCCTCGCCGTCGGACGCGGCCGGGCCACGAACGGGCAGATCAGCTTGTCGCCGAATACGATTCGGCGATCCGACGCGCCGCGCAGGTTGGTGCTTCCCTCGCCGAACGGGTCGAGCATCAGCTTCGAACTCGGCGCCGGAACCGGCGTGTGCGTCGGAGCGTCCCTACGGAATGCGACCGCGGTCGCCGGCTGGATCGCCCGGCACCGCACCTCGACGTCGGTGGTGTCGGTGATCGCCGCCGGGGAGAAGTGGCCGGCCGGCGAACTCCGGCCGGCGATCGAGGATCTGTGGGGCGCGGGCGCAGTGCTGTCCGCTCTGACGGCGATCGGTCGGGGCGCAGACGCTTCGCCGGAAGCGCTGGCGGCCATGACCGCCTGGCGCGGTGTCGCGGACACCCTCCCGCAGTCCCTCGCGGCGTGTGCGTCGGGACGGGAGTTGCGCGCCTCGGGATACCCGCAGGACGTCGCAATCGCCGCCGAGGTGGACCGGAGCACCGCCGTCCCGGTCCTCGAAGATCGCGTCTTCCGAGCGGCTGCGCAATAGAGTGAGCGCCATGTTCGATACCTGGGACGCCGACGCTCCTGGAGTCCTCCGCCTGCCGTCCGGGCGCCTGGTCCGCGGCCGGGGGCTGAGGCGACCACTCCCCGACGGTCCCCTCCCCGATTTCGCCGTCTACCTGCTGGGGCGGACACCGCCGCCGGTGCAGTGGGACTCACGGTGGGTCCGCTGGCCCGATTTCGCGTTGCCGCGGGACCGCGACGACACCCTCGATGCGCTGGGTGAGGTGTGGCGCCGCGCCCCGATGGAACGGGTGGAGGTGGCATGCGGGGGCGGTCGCGGCCGGACGGGCACAGCCCTCGCCTGCATCGCCGTGCTCGACGGGGTCGCGGCGCGGGACGCCGTCGCGTACGTCCGGCAGCACTACCAGCGTCACGCGGTCGAGACACCGTGGCAGCGTCGGTATGTCGGACGGTTCACCGCGGCACCGACCTCCTGACCCACCCCACACGAAGACGCCGACGGCCCCGCACGAGATTCGTGCGGGGTCGCCGGCGTGAGGACCGGGAGAAGGCTACTTCTCGGCGGCCGCCTCTTCGCTCTGCTCGGCCGGAGCCGCAGCACCGTCTTCTTCGACGGGGATCAGCGAGATCTTGCCGCGGTTGTCGATGTCGGCGATCTCGACACGCAACTTCGAGCCGACGCTCACGACGTCCTCGACCTTGGCAATGCGCTTGCCGCTGCCCAGCTTCGAGATGTGCACCAATCCGTCGCGGCCGGGAAGGAGCGACACGAACGCACCGAAGGCGGTGGTCTTGACGACCGTGCCCAGGAAGCGCTCGCCGACCTTCGGCAGCTGCGGGTTGGCGATGGCGTTGATCATGTCGATCGCGGCCTGCGCGGACGGGCCGTCCGTCGCACCGACGAACACGGTGCCGTCATCTTCGATGGAGATGTTGGCGCCGGTCTGCTCGGTGATGGAGTTGATCATCTTGCCCTTGGGGCCGATGACCTCACCGATCTTGTCGACGGGGACCTTGATGGCCGTGACGCGCGGGGCGAACGGGCTCATCTCGTCGGGGGTGTCGATGGCCTCGGCCATGACCTCGAGGATCGTCGCACGCGCATCCTTGGCCTGCGACAGCGCGCCGGCGAGGACCTTGGACGGGATGCCGTCGAGCTTGGTGTCGAGCTGCAGGGCCGTGACGAAGTCCTTCGTGCCCGCGACCTTGAAGTCCATGTCGCCGAACGCATCCTCGGCACCGAGGATGTCGGTGAGCGCGACGTAGCGGGTCTCACCGTCGACCTGGTCGGAGACGAGGCCCATGGCGATACCGGCGACCGGAGCCTTCAGCGGCACACCTGCGTTGAGCAGTGCGAGCGTCGACGCGCACACGGAACCCATCGAGGTGGAGCCGTTGGAGCTGAGCGCCTCCGAGACCTGACGGATGGCGTACGGGAATTCCTCGACGCTGGGCAGCACGGGCATGAGTGCCCGCTCCGCCAGCGCGCCGTGACCGATCTCGCGGCGCTTCGGCGAACCGACGCGTCCCGTCTCACCGGTGGAGTACGGCGGGAAGTTGTAGTGGTGCATGTACCGCTTGGTCGTCTCGGGTCCGAGGGAATCGACCTGCTGCGCCATCTTCACCATGTCGAGGGTGGTGACACCCAGGATCTGGGTCTCGCCGCGCTCGAACAGAGCGGAACCGTGTGCACGCGGAACGATCGCGACCTCGGCCGACAGCGAACGAATGTCCGTGATGCCACGGCCGTCGATGCGGAACTGGTCGCGCAGGATGCGCTGACGGACCAGCTTCTTCGTCAGCGAACGGAATGCCGCGCCGAGTTCCTTCTCGCGGCCCTCGAAGTTCGGGGCGACCTGCTCGAGAACCTCGACCTTGACCTCGTCGGTCTTGTCGTCGCGCTCCTGCTTGCCCGCGATGGTCAGTGCCGCGCTGAGCTTCTCCGCTGCGGCGGCCTCGACGGCTGCGAACACGTCGTCCTGGTACGCCGGGAAGACGGGGAAGTCACCGGTGGGCTTGGAGGCCTTGGCCGCGAGCTGCTGCTGCGCGGTGCAAAGGCGGGCGATGAACGGCTTGGCGGCCTCGAGGCCCTCGGCCACGATCGCCTCGGTGGGAGCCTGTGCGCCACCGTCGATCAGGGAGATCACGTTGTCGGTGGCCTCGGCCTCGACCATCATGATCGCGACGTCGGCATCGTCACCGCTGCCGGAGACGATGCGGCCGGCGACGACCATGTCGAAGACGGCGTTCTCGAGCTGCTCGACGGTGGGGAATGCGACCCACTGGCCGGCCTTGTTCTCGTCCGAGGTGATGAGCGCGACGCGCACACCGCCGACGGGTCCGGAGAACGGCAGTCCGGCGATCTGGGTGGAAGCGGACGCGGCGTTGATCGCGACCACGTCGTACAGGTCCTGCGGGTTCAGGCTCATCACCGTGACGACGACCTGGATCTCGTTGCGCAGACCGTCGACGAACGACGGGCGCAGCGGGCGGTCGATCAGGCGGCAGGTCAGGATCGCGTCCGTGGAGGGACGGCCCTCACGACGGAAGAACGAGCCGGGGATACGGCCCGCCGCGTACATGCGCTCCTCGACGTCCACCGTCAGGGGGAAGAAGTCGAAGTGCTCCTTGGGGTGCTTGCTGGCGCTCGTCGCGGACAGCAGCATCGTCTCGTCGTCCAGGTAGGCGACGACGGCGCCGGCTGCCTGCTGCGCGAGGCGACCGGTCTCGAAACGAATGGTGCGGGTTCCGAAGGACCCGTTGTCGATCACGGCGGTGGATTCGAACACGCCCTCATCGACCTCTACTGCGGAATTCTCTGTCATCTCTTCTTTTCACTTCCCTCTCGTCTTCGCCGTACCCGCGGGGGCGTTCTCACCCTCCTGGCGAGAACTGCGCACCTGAGGGACATCCCCCTCTCGAGTTCTCGGGATGTCGCTGTGCGGAGGCGGCCGTCGATCGAAGTCCCCCGGACCGTGTCCGGAAGACCACTACCGAAGACCGACACCACATTCTCGGGTGCATACGGTAGTGCTGCCCTCGGCAGCTAACGCCGATAGCCAGCGAGGCCCAGTCTAAGCAAGGCCCCGCCGGCTACCGGAGTGATTTGCGATCGAAATGACCGCTGTGTACGAAACTCAGCGACGCAGGCCGAGACGCTCGATCAGCGAGCGGTAACGCTCGATGTCGACCTTCTGGACGTACTTGAGCAGACGACGACGGCGTCCGACCAGCAGCAGGAGGCCGCGGCGGGAGTGGTGGTCGTGCTTGTGCATCTTGAGGTGTTCGGTGAGATCGACGATGCGCTTGGTGAGCATGGCCACCTGCGCCTCCGGCGAACCGGTGTCGGTCTCGTGCAGGCCGTACTCGCTCAGAACCTGCTTCTTTTCTTCGGTGGTCAATGCCACTGGTTCACTCCTGGTGATGACGTTCGCGTGCAAGGATCGAAACTCGGCGCGGCCACCGCGAACCGCAGCGCACGCCAGCCGTCTACTTTACCAGCTGAAACGGGCCGGCTTTACCGCACGTCCTCCGACGCCGCCAGGATCGCACGCGCACGCTCGGCGTCCTTGCCCATCGCGACGATCAGGTCGTCGACCGAATCGAATTTCTCCATCCCGCGGAGCCGCTCCACCAGATCGACGGCCACGTGCTGGCCGTACAGGTCGGCTTCCCGGTCGAGGACGAAGGCCTCCACCGTGCGCGTCCGCCCGGAGAACGTGGGATTGGTGCCCACCGACACGGCGGCCATGTACCGCTCGCCGGAGGTGACCGTGCCGAGGTCGACTCCGTGTCCGAGCACGGTGAACCAGGCGGCGTACACGCCGTCCGCGGGAATCGCGGCATACATGGGCGGCGCGACGTTCGCGGTCGGATAGCCGAGCTGCCGTCCACGACCGTCGCCGTGAACGACGACACCCTCGACGCGGTGCGGACGGCCGAGGGCCTCCGTCGCGGCGGCCATGTCGCCGGCGTCCACGCACGACCGGATGTAGGTGGACGAGAACGTGACCGCGTGCTCTGCGAGCAACGTCACACCGTCGACCGCGAACCCGAACCGGTCGCCGATCTGACGCAGCAGGTCGACGTTGCCCGCAGCCTTCTTGCCGAACGTGAAGTTCTCACCGACGACGACATCCGCCACGTGCAGGCGCTCCACGAGGATCTCGTGGGCGTATCGCTCCGGCGTCAGCTTCATGAATTCGGCGGTGAACGGCATGACACAGAACACGTCGATCCCCAGCTCCTCCGCGAGCTCCGCCCGGCGGGCGAGCGTCGTGAGCTGGGCGGGATGACTGCCCGGACGAACCACTTCCATCGGATGAGGATCGAAAGTCATGAGCACGCTGGGTATTCCACGCGTGCGGGCAGCCGCCACCGCTCGACTGATCAGTTGGGCGTGACCTCGGTGCACGCCATCGAATACGCCGATCGTGAGAACACAACGACCCCAGTCGGCAGGAACCTCGTCGAGACCACGCCATCTCAGCACGAGTGGCAGCCTACGGTGCCGCGCGCCGATGTTCATCTCCGGACCGGGTGTCCGGCCGCCCCGCGCGTCGGCGAAGCGCCACGACCTCGCGGTTCGCGGTCACCCGGGCCGTCCCCCGGAGACGGATCAGGTGTGTCGATGTGTCTCGCCGGTAAGACTTGCCTAAGCTCGATGGCGTGGCCGTGAACAAGAATGACCAGAGCGTGACCGAGGACTCGACCTCCGAGACCGGGGCTCTCTCGGCAGTGGCGCAGGACTACCTCAAGGTCATCTGGACCGTTCAGGAGTGGTCGCAGGAGCGGGTGTCCACGAAATTGCTCTCCGAGAAGATCGGGGTGTCGGCGTCCACCGTGTCGGAGGCCATCCGGAAACTGTCGGACCAGGGTCTCGTCGATCACGCCCGGTACGGGTCCATCGCCCTCACCGAGGCGGGGCGCGTCGCCGCCGTCGGAATGGTCCGCAGGCACCGCCTCATCGAGACGTACCTGGTGCACGAATTGGGATACGGCTGGGACGAGGTGCACGACGAGGCGGAGGTACTCGAACACGCCGTCTCGGATCTGATGATCTCCCGGATGGACGCCAAGCTCGGCCATCCCGAGCGCGATCCGCACGGCGATCCGATTCCCGCGGTCGACGGCTCGGTGCCCACTCCCCCTGCACGCCAGCTCAGCGACTTCGTCAACGGCGAGAGCGGCCGCATCGCCCGGATCTCGGACTCCGACCCGGCGATGCTGCGGTACTTCGACTCGGTCGGGGTTGCGCTGGACGTCACGATCACCGTGCTGGAGCGACGCGACTACGCCGGAACCGTCTCGATCCGGCTCGGCTCGCACGACGACTCCGTCGAGCTCGGAAATCCCGCAGCCCAGGCCATCTGGCTGGTGTGAACCGCTACCTCAGGGTCGCGGGGCGGACCACCATCACCGAACTGGCCCGCCGTCCACGTTCCTGGAGCAGCGCGATCGTGTGCCCGCTCGGATCGATGGCGGCGTAGACGCCCTTGATTCCGATCGGCTCGAGCCACCGGCCCTGACTGATCGATTCGGCCTCGTCCGCGTCGACCTGCCGGTGCGGGAACGCGGTCTGCGCGGCGGCGTCGATGTCGAGGCTGACCCCCGGCTCCTCGGCGAGCTGTTCCAGCGTGCGCGCGTGCTCGAGCGTGAACGGTCCCACCCGGGTCCGTCGCAGCGAGGTGAGATGCCCGCCGACGCCGATCAGCGCGATCCCCAGATCACGCGCAAGCGCCCGGACGTACGTGCCGGAGGAACATTCCACCTCGACGTCGACGTCGACGAACGCGCCCTCGGTTCGCCTCGCGACGACCTCGAACCGGGACACCGTGACCGAACGGGGAGCGAGTTCGAACTCCTCGCCCGCACGGATGAGTGCATGCGCCCGCCTGCCGTCCACCTTGATGGCGCTGACGCTCGACGGGATCTGCTGGATGTCTCCGGTGAGGGTGTGCACCTGCGCGGCGATCTCCTCGTCCGTCACGCCGGACGCATCGGCCGACGCCACGACCTCGCCCTCGGCGTCGTCGGTCGTGGTGGCCTGACCCAGCCGGATCGTGGCCGTGTACGCCTTGGTGGTCAACGCGAGGAACCCCAGCAGCTTCGTCGCCCGCTCCACACCGAGCACCAGCACCCCGGTGGCCATCGGGTCGAGAGTGCCCGCATGCCCGACCTTCCGAGTGCCGAGCAGCTTGCGGCACCGGGCCACCACGTCGTGGCTGGTGACGCCCGCATCCTTGTCGACGATGAGCAGTCCGGCGCCGACGAGACCGGAAGAGGGCTTTTCACGTGCAGACACGAGGTCCGATTCTGCCAGCCGACGTCACCGCACCGAAATCAGTGCACCGCACAGTACCGAAATCAGTGCACCGCAATGGCGGTGATGATCAGGCCGTCGGACACCATCCACCGTCCGTCGAACGACGCCAGCGGTGGGCCGTCGACGGTCTCTCCGGAGATCAGGAGATCCGAATGGAACGTGCCCGTGCCGTCCCCGGACGCCTCGAACGTGATGTGCGCGTCCTCGAACCCGAGCCACCGGGCGGTGAGCGGGAACCACGCCTTGTACGTGGCCTCCTTGGCGCAGAACAGCAGCCTGTCCCGGTGCACCGGACCGCCGGTGGCGGAGCGCCACTGCCCGGAGTCCGCCGCGCCCGACAGCCAGTCGCGTTCGGCGGGCAGGCTCACCGCGTCCAGCACACCGTCGGGCAGCGCCTCGTGCGGTTCGGCGTCGATCCCCACGGACCGCACCTGCATGGCGTAGCCGAGCACCGCGCCGCGGTAACCGTCGCAGTGGGTGAGGCTTCCGACCACCCCGCGCGGCCACACGGGGGAACCCTTGTCGCCCCGCAGAACAGGGGCCTGGTCCACGCCCAGCTTCGTCATCGCCAGGCGGGCGCAATGACGTGCGGTGGTGAACTCGCGGCGCCGCTTCTCCACCGCCCTGCCGATGAGCGCCTCCTCCTGCGGGTGCGGACGCAGGCCCGGCGGATCTTCGAACAGTTCCGACGACACCACACCGGCAGGCAGAATTCTCTCGATCACAGGGCCCCCCTCGCCCGCATCTTCTCCACTTCGGCTTCCTGTTCGGGGGTGACCTTGAAGTGGCCTCCCCACTTGTTCAGCGTTCCCGGCGGGTACTCCGGCACCGGGAGGATCTGTCGCAGGAGGCGGTCCGGGAGTCCCCGCCGCTGCCACTCCCGCGGGTAGCCGAGCGACACCTCTTCGAACCGCACCCCGTCGTAGTAGGTGGTGCGCGGAATGTGCAGATGCCCGTACACGGCGCAGACGGCGTTGTACCGGGTGTGCCAGTCCGCGGTCAGTTCGGTACCGCACCACAGGGAGAACTCCGGGTACCACAGCACCTGCGTCGGTTGACGCACCAACGGAAAGTGGTTGATCAGCACGGTGCGGGTGCCCGCGGGCAGGGCGTCCAACCGGGCCTTCGTCGTCTCGACGCGGCTGCGACACCAGGCATCCCGGGTTCCGTACGGTTCGCTCGACAGCAGGAACTCGTCCGTGGCCACCACGTTCTTCTCGCGCGCGATCGCGAGACCTTCCTCCTTGGTGGTGGCACCGTCGGGCAAGAACGTGTAGTCGTACAGCAGGAACATCGGGGCCAGGGTGATCGGGCCGTCCTCGGCCTCCCACACCGGGAACGGATCCTCGGGGGTGATGACGCCGATCTCCCGGCACATGGTGACCAGGTAGTCGTAGCGGGCGGCGCCGTGGATCTGCACCGGATCCTTCGCCGTCGTCCACAGTTCGTGGTTGCCGGGAACCCAGATGACCTCGGCGAAACGACTGCGCAGGAGTTTCAGCGCCCATCGGATGTCGTCGGTCTTCTCCGAGACGTCGCCCGCGACGATCAGCCAGTCCTCGGGCGAGTCGGGATAGATGTCCTCGGTGATCGGGCGGTTTCCCCGGTGCCCCACATGGACGTCGCTCACCGCCATCAGTTTGGGTGCCACGTCAACCACCTTTCCGATCGTGTTCCGCCGCGGGATCGCTGTCCGATCCGTGTCGTGTCTGCAGGTCGGCCCCGACCACTGCCCACCGGCCCGTTCCGACGCGCCATACGACCGCGAGCATCCGAAGAATTATGAACACCGTGAGTCCCGTCCAGATTCCCGCAAGACCCCAGTCGTGCAGCATCGACAGCCAGATCAGTGGAAGGAATCCGACCAACGCGCAGGACAGCGTGGCATTCCGGAGGAAGGCGACGTCGCCGGCCCCGAGCAGTACGCCGTCGAGGGCGAACACCACTCCGGCGACCGGCATGATCGCGACGAAGAACCACCAAGCCACCGCCATCTCGTCGAGCACGGCCTGATCGGAGGTGAACAGTTCGGGGATCACCCCGTGGCCGAGGGCGAAGATCAGGGCGAGCCCTGTCGCGAAGACCGTGGACCATCGGGTGATGCGCCACGACAGTCGCGTGGCGCCCTTGGCGTGTCCGGCGCCCAGCGCGGCACCGACCAACGCCTGTGCGGCGATCGCCAGGGAGTCGAGGGTGAGGGCGACGAGGTTCCACAGCTGCAGCACCACCTGGTGGGCGGCGACCGCCGCCGCACCGAACCGGGACGCGACGGCCGCAGCCGAGAGGAAGCACGCCTGGAAGGCCAGGCTCCGGAGGATCAGGTCTCGGCCGAGCACCATCTGGGCGCGCATGACGCTCCATCGCGGACGTAACGGCACCCGCTCGACCACCAGCGCTCCGACGAACAGGCTCGCGGACAGCGCCTGACCGATAACGTTCGCGACCGCCGAACCCTCGAGTTCCAGCCGCGGCGCGCCCCACAATCCGTGCACCAGCACCGGGCAGGCCACGGCCGACACGACGAGACCGGCGATCACGAAACGGAGGGGCCGCACCGTGTTCTGCACGCCACGCATCCACCCGTTGCCCGCCATCGCGACGAGGATCAGCGGGGCCCCGAACACCGCGATCCGCAGCCAGCTCTCGGCGGCCGCCGCGATGTCGGAGCCGCCGGCGATCGCCGAGGTGACCGGCCGCGCGAACAGGTGGACCAGCGCGATCACGAGCGCGCCGATGCCCAGTGCCAGCCACGTGGCCTGCACGCCCTCCCGGACCGCGCCGCGCTCGTCGCCGGCACCGTGCATGCGGGACGCGCGCGCCGTTGTGCCGTAGGACAGGAACGTCAGCTGCGTGCTGACCTGGGCGAGGATGAGACCGCCGACGGCGAGACCCGCGAGCGCCAGAGCGCCCAGCCGACCGACGACGGCGATGTCGAAGAGCAGATAGATCGGTTCGGCAGCGAGGACACCGAGCGCGGGCAGCGCCAGCCCGAACACCGTCCGGGCGGTCGCGTCGCCCGTGACTTCTGAGACGTCAGCCAACGAATTCGGACCTCAGCCGAGCGATTCGACGAGCGAGGTCACGATCTCGTCCGCAGAGCACTCGGCCGTGTAACCGGCGGCGAACCGATGACCGCCGCCGCCGAGATACCCGGCGACGACCGACACGTCCACGTCGGACTTCGATCGCAGCGACACCGACCAGGTGCCGTCCACCGCCTCCTTGAGGACTGCGGCGACCTCGGCCTCGGACGTCGTCCGGACGATGTCGATGACGCTTTCGACCTCCTCCGAGCGGAGGTCTCCGATGTAGGCCTGCCGGATGACGGCGTACACCAGTCCCCGCCCTCCCGCTGCGTCGGGGACGAGCGTCGCCGATCCGAGCACCGAGGACAGCATGGGCAGCCAGCCGAACGGGTGGGTGTCGAGCAGGCGCCGCGCGATGCGGGCTCCGTCGATTCCGGTGGCGAGCAGCCTCTCGGCGAGCGTGTGGGTGCCGGGCTGCACCCAGCGGAACGAACCGGTGTCGGTCACGAGTCCCGCATACAGGCAGTGCGCGAGGTCGGCGTCGATGTCCACACCCCACAGGTCGAACATCTGCGCCACGACAGCGGTCGTCGATTCCGCGGACTCGTCGATCAGGTTCATGCGACCGAAACGGGTGTTGGACCGGTGGTGATCGATGACGAGGGTGTTGCCCGCGTTCGCGAGCCGGTCGGCGAGCTTCCCGAGACGCCCGGCACTGCCGCAGTCGACGGTCACGAGCAGGTCGACGTTGCGGCGCACCTGATCCGCAGGCACCAGCAGGTGGGTGCCCGGCAGTTCCCGCATCGACTCCGGCAATTCGTCGGGCGCGCCGAACGCTACCTGTACCGGAATCCCTTTGCGCTCGAGCACCAACGCCAGGGCGAGTCCACTGCCGATCGTGTCGGCATCGGGTTGGACGTGACACAGAATCGTCACCGACGTCGCGTTCTCGAGAACGGCGACCGCCTGCGGCAGAAACACCTCGCGACGATCGAGATCAGACAGGGACGTCTCCTGAGTGTGGGTCATGTCGGTGCGTGTCAGTCCGCCTGGCGGGAACCGGAGGGCTCGTCGACTTCCGCGTCGTCCGCGTCCTCGGCTCGGGGCTCCTTGTACGGGTCGGGGTCACCGGCCGGGGACGCACCGGCCGCGACACGCGCGACCTCGTCGTCGGCGGCGCGAGCGCGGGCGAGGAGTTCCTCCATGTGCCGTGCGGTGTCGGGGACGGTGTCCGCGACGAACGTCAGCGTCGGAGTGAACCGGACTCCAGTGCCTGCGCCCACCTTCGAGCGCAGAACGCCCTTCGCCTTCTCCAGCCCCGCGGCTGCGGCGGCGAGGTCCGGTTCGGACTCGAGGTCGGCGCCCATGACGGTGTAGTACACGGTGGCGTCGTGGAGGTCGGCCGTCACCTTGGTATCGGTGACCGTGACGAACGCCAGGCGAGGGTCCTTGATTTCGTGGTCGATCGCTGTCGCGACGATCGTGCCGATGCGCTTGGCGAGTTTGCGTGCCCGGGCGGGATCCACCATGACAATCAGACTCCTCTCCCTGGCCGCTGAATAAGTTGTGAAGTTGCGTGTGTAGCTGTAGTTCATTCTGCACGCCGGGCCGCAGATGCGGCGGGGCGGGCAGGGCACTCCGAGTCAGTCCTCGGGGCCGAAAATCCGTCGCCGGACTGCAAGGAGTTGCAGTTCCGGCAGCTCGGCGACGTGCCGTTCGCACGTGTCGAGTACCTCGTGTACGTGATCGACCGCCGAACTCGCCATCGTGACACCGAGCATCGACCGGCGGTACCGATCCTGTTCCCCGGTCTCCGCCGCCGAGACGCCGTAACGTCGCAGCTCCGCCAGAACCGGTTTGACCATTGCACGCTTCTCTTTCAGAGATCGCACGTCACCGAGCAAGATGTCGAGCTCGAGCGCACCGACGTACAAACTTTCCTCCTTCGGGGAGACGTGCGCTCCCCCGGCCGAGTCGATCGGCCAGGGAAGCGCACGCCGGATGACGCTGCTGCGTCACCCCAAACGGATGGTGACTAGTCGCGCGGCTTTTCCCGAAGCTCGTAGGCCTCGATGACGTCACCGACCTTGATGTCGGAGTAGGTGACCGTCAAACCGCACTCGTAACCCTCGCGTACCTCGACAACATCCTCCTTCTCCCGCTTCAGCGAGGAGATGGTGACGGTCTCGGCGACAACCGTGTTGTCACGCAGCAGCCGGGCCTTCGCATTGCGACGGATGGTACCCGAGGTGACGAGGCAACCGGCAATGTTGCCGACCTTGGACGAACGGAACATCGCGCGGATCTCCGCCTTGCCCAGCTCGACCTCTTCGTAGATCGGCTTGAGCATGCCCTTGAGAGCCTTCTCGACCTCGTCGATGGCCTGGTAGATCACCGAGTAGTACCGGATGTCGACGCCCTCGCGGTTCGCCAACTCGGTCGCCTTGCCCTCGGCGCGGACGTTGAACCCGATGATGATCGCGTTCGACGCAGCGGCCAGGTTGACGTTGGTCTCGGTGACGCCACCGACACCACGGTCGATGACCCGCAACTGCACCTCGTCGTCGATCTCGATGCCGTGCAGGGCCTCTTCCAAGGCCTCCACGGTTCCCGAGTTGTCGCCCTTGAGGATGAGGTTGAGCTGCGACGTCTCCTTGAGAGCCGAATCCAGGTCCTCGAGGCTGATGCGCTTGCGGCTCTTCGCGGCCAGTGCGTTGCGCTTACGCGCATTGCGCCGGTCGGCGATCTGACGGGCGATGCGGTCCTCGTCGACCACGAGCAGGTTGTCGCCTGCACCGGGGACCGACGTGAATCCGACCACCTGGACGGGACGCGAAGGCAGGGCCTCGAGCACGTCGTCGCCGTGCTCGTCGACCATGCGGCGCACACGTCCGTATGCGTCGCCGGCCACGATCGAGTCGCCGACCCGCAGCGTTCCGCGCTGGATGAGCACGGTCGCGACGGGGCCGCGTCCACGGTCGAGGTGCGCCTCGATGGCGACACCCTGAGCGTCCATGTCCGGGTTGGCCCGCAGGTCCAGGGCAGCGTCCGCCGTCAACAGCACGGCTTCGAGCAGTGCGTCGATGTTGGTGCCCAGCTTCGCCGAGATGTCGACGAACATGGTGTCTCCGCCGTATTCCTCGGCGACCAGTCCGTACTCGGTGAGCTGCTGCCGGATCTTGTCCGGGTTCGCGCCTTCCTTGTCGATCTTGTTCACCGCGACCACGATCGGCACGTCGGCCGCCTGGGCGTGGTTGATCGCTTCCACCGTCTGCGGCATGACGCCGTCGTCGGCGGCGACGACCAGGATCGCGAGGTCGGTGGCCTTGGCACCACGGGCACGCATGGCCGTGAAGGCCTCGTGACCGGGGGTGTCGATGAACGTCACGAGACGCTCGTTGCCGTCGAGCTCGGTCAGCACCTGGTATGCACCGATGTGCTGCGTGATGCCGCCGGCCTCGCCCTCGCGGACGTTGGCCTTACGGATCGTGTCGAGCAGTCGGGTCTTACCGTGGTCGACGTGGCCCATGACGGTGACCACCGGCGGACGGGACTCGAGGTCCTCTTCGCCACCTTCGTCTTCGCCGTAGGTGAGGTCGAAGCTGTCGAGCAGCTCGCGGTCCTCGTCCTCCGGGCTGACGACCTGGACGACGTAATTCATCTCGCCGCCGAGCAGTTCCAGCGTCTCGTCGTTGACCGACTGGGTCGCTGTCACCATCTCGCCGAGGTTGAACAGTGCCTGCACCAACGCTGCGGGGTTCGCGTCGATCTTCTCCGCGAAGTCCGACAGGGATGCACCGCGGGCGAGGCGAATGGTCTCGCCGTTGCCACGGGGCAACCGCACGCCGCCGACGGCGGGCGCCTGCATCGAATCGTATTCCTGGCGCTTCTGCCGCTTCGACTTGCGACCACGACGCGGGGCACCACCGGGGCGACCGAACGCACCTGCTGCCGCACCGCGCTGACCGGGGCGTCCACCGCCACCGGGACGACCGCGGAAACCACCTGCGGGCGCTCCGCCACCGGGCGCACCTGCGCCGGCACCGGGGGCTCCGCCACCGCGGTATCCACCGCCGCCGCCACCGGGACGACCGCCGGGGGCTCCGCCGGGACGGCCGGGACGACCGCCGGGGGCGGGACGTGCGGAACGTGCAGGCATCGCGCCCGGGTTCGGGCGAGGAGGCATCGAGCCGGGGCTGGGACGGGGTCCGCCCTGACCGGGAGCCGGACGGGGACCGCCCTGACCCGGTGCCGGACGAGGTCCGCCCTGACCCGGTGCCGGACGGGGACCGCCCTGACCGGGAGCCGGACGAGGTCCGCCCTGACCGGGAGCCGGACGGGGTGCACCCGGACGCGGTGCGCCGGGAGCGGGGCGGGGTGCCGGACGCTCGGCGGGAGCCGAGGAGTACGGGTTGTTACCGACACGCGGGGGCTTCGGGCCGGGACGGGGTCCGCCGGGCTTGGCGCCCGTGGACGGAGCCGCGGGGGCACTGGCAGCCGGGGCTGCGGGTGCGGCCGGAGCTGCGGGTGCGGGTGCGGCCGGAGCCGGGGCAGCCGGTGTGGGGCGACCGGGCTTGGGAGCATTGGTCGCCGGGGCAGCCGGGGTGACAGCTCTTGCTGCGGGTGCGGCCGGAGCCGGGGCCTGCGCCTCGGGGGTGGCCGCGGGGGCTGCCGCAGCGGGTGCGACCGGAGCCGGAGCCGGAGCTGCCGGCTTCGGGCCGGGACGGGGACCGCCCGGCTTCGCAGCGGTCGCCGGGGTGCTCGGCGCGGGTGCGCCGGGCTTGGCAGCCGGACGGGCTGCGGAATCGGCGGACTTCGCCGACGGGAAGGATTCCCGCAGACGCCTGGCGACGGGCGCCTCCACTGTGGAGGACGCCGACTTCACGAACTCGCCCTGCTCCTTGAGCGTTGCGAGTAGTTCTTTACTTGTGACACCGAGTTCTTTAGCCAACTCGTGCACGCGGGCCTTGCCTGCCACTGCTCTCCTCACTGATGAGGTCGAGCAGGAGGCTCCCCTGAGAGGGGCCCGCACGACCTCGGGTTATCTCCGATGGACGATCATCGCTGGTGCTTCACGGTGTGCTCATGAGTGCTTGTGCCTGTTCTGTTCGAGAGGTACTGCTCTGGGTGGGTGCCCTGCTCGTACCCAGTGGTCGACTTCTGACGTGTCGACACTTCCGGTTACTCGCAGTGCTCTGCCGAATGCTCGGCGTCGTTCCGCGAGACTCAGGCAAGCCTCGGCGGGGTGCAGCCACGCACCTCGACCGGGAAGCCTGTGCCTCGGGTCCGGGGCGAGAACATGACCTTGCGGCCCACTCTCACTAACCACAACCCTGAGCAGATCGACAGCCAGCGCGCGCTCCCTACATCCTATGCATGTTCGGACCGGTGAACCGGTAGGAACGCGCGCAGAATCGGGATGCTCATGCTGAACCATTGACCACTCTACCGCCGACTCGCCCCGATCTCCGCATTCCCGGCTCAACGACTGGTCGCGGCGGGTCCGCCTGCCGACTCGGGGGCGGGTGCGGCATCACTGCGGATGTCGATTCGCCACCCGGTCAAGCGCGCAGCAAGACGGGCATTTTGCCCTTCCTTGCCGATGGCGAGGGACAGCTGGAAGTCGGGGACGACGACACGCGCGGCCCGCGCATCGGGGTCCACGACAGTGACGGAGACCACTTTCGACGGCGACAGCGCGTTGCCGACGAACCGGGCCGGGTCTTCGTCGAAGTCGATGATGTCGATCTTCTCGCCGGCGAGTTCGCTCATCACGTTGCGCACCCGCTGGCCCATCGGCCCGATGCACGCACCCTTGGCGTTCAGTCCCTGCACCCGTGACTGGACGGCGATCTTCGACCGGTGCCCGGCCTCCCGGGCGACGGCGATGATCTCGACCGAACCGTCCGCGATTTCCGGAACCTCGAGCGCGAACAGCTTGCGGACGAGGTTCGGGTGGGTGCGCGACAGCGTGATCTGAGGTCCGCGCTGCCCACGGGCCACACCGACGACGTAGCACTTGAGCCGCTCGCCGTGCTCGTAGTTCTCGCCGGGCACCTGCTCGGCGGGCGGGATCAGGCCCTCGGCGCCGCTGGCCTCGCTGCCGATCCGCACGACGACCATGCCGCGGGAGTTCGCGCGGGTGTCGCGCTGGATCACGCCGCCGACGATCTCGCCCTCGTGGGTGGAGTACTCGCCGAAGCTCCGCTCGTGCTCGGCGTCCCGCAGCCGCTGGAGGATGACCTGGCGGGCGGTGGTCGCGGCGATCCGGCCGAAACCTTCCGGGGTGTCGTCCCATTCCTCGCCGACCATGTTGCCGTCGGCGTCTACGTCGTGCGCCATCACCCGCACGATGCCGCTCTTGGTGTCGACGTCGATCCGTGCGTGCTGCTGATGCCCCTCGGTGTGCCGATAGGCGGTGAGCAACGCGGTCTGAATGGTCGAGATGACGGTCTCGATCGAGATGCCCTTGTCGGCCTCGATGGCGCGCAACGCCGCAATGTCGATATTCACTTGTCCAACCCCTCTACTACTTCTTCATCTCCCGACGCGTCTGCGTCCGCGGGTGCCACTCGACCCTCGGGAATCCCGCCGGCGAGTTCCAGCTCCCTCGGGTCGGGTTTCGAGAATTCCACCTGCACAACAGCTTTCTGAATGTCCGGGAGCGCGACACGCCGAACCTCCGGGCCCGTGCGCGAGCCGATCACCACCGCGACCGAGTCGCCGTCAAGGAGGCCGATCCGACCCACGACGGTCTCGTGCGCGAGATCGATACGCGCCCTGCGGCCGCGGGCACGACGCCAGTGCCGCTCGTGCGTGAGCGGCCGGCCGATACCGGGAGACGTGACCTCGAGCGTGTACGGCGACTCCCCGAAATCGGACACCGAATCGAAGACCTCGGAGATCTCGTGGCTCAGGTTCGCGACCGCGTCGAGTTCGAGTCCGGCGTCGCTGTCCACCATGATCCGGACCGCGCTGTGCCGACCCGCGAGGGTGACTGCAACGTCCTCCAAGTCGTAACCTTGGCGTTGCACCAGATCGGAGATGAGCTCCGTCACCCTCTCCTTGGATGGAACCGGCATCGGGGAAGCTCCTCGTTTCAGTTGTCTTCGTGGTCGGGCAGGTCATCGTGCCGCGCACGCAGCACCTCGAACCCGCCGGGACGGGTTCGAGCATCTAAGAGTAACGCCGATTCGAGGCGTCCGTGACCAGCCCCGGTGCTCGATTCCCGCGATCGCGGCCCGACCTGGCACCATGGACCGGTGCTCATGCCCACCGTCTCCCGGCCCCCGACATCCGGTCCGGCCGTGTCCCGGCGCACCGCTCTCCGGTTCGCAGCAGCGTCGGCGTTCGGCGTCGCGAGTGTCTCCCTGCTGGCGGGGTGCGCCGACGACGCGGACTCCGGCACCGAGGTCGATTCACTCGTCGCACAGTCGCGTCTGGCTCGTCGTGACGCCGCCGGCGCGGCGGCCACAATCGCGCTGCTCCCCGATCGCGGTGCGGCACTCGAACTCGTCCGCGCCCAGCGCACCGCACACGCCGACGCACTGGACGCCGAAATCGCCAGGGCTGCAGGAACTTATCCGGACGGTACCGCGCCGACCACGTCCGCTCCCCCGGCGACGACACCGACCGCACCGGCGCCGCCGCCCGGTCTCGATCAATTGCGGGCCGACCTGGCCGAGTCGCAGCGCAGCGCAGCCGATTCGGCGCGCACACTGACCGCCTACCGGGCGGGGCTCTGCGCGTCGATCAGCGCCGCGTGCGGTACGTATCTGGCGGTGGTGCTGCCGTGACGACACCCACCGAAGCCGAGGGTAAGAGCCTCGCCGACGCGCTGACCGCCGAACATTCCGCGGTGTTCGCCTACGGCGTGGTCGCCGCATTCTCGAATCCCACCCGGGCCACCCAGGTGGCCACCGCCGCCGCGGCCCACCGAGCGCGCCGGGACGGCCTCCTGGACACGCTGACCGCGGCAGGACTGACGGCTCCGGCCGCCGAGGCGGGCTACACCCTGCCGTTCCCGGTCACCGATCCGATCACGGCCGCGCAGCTGGCGGCCCAGGTCGAGGCCGACACCGCCGTCGCGTGGCGGGCGGTCGTCGAACACGGTGAGACGGAGGACACCCGCACGCTCGGCGTCACCGCGCTGACCGAGGCGGCCGTCCGGGAGGCCACCTGGCGAGTGGCGCTCGGGACCGATCCGGTGACCGACCCGTTCCCCGGCGGGCCCTGACGACGGGCAGGTTCCCGCCCACCGGGATTCTGCGTCCACGCGGCGCGTTCCCGGCCTAGCGTCTCTCCCGACACGGTGAACGGCAACGGGAGGACGGCAGCGTGGACGAACGCTCGGTGGAGCAGCGTCTGGCGGACCTGGAGCGGATCGACGCGATCAAGGCGCTCAAGTACCGCTACTGGCGAGCGTGCGACGGCAAGGATCCGGACGCGTTCCGTGCCTGCTTCGTCTCGTCCGGGGCGTCGATCGACTTAGGTCCACTCGGCCGGTTCGACGACGCCGACCGACTCACGGACATCTTCAGCAGGATCGCGCTCCACGAAGTGGACGGCAAGCACGTGATCCTTGACATGCACCACGGCTTCCATCCGGACATCGTGCTGCACAACGACACCGAGGCGTCGGGCGCGTGGACGCTGAAGTTTCGCCAGGTCGATCTGCTGAAGCGGACGGAGACCGTGTCCTCCGGCGAATACGACGACGCTTACCGTCTCGAGGACGGCGTCTGGCGAATGTCGCGATGCCACTTCACCACTCGTTGGTCGATCACCCGTCCGCTCACCCAGGACACGGTGGTGGTCCAGTGAGCGCCGGGGTAGCTCTGGTCACCGGTGGGAGCCGCGGCGTCGGCAAGGGCGTGGCGACGGCGCTGGGCGCCGCCGGGTGGACCGTCTACGTCACCGGGCGCGGCCCGATGACGGAGGACTGCCCGCTGTCGGCGTCGGCGCGAACGGTCACCGGCGCCGGTGGGACCGGCATCGCGGTGGCCTGCGATCACCGCGAAGACGCAGATGTGCGTGCGCTGTTCGCCCGGATCTCGGACGAGCAGGCCGGCCGACTCGATCTGCTGGTCAACAACGTGTGGGCGGCCCCCAAGGGATTCGGCGGGTTCAGCACCCCGTTCTGGGAGCGGCCACTGGACGACTGGGACTCGCTGATCGGTGTAGGACTGCGCGCCCATTACGTCGCGTCCGTGGAGGCTGCGCGGTTGATGGTGCCCCGCCGCTCCGGGTTGATCGCGAACATCTCGTCGTTCGGGACCCGCGGGCATCTGCACTCGGTGCTGTACGGCATGTCCAAGGCCGGGCTGGACAAGATGGCCAGCGACATGGCGGCGGAGCTGGCTCCGCACGACGTGCGCGCGGTCTCGCTGTGGCCGGGCATCGTCCGGACGGAGATGATCGTCGCCAGCGGCCTCGAGACCATCGCCGGCTTTTCCGTCGCGGATGCCGAGTCCCCCGAGTTCATCGGCGAGGTGATCTGCGCCCTGACCGCAGATCCCACCCTCCCTCAGCGCAGCGGCCACACCTTCGTCACGGCGGAGCTGGCCGTCGAGTACGGCATCACCGACACCCAGGGCCGGACCCCGCCGTCGCACCGGGAACCGTTCGGCGGCGGCCCGCTGTTCTGAGCCGCAGGCTCAGGTCACGTCGCGCCTGGGGACGAGCCAGACGGATTTCCGCCGTGCGATATAGCCAGGTCGCGCAGGTGCTGATCGACCGTTGAAGTCGGCGGCACGGGATGGACGAGTATGCCTTTCCCGGCGAACTCTCCGATGCGTTCCTCCCCGCCCTGGAACTGATGCGGGCCCGGACCTCACGGTCCGGGCCCGCCCGCACTCCGGGAGGGTCACGTCGATGCCAGGACGGCCTTGGATCGTCCCGGCATGAGGGCCGCGGCAACGACCGCGACCGCCACGAATCCGGCTCCCACGTACAGAGCGGGTGCGAGGGCGTCGATGTATCCCGTCGGGGTCAGGCTGCCGCCCGCACCGAGGAACACCGCGGTCAGGAGCGCGATCCCCAGCGCGACTCCGATCTCACGGAGTGTCGCGTTGGTCGAACTGGCCGTGCCGTGGTCGGCCTCGGGCATGTCGGCGAGGACGGCGGTCGCGTTGGGAGCGAACGTCAGACCCATTCCTGCGCCTGCCATCACGAACGCCGGAACCATGCTGCCGTACGTGGCGCCGGGGACGATGAGCGACGCCATCCACAGCAGCGACAACCCCTGCAGGACCAGTCCGGTGACGAGGAGGGTCCGGACTCCCAGCCGCGGCGCGAGCAGGCCTGCGATCGGCGCCACCAGCATGGGTGCGGCGGTCCACGGCAGGGTTCGCAGGCCGGCCTCGAACGGGGAGTATCCCATGACGATCTGGAGGTACTGCGACAGGAGGAAGACGGCGCCCATCATTCCCAGCGTGAACGTCAGCCCGATCACGTTGGCCAGGGAGAACTGCCGGGACCGGAAAAGCCGCAGCGGCATCACGGGGAAGGGTGTGCGCAACTCGCGCACCACGAACGCCGCGAGCAACACCGCCGCTGCAACGAGAGCACCGAGCACCGTGGCACTGGTCCAGCCGTCGTCGTTGCCGTGCACGATGCCCCAGACTCCGAGGAACACGGCGGCTCCGGCCAGGACGACGCCGAGCGGATCCAGCGGCTGCCGCTTTCCCTTCGACTCGCCGAGCGCGTACAGCGCCAACGGAATCGCGACCGCAGCGACGGGAACGTTGATCCAGAACACGGCCTGCCACGACACCCCGTCGACGACGGCACCGCCGACCACGGGGCCGAGGGCGACGCCCAGTCCCGAGACGCCACCCCAGATCCCGATGGCGAGGGCGCGCTTGGCGAGCGGTACGGCACCGGCCAGCAGGGTGAGGGAGAGCGGCATGATCGCGGCCGCGCCGACGCCCTGGACGGCGCGCGCGGCGATCAGCATCTCGGAGGTGGTCGACAGGGCCGATGCAATCGACGCGAGTGCGAAGAGCACTATGCCCCAGAGGAATACACGGCGACGGCCGAGGCGGTCCCCCAGTGCCGACAGCGTCAGCATCAACGTCGCGAAGGCGAGCGTGTACGCGTTCATGAACCACTGCAACTGCCCGACCGACGCACCGAGGTCGCGCTGGATCACCGGCAGGGCGCTGGTCATCACCAGGTTGTCGAGTGTGGCCATGAACATCGGTATCGAGGCGGCGACGATCGCCAGCCATACCGGCACCAGCCGGCCGTGGCCCCGTCCCGAGGGAGGCGCCGCCGATTCGTGTTCCAGGCGTTCGGAGAGTGTCGTCATGACGGGTCCTCGTATTCGAGTCGTGAGTACGGGAAGAAGGGAGTTGTAAGCATCAGATGATTACTTAATTCGAAGACTAGTAATCGACTGATAACATGTCAACATGGCATCGCCCGTGAAACAGACCCGCATGAGCGCGACCGAACGTCGCGAACTCGTCCTGGCCGCCGCCTCCCGCGCGTTCGCCAGGGACGGCTATCACGGCACCAGCACCGACGCCGTCGCACGCGAGGCGGGCGTGTCCCAGCCCTACGTGGTTCGCATGTTCGGCTCGAAGTCGCGGCTGTTCGCCGACGTCTTCGACCGCGCGATGCGTCGGATCATGGACACCTTCGAGCCGTACTTCGACGATGTCGCCGCAAACCCGGAGAACGACGAGTCGTGGCTCCCGATGGGCATCGCATACGCCGAACTGCTCGAGGACCGCGACCTCCTGCTCGTGATGATGCACGGCTTCACGTCGGGCGCGAACCCGGAGATCGGCGCGCTGGCCCGCGACTGGATGTCCCGGCTCTACACGCAGATCCGCACGCGCACCGGGTGCAGCCCGGAACGGGCCCGCACCTTCATCGCCAACGGAATGCTCCTCAACACCCTGCTCGCCATGCAGGTACCCGAGCATGCCGGGCAGGATCCGGCGCTCGAGGAGCTCGCCGTGTGCGCGTTCGGCAGCACCCTGGACGCCGCGGGCTCCGAGAACTGATCCGTGAACGGCGATTTCCGCTCTTGATCTTGCTCAGAGGACACGTAGCGGGGCACGATGGAAGCGTGCCGAAGGGGTGTCGCCGTGGACCGAGCCGTTGAGTCTCGACTGAGCTATTCCGACCGGGAGGGTCACCACCACACCGTGGACCTCTCCCCCACTTCCGCGCGCGTCACGATCGGACGGTCGCCCGGTTCCGATTTGCTCCTCACCGAGGACGACGAGGTCTCACGTCTCCATGCCGTCCTCGAATGCGTCGGCTCGCACTGGACCATCCTCGACGACGGGCTCTCCCGCAACGGCACCTTCGTCAACGGCGAGCGTCTCGCGGGGCGCCGGCGGCTCCGCCAGGGCGACAGCATCCGCATCGGCGGAACGAAGATCCGGTACCTGGAATTCGGCGGCTCTCTCGACGAGGCCACCCGGATGGGCACCGACATGCCCGACGTCCGGTCCCTCACCGATACCCAGCGGGCGGTCCTCACGGCACTGTGCCGGCCGTACAAGCACGGCGCCGCGTTCGCGAATCCGGCGTCGAATCAGCAGATCGCCCAGGAACTGTTTCTCAGTGTCGATGCGATCAAGACTCACCTTCGGGCGTTGTTCGCGAAGTTCGGCGTCGGCGATCTCCCGCAGAATCAGAAGCGGGTCAGCCTGGCCGAGCGGGCCATGCGCAGCGGCATCATCAACGAGCGCGATCTCTGATCAGCCGACGGCCATCAGTTCGCGGTCGAAAGCGGCGGTCTCACCGTGTGCGATCCGCTCGACGAGGCCGATGATCGCGAGTGCGACGTCGGCGGCGCGCTCGAGGATCACCGAGTGGCCGGCCCCGTCGACGCTCACGAGTTCCGAGGCGGGGAGCTTCGAGGCCATCGCGACGGAATGCTGGAGCGGGGTGAGCATGTCCACCGAGCCGCACAGGATCAGCGACGGAATGTGAGCGAGCGCGGCGAGGGAGTGCCGCTCGTCGAACCCGAGCAGGGATTCGAGGAAGCTCGACATGGTGACGACGGACGTGGTGTTGGCCATGGCGGAGACCAGCGCCGCCAGGCGAGGATCGACGACTCGGTTGCGGGCGCCTGCCGCGCGGGCGATCGCCGTGCAGACGGTGCGTCCCACCCGCTTCGATCCGTGCACGACCCGGGGTGCCCGGCGCACCGCGGTGCGGAACAGCGACACCGCGGGGCTGCGCAGGTGTCGTCCGAGACCGGCCTCGGCGAGATCGCACGCCGCGGTGGAGATCAGGGCCATGCCGACGATCCGCGAACCGATCGTGTGCGGGTTCTGCCTTGTGTAGGACAGCGCGGTCATCCCGCCCATCGAGTGGCCGACGAGGACGACCGGACCGTGCGGTGCGACGGCGTCGAGCACGCAGCCGAGGTCGCGGCCGAGCTGATCGATCGTGTAGGTGGCTGCCGGCGCCTCCCCGGACTCTCCGTGTCCGCGGTGATCGTAGAAGACCATGCGAACGTCGTTGCGCCAGAAGCGGACCAGCTGCTTGCGCAGTGCCCACCAGGACTCGGTGCGCAGGCAGTGACCGTGAACGAACACCACGGTGGTGGCTGCGTCGGGCGAACCGAACTCGCGAACCGCGAGTGCGATCCCGTCGTCGGTCCTGACCGTGAGGCGACGGCCTTCGTGCTCGTGTGCAACCGGGGTGTTCGTCATGATGGCCTCCTCGGTTTCTTCGCTCGCGGCTGGTGAAGCGTTACGTTCTTGCTTGTTCTCTACTGTGCCGCGCACGGTCCGACCCGACCAGGACCCCCAGTGGTGGCCGGTGCACCCGGAGGTGTTGCCCTTTCCACCCCTGGGGTGGGTGGACGGGGGCACGCCGAAGCCCCCTCGTCGAGGGGGCTTCGACACAGCAGATGTTTCCGCTGCAGCGTCAGTCCGTCTCGCTCGCGGGACCCGCCTCGATCGTGCGATGCTCACCGCTTCCGAGGCTGGAGACCTCGATCCGCCGCGGCTTCGCCCGTTCGGCGAGCGGGATGGTCACGCTCAGGACACCGTTCTCGTAGGACGCCGAAATGCGGTCCGGGTCGACGCCGTCGCCGAGCGACAGCTGCCGACGGAACGTTCCACTGAACCGCTCGGACGCGATCCATTGCACGTTCTCCTCGGACGGCGCGCTGCGATGAGCCGTCAGGGTGAGCGTGCCGTTGTCGACACTGACGTCGACGGAACCCGGATCGACGCCCGGCAGGTCGGCGTGCAGGACGTAGTGGTCGTCGACCTTGTACAGATCCATCGGCATGAATCGCGGTACCCGTGCGGTTCCGGTTTCCGTGCCGAGCAGACTCTTGGTCATGGATTCGAGGTCGTTGAAAGGATCGAAGCGAAGCACAGCAACACACCTCCCACATCACTCGAGGCGCCCGCCACCCCGACGGGCAGCCAGATTCACTGTGCATCGCTAATTTAGCACTCGGCACCCGAGAGTGCCAGATCGAGAGGACCCCGAAATCTTCGCCTCGTGAGTTCCGGCTTCGGGGTCCTCGCCGCGACGAATCAACCTGTCCGGTCCGCTCGCGACGGGAGGGTATTCTCTACTGCCACTTCAGGATGCGGCACCCGGGGTCGGCGCAACCAGACACCCTGGGGTGCGAATCCGGTCACCCCCAGAGTTGCCCTTGGCCGCCGCCGAAGTCGTATCCGCCGACGTTCGCCCCGCCGGGGCCGGCCTTGATACCGTCCACGGCGATCGGCCCGACATGCGGGCCGCCGATGTCGACGTTGCCGCCCTGGGCGTTCTGTCCGGGGGCAACGGTGCTGACGGAGGGGTCATCGGACGGGGAGTCCGGGGCCGCCGAGGCAATGCCGGCGCCCGCCGCGAGGACGAAGAACGCGGCCGCGACGGTGGCACCCGTGCGCGTGAGGACAGTGGAGAAGCCGAAGGAAGTCGACATGGGAAGAACCTTTCGCAGTGCGTGGCGCCGGGGAGGCGGGAAGGTGGTACAGGCGTGGCGCCGAGGGGCCGGCACCTGGCGGTGACGGCCCCTCGGGCTGTTCAGCAAGATCGAGCGATCACGACTCGGTCACCAGCAGAAGACGAACCCGCAGTTCTGGGTGTTGTCCGTGGTCGTCGTGTCGCCGGCACCTGCGCCTCCGTTCGCGGCGCCCCCATTCGCATCCCCGGCGTTCCCTCCGTTGGCATCTCCGGCGTTCCCGCCGTTACCGCCGTTACCGCCGTTGCCGGCGTTCTGGGGTCCGGTGGTAGTGCCCGGGCTGCCGATGACCGGACCGCCGAGGACGACGTTCCCACCGGAGCCGTTGCCACCTGCGCCGCCGGCGCCGCCCTGAGAGGTGCCACCGTTACCGCCCTGCGAGGTGCCGCCCGGCGCCGTGCCGCCGTTGCCACCCGGATCAGCCGAGGCGATTCCCGCTCCGGCTGTGAGGGCGAAGCCCGCGATGGCGAGAGCGGAAAGGGTGCGCTTGAGGGTGTGTGCCATGTGTGGATCTTTCTGTGGGGGTGAGGTTTTGCTTGCCACATAAGAATGCGCCGATCGCACCCACCGGAACAGGCACCCCAGGGGGCGCAACCGGCACCCCGAGGGATGACGCCACCCCACCCCCGTAGAGCCCTGTCTACGGCCGCATTTCGTAGGCGCCGTCGTAGTTCTCCACCTGTGCCCACACCCGAGCGAACCGCTCCGCGTCCACCACGGGGCGGCGAATCGCACCGAGCGCCCACTTCTGCTGCGCCTCGGTGGCGGACGATTTACCGTGCAGCGCAACGGCATAACGGGAGAAATCGCGGATCTGGAAGTCGAAGATCTGGTCGATCAGATCACGGTCGATGCCGGCGATCGCGGCCTGCTCGAGAATCAGGTGCCCGTAGACCACGAGCGAGAACAGGTGCCCGAGGTCGAGCAGGAAGTCGAGATCCTTCTGCTGGGCAGCGTCGGGCGGGGCGGTGGTGAGCAGTTCCCTCAGCGCGGTCGCCTGCTCGTGGAACCGGGCCACGTTGGGGACGTCCGAGTGTGCCTCGTAGGTCTTCGTCCAGTCGTGGAACTGAATCCTGCCGGCACCGCGGGTCGGGCCCTGGGCCCAGAAGAAGGCATCGTCGGCAGCGTCGAGCCGGGGGCCGATCTCCGGGTACTCCGCCGGGTTGAGCAGGTAGTTCGGCATGAACTTGAGGATGAGGCCGACGTTGACATGTACCGTGCCCTCGAGCTTCGGCAGAGTGCCGATCAGCTGGGCGGCCTCGCGGAAGTAAGTGTTCTTCTCGTAGCCCTTCGCCGCGATCACGTCGTGCAGGAGCGCGATCACCTTCTCCCCTTCGGAGGTGACCTTCGCCTTCGTCATCGGGTTGAACAGCAGGTACCGGCGGTCGTCGAGGCTCGCGCTGCGGAAGTAGTCGACAGAGCGTGCGCTGAACAGCTTCATCGCGATCAGCCGGCTGTAGGCGTCGACGAAGTTTCCGCGCACGTGCGCGAAATCGGTGACGGGGTTTCCGTACAGAATCCTGTTGTGCGCGTGGGTGATCGACTCGTAGAAGGCGTGCTCGGAGATCCCGATGGATCCCGTGCACAGGTTGAACTTGCCGACGTTGACGGTGTTCAGCGCCGCCTCGAACGCGGCGACCCCGGTGTGGAGGATGTCTTCTTCCCGCACCGGGTAGTCCTCGAGCCGGAACGTGCTGACGTACATCTGGCCGTGCACCACATTGCCCTGCAGGTGGTATGCCGGGTGGCGGCTGTCCGCGACGAAGAAGACGTACCCGTCGCTGCCCTCCACATCGGTGCGCCTCCCGAACACCGACACCATGCCCGCGACGTTGCCGTTGCCGATGTAGTACTTGTCGCCGCTCGCGGTGAACGCGAGGCCCGGGTCGTTCTCCGCAGGGTTCAGCAGCATGTCCGTCGAGTAGACGTCCGCGCCGTGTTCCTTCTCCGACAGCCCGAACGCCAGCACCCCGCCGTCGTCGAGGAGCGTCGCGGCCCGTTCCTTCGCGGCACGGTTCCCGCTCATCCAGATGGGGCCGAGACCCAGGATGGTCACCTGCCACGCGTACCAGTACGCCAGACCGTAGAAACCGAAGATTTCACTGAGGGCGGCGTTGCGTGCGGCGTCCCAGCGCTTGTCCGGGTCGCCGCCCGCCAGGTCGGCTGGGGTGAGGAACTTCGCGAACAGCTTCTCCCGTTTCACGAACTCCAGGAAGTCCTCGGGCCACACGGCCTCGAGATCGTCCTCGAGCAGCCGCTTCTTGCCCCGCGACTCGAACCACTCGATCAGCGCCCGCAGCAGTCTGCGCGTCTCCGGATCGAAATGCTCGGGATCGTAGGAGGTCGGATCGAACAGCAGGGAATTCGTCACAGCAAGCCTTTCGTCCGGACGTGTCAGGCCAAGCTAACAGTCCGGACGAAAGGCGTGGGGCGGTTTGATCAGCCCCTGACGGCCTTGACGATCTCGCTCAGCGCCGACTCGGCGGCCACCTCGCGGCTCTCGCCGGTGAAGCGGTCGCGGACCTCCACCTTGCCCTCGCCCCAGCCGCGGCCGACGACCACGACGAGCGGGACACCGAGCAGTTCGGAGTCCTTGAACTTCACGCCGGGCGACGCCTTGCGATCGTCGAGGATCACCTCGAGACCGGCCTTGTCGAGTTCGGCGGCGAGTCCCTCGGCGCCTTCCCGGGCGGTCTCGTCCTTGTTGGCGATCACTACATGCACGTCCGCGGGCGACACCTCGGCCGGCCAGCGGAGCCCCTTCTCGTCGTGGTGCTGTTCCGCGATCACGGCGACGAGGCGGGAGACGCCCACCCCGTAGGAGCCCATGGTCGGGCGGACGGGCTTGCCGTTCTCGCCGAGCACGTCCACGGAGAACACGTCGGTGTACTTGCGGCCGAGCTGGAAGACGTGACCGATCTCGATGCCCCGGGCCGCGACGAGCGCACCGGCTCCGTCGGGTGACGGGTCGCCGTCGCGAACCTCGGCGGCCTCGATGGTGCCGTCCGGGGTGAAGTCGCGGCCCGCGACGAGCCCCACCACGTGCTTGCCCGGCTCGTCGGCTCCGGTGATCCAGCTGGTGCCGTCGACGATCCGCGGGTCGACGAGGTAACGAACACCGTTGGCTTGCAGCGCCTTCGGCCCGATGTAGCCCTTGACCAGGAAGGGGTTGGCCGCGAAGTCGGCCTCGGTGAGCAACTCGAACTCCGCGGGCTCGAGGGAAGCACCGAGACGCTTGTCGTCCACCTCGCGGTCGCCGGGAACACCGATGCCGAGCAGTTCCCACTTGCCACCGGGCTGCCGGGTCTTGACCAGGATGTTCTTCAGGGTGTCCGCGGCGGTGACGGTCCAGCCCAGGTCGGCGCCGTTGGCCCAGTCGACGAGCGTCGCGATCGTGGGGGTGTCCGGTGTGTCGTGCACCTTCGCGGCGGGCAGTCCGTCGAACGGGACGGCCTCGGGAGCCAGCGTCTTCACAGCCTCGACGTTGGCGGCGTAACCGGACTCGAGGCAGCGGACGTACGTGTCCTCACCGATCTCGCTCTCGGCGAGGAACTCCTCCGACGCGCTGCCACCCATCGCACCGGACGTCGCCGACACGATCACGTACTTGACGCCGAGGCGGCTGAAGATCCGCTCGTAGGCGTCGCGGTGCGCGCGGTACGACGCGGTCAGTCCTTCGTCGGTGAGATCGAAAGAGTACGAGTCCTTCATGACGAACTCGCGGCCACGGAGAATGCCGGCCCGCGGGCGCTCCTCGTCGCGGTACTTGGTCTGCACCTGGTACAGGGTGACCGGGAAATCCTTGTACGAGTTGTACTCACCCTTGACGGTGAGCGCGAACAGTTCCTCGTGGGTGGGGCCGAGCAGGTAGTCGCCGCCCTTGCGGTCCTTCAGTCGGAACAGTCCGTCGCCGTACTCGGTCCAGCGGTTGGACGCCTCGTACGGTTCGCGCGGCAGGAGCGCGGGCAGGGAGATCTCCTGGGCACCGATGCCGTTCATCTCTTCCCGCACCACCCGCTCGACCTCGCGCAACACGCGCAGACCCAGCGGCAACCACGAGTAGACGCCGGGCGCGATGCGACGCACGTAACCGGCGCGGACCAGCAGCTTGTGGCTGGGGACCTCGGCGTCGGCGGGGTCGTCGCGCAGAGTGCGGAGGAACAGGTGGGACAGGCGGGTAATCACGGGATACCAGAATAGTCGGCTGGGACGGGGCCGGGCGCGTCGGTAGGGTTTCGTGCGTGCTGGTGCTACTTCCTCCCTCCGAAACCAAGTCCGACGGCGGCGCCGACGCGCCCCTCGACCTGGCCGAGCTGTCGATGCCGCAGCTCACCGAAACCCGCGAAGTGCTGGTCCAGGCGCTGGTCGCGCTGGCAGCGGACGGGGAGGCGTCGCAGCTCGCGCTCGGCCTCGGCCCCACCCAGGCCGACGAGATCGAGCGGAACGCCAAACTGTGGGTCTCCCCCACCCGGCCCGCACTGGAGCGCTACACCGGTGTGCTGTTCGACGCGCTCGACGCGAAGTCGTTCACCAAGGCCCAGAAGTCCAAGGCGCTGGCGCGGCTGGCGATGGGATCCGCGCTGTTCGGTGCGGTGCGCGCGGGCGACCTGATCCCCGCCTACCGACTGTCGGGCGGGTCGAAGCTTCCCGGGCTGGGCACTCTCCGCGCGTTGTGGAAGCCGGAACTGAGCCGGGCGATCGCCGCGGAAGCGGACGGCCTCGTCGTCGACCTGCGGTCGGGGACATACCAGCAACTCGGACCGATCCCCGAGGCCGTGATCGCCACCGTCCTCACCGAGAAGCCGGACGGCACCCGCACCGTCGTCAGTCATTTCAACAAGCACCACAAGGGTCTGCTGGCACGCGCGCTCACAGTCTCCCGCGCCGAACCCCAGGACGTGCGCGGGGTGGCGCGGGTGGCGTCGAAGGCCGGCCTGCGCGTCGAGGTGGCGTCGGACCGCGAGCTGATCATCCTCACCGACTGACCTGTGAGTACTTATCAACCGCCGGCGGTTGATAAGTACTCACAGCAGCTCTATTCGGGCTTGACGGCCAGGACCGGTTTGCGGCAGGACAGCAGCAGGCGCTGGGCGGTGCTGCCCATCAGGAGCTTCCCGACCGGGGTGCGGTCGCGGATGCCGATCACGAGCAGTTCCGCGCTGGGCGCCGTCATGGCCTCGAGAATCACGTCGACGGTCTCGTCCCCCACGATCTGCCGGATCTCGTGGTCGACCCCGCTCGCGGCCAGCTTGCCTTCGAGTTCCTGGAGGTGCGCGTTGTCGGCGAACGACTGGTCGGCGAGGGAGTCGCCCTTCGACGTGTTGATCACGAGCAGCGACGTCCCGCGCAGCTGCGCCTCCGCGACGCCGTGCTCGAGGGCGGCCCCTCCGAACTGGTCGGGGGTGTATCCGACGACGATCATGCGTGTGCCTTCTCTCTGGTGTCGGTGGAGTCGCCACCGGCCGGTCCGTCGGGGAAATCGGGCGCCGCGACCGGGTAGTGCGCGCGGACGACCTTGGCGACGAGGGGTGCGATGAGGAGCACTGCGATCACGATATAGACGATGATCGCGACGGGCTCGGTGAACAGGCTGCCCCAGTCACCGCCACCGAGCTGCAGGCTCTGCCGCAGTTGCCGTTCGATGCGCGGGCCGAGGATGACGCCGATGATCAACGGCAGCACAGGCAGCCCGAACCTCCGCATCATCAGACCCATCAGGCCGAACGTCAGCAGCAGCGCGAGATCGAGCCACTGGAGGTTGACGGCGAACGCACCAAGCGCGGCGAAGAACAGGATGCCTGCGTAGAGGTAGGGCCGCGGTGTGCGGAGCAGCTTCGCCCACAGCGGTGCGAGCGGAAGGTTGAGTACCAAGAGCAGGAAGTTGCCGATGAACAGGCTCGCGATCAGAGTCCAGATCAGCAGCGGTTCCTTCTCGAACAGTGTCGGGCCCGGCTGGATTCCGTACGACACGAAGGCCGTCAGCATGACCGCGGCCGTGGCGTTGGTCGGCAGACCCAGCGACAGCATCGGCACGAGTGTGCCTGCCGCCGAGGCATTGTTGGCGGCCTCCGGCCCGGCGACACCTTCGATGGCGCCCTTGCCGAATTCGTCCTTGTGCTTGGACAGTTTCTTCTCGGTGATGTACGAGAGGAAGGTGGGTAGTTCGGCACCGCCCGCGGGTAGTGCGCCGAACGGGAATCCGTACGCGGTACCCCGCAGCCACGGTTTCCACGAACGCTTCCAGTCCTTCTTCCCCATCCACGGCCTGCCCACGGGAATGACCTCGGCCGGCTTGCGGCGGAGGTGAGCGGCCACCCAGAGGGCCTCACCGAGTGCGAACACGGCGACCGCGACGACGACGATGTCGATCCCGTCGGACAGTTGCGGGATGCCGAACGTGGCACGCGGCTGGCCGGTGAGGAAGTCGATGCCGACCAATCCGATCGCGAGACCGAGCAGAAGGGAGATGCATCCGCGGAGCTTCGAGGTTCCGAGGACGGCCGTGACGGCGACAAGGGCGAGCAGCATGATCGCGAGGTAGGACGGGGCTCCGAGGGTGACCGCGAAACTCGACACCATGGGAGCGAACAGCACCAGGAGCATCGTGCCGATCGACCCGGCGACGAACGACCCGATCGCGGCGGTCGCCAGGGCCTGCGCGGCCCTGCCGGCCTTCGCCATCTTGTTGCCCTCGATCGCCGTGATCACCGACGACGACTCCCCCGGTGTGTTCAGCAGGATCGACGTCGTCGACCCGCCGTACATGCCGCCGTAGTAGATGCCGGCGAACATGATGAACGCGGCGCTCGGGCTGACGTTGTAGGTGACGGGCAGCAGGAGGGCCACGGTCATGGCCGGTCCGATGCCCGGGAGGACGCCGACCGCCGTGCCGAGGAGGACGCCGATGCACGCGTACAGCAGATTCATGGGGGTGGCTGCTTGCTCGAAACCCTGCAGCAGCCAGTTCAGATTGTCCATGTCAGAGAATTCCGTCCAGAATGCCTGCGGGCAGCGGTATTCCGAGCCCGACGTAGAACGCGTAGAAGCTGCCGAATCCGAGCACGGCCCCGATCGCGATGTTGCGCACCCAGTGCCGGCTGCCCAGAATGGTTGCGGCCCCGGCGAACAGGACGGTGCCGATGATCGCCCAGCCCAGGAAGTCGACGAGTGCGATGGTCACCACGAACAACCCGACGAGCAGGCCCACCGTCTTCCAGTCACCCGGCGAGTCCGGATCGACGTCCTCGCCGCTGTCGGCTTCCCCGGTGGAGCCCCTCAGGATCGCGACGGCGAGCATCACGGCGAAGACCAGGAGTCCCCCGCCGATGACGAGCGGGAACAGTCGCGGACCCACCGGGTCGACCTTCGCGAAACCGTCGCTGAGCGACAGTGCGTCGACGATGAGGAAGACCCCGACCACGGCCATCACCGCGCAGACGATGAACTGTGCGTAGTCCCGCCGCTTCGGCGCCGGGGCCGCGTCCGCGGAGACTGCGGACGGTTCTGCGGGCGCGGTCATGTCAGCCCCAATTCGGCCAGGGTGGACGAGACCCGCTCGTCCTGGTCCCGGAGGAACTGCTCGAACTCCGGTCCCGTCGTGAAGGCGTCACTCCAACCGTTCTTCACCAGGGCCTCCTTCCATTCCGGTGTGTCGTGCAACTTTTGGAGCGCCTCGACCATGTCGGCCTTGGCGCCGTCGGACAGTCCGGGCGGCGCCAGGATTCCCCGCCAGTTGGTGAAGGTCAGGTTCACGCCGGCCTCCGTGAGCGTCGGCGCGTCGATACCCTCGACCCGCTCGTTCCCCGACACCGCGAGGACCCGGACCTGGCCGGCCTCGATCTGGTCGACGTACTCGCCGAGTCCCGACGTGCCTGCGGTGATCTTCTGGCCGAGAAGGGCCGTCAACAGGTCGCCGCCGCCGTCGTAGGACACGTAGTTCACCGCGTTCGGGTCCACTCCGACCGCCCGCGCCGTCTCCATCGGGAACAGGTGGTCCGGGCCGCCGGGCGAGGAACCGCCGCCGATGGTGATCGACGCCGGGTCGGCGCGCCATGCGGCCACGAAGTCATCGATGGTCTGCAACGGTGAATCCGCGGGCACGAGGATGCCCTCCTGCTCCTCGACCACCTTGGCCAGCGCGGTGGCCTCGGAGACCCGTGCGGTGGATCCGTTGGTGTAGCCGGCGCCGACCACACCCAGACCCATCATCATCATGAGGTCGTCGTTGCCGGCCTCGTTCATCAGCCTGGCCATCGCGACCGTTCCACCTGCGCCGATCACGTTGAAGACCTCGACGCGGCCGGTGATGCCCTCGTCTTCCATGATCTTCACCGCGGTCCGCGCCGTGAGGTCGTAGCCGCCGCCCGGACTGTTCGGAACCATCATCCGCACTCTGTGCAAACCCTCGTCCTCGCCGCGGGTGACCCCGCAGCCGGCCGCGAGGAGGCCTACGAGCGCGAGCAGGAGCAGCGCGCGTACCCTGCTCCCGCTACCTGTTCTCGACATCGTTCCTCATTTCGCCATGAATGTGATCTTCCGCAATACTGAACCCCAGGGGTGATGCACGTCACCTATGCGAACGAAATGGAACTTAAGTTCATTGTGGTCACCACTTCATCCCCGCGTGCGTAGCCTCGCGGGCCAGGTCCTGCTCCTCCAGCTCGTCGTCGTCGGCGTCGTACTGCTCGCGGTGGCCGCCGTGTCGGTCCACCAGTCGACCGTGGAGTTCCGCGACCTCCAGGGGCAGCGCATGATCGCGGTGGCCGAGAACGTGGCGTCGACGCCGGTGGTGCGCGATCAGCTGTCGGACCGCTCGGTCGAGCGCGTGCTGGCGCCGGAGGTCGATCGCGCCGTCAACCTGTCGGGCGCCACGCTCGCCGAGATCGTCGCACCGAACGGGGCGGTGACCGTGTCGTCCGATCCGACGCGGCTCGGGGTGCCCGCCGAACTCGGCGCCAGCGATGTGATGACCGGGCGGGCCTGGTCGGGCGACGTGGACGTCGACGGACGCCGCGCCATCGTCGGACACGTCCCGATCCTGTCCGCCACCGGGGACGTCCTCGCGGTCGTGACCGTCAGCGACGACTACCCGTCCGTCTGGGACCTGCTCAGCAGCGCGGGGGCGCGCCTGCTCCTGTATCTCGGAATCGGCGCCGGTCTCGGGCTTCTCGGCTCGTGGCTGCTGTCCCGCCGGATCAAGACCCACACCCGTGGACTCGAAATCGCCGAGATCGCAAGCCTTGCCGACCATCGCGAGGCCCTCTTGCACAGCATCCGCGAGGGTGTGGTCGCGGTGAACCCCGACGGGGTGATCACCGTGCTCAACGACAGCGCACAGGAACTGCTCGACCTCACCGACGACGCCGTCGGCCGACACGTCGACGACGTCGCGCTCGACCCCGCCGTCCGGCAGTACCTCCTCAACGGGGAGGACGGCCGCGACGTGGTGCTGTCGACGTCGTCGCGCATGCTCGCGCTGAGCCGGCGCGCGGCCACCAGCCAGGGACACAAGATCGGCACCGTCACCACGATGCGCGACAGCACCGAACTGGCATCAATGCAGAGCCAGCTGTCCTCGCACAAGAGTGTCACCGACACCCTGCGGGCGCAGACGCACGAGTTCGCCAACCAGCTGCACACGATCTCGGGTCTGACGCAGCTCGGCGACTACGACGCCGTCACCGACTTCGTCGGCACCCTCACCCGCCGCCGAGCGGAGATCAGTGATGCTGTCACGCAACGTATCTCAGATCCGGCTGTCGCCGCGCTGCTGATCGCGAAGACGTCGCTCGCCGCCGAGACCGGGGTGTCACTGACATTGGAACCCGACTCGCACCTGCACGCCCTCGACCCCGAACTCGCCACCGACGTGATCACCGTCCTCGGCAACCTCATCGACAATGCCGTCGACGTGTCCGAGGGCGGCCGGGACGCGCGGATCTCGATCCGGATCACCGACGACGACGGCATCCTCATCGAGGTCGCCGATTCCGGGCCCGGAGTTCCCGAGTCGATGCGGGAGGAGATCTTCTCGCGCGGGGTCACCTCGAAGCCGGGCACCCCCGGCGGCCGCGGGATCGGGCTCGCCCTGGTCCGTCTCGTCAGCTCCCAGCACGGCGGGTCCGCGGCCGTCTCGGACGCACCCGGCACCGGCGGTGCGTTGTTCACCGTCCACGTGCCGCGTAGCTAGACTCTCCGATCATGACGGGACGGCGTGGCGATGTATGAGGTCCTGGTCGTCGACGACGACTTCATGGTCGCGGAGATCCACCGCCGATTCGTCGACAAGACACCGGGGTTCACCACCGTCGGGGTGGCGCGGACCGCCGCCGACGCCCTCGAATCGGTGCGCACCGCACACCCCGACCTCGTGCTCCTCGACGTGTACCTGCCGGACATGTCCGGCCTCGACGTCCTGCAGCGACTGCGTGCGGAGGGCAACGCCGTCGGGGTCATCATGATCACCGCCGCCAGGGAGATCGACACCGTCAGCCGCGCACTGCACGGCGGCGCCTCCGATTATCTGGTCAAGCCGTTCGACTACACGCAGCTGCAGGAGAAACTCGAGAACTTCCGCCGCCGTGCCCGTGCCCTCGAATCACAGTCCGGTGCAGACCAATCCCTGATCGACTCCCTGTTCGGCGGCAAGGGCAAGAATCCGGAGCCGAGCCGGCTCCCGAAGGGGCTCAGCGCCGAAACCGGGCGTCTGGTGCTCGACATCCTGCGGTCGAAGGGCGAGCTGTCGTCGACCGAATGCGCCGAACTCGCCGGACTGTCCCGGGTCAGTGTGCGCCGTTATCTCGAGCACTACCTGTCCGAGGGACTGCTGGAGGTCCGGCTCGAATACGGGGGCGCCGGCAGGCCAGTCCGCCGATATCGGCCTGCCCCGCGCTGACCCGGTTCGTCAGGATCGGGTGCAGGCGCCGGCGAGGGCGAACGGTGTCGAGTCGCCTGCATCGCGGCGCTCCGCGCGATCCAGCAGGGCGAGCGTTCCGGAACCGAACGTCGGCGAGTAGGACACCGACTCGGTGCACCCGCCGTGGTCGAGGCCGCCGACGAGGGCGACGACCCGCGAACCCGTGATCCACGGGCCGCCGCTCGTTCCCTCACCGAGACCGTCGCAGACCACCGTGGGATAGCTGTCCGTCGACGTGGTCGCGGCGGTGCACGACACCGGACCGTCCCCGAGGGTCGGATAGCCGGTCACGGCCACGGTGGTCGCGGGTTCCGGCGCGGACGCCAACTCGAATCCCCCACCGACCACCGATTCGACGGATGCCGGCACGGTGGTTCCGCTCGGGGCCACCCGGAGCACGGCGAAGTCGTGCTGCGGGTCCTGCGACTCCAGCCATGCGGGGTCGACATAGATCTGGGACACCGTCCACAGTCCGAACGGGGCCACGCCGCGGTCGAATCCGGGCGCGAACGACAGCGCGCCGCCGGACCCCGCGATGCAGTGCGCGGCGGTGAGGACGAGGTCGCCGTCCGCGCTGTCCAGAACCGATCCGGTGCAGACGTGGATGGGCGTGCCGGCCAGGAACAGCGGACCGACGCGAGGATCCGGGGCTGCGGCGGCAGGCGCGGCGGCGGCCGATCCCCCTGCTACGCAGGCAGCGAGGAGCAGGCCCACCGCGGCTGCCCCCGTGACGGACGTGCGGGAGGGCGTGACCACAGGACCATCATGCTCCGCTCATCGCGCGAGGGCAGGCCGATTTCCGCTACCGGCCGCGACGTCAGGTCCGCGGCGGAAGCTGCTGCAGCGCCCACTCGTTGCCGTCGGGATCGGCGAAGTACACGAAGCGCCCCCACGCCAGGTCCTGTACGTCGCTGACGGGAACGCCACGGGCGGACAGCTCGGCGTGGGCGGCGTCGGCGTCGTCGATGACGATCTGCAGCCCGTGCACCGAGCCGGGCGGCGTGTCGACCAGGCCCTCGCCGACAGCGATCGAGCACGCCGACCCGGGCGGCGTGAGCTGGACGAACCGGACGTTCTCGTTCACGCGGTGGTCGTGGTCGACGACGAAGCCGACCTGGTCGGCGTAGAACGCCTTGGCCCGGTCCACGTCGGACACCGGCAGAATGATCAGCTCGATTTTGTAGTCCATGACCGGATGCTATAGACGGACTACGTCAACCGGGCCGAAACCGGACCGGACCGCGTTCACGCCTGCTGCGCGGCCTTCTCGGCGGCTTGGGCCTGCGCGACCTGTTGCGGGGTGAAGCGGATGAACAGCGCGGCCAGTCCCGCGATGAGGGCGCACCCGGCACTGCCGACGAGGGCGAACGTGTACCCGTTGCCGAGCGCCTCGAGTTGCGTCGGATTCATGTCGGCGACCTTGCCGGAGATGCCGCCGAGGGACAGCGTTCGCGAGGTGGCCATCGCCCCGATGACCGCCAGGGCGAGGGGTCCACCCAGGGTCTGCGCCACCTGGGCGATGGCGGCGAGCGGACCTATCTCCGTCTCCGACACACCGGCGATGGCGCACAGCGGGAGCGGGACGACGGCGAGTCCGACACCGAATCCGATACCGATGACCGGCACGAACAGGTTGCCGAGGTAGGTGGCGGAGCTGTCGAGGGTCGAGCCGTACAGCAGCCCGACCACCATGATCGCCGCGCCGGCGATCACGAGCCACCGGGGCTGGATCCGCACGGCGAGCTTGGACGCCACCGCGGCCGCGCCGCCGAGGCCGAACGCGAACGGGATGAACGCGAGGCCGGCCTCGAGGGGGCTGTAGCCGAGGATGTCCTGGACGAACAACGCGACGAAGGCGGCGACCGTGAACATCACGGCACCGGCGAAGAAGATCGCGACGAGCGTCGCGACCCGGTTCTTGTCGCGGAAGAGGGAGAACGGCAGCAGCGGGTTGTCGGCGGTCCGTTCGACGTACAGGAACGCGCAGAACAGCAGCAGACCGGCGACGAGCGCACCGATCACGTACGGGCTCCCCCAGCCGAGTTCCGGACCTTCGGTGAGCGCGAACACCACGCCCGTCGCCGCGACCGTGGCGAGAACCGCCCCGGGAACGTCGAGGGCCAGGCGCTCACCCGCGGTCTCCTTCAATGCCACGAACGCGCACCCCACGATGACGACGCCGATGGGCACGTTGATGAGGAAGATCAGTCGCCACGACACCTCGGTGAGGGCGCCGCCGATGATCAGGCCCGCGATCGACCCGATGCCCGTCATGGCCGCGAAGATCGCGATGGCCTGGTTACGCGCAGGTCCGGCCGCGAACGTGGTCGCGACCAGGGCCAGCGCCGTCGGGGACGCCACCGCGGCGCCGACACCCTGCAGGAACCGGGCGGCGATCAGCATGAACTCGCCCACCGCGAGACCGCACAGCAGCGAGGCGACGGTGAACAGGGCGACACCGCCGACGAACATCTTCTTCCGGCCGAACGCGTCGCCGAGCCGTCCGCCGAGGAGCATGAGGCCACCGAACGCCAGTGCGTACGACGTCAGCACCCAGTTGCGGCCACTGTCGCTGAGACCGAGATCGGCCTGCAGCGGTGCGAGCGCCAGGTTGGCGACGGTGCCGTCGAGGACCACCATCATCTGCAGCCCGCTGAGCACGATGATCGCAAGCCCCATCACGCGGGTGGCAGCCGGCGGATTCACCGTGGCTCTCGCCGCAGACTTGTTCGACGCCGACGCGCCTTCGGGTACTCGGGATTCAGACACGAGGGTTCACGTTACCCAGCGTCCACAGAAAACCCGGCCACCGGCCCGATGACCACGATGGCGGGCGGCCGGATCTGCTCTTCCTTCACCCGGGCGGCAACGGTCTGGAGATCGGCCCGCACGGTGCGCTGCGTGCGCAGCGTCCCCTCCTGGATGACCGTGACCGGGGTGTCCACCGGACGCCCTCCCTCCATGAGGACCGTCGCGAACGCCTCGATGCGCTCGACGGCCATCAGCAACACGATCGTGCCCTTCAACCGGGCGAGCGCCGACCAGTCGACGAGCGAATCCGGGTGGTCGGGGGCGACGTGACCGCTGACGACGACGAACTCGTGGGTGACGCCTCGATGAGTGACCGGGATGCCGGCGGCCGACGGCACCGAGATGGCACTGGTGATGCCGGGGACGACCGTCACGGGCACACCCGCCGCGGCGCACGCCTCGAGTTCCTCGTAGCCGCGCCCGAACACGTACGGGTCGCCGCCCTTGAGCCTCACCACGAACTTGCCTGCCTTCGCACCGTCGATGAGGGCGGCGTTGATCGCCTCCTGCGCCATCGCACGGCCGTAGGGAATCTTCGCGGCGTCGATGACCTCGACGTCGGAGCCGAGTTCGGCGAGCAGTTCCGGCGGGGCGAGGCGGTCGGCGACCACCACGTCGGCGCGGGCGAGCAGTCGCCGGCCGCGCACGGTGATGAGATCGGGGTCGCCCGGGCCGCCGCCCACCAGTGCGACACCGGCCGCCGGGTGGTCGGCGGTGTCGGCGACCGCACCGGATTGCAGGCCCTCGACGAGGGCGGTGCGCACTGCGGCGGACCGGCGGTGGTCGCCGCCCGCCAGCACGCCGATGCTCATCCCGTCGTAGCTTGCGCTCGCCGGTGTGACGGCGGTGCCGTAGCGGGCGTTGTCGGCGCGGACGCAGAAGACACGATTCCGCTCGGCCTCGGCGACGATCGCCGCGTTGGTGTCCGGTTCGTCCGTGCACGCGATGGCGTACCAGGCGTCGGCCAGATCGCCGTCCCGGTATTCGCGAAGTTCCAGTGTGATTTGTCCCGCGGTGGCCATTCCCTCGACCGCCGGCGTGACCGCGCGGCTGATCAGGTGCACCCGCGCACCCGATGCGATCAGGAGCCCGAGCCTGCGCTGTGCCACTGTTCCGCCACCGACCACGACCACACGACGATCGGCCAAATTGAGTCCGACCAGGTAGTTGGTCTCGTCTCCGGTGGCAGCAGTCACGCGCTCTCCCCGTTTCTCCAGAAAATCCTGCACGTCTCGTCTCGAACCTACGAAACTTTACGGGCTGCCGCGACGACGACGCCATTCGCGGACCACTTGGTCACGATCAAGGGCCCGCCGCCCGCTCCGAGCACCGCCGCCGCTTCCGCGACGCTCGGCGATCCCGTCGCCGAGTGCACGCGGTCCGACGGGTTCGCCACCTCGACGGCGGCCAGCTCCCCCGCGGCGAATCCGCGGACGGCGACACCCAACGCCGCTGCCGCATCCCGGACAGCCGGCTCCGTGGCCTTCCGGTCGAGGGTGCACAGGCAGTCCAGGGTCGCGTCCGAACCCGGGTTCGCGGACGTCAGCGCGTGCCGGACGGCGGCGAGGATGTCCGTGCTGCTCGTTGCCGCGCGGAACCCGACGCCGACGCAGACGTCACCCATGCGCGGCGAAGGTGCGGGCCGCGGCCACGAAACGGGTGATCGCCTCCGGATGACCCGCAGGGTGTGTGTGCAGGTACGAGGCGTGCACGCCGCCGCGGACGAAACCCTCGCGCGCAGGGTGGCCGTCCCAGGGCCGCCAGCCCCAGGCCGGCGCGAAGCCGTCCGCCTCGGCCGCGGCGAGCGACGTGCGATGGAACTCGTGGCCGACCACCCGCTCACCTGCCGCGAAGAGGACGGAGTCCGTGACCGCCACCGCCTCGCGGTACCCGAGCGTGAGACGAGACCCGAACGAAGCGTCGACCCCGACCACGGAGGCCATCGCGTGCCCGTCGAGACTGCGGGCGAGGTAGAGCAGACCGGCGCACTCCGCATGGATCGGCGCCCCCGCGGTGGCGAGTTCGCGGATCTGCGTCAGGAGCACGGAGTTTTCCGCGAGCGCGACGGCGTGCTCCTCGGGGAAGCCACCGGGCAGCACCACGCCGCTGGTGCCGGGCGGCAACCCGTCGTGCAGGGGGTCGAACGTGATCACGTCCGCACCGGCGGCGCCGAGGAGTTCGCGGTGTTCGGCGTACCCGAACGTAAATGCCCGGCCCCCGGCGATCGCCACGACCGGGCGAGGGCCGGGGAGAATCGGCCCGGCCTCGGCGGCGGGGTCCCACACCGGCCCGTCGACCGCCGACGACGCGAGCGCGCGGATGGCAGGCAGGTCGAGGTGGCGAGCGGCCAATCGGGTCATCGCGTCGACGGCGTCCACCGCGTCGGCCCCGTGCTCCGCCGCCGGGATCAGCCCGAGGTGGCGGGACGGGACCTCCAATTCGGCCATCCGCGGCACGGCGCCGAGCACGGGGAGCCCGACGCGCTCGCATGCCTGCCGCAGCACCTGTTCGTGCCGCGGGCTTCCCACCCGGTTGAGGATCACCCCGCCGATGCGGACCCCGGAGTCATAGGTGGAGAAGCCGTGCAGGATCGCAGCCAGGCTCTGACTGTGGCCGCGGGCGTCGACCACGAGCACGACCGGGGCGCCGAGCAGTGCCGCCACCTGGGCCGTCGATCCCTCGGCCGACGGCTCCTGCGACGCCGCGTCGATCTTGCCGTCGAACAGGCCCATGACGCCCTCGACGACCGCGAGGTCACACCCCGAACTGCCGTGCCGGTACAGCGGGCCGATCCGCTGCGCGCCCACCATGACCGGGTCGAGATTGCGTCCCGGACGTCCGGCCGCGAGCCCGTGGTATCCGGGGTCGATGTAGTCGGGGCCGACCTTGAACGGTGCCACCGTGCAGCCCGACGCACGGAGCGCTCCCACTAAACCGGTTGCGACAGTGGTCTTTCCGCTGCCCGATGCGGGAGCGGCGATGACCACCGCCGGCGCCGCGGGGAGCGTGGTCACCACTCGATGCCCCGCTGGCCCTTCCGGCCGGCGTCCATCGGGTGCTTGATCTTGGTCATCTCCGTCACCAGATCCGCGGCGTCGATCAGTGCCTGCGGGGCGTCGCGGCCCGTGATCACCACGTGCTGGTTGCCGGGCCGGTTCTGCAGGACCTCGATCACCTCGTCGACGTCCACCCACCCCCACTTCAGGGGATAGGTGAACTCGTCCAGAACGTAGAACCGGTGTTCCTCGGCCCCCAGCCGGCGGGCGATCTCGCGCCAACCCTCGGCGGCCGCGGCGGCGTGGTCTTCCTCGCTGCCGTGCTTACGCGTCCACGACCAGCCCTCGCCCATCTTGTGCCACTGCACCGACCCACCGACACCGGTGTCCTCGTGCAGCTGACCGAGGGCTCGGAAGGCTGCTTCCTCCCCCACCTTCCATTTGGCACTCTTGACGAACTGGAACACCCCGACGTCGAATCCCTGATTCCAGGCACGCAGCGCCATGCCGAATGCCGCCGTCGACTTCCCCTTGCCCGGTCCGGTGTGGACCGCGAGCACGGGAGCGTTGCGTCGTTGACGTGTGGTGAGGCCGTCGTTCGGAACGTTCTCGGGAACACCCTTGGGCATGTCTCTTCTCTCTACTCTCTCCCCTACCGAAGCCGCATCCGGATCACGCCGCGGCGCGGACGACGCCCGCGACCTGCTGCGCGGACAATTCGCCGAGGCGCACGTAGCCGCCCCGCAGCCGGCGGGCCAGCTCCGCGGCCAGCCCGAGCCGGACCATGCCGGTCTCGCAGTCGACGACCACCGACGCGACCGAGCTGTCGGCGAGCAGCCCCGCGGCCACCTTGGCCCGGTGCAGTGCGTCCTTGCCGCCCGTCGCCCGCCCGTCGGTCAGTGCGACGACGAGGGCGCGGCGCTGCGGATCGCGGAGACGTTCCCGCAGCACGACCTCACGCGCGCGCAGGAATCCTTCTGCCAGTGGGGATTTGCCGCCCGTCTTCATTCCGCGCAGGCGGCGGACGGCGATGTCCACCGAAGACGTGGGCGGCAGGACCAGTTCCGCGGCTCGTCCACGAACTGTGATCACCGCCACCTTGTCGCGGCGCTGGTAGGCGTCGCGCAGCAGTGAGACGACGGCACCGGTCACGGCCGACAATCGGTCACGGGCCGCCATCGACCCGGACGCGTCCACGACGAACACCACGAGGTTGCCCTCGCGCCCCTCGCGAATCGCCCCGCGCAGATCGGCCGAGTCCAGGATCATCCGGCCCGTGCTCCGGCCGCGGGCGACCTGCCGCTCAGCGGCGGCGAACAGCGTGCCCACCAGATGGAGTCCGTGCCCCTGTTCGGCGGTGGAGCGCACCGCGCGACCGCGGGACGAGCGCGAACGGGAACGCCGGCCCGGCGCGCCCTCGCCGACTCCGGGTACCTCGAGGAGCTTGGTGGTGAACTGGGTGCCGGTCGGCCCCGCCGGGCGTTCCGGGGGTGCCGGAGCCCCACCTCCGGGTCCGTCGGGATCGTCGGGCCCCTCGGGGTCGGTGTCCCTGCCGTCCGGTCCGGGCGGGGTGCCGGGCGGAGTTCCCGGCGCCTGCTCCGGCGGTTCCTCGGCACCGGACCTGGCGTCCTCGTCGGCCTGGCGGAGCGCGTCGTCGAGCTGCTGTTCATCGAGGCCGGGTTCGTCGAACGGATCCCGGCGGCGGCGGTGCGGCAAGGTCAGCTCGGCGGCGACCCGCACGTCCTCCGCCGTGACGGCCCCGGCGCCCCGCCATGCGGCGTGCGCGGTCGCGGTCCGGGCGAGGACGAGATCGGCGCGCATGCCGTCCACGTCGAACGACGCACAGAGAGAAGAGATTCGGCGCAACTCGACGTCGTCGAGCTCGACGGAGTCGAGCCGGTCGCGGGCCTCGAGGATGGCGGCCGCCAAGGCCGCGTCCTGCTCGGCGTAGCGCTCGGCGAACCGTGCCGGGTCACGCTCGAAGTCCAGGCGCCGCCGGACCACCTCCATGCGCACGTCCACCTCCCGCGACGCGGCGACGTCGACGGCCAGCCCGAACCGGTCGAGGAGCTGCGGCCGGAGCTCGCCTTCCTCCGGGTTCATCGTGCCGACCAGCACGAACCGGGCGGCGTGCGAGTGCGAGATGCCGTCACGCTCGATGTGGACGCGGCCCATCGCCGCCGCGTCGAGGAGCACGTCGACCAGATGGTCGTGCAGAAGATTGACCTCGTCGACGTAGAGAACACCCTGATGGGCGGCCGACAGCAGCCCGGGTTGGAACGCGCGCTCACCGTCGCGCAGGACCTTCTCGAGGTCGAGGGAACCGACGACGCGGTCCTCCGTTGCTCCGACCGGCAGTTCGATCAGTCGCGCCGGGCGCGTCCCGTTCTCGTCGTGCACCGCGGGCAGCAGTGCGGTGAGAGCGCGGACCACCGTCGACTTGGCCGTCCCCTTCTCACCGCGGACGAGGACGCCGCCGATACCGGGGTGGACTGCGCAGAGGATGAGGGCGAGGCGCAACCGGTCCTGACCGACCACCGCGCTGAACGGGAATCCCCACGAAAAGTCGGGTCGAACCTGGTTCACTTCACGATCCGTACGCACGCTGCATCCCTTCACGTCCCGGTTTCCTCGCCGAGAGCTTTGGCCGGTACGAACGCCGCGGCAATCTGGCTGGGAGACCGGATCGGCAACCAGGGTGGTGGCAGCCGGTCAGAGATCCGTCACAGTGGCGGGACCGCGCCTGATTCGAACAGGACTTCCCCGCGGACATTCACCTGACGACCCTAGTCGGGGCCTACTGCCCGGCGCTCGACGGGGCCGTCTCCGCGACCTCGTGCGCGGCACTGCCGGCGCCGAAGGCGGCGCCGCCGCCGCGCCGCATGGGGACGTGCGGGATGCCGTCCTCGACGAACTCTTCGCCGTCCGGCTTGAAACCGTGCTTGGCGTACATGTCCACCAGATACGTCTGCGCGTTGATGCGGCACGGCGCGTCGCCGACCTCGGCGAGCGCGGCGCGCAGCAGACGCGTCGTGTGCCCCTGACCGCGCGCAGGCCGCGATGTGCACAGCCGACCGATGCGGAACGACGTGGTGCCGTCGGCGTGCTCCTCGAGGAGGCGGAGAGTGCAGACCACCTGGCCGTCCTGTTCCAGCCAGAAGTGGCGGGTCTCGGCCAGCAGATCGCGGCCGTCGAGTTCCGGGTACGGGCACGCCTGCTCGACGACGAAGACCTCTACGCGAAGCTTGAGCAACTCGTAGAGCGTCTTGTTGTCGAGATCGAGTGCCCACGAACGCTTGAGTGCTGCAGTTGCCGTCATGACAGGCAACTATCGCACAGCACCGGCAAGTGCGCGCGCCCGTGGACCCGGCCCGGGCCGTGCGTCAGACCGCGACCGACGCGTCCTCCACCTTGCTGGTGTCGAGCTGGAGCACCTTCGATGTCCAGTCCCACACCTGCGAGAACAGCGCGGTGTCGTCGGAGAGTTTGACGCCCAGCGACGGAACCATCTCCTGGAGCTTCGGCTTCCACGACTCGTACTGGGCCGGGAAGCAGCGCTGCAGCACGTCGAGCATGGCGGGCACCGCGGTCGACGCACCCGGCGACGCGCCGAGCAGGCCCGCGATGGTGCCGTCGGCGGCGTTGACGACGGCGGTGCCGAATTCGAGAACGCCGCCCTTGCCCTTGGCTCGACGGATGACCTGGACGCGCTGGCCGGCGGTGATCAGTTCCCAGTCCTTGCCGAGCGCCTTCGGGACGAACTCCCGCAGGGTCTCGATCCGGCCGGCCTCGGACATCGCGAGCTCACTGATCAGGTACTTGACGAGACCGAGTTCGCTGACGCCGACACCGAGCATCGAGAGCAGGTTGTCCGGCTTGACCGAGCTGGGCAGGTCGGTGACGCGGCCCTGCTTGAGGAACTTGGGCGACCAGCCGGCGTACGGCCCGAACAGCAGTCCGGGCTTGTTGCCGATCACGCGGGTGTCGAGGTGCGGAACCGACATGGGCGGTGCGCCGACGGCGGCCTTGCCGTAGACCTTGGCGCGGTGCTGGTCGATGAGCTCCGGGTTGGTGCAGCGCAGGAAGGCGCCGCTGACGGGGAACCCGCCGAAGCCCTTGGCCTCCTCGATCCCGGACTTCTGCAGCAGGTGCAGCGCACCGCCGCCGGCGCCGACGAACACGAACTTGGCGCGCACGACCTTCTTCACACCGTTGCGGCGGTTGGTGACCTTGACCACCCAGCTGCCGTCGGACTGCTTGGTGAGGTCGGTGACCTCGTGCCCGAAGTGGACGACGCCGCCGGACGCGCCGACGTAACCGAGGAGCTGCTTGGTCAGGGCGCCGAAATCGACGTCGGTGCCGTCCTGGGTCCAGTTGAGGGCGACGGGATCGCTGAAGTCGCGGCCCTTCGCCATCAGCGGCAGGCGACGGGTGAACTCGTCGGGTGCGTCGATGTACTCCATGCCCGCGAACAGGGGGTGACCGGCGAGGGCGTCGTAGCGGGCCCGCAGGTACTTCGCGTTGGCCTCGCCGTGCACGAAGCTCACGTGCGGGATGGGGTTGATGAACTCCTTGGGCTGCGTCAGCACACCGCTCTCGACACCGTGCGCCCAGAACTGCCGCGACACCTGGAACTGCTCGTTCACGTTGACAGCCTTCGTGATGTCCACGGTGCCGTCGGCGTTCTGCGGAGTGTAATTGAGCTCACACAGCGCGGAGTGGCCGGTGCCCGCGTTGTTCCACGGGTCGCTGCTCTCGGCGGCTACTGCGTCGAGCCGCTCGAATGTGGTGATCGACCAATCGGGCTGCACCTGACGCAGGATCGCTCCCAGCGTCGCGCTCATGATGCCCGCGCCAACCAGCACTACATCCGTTCTCGTCTCTACCGCATTCTGATCTGACACTGGAGTATCGACTTCCTTGTCCATAGCCGTACGCGCATACGCCTGCCGTGTTCGCCGGATAGGTTACCCGCGCGTATGAGCGAGAATCACCTGCCCCAATTGTGCGCCTCCCCGCGCCCCCGAATCGCACATTAGATTGTGATCTGTGACTACATGGGCTCCCGACGTTCTCGGCGACGGATATCAGCAGCTGACCATTCCTCTCGGCACCGACCCGGACGGCGAGGGGGAGGTGAAGGCGACGCTGATCCGCTACCAGCCCGCGCAGGAGACGAAGAAGACCGGCCGCGCCGTGCTCTACGTCCACGGGTTCACCGACTACTTCTTCCAGAAGCACCTGGCCGAGCACTTCGCCGAACAGGGTTACGCCTTCTTCGCGCTCGATCTGCGCAAGTGCGGCCGCTCGCTCGAACCCGGCCAGACGCCGCACTTCGTCTCCGATCTGACGCTGTACGACGCCGAGCTGAACGAGGCGTTGCGCCAGGTCCGGGAACAGACCGGTGACGGGGAGGTCCTGCTGGTCGCGCATTCGACGGGCGGTCTGGTACTGCCGCTGTGGCTGCACCGCCTGCAGCGCAGGCCGGGCGGCACCGCCGCACTCGGCATCAGCGGGGTCATCCTCAACAGCCCGTGGTTCGACCTGCAGGGACCGTCGTATCTGCGGAACGTGGGAACGGTGGCCGTCGACGCGGTCGGGCGCGTCAAACGCAAGTCGATCATCCCGAAGACCGGGCTCGACACGTACGGCGTCAGCCTGCACGTGGAGGGCAACGGCATCTGGAACTACAACCTCGACTGGAAGCCGCTGAGCGGTTTCCCGGTGACGTTCGGGTGGCTGCGTGCGGTGCGCCGCGGGCACGCCCAGCTGCACCGCGGTCTCGACATCGGGGTTCCCGCCCTGATCCTCCGGTCCAAGGCGTCGTACTTCGCGCCGCGGTACGACCCCAGGGTGGACACGGCCGACGCCGTCCTCGACGTCCGGCAGATCGCCCGCTGGGCGGGGTGCCTCGGTGACCGCACCACGATCGTGCCCATCGCGGGCGCCCGGCACGACGTGTTCCTGTCCGCCGACCAGCCCCGGGCGGAGGCGTTCGCCGAAGTGGACCTCTGGCTCGACTGGTTGCACGGCCACAACGCTGCGGAGGCCAACCGATGACACATTTCGATCTGGCGATCATCGGTTCGGGTTCCGGAAACTCGCTGCCCGACGAACGGTTCGCCGACAAGACGATCGCGATCCTGGAGGAGGGCACGTTCGGCGGGACGTGCCTGAACGTGGGTTGCATCCCGACGAAGATGTTCGTCTATGCCGCGGAGGTGGCCCGCACGGTCGGCAATTCCGCGAAGTACGGCGTCGACGCAGAGCTCGAGGGGGTGCGCTGGCCGGACATCGTCAAACGGGTCTTCGGCCGCATCGACCCGATCTCGGCAGGCGGGGAACGCTACCGCGCCGAGGACAGCCCGAACACCACGCTGTTCCGCGGGCACGCGACATTCGTGGGCCCACGGACCCTCGACACCGGAACCGGGGAGGTCATCACCGCCGACCAGGTGGTGATCGCGGCCGGGTCCCGGCCGATCATTCCCGACGTGGTCCGGGAATCCGGTGTGCGGTACTACACGAACGACGACATCATGCGGTTGCCCGAGCTGCCCGAGCGCATGGTGATCATCGGTGCGGGATACATCGCCGCCGAGTTCGCGCACGTGTTCTCCGCGCTCGGCACCCGGGTGTCGCTGATCGCGCGCAGCTCCCACCTGCTACGGCATCTCGACGAGGACGTCTCCCGCCGGTTCACGGATCTCGCCCAGAAGAAATGGGACGTGCACCGCGGCAGCACCGTCGCTGCCGTGCGCCGCGACGGTGACGGCGTCGTGGTCGAACTCGAGGACGGCACCGTCGTCTCGGGTGACGTTCTCCTGGTCGCGACCGGGCGGCAGTCGAACGGGGACGCCATCGGGGCCGCCGCCGGCGGCATCGACCTCGACGACGAAGGACGCGTCGTGGTCGACGACTACCAACGAACCAGTGCCGAAGGCGTTTTCGCGCTCGGTGACGTCTCCTCGCCGTACCAGCTCAAGCACGTCGCCAACCACGAGGCGCGAGTGGTTCAGCACAATCTCCTGCAGGACGCGTGGACGGACACGTCGGGTCTGCGCGTCTCGGACCATCGGTTCGTACCCGCCGCCGTGTTCACCGACCCGCAGATCGCGCACGTCGGGCTGACCGAGGCCGAGGCCCGGGAGGCAGGCTGGGACATCACGGTGAAGGTGCAGGCGTACGGCGACGTCGCCTACGGGTGGGCGATGGAGGACGACGAGGGGTTGTGCAAGGTCATCGCCGAACGCGGCACCGGTCGTCTGCTCGGTGCGCACGTGATCGGCGCGCAGGCGCCCACGGTGATCCAGCCGCTGATCCAGGCAATGAGCTTCGGGCTGACGGCGCAGCAGATGGCGCGGGGGCAGTACTGGATCCACCCGGCGCTGCCCGAGGTCGTCGAGAACGCTCTCCTCGGCCTCGACCTACCGGCCGAGTGACGGTCGCCAAGTCCGTCGCGCTGTTCGCCGTCGCGGCGCTGTTCGAGATCGGCGGTGCGTGGCTGGTGTGGCAGGGCGTCCGCGAGCACCGGGGCTGGATCTGGATCGGCGCCGGTGTGGCGGCGCTCGGTGCGTACGGGTTCGTCGCGACGCTGCAGCCGGACGCCCACTTCGGCCGCATCCTCGCCGCGTACGGCGGGGTGTTCGTCGCGGGCTCGCTGATCTGGGGCATGGTGGCGGACGGTTTCCGCCCGGACCGCTGGGACGTCTCGGGCGCCCTTATCTGTCTCCTGGGCATGGCCGTCATCATGTACGCCCCACGCTGAGCACGGTCGCGCTCGGCGTGGGGCCGGCATCTACCAGGGGCTGGTACGGAGAACGATCTCGGTGGCCAGCTCCGCCGCCGCCGCGGCTGGGACGTTGGTGACGTCGTCGAGTTGTACGACGCGGAAGTCGGAGTAGACGAAGCGGCCGCTCGCGTCCGCCTCGGCACGCCGGTCGGGGCTGCCGACCATCACGGTCGTGGGGAGTTCGACCGGCGGGCAGTCGGATCCGCGCACCGCACCGGCGGAGTCGGGTGCCGCCGGATGCCCCCGGTCGGCCACCACGAGGCTGGCGAAGCGTCCGAACTGGCGAGCCGCCAGCGACCACGCCAGTTCGGCTCCTTCCCGGCTGCCGACGAGGTTGACCCACCCGACCTTCAGTTCGTCGAGGAGAGCCATGATCGTCGTCTCGTCGAGACCGGTGATGTCCTCGGGCACGATCGTGCGCAGATCGGAATTGTGCAGGCGCTCGCAGACGCCGTCGTAGACATCCGGTCCGTCGCCGGCCCCCGGCAGTAGGAGAACGGTGTGTTTGCTCTCCGGTCCGTCGATGCGGACCGTGCAGGTTCCATTTCCCACCGCCACGTGCGTCAGTTCCATGGGCTAAAAACTACGCGATCGGGGACGTCCTGCGCTCGGACCTCCATGGTTCCATGGTTCATTACATGAGTAATGAACCGATCAACCGACGAGGCGGGCGTCGATGATCGACAACGGCAGACCGCTGTTCCAGCAGATCGCAGAACTCATCGAGAACTCGATCAGCGACGGAACCCTTCCCGAGGAAGGCCAGGTACCGTCCACGAACGAGCTCGCCGCATTCCACCGGATCAACCCGGCGACCGCAGCCAAGGGACTGAACAGCTCGTCGCCGACGGGATCCTCTACAAGAAGAGGGGAATCGGAATGTTCGTCACCTCCGGTGCCCGGAACGCGCTGCGCTTCCGGCGACGCTAGCGGTTCGCGCGCCAGTTCATCGACCCGCTCGTCACCGAAGCGGACAAACTCGGCGTCAGCATCGCCGAACTCGAGGCCATGCTCGACCAACGGGAGGGAGCACGATGATCGGCACAGCATTCGACACGAAGACGGTCGCCTCGGCGCGGGGCCTCGGCAAGCGATTCGGCGCCTTCGTCGCACTCGACGGGATCGACTTCTCCTTGCAGGAGAACAAGATCTACGGCCTCCTCGGCCGCAACGGCGCCGGCAAGACCACGCTCATGCAGATCTTCACCGGCCAGGAGTTCCAGACTTCGGGCGCGGTCGAGATCTTCGGTCACGCTCCGCACGAGAATTCCCGGGCACTCACCGACGTGTGCTTCGTCAAGGAGAGCCAGAAGTACCCGGACGACTTCAAGGTCGGGCACGTCCTCGCGACCGCACGGCACCTACTCCCCCACTGGAACGAGGAGTTCGCACAGACACTGCTGGAGGATTGCGATCTTCCGTTGTGCCGCAAGGTGAAGAAGCTGTCGCGGGGGATGACGTCCGCGCTGGGTGTGACGGTCGGTCTGGCCTCCCGCGCACCGCTCACCCTGTTCGACGAGCCGTATCTCGGCCTCGACGCGGTGGCACGGCACCTCTTCTACGACCGGCTTCTCGTCGACTACGCCGAACACCCGCGCACGGTCGTGCTCTCCACACACCTCATCGACGAGGTCAGCGACCTGATCGAACACGTGATCCTGATCGACAAGGGACGGATCGTCCTCGACGAGGACACCGACGCGCCACGCGAAGGCGCCGTCGTCGTCTCCGGCCTGGCTTCGCTCGTCGCCGACTTCACCTCGAACAAGACTGTCCTGCACCGTGAATCGCTGGGTAATCACGAACGGGCAACCGTGCAGATCACCCTGTCGGACTCCGAACGGGACCGGGCGGTGGACGACGGCCTGCATTTCGAGCCGTTCAGCCTTCAACAACTCGTGGTCCGCAGCACCACGGCCACCAAGGAGGACGCACGATGACGAACCGGGTCCTGACCGTCTCCCGCATCCACACCGTCGCCTGGCCCCTGCTCGTCGCGTGGCCACTGGGCGTGCTGGTCGCGTCGTTCACGATCGGTGCAGCCATCTTCGCGATGGTCGGCGACACCGGCAGCGACACCAACTTCTCCGGCGGCGCCTTCTCCCTGTTCGGGATCGCCCTCGCGTTCTACCTGCAGGCCATGACACAGACGTTCCCGTTCGCTCTGGGGATGAGCGTCACCCGTCGCGACTATTTCGCGGCCACCCTGATCGTCGCCGCCGTCCAGGTGTTCGTGTTCGGGGTGACGCTCTACGGACTGTCGCTGATCGAGGAGGCCACCGGCGGCTGGGGTGTGGGGATGCGGATGTTCGCGATACCCAACTACTTCACGTCCGACCCGGCCATCCAGCTGGCCGCCTACTTCGCCTTCCTGTCACTGACCGCGGCGGCGGGAATGTTCCTGGGCGCACTGCATCACCGGTGGCGGGTGGTGGGGCTCTTCACGCTCGGCGTCGGCACCCTCCTCGCCGCAGGCGTCGCCGCGTTCGTGATCACCTGGCAGAAGTGGTGGCCGGACATCGGCCACTGGTTCGCCGACGCGCCCCGGTCGGTGCCGATGGTGTGGCTGCCGGCACTGGTCGCGGCGGCGGGGATGGTCGCGGCGTGGGCGCTCGTCCGCCGCGCGACGGCCTAACTCACCAGGGTCGACGCGATGGCCGGGAGGCCTTCCGGGGCGCCTGCGCCGAGGAGGTCCTCCAGGGCGCGGAGATCGAGGTTCTGCTCCACCAGATCCGCCAACAGATCGAGTTGAGCGGTCCGGATCGCGGCGACATCCGTGTCGGGTGCGGTGACGAAACCGGTTCTCCCCGCGTGTTCGGCCACATCGTCCAGCAGGAGGCGGCGGAAACGGTCGGTCTCGAGCAGTCCGTGCCAGTGCGTGCCGTAGACGGCGCCGCGGATACTGCCTTCCGCGGCGCCGCTGCTCGCGTGGAGCAGGGGCTGGTCGCCGTTGCGCCGCACCCGGCCGTGATGGATCTCGTACCCGGACACCGGAACTCCGTGGGCGTTGCCGCGCACCTGCGCGAGCACCTTGTCCGGGGCGAACTCCACCTCGAGGTCGAGCAGTCCGAGACCGGGCACCGCACCCCGGCCGGATTCGACGTCGTCGACGATCACGGACCCGAGCATCTGGTAGCCGCCACACACGCCGAGCACCGGACCGCCGCGTTTCGCATGCGCTGCGATCGCATCCGCGATGCCGTTGCGGCGCAACCACTCCAGATCCGACACGGTCGACTTGCTCCCGGGCAGGACGATCAGGTCGGTGTCCTGCAGCCGCGACGGATCGGTGATCCAGCGCACCGACACCCCGGGTTCGCACGCGAGCGCCTCGACGTCCGTCGAATTGGAGATGCGGGGCAGGCGGATCGCGGCCACCCGCAGCCAGTCGTCGCCGATCGGTGGCGCCGGACGTCCGACCGGGGCGTCCCCCACGACACCGAGCGAATCCTCCGCGTCGAGCCACAGGTCCTCGGCGAAGGGAATCACCCCGAGCGTCGGGCGTCCCGTCACGGCCGTCAGCTGCTCGAGGCCCGGCCCCAGCAACGACACGTCGCCGCGGAACTTGTTGATCACGAATCCCGCGATCAACGCCTGGTCGTCCGGTCCGAGGACCGCCACGGTGCCGAACAGGTGGGCGAGCACTCCACCGCGGTCGATGTCGCCGACGACGATCACCGGCAGGCCGGCGGCCCGGGCGAGCCCCATGTTGGCGAGGTCGGTGGCTCGCAGGTTGATCTCGGCGGGTGACCCCGCGCCCTCACAGATCACGACGTCGTAGTCGGCGCGCAGCGACGCCAGTTCCTCGGCCACCACCGCACGCAGGTGCTGCCGATGCTCGATGTAGTCGCGGGCGCCGACGGACGTGACCGCGCGGCCGCGCACCACCAGTTGCGACGTGCGGTCGCTCCCCGGTTTCAGCAGGACGGGGTTGAAGCGGACACTCGGCTCGAGTCCGCAGGCCGCGGCCTGCAGAGCCTGCGCCCGGCCGATCTCGCCGCCGTCCAGCGTGACGACGGAATTGTTCGACATGTTCTGCGCCTTGAACGGCGCCACCCGGACACCTCGCCGCGCGAGCATCCGGCACAGTCCCGCGACGAGCACACTCTTGCCCGCGTCGGACGTGGTGCCGGCGACGAGCAGGGCGCCCTTCCACCTGCTCTCGCTCAAGGCAGGGTGAGGATCTCGTTGCCGGTCTCGGTGACCACGATGGTGTGCTCGAACTGAGCCGTCCACTTGCGATCCTTGGTGACGACGGTCCAGTCGTCGTCCCAGATCTCCCAGCCGATGTCGCCGAGGTTGATCATCGGTTCGATCGTGAACACCATGCCGGGTTCGATGACCGTGTCCACGGAGGGCTCGTCGTAGTGGAGGATGACGAGGCCGTTGTGGAAAGTGGTGCCGATGCCGTGTCCGGTGAAGTCGCGGACCACGCCGTAGCCGAAGCGGTGCGCGTACGACTCGATGACGCGGCCGATGACGTTGAGCGCGCGGCCCGGCTTGACCGCTTTGATGGCGCGCATCGTCGCCTCGTGGGTCCGCTCCACCAGCAACCGGTTCTCCTCGGCGACGTCCCCGGCGAGGAACGTGGCGTTGGTGTCCCCGTGCACGCCGCCGATGTACGCGGTGACGTCGATGTTGACGATGTCGCCGTCCTGGATCACCGTCGAGTCGGGGATGCCGTGGCAGATCACCTCGTTCAGCGACGTGCAGCACGACTTGGGGAAACCCTTGTAGCCGAGCGTCGACGGGTAGGCGCCGTGATCGATCATGTACTCGTGCGCGATGCGGTCGAGCTCGTCGGTGGTGACACCCGGCGCCACCGCCTTACCGGCCTCCTGCAGGGCCTGCGCCGCGATCTTGCTCGCCACCCGCATGGCCTCGATGGTCTCCGGGGTCTGCACCCACGGCTCGTTGCCTTCCTTCGCCGTGGGCTTCCACGCGTACTCGGGACGCTCGATCCCCGCCGGTACGGCGAGGACGGGCGACACGGTTCCGGGGCTCAGTGCTGTGCGGACAGACATGGGTACCAGGTTAGCCCCGAGCACGACCCGGACGCCCCCGGACCCGTCGTGCGCGTCGACATCACTCCCGCAGTGTGGTGAGGAAGGCGATCCGGTCGCCGCGGTAGAGGGAACGCACCCGTTCGATCGGGACGCCGTCGGTGTCGAGCGAGACACGATGGAGCCGCAGCATCGGCATCGCGGTGGTCGAGTCGAGCAGCGCGGCCTCCCGCGGGGAGGCCAGCACCGTCTCGATCCGCTCGGTCGCCGACGCGAACACCACGCCGGTCTCGCGGATCGCCGCGTACAGCGAGGTACCCGGGTCGAACGTGCGCGCCATCTCCCCGAACCGGTCTGCCGGCAGATGGGTGCTTTCGAGCCCGATCTTCTCGTCGTCCGCGAGCAGGACGCGTTCGAGGTGGATCACCGGCGCGCCGAACGCCAGACCGAGCGCCTCGGCGAGGTCCGCGTCGGCACCGAGTTCCTCGAAGGTCACCAGTTCGCGCCCGGGCACCCGGCCCTGACTGACCGCACCCTCGGTGTAGGAACGCAACGACAGCGGCTGCACGAGCTTCGGGCTGGCGACGACGGTGCCGCGGCCGCGACGTTCGACGCGACCCTCGACCAGCAGTTCGTGGATGGCCTGCCGCACCGTCTCGCGGGACACCGTGAACCGCAGGGCCAGTTCCCGCTCCGCAGGCACCGCGTCCCCCACCTCGAGCTCGGTGAGGATCGACTCGAGTTCGGTGCGGACCCGGTAGTACTTGGGGACGTTCGGCGTTGCCGTCATCGCGTGACGGTGCCGATCAGCACGGACTCTCCGGACGCGCTGCCGTCGTCGTTCATGCGGCCGAGCGTACCCGAAAAATGGTCTATACCAATTGTTCACCTGCCGTTCCCTTCGCAGTGGGCCACTGGTCTAGACCAAACGGCAAGCTCCGTTTCACAGTCTCCCTCATCGTTAGGAACCCGTCATGCGTCTTCGCCCCCGGATCGCCGCGGCCGCCCTGGCCGCGACCGTCCTCACCCTCGGAACCGCCTGCGGCGGAACCGGTACCGCCGCCGATTCAGGCACCGACACCGTCACCGTCTACAGCGCCGACGGGCTCTCCGGTTGGTACCAATCGCGTTTCGACGCCTTCACCGCACGGACCGGGATCGCGGTGAACCTCGTCGAGGCCGGATCCGGCGAAGTCGTCTCTCGTCTCGAGAAGGAACAGTCGAACCCGCAGGCCGACGTCGTCGTCACGCTGCCGCCGTTCATCCAGAAGGCCGACTCCCAGGGGCTGCTCGTTCCGAGCGGCGTCGACACCTCCGCGGTTCCCGCGGCGGAGAAGGACGCGGCCGGTCACCACGTTCCCGTCGTCGAGAACTACCTGTCCTTCATCGCCAACCCGGCGGCCTCGCCTGCTCCCCGCACCTGGGACGACCTGCTGTCCGACCAGTTCAAGGGCAAGATCCAGTACTCGACCCCCGGCCAGGCCGGCGACGGCACCGCGGTGCTGCTGCTCCTGCAGCACCTGATGGGCAGGGACGGCGCACTCGACTATCTCACCAAGCTGCAGGTCAACAACGTGGGACCGTCGTCCTCGACCGGCAAGCTACAGCCGAAGGTCAGCAACGGCGAACTGCTCGCGGCCAACGGTGACGTCCAGATGAACCTCACGTCCATCGCCGAGGACGGCTCGACATTCGACCTCTTCTTTCCCGCTGCCGCCGACGGCACCCGAACCACCGTTGCCCTGCCGTACGTGATGGGTCTGGCCAAGGGGGCGCCGCGCAGCGAGCAGGGCAAGCAATTGATGGAGTTCCTGCTCTCCGAGGAGTCGCAGAAGACCGTCGCCGACGATGCGCTCGGCATGTCGGTCCGCGAGGACGTGCGCGCCGCCGCGGGCGAGAGCGCCCCGGCGCGGGCACTGCAGGGGGTGCAGGTGTGGTCGCCGAACTGGAACGACGTACTCACCGAACTCGATTCGGACGTCGCCGCGTACCAGAAGGCCACCGGGAGCTGATCGTGTCGGGACTTCCAGCCAGGCGGGCAGACCCGTCGTACACCACCGCGGTTCGCGGAGCCACCGATTTCTCCGCGCCGGCCATCACGTTCGACCGCGTCACCGTCGGCTACGGCCGCGGCAAGGGCGTCACCCACGCCCTGATCGACTTCAACCTGCGCGTCGGCCGCGGTGAGACGGTGGCCCTCCTCGGCCCCAGCGGGTCCGGGAAGTCGACCGCGCTCAAGGCGCTCGCGGGATTCGTCCGCCCCACTTCGGGTTCCGTGCGGCTCGGATCCCGCGACGTCACCGACCTACCGCCCGCGAAACGGGGAATCGGCGTCGTGGTGCAGTCGTACGCGCTGTTCCCGCACATGCGGGTGGCCGACAACGTCGCGTTCGGCCTCCGCTCCCATCGGGTGCCGCGCGCGGAGATCGGCGCGCGGGTGGCCGAGGCCCTCGACATGGTCGGCATGGCCGCCTATGGCAACCGCCTGCCCCGCGAGTTGTCGGGCGGACAGCAGCAGCGGATCGCGATCGCGCGAGCCCTGGCGATCCGGCCTTCGGTTCTGCTGCTCGACGAACCACTCGCCGCACTCGACGCGCAACTGCGCGAGAGCATGCTCGGTGAGCTCTCGCGGCTGCGGGCGGCGCTGCCCGACACCGCGATGCTCTACGTCACGCACGATCAGAGCGAAGCGCTGGCGCTGGCCGACCGGATCGCCGTCATGCGGAACTCCCGGCTCGCCGACATCGACACCGCCGAGAACCTCTGGAAGCGGCCGCCGAGCAGTTTCACCGCGGAATTCCTCGGCGGCGCGAACCTGCTGCCGTGCACCGTCACCCGGGTGATCGGGACGTCGGCGCTCGTGTCGATGGGCGGCGTGCCCGTCACCGCCACCGCCCCGCAACCCGACATCGGACACGTGGAGTGGGAGTCGGACCTGCCCGCGTTCCTGTGTGTCCGCCCGCACGCGGTGACACTGACGGCGCCCGGCACGCGGGGTTCGTTCTCGGCGCGGATCGTCTCGACGGAGTGGCGGGGATCGACCACGCGGATCACGCTCGCCGTCGACGACTTCGAGGGAGTGCAGGTGCACGCGGACGTGTCCGGTCACGACCAGCGTGGTCCGGGCACCGTCGTCGGCGTGCAGTTCCCGTCCGACGGCAGCGTCCTGGTGCCGGCGACGTGACCGCGACCCTCGAGCGTCCGCCCGCCGCGACGGCACCGCTCTCCCGCGAACCGTTCCGGTGGCGAGGCATCGCGTGGACGCTCCCACCCCTGCTGCTCGTACTCGGATTCGCCGTCTACCCGATGGCCCGGGTACTCACCGAATCCCTCGCCTCCGAGACCGGGTCCGGTCTGGACAACTGGTCCGCGGTGCTCGGCTCGGAACTGTTCCGCACAGCCCTGTGGCGGACGGTACAGATCGCCGCCCTCTCCACCCTCGGCTGCCTGATCCTCGGCACGTTCCTCGCGCTCGTCCTGGCGTTCGTCCCGTTCACGGGATCGAAGGTCGTGGGACGGCTGATCGACGCGGTGCTGTCGCTTCCGTCGTTCCTGATCACGCTGGCGTTCACGTTCCTTTACGGCACCGCCGGGGCAGTGAACGCGCTGATCGCACGGATCACCGGCGCCGCCGACGGACCGCTGAACTTCCTCGGCACCCCACTCGGGGTGATCGCCGCGGAGGTCACGTTCTTCACCCCGTTCGTCGTACGCCCCCTGCTCGCCGCGTTCACCCAGATCCCCCGCGAACAACTCGACGTCGCCGCCAGTCTCGGGGCGTCGCCGCTGCGGGTGCTCCGGACCGTGGTGATGCCCGAGGCGTGGCCCGCACTGCTGGCGGGTGGATCGCTGGTGCTGCTGCTCACCCTCAACGAGTTCGGCATCGTCCTGTTCACGGGTGCCAAGGACGTGGTGACGTTGCCCGTCCTGATCTACACGCGCGGCATCGTCACCTTCGACCTGCCGGGCGCCGCCGTGATCGCCACCGTCCAGGTGGCGCTGTCGCTGACCCTGTACTGCACATACCGATTCGTGTTCGCCACGCTGACGGGAGGCAGCCGTGCTGCTGTGGACGAGAAGGTCTAGAGCCCTGATCGTGGGCGTGTTCGCGGTCGTCGTGACCGTCGTGTTCGTGGCACCGATCGCCACCGTGGTCGCGGCCGCGCTGGCCGGGTCCTGGACGGGCCCGCTGCCGTCGGACCTCGGCGGCCGGAACTTCACGACGGCACTGTCCGACGAGAATTTCGCCAGTCTCACTGTCAGCCTGCAGACGGCGTTCGTCGCGGGTGCACTGGCACTGGTGGTCGGGACGTGGGCGGCACTGGCAGCGCGTGAGGCGCCGGCGTGGTTGCACCGCATCACCGACGCGGCCTTTCACCTGCCGATCGCGATCCCGTCCGTGGCGATCGGTCTGGGTCTGCTGATCGCGTTCAACTCGCGGCCGCTCCTACTCGGCGGAACCAAGTGGATCGTCCTCCTGGCGCACACGATCCTCGTCCTGGCGTTCACGTTCAGTACCGTCTCGGCGGCGCTGGACCGGCTCGATCCGGCCTACCGGCAGGCCGCCGAATCCCTCGGCGCCGGTCCCACCCGGGTCCTGCTTCGGATCACGCTGCCGCTCCTGCTGCCTGCACTCGGCGCCGCCGCGGGCCTGTCGATCGCGCTGTCGATGGGCGAACTGGGCGCCACCGTGATGGTGTATCCAGCGACCTGGAAGACGTTGCCGGTGAGCATCTTCGGGCTCACCGACCGCGGTCGGGTCTTCCTAGCCGCGGCCGACACCACCCTCCTGCTGGCGGTCACCCTCCTCGCCCTGCTGGTCGTCGGCCGCATCCGCCGGCGCTGACGCACCCGTGCGTGGTTGACGAGTCCTGACACTCCTCAACCACGCACGGGCGGCGGAGCCGCCTACTTCTGGCGGAGCAGGTACCGCTGTACCTTGCCGCTGGGGGTCTTCGGCAGGTTGGGGACGAAGTGCACGGTGCGCGGGTAGGCGTGCGCCGCGAACTTCTTCTTCACCAGCGTCTGCAGTTCGACCTCCAGTTCGTCGGTCCCGTCGACGCCGTCGCGCAGGACGACGAACGCCTCGAGCACCTCACCGCGCAACTCGTCGGGCATCCCGACGACCGCAGCCTCGACGACCTCGTCGTGCATGACGAGCACACTCTCGACGTCGAAGGGCCCGATCCGGTAGCCGGCCATGATGATCACGTCGTCGTCGCGGGCGGAGAAGAAGAAGAAACCGTCCTCGTCGGTCTGCCCCGCGTCGCCGGTGACGTACCAGCGACCGTCGGCGGTGAACCGCTGCGCGGTCTTCTCCGGAGCGTCGACGTAGCCGGTGAACCACATCAGCGGGCTGCTGTGCGTGTCGATCGCGACGCGACCCGGGGTGCGCGGCGGCGCGATCGCGTCGGAGTCGTCCTCGAGAACGGCGCACGCCCACCCCGGCAGCGGTTTGCCCATGGACCCGTCGCGCACCTCGTTCCGCAGTCCGTCGGCCCAGGAGTTGGCGATGAACATGCCGTGCTCGGTCTGGCCGTAGTGGTCGCGGACGAACACGTCCAGGTTGGCCTCGGCCCACGAGATCACGTCGGGGGTGAGCGGTTCACCCGCAGACGACGCGCGCCGCAGTTTCACCGTCTCGGGGATCGGCGTGGGGTCGGCCCGCAGGCTGCGGTAGACCGTGGGCGCGGCGGCGAAGTTGGTGACGCCGAAACGCTCCATCACCTGCCAGGTGAGGGGCGCGGAGAACCCGGCGTGCAGCAGGATGCTGCGAGTGCCCGCGGCGAGGGGCCCGAGCAGCGCGTAGTACAGGCCGTACGCCCAGCCGGGGTCGGCGGCGTTCCAGAACACGTCGTCCCTGCGGACGTCGAGGCCGAACTCCTGGTAGGCGTGGAACGACGCGAGCGCCCGCAGCGGCACCGGCACCCCCTTCGGTGTTCCGGTCGTGCCGCTGGTGAACAACTGGACGAGGGGGCCGTCGCCGCCGACCGTGACGGCCGCGCCCTTCACATCCGCGGCGTCGTGCGACTCCACGAGCGCCCCGAAGTCGAGAGCACCGGAGTCGGCCCCGCCCACGACGACGACCTGCCAGGACGCGTCCGCGGGGATGTCCTCGCCGGGGGTCAGCTTGTCGAGCTGGCTGGCGTCGGAGACGACGACCTTGGCTCCGCTGGCACCCAGCCGGAACGCGATCGCCGGCGGCGCGAACGCGGTGAACAGGGGAACGTGGACGGCGCCCCGGCGCCAGATGCCGAGCAGCGCGACGACCAGTTCGGCCGACTTGCCCATCAGCGTCGCGACGTGATCGCCCGGCTCGACGCCGAGGTCGGCGAGTGCGGCGGCGAATCGGGTCGACTGCTCGCGCAGGTAGCCGTAGGTCAGGTCGGTCGACGACAGGTCCGATTCGACGACGGTGAACGCCACGTCGTCTGCGGGGTGTCGATCACACAGCAGTTCCGCGGCGGACGCCGTCGGCGTGTCGTACTGGTCCAGCAGCTCACGCACGCGTGCGGTGGGATCGGTGGTCATGCGGTACTCCTTGTGCTCTCATGGCCCGTGACAGATAGTCGGGCCGTCGCCCGAACTCACTACGGTTATGATCTAGCTCACAGACCGCTGTGACTACCCCCGGAAAGGGGTGACCGACTTGGTTGCTCGTGCACCGTCGCTGCTGCGCCCTCGGGACGGGGACGCGCTTCGCGGTGAGCTGCGCTCCATCGCAGCTCACGGCGTTGCGCCGGTCCTGTTCGGCGGCGAGGTCCAGGACGGCACACTGCACCTGAGCGAGTTCGTCGGCACCCGAACCAACAACCTCAAGGGCCTCGCGATCCCGCCGCGTTCCGGTCTCGGCGGCCGCGTCGTCGCCCAGCGCACGCCCGTGGCGGTCAACGACTACGGCCGCTCCTCGACCATCACGCACCACTACGACCGGCCCGTCCTCAGTGAGGGGCTCCGGTCCATCCTCGCGGTGCCGGTCATGGTGCGCGGCAGCTCGCGCGCCGTGCTCTACGCCGCCATCCGCGACTGCGCACCGATCGGCGACCGCACCGCCGACATCGTCGTCGCAGCGTCCCGGCGCCTCGGCACCGAGATCGCCATCCGGGACGAGGTCGATCGCCGCCTCGAGATGATGAAGACGCTCGACGTGAGCGGTGCCGGCGGCGCGACCACCGAGGAACTCCGCGACATCCACGCGGAGCTGCGGAGTGTCGCGCAGACCGTCACCGACACGTCGTTGCAGGCCCGCCTCCGCGGGCTGTCGCAGCGACTGGCGGGCATTCTGCGGCCGGACGCCGACAGTGCCGACGAGGACCCCGGCGTCCACCTCACCCCACGCGAGATCGACGTCCTGTCCCACGTGGCCCTGGGATGCACCAACAGTGAAGCAGCACAGCGCCTCTCGGTGGGACCCGAGACGGTGAAGAGTTACCTGCGCAGTGCCATGAGCAAGCTCGACGCACGGTCGCGGCACGAGGCGGTGGTCACCGCGCGCAGGCTCGGGCTGCTCCCCTAGCGAACACAGTCCTCTCGAACGAGGGACGCAGGCGGTAGCGAAAGGCGGTGGATCATGGGATCGACAGCGGACGCCACGAGTTCGAACGCACCGGATTCGAATTCGCCCGAACAGCCGAGCCTCAAGCGGGTGATGGGCCCGGGGCTGCTCCTGCTGTTCATCGTCGGAGACATCCTCGGCACCGGCATCTACGCGCTCACCGGAAAGGTGGCCAATCAGGTCGGGGGCGCGGTGTGGCTGCCGTTCCTGGTGGCGTTCGTCGTCGCGATCATCACCGCATTCAGTTATCTGGAGCTGGTCACCAAGTTCCCGAAGGCCGCAGGCGCCGCGCTGTACACGCACAAGGCGTTCGGGGTGCACTTTCTCACCTACATGGTCGCGTTCGCGGTGATGTGCTCGGGAATCACGTCCGCATCGACGGCGTCGCGGGCGTTCGCCGCCAATTTCGTCGAGGCGTTCGACCTCGACTTCTCCACCGGGATCGGCATCACCCTGCTCGGTCTCGGCTTCATGACGCTGGTGGGTCTCGTCAATTTCCGCGGCGTCAGCGAGAGCGTCAAGACCAACGTCGTGCTCACCTGCGTCGAGCTGTCCGGTCTCCTGATCATCATCATGATCGGGCTGTGGGCCCTCGGCGTCGGAGACGGCGACTTCTCCCGGGTGGCCACGTTCGACACCGGCGACCGATCCGCTCTCGGCGCGGTCGTCGCGGGCACCGCCCTCGCCTTCTTCGCGATGGTCGGGTTCGAGGACTCGGTCAACATGGCCGAGGAATGCAAGGAACCGAGCCGTATCTTCCCCAAGGTCCTGCTGACCGGACTGATCATCACCGGCTGCATCTACGTGTTCGTGTCGATCACCGCGATCGCTCTCGTGCCCGTGAGCGAACTCGGCGAGGGTGACACCCCGCTGCTGAAGGTCGTTGAGGCCGGGGCGCCCGGATTCCCGATCGGGATCTTCGCATTCATCACCATGTTCGCTGTCGCCAACACGGCGCTGATCAACATGCTGATGGCGAGCCGGTTGCTGTACGGCATGAGCCGCGAGGGCGTCCTGCCTCCCCCGCTCGGCAAGGTTCACGCCACGCGGCGCACACCGTACGTTGCCATCGTCTTCACCACGATCCTCGCCTTCGGCCTCATCACGTTCGTCGGCGAAGTCCCCGAACTCGGCGGTACCACCGCGCTGCTCCTGCTGGGCGTGTTCACCATCGTCAACATCACCGTGCTCGTCCTGCGCAAGCAACCGGTGGAGCACAAGCATTTCCGGGTACCGACCATCCTGCCGATCATCGGCGCACTCACGTGCGGCTTCCTCGTCACTCCTTTCGCCGACCGCCCCGCGGTGCAATACCAGATCGCGGGCGTACTCCTCGGAATCGGTGTCGTGCTGTGGGCCGGGACCGTCCTCGTGAACAAGAGGCTCGGCAAGGGCGGGCCCCAGATCGACCCCGAGAAACTCGCCGAGCACGAGTGACCCGCCCGGTCGCCGCTCAGCACAGCGAGAGGAACAGTTCGACGGACCCGTCCGGATGATGCACCTCGAGGTCTTCCGCGAAGGCGCGTTCGATCCGGCCGCGCGCCGCCGCGTAGTCGGCGACGCTCCACGTCTCGGCGAGCGCGTCCGGTTCCGATTCGTCCTCGCAACAGAATCGGGCGAAATAGCCGGAACGCACGCCGACCAGGACGTCGCCGGGCTCCATCTTGTCGGTCGAATCGCACGGGTATCCGACGACGACCGTGAACGTGCGCGGCGGCGGGGACGCCGCGTAGACGACGAAGATCTCGGAGCTCCCCCGATCCCTGATCCGCTCCAGCGTGTAGTCGACGAGTTCCCGGCCCGGCCCGGGACGTCCGGGTTTGCCTTCGGGAATGGTCAGGCCCACAAACGATTCGGCCTGCCTCTTGACGATCTCGATCATCGCTTCTCACCCATCGCACTCGACCCCATTACGCTCGACGGCGCCCCGGACTCGTACACGTGGATCGGAATGTACAGATCCACGGCATAGGCGTGGGGATACGCTTCGAGGTCGCCGGTGTACGTCCGCTCGATGTCGCCGTTCGTCTCCGCCTCGCTGACCTGCGCCCACAGCCGCAGCATCACGTCGGGAAACATTCCCCGCGAAGAGAACTTGGCGTACGTGCCGGGCGGTATCCGCGAAATGACGTGACCCCGTGTGGCGTCGTCCACCGTCGCGCACTCGTAGCCGACGATCTGGGTGTAATAGGACTCGACGTCGGGAGCGAAGTCGATGTAGGTGGACGCGAGCGGTCCCCGGATCTCGTGGTGGAGCACCCGCGTCCATGCGCGGTCCAGGCGAGGGTCGCTCAATTTCCCCAACGCCCGCTGGGGGCTTCGCACGGGCAGACCGGCCACCAGGGTCTCGCCGCGTTCGATGATCTCGAACCCCATGTCAGATCGCATCCTCGAGAACGTGTGCGTCGCGAACGCCGACGCAGGGCACCCCTCGAGCCCGCGCCAGCTGCATCGCCATCGCATCGGATGGCGAACAGAGTCCGTCCAGGACGTCCTCGGTCGCGATCGCGCAGACGACGTCGCCCTCACATTCGCTGATCGATTCCATTCCGCGGTCGGAAGCCCACTGCCGCAATGCAACCCACCGCGTCAGCTCGGTGCCGGCGCCCGGGCGCCCGACGAACAACACCCTCCGGGCGCCGTTCGCTGTCTCCACGCGGTTCATTTCCGCACTGATGGTCATGGTCCGACTTCCTGTCCACGTTGGCTTTTCGATCCCGGCTGTGCGGGTTCTTTCGTCTGCAACCAACTATGGACCGCCCCGGCGGCAGCGTCTGTCCACCGATCAGCCCCTGAACAGGATGAATTCCGCGTCCCCCGATCGGTGGACAGCGTCGGTGTCAGTACCCCTCGGGCAGCGCGGCGAACATGTCGCGGGTGACGGCGACGGCGTTGTCGGAACTGCCACCGCGCACCACCAGCGTCGCGAACGCGAGGTCGCCGCGGTAACCGACGAACCAGGCGTGCGAACCGCCCTCGACCTCCGCCTCACCCGTCTTGCCGTACACCTCGCCCTGGTCTTCGATCCGCTCCGCCGTACCGCTCGTCACCACGAGACGCATCATGCCGCGCAGCCCGTCGACCATCTCCGGGCTGATCTGGGGATGCTCGCCGTCGATCGTGGTTTCCCGTCCGGCGATCAACCGCGGCACGGGCGTCGAACCGTGTGCGATGGTCGCGGCGGCCAACGCCATCCCGAACGGGCTGACCACCACCTTGCCCTGCCCGAACCCGTCCTCGGTTCGCTGCACCAGGTCCTCCGCCGGCGGCACCGAACCCGAGTCGGTCGGCAGGCCCACCACTTCGTAGTCGGGCCCGATTCCGTACTGCGACGCCGCGACCGTCAGTGCGTCGGGCCGCATCTCGCTGGCGAGTTTCGCGAACGACGTGTTGCACGATCGGGCGAACGCCGTCGCCATCGGCACGGTGCCGAGCGCGAATTCGTTGTAGTTCGGGACGCTGCGCTCACCGATCTCGATGCGTCCCGGACACGGCACCATCGTGTCGGGGGTCGCGATGCCCGAGGAGATCGCGGCGCCTGCGGTGATGATCTTGAACGTCGAACCGGGCGGATACAGGCCGGTGAGCGCGACCGGTCCGTCCCTGTCCGCGGCCTTGTTCTGCGCTACGGCCAGGACGTCGCCGGTCGACGGCTGGATGACGACCATCATCGTCTGATCGGTGCGAGCATTGACGGCGTTCTGCGCCGCGATCTGAATGGGACGGTCGAGGCTGATCGAGAACGACGGGGAGGTCTGCGGCGCCGTCTCGGTGAGCACGTCCGTGTCCACCCCGTTCTGGTTGACCGTCACCACACTCCAGCCGGCCTTGCCGTCGACCTCGTCGATCACGGTCTTCTTCACCTGACCGACCAGATCGGGTGCGAAGTTCCGGTCGGTGGCCACGAGATCCGCCTCGTCGGACACGCTCACCCCGGGAATGGCGCCGAGCACGCCGGCGACCTGTTCGTAGTCGTCCGACCGCAGCCTCGTGACGAGGTAGTCGCCCTTCACCGCCGTCGCCGATTCGGCGATCGACTGCGCAGTGAGCGTGTTGTCGAACGTGGCGAGCGCCGACGCCAGGGACTGGGCACTGCCGATCACGTTGCCCGACTGCGCCGCATCGAGCTTCACGCGGTACACCACTCCGGGCACCAGGACGTCCGACCCGGAATGCTCGTTGACCCGCGCCCGCGGCGCGGCAGTGGACCGCAGCGACATCGTCTGCCGATCACCCAGCCGGGGATGGACGTTGGTGGAACTCCACCGCACGGCCCAGTCGCCGCCGCGCCGCCCCATCTGGAGTTCACCCGAATACGTCCATACCCGGTCCTTCGGCAGATGCCATTCGTACGTGTACCCGACGGTGGCCGTGTCACCGCTGACGTGGACGTCCGTCGTCCGGGCGTCGAGAGACTCGGCCTGCAGCGACGTCCACGCGGACTCGAGGGCCTGGCGGGCGACGTCGGGGCGGTCCGACAGATCGGCGGCCTGCTCCGAGTCCTGCTCGGCGAAGGCCGTCAGAAACGCCTGCGCGGCCGGTTCCGGACCGTCCGGTCTCGGCGTACACGCCGTGAGACCCACCGTCAGCACCGCGGCGCCGCACAGGGCGATCGACTGGACGACGCGTAAGCGAGAATATGGCCGCAGGTTCATCGCCGCCCATGGTATGTCGGCGGACACCGCCGACACGGTAGGCGGACAGCGAGTCAGTCCAGGAGAATTGTGGCGAACGTCGCGACCTGGCTGAAGCCGATGCGCGCGTACGCGCTGCGGGCCACCGTGTTGAAGCTGTTGACGTAGAGGCTGGCGATGCGGCCCTCGGCGATGACGGCCTCCGCGACCGTCGCGGTACCCGCCGCCCCGAACCCGTGCCCGCGATACATCGGATGCACCCAGACGCCCTGGATCTGCCCCACCCGCGAGGACACCGATCCGACCTCGGCCTTGAACACCACCTGACCGTCGTCGAATCTGGCCCACGCCCGGCCGGCGGCGATGAGATTGGCGACGCGGCGCCGGTACCCTCGTCCGCCGTCGTTGGCGCGGGGGTCGATGCCGACCTCTTCGATGAACATCGCGACCGCGGCAGGCAGGTACTGCTCGAGTTCGTGCATCCGCACCTGCCGGACCAACGGATCCGGGCGGCACTGCGGGGTACTCGCCAGCGCCAGCAGCGGCTGGTCGGGCCGGACCTCGCGGGCAGGCCCCCAATCCATCTCGAGCATCTCCCACAGCGGCAACGTCAGTTCGGCCCGGCCGACCAGCGACGAACACATGCGCGGGGTGCGACAGGCTCGGTCGGCGAACGCCCGCATGTCGTCGATGCTGCCGCGCAGCGGCACGAAATTCGCGCCCGAGAAGCACAACGATTCGAGCGGCCCGCCCCGACTCCACAACTCTCCGTGGATCATCCGGGGATCGACGCCGCCCTCTTCTACGCGAGCGGCAACCATGCAGGCGGCGACAGGATCGGCGTCGAGAACGCGGAGCACGTGTGCTGCGTCCCGACTGCTCAACTGTTTGGCACCGAGGAGCTTGAGCATCTACCCAACCTTGTCAGCTAGTGGACCTGCCCACCAGATTGCCATGAACTCGCCGGAAACGGGAGACGTTTCGTTGCCCGCTGCCTGCGCCGACTCAGCTGACCGTCACGACGGGTGATCCGGACGTCGCATCACCCTCCATCTCCTCGGCGATCCGCATCGCTTCCTCGATGAGGGTTTCGACGATCTGCGCCTCCGGCACGGTCTTGATGACCTTGCCCTTGACGAAGATCTGCCCCTTGCCGTTGCCGGACGCGACACCCAGGTCGGCCTCGCGGGCCTCACCGGGACCGTTGACGACGCACCCCATGACGGCCACGCGCAGCGGGATCTCCATGCCCTCGAGACCGGCGGTGACCTCGTCGGCGAGCGTGTACACGTCGACCTGCGCGCGCCCGCACGACGGGCAGGACACGATCTCGAGCTTCCGGGGCCGCAGGTTCAGCGACTGCAGGATCTGCGTGCCGACCTTGATCTCCTCGGCGGGCGGGGCGGACAGCGACACCCGGATGGTGTCGCCGATGCCGTCGGCCAGCAGCGCGCCGAACGCCACCGCCGACTTGATCGTGCCCTGGAACGCCGGACCGGCCTCGGTCACCCCGAGGTGCAGCGGGTAGTTGCACTGCGCCGCCAGCTGCCGATAGGCCTCGACCATGATCACCGGGTCGTTGTGCTTCACCGAAATCTTGATGTCGCCGAACCCGTGTTCCTCGAACAGTCCCGCCTCCCACAGGGCGGACTCGACGAGCGCCTCCGGCGTGGCCTTGCCGTACTTCTGCATCAGCCGCGGGTCGAGGGAACCGGCGTTGACGCCGATGCGGATCGGGATACCGGCGTCGCCCGCGGCCTTCGCGACCTCCTTGACGCGTCCGTCGAACTCCTTGATGTTGCCGGGGTTCACGCGCACGGCGGCGCAACCCGCCTCGATGGCGGCGAAGATGTACCGGGGCTGGAAGTGGATGTCGGCGATGACCGGGATCTGGCTCTTCTTCGCGATGGTCGCGAGCGCGTCGGCGTCCTCCTGCCGCGGGCAGGCGACGCGGACGATGTCGCAACCGGACGCCGTGAGTTCGGCGATCTGCTGCAGGGTGGCGTTGACGTCGTGGGTCTTGGTGGTGCACATCGACTGCACGGATACCGGGAAGTCGCTGCCGACACCGACAGTTCCGACCTGGAGCTGGCGAGTCTTGCGGCGGGGTGCGAGAACGGCGGCCGGGCCTTCGGGCATACCCAATCCGACAGGGCTGGTCACGTGGGTGCCTTCTTTCGTAGCTTCAAGTCCGAGTTTAGCGATCACTGGAAGAGCTTGATCGGGTTGACGATGTCGGCGGTCAGGGTGAGGAGCATGTATGCGCCGCCTATGATGATCACCACATAGGTGACGGGCAGAAGTTTCATGTAGTCGACGGGTCCCCCGCTGGGCAGTCCGCGCCTGCTGCGGAACCAGTCCCGGACCCGCTCGTACACGGTGACCGCCATGTGCCCGCCGTCGAGCGGCAGCAGGGGCAGGAGGTTGAACATCCCGAGGAAGAAGTTCAGGCTCGCGAGCAGCAGCACGAACGCTTCCCAGATGCCTTGTTCGGCGATCTGGCCGCCGATGACGCTGGCGCCGTACACGGAGATCGGGGTCTCCGGGTCGCGTTCTCCGCCCGTCACCGCGTGCCACAGGTCGACGGCCTTGCTCGGCATCTGCACCAGCCGCTCGGCGGTCATCACGAACATGTCACCGGTGAACTCGAGCGAAGCGGGCACCGCCGAGAGGGCCGAGTGCTCGACGACGCTCGGTGTCGCGCCGACGCCGATCGCGCCGACGGTCGCCTCGTGAGGTTCGGTCTCCCCCTCCTCCTGGACCCAGCGCTGCACCTGCTGGACCGGGACGACGATCGTCTGCTCTTCGCCGTCCCGCTCGATCGTGAAGTCCACCGGACCGGACAGCGAGCGCGTGGCGGCGGCCACGTCGGCGAACGTGGGCGTGTCCTTGCCGTCGACCGCGGTGATGACGTCGCCGGTCCGGATGCCCGCCTGCTCGGCGGGGCCCGGACCGGTGCACTCGGACAGGGCGTAGTCGGGGCCGGGCCCCTGGGTGGGCGCCGCGCACCCGACCGAGCCGACGACCGCGTCGGTGGACCGGTTGAGGTCGGGCAGCCCCCACCCGACGGCGAGGACGTAGACCAGCACGAGCCCGAGGACGAAGTTCATGCCGATGCCGCCGGACATCACCGCGAGGCGCTTCCACGTCGGCTTCTTGTACATGGCCCGGTCTTCTTCGTCCGGTTCGAGTTCGTCCAGCGCCGTCATCCCGGCGATGTCGCAGAACCCGCCGAGCGGGAGCGCCTTGAGCCCGTACTCGGTCTCACCGCGCCGGAAGGAGAAGACCTTGGGTCCGAAACCGATGAAGTATCGGCGGACCTTCATGCCGGTGGCCTGCGCCACCCACATGTGCCCCGCTTCGTGAAGTGCGATCGACAGCGCGATCCCGAGGGCGAAGAGAACAACGCCCACTGCGAACACCATGCAGTTCTAGCCTTCCTGCTTCACGAGCTGACGTGCTCGCTCACGTGCCCAGCCGTCGGCGGCCAGTACGTCTTCCACGGTAGCCGGTGGCGCCGACCACTCGTCCGCCTCGGACAGCACGGAGGCGACGGTGCGGACGATGCGCGGGAACCGGATGATCCCGTCCAAGAATGCCTGAGCCGCGACTTCGTTCGCAGCGTTGTAGACCGCGGTGAGGCATCCCCCACCCTTGCCTGCCTCGCGGGCGAGGTCGACGGCGGGGAAAACCTGCGAGTCGAGAGGCTCGAAGTCCCAGGTGGACGCCGTGCTGAAGTCGCAGGCCGCGGCGGCGCCTGCGATGCGGTGCGGCCAGCCCAGCGCCAGGGCGATCGGAAGTTTCATGTCGGGTGGGCTGGCCTGCGCCAGCGTCGACCCGTCGGTGAACGTGACCATCGAGTGCACGATGGACTGCGGGTGAACGGTGACGTCGATCCGGTCGTAGTCGACGCCGAACAGCAGGTGGGTCTCGATCAGTTCGAGCCCCTTGTTGACGAGTGTCGCGGAGTTCAGCGTGTTCATCGGCCCCATCGACCACGTCGGGTGGGCACCGGCCTGCTCGGGTGTCACCGATTCGAGCCGATCGGCCGTCCAGCCGCGGAACGGTCCACCCGAGGCGGTGAGAACCAGCCGGTCCACCTCGTCCGCGCTGCCGCCCCGCAGACACTGGGCCAGCGCGGAGTGCTCGGAGTCCACCGGCACGATCTGCCCCGGAGCCGCCGCCGCTGTCACGAGGGGCCCGCCGGCGACGAGCGACTCCTTGTTGGCGAGGGCGAGCCGCGCACCGGACTCGAGCGCGGCCAGGGTCGGCTCCAGTCCCAGCGAACCGACGAGAGCGTTGAGCACGACGTCCGCTTCGGTGGTCCGCACCAGTTCGGTGACGGCGTCCGGTCCGCTCAGCACGCCGGGCCGAGCCAGCGATGCGGCCGCCGACGGATCCGCGACTGCGACGGAGGACACACCCGTCTCACGAATCTGCCGGTCCAGCAGTTCGACGTTTGCGCCACCGGCCGCGAGTCCCACCACCGTGAACTTGTCCGGGTTGGCGGCCACCACCTCCAACGCCTGGGTACCGATCGAACCTGTGCTGCCGAGCAGCAGGACGCGAGTGGGCCTGTTTTCATCCACCCACCCATTCTTCCTGATGAAATGCGGACCGCCCGCCATGGATGGCCCCGCTACATACGACGGGCGGTCGTATGTCACGATATGTCGAGTAGCGCAACCGAATCTGCAGGAGGATCGATCGTGGCCGGTACCCAGTTGGAGCCCTCGTCCAGCGACCCCATCGTGGCCGCACACGTCGACACCGCGGAGGTCCCGTCGGCAGCATGGGGCTGGAGCGGTGAGGCGCCGAAGACGTTCCGGTTCTTCGGATGGTTCTTCGCCGTGTTCCTGCTGCTCATGATCATCGGCAACCACACCGGCCTGGTCGAAGACCTGTGGCTGATCGGCTGCGCGGCCCTGATGGTCGCGATCCTCGTTCGCGACATCGTCCTGCGGCGTAAGCCCCGGTAACACCGAACCACGAACGAACCCCTCGCCCCGATCACTCGGGAACGAGGGGTTTCGTCGTTTCGGCCTGTTCGGGGGGAGCTCAGTTCTCGGCGGCGAGCTGCCCGCAGGCGGCGGCGATCTCCTGGCCGCGGGTGTCCCGGACGGTGCAGGACACACCCTGCGCCAGCACGCGCCGGACGAATTCCTTCTCCACCGGCTTCGGGCTCGCATCCCATTCACTGCCCGGCGTGGGGTTCAGCGGGATCAGATTCACGTGCACCAGCGGCCCGAGCGCCTTGCGCAGCTTCTTGCCCAGCAGGTCGGCGCGCCACGGCTGATCGTTCACGTCCCGGATCAGCGCGTACTCGATCGAGACGCGGCGGCCGGACTTGTCCGCGTAGTAGCGGGCGGCGTCGAGGACCTCCGCGACCGACCAGCGGTTGTTCACGGGGACCAGGGTGTCGCGCAGTTCGTCGTCGGGGGTGTGCAGAGACACGGCCAGCGTGACGCTGAGGTCCTCGTCGGCGAGCTTGCGGATCGCGGGCGCCAGACCCACCGTCGACACCGTCACGGAGCGCTGCGACAACCCGAGGCCGTCGGGGGCGGGTGAGGTGATGCGACGGACGGCGGCGACCACTCGCTTGTAGTTGGCGAGCGGCTCCCCCATCCCCATGAAGACGACGTTCGACAACCTGCCCGGACCGCCGTGGACGTCGCCGTCGCGCAGAGCGGCCGCGGCGGCACGCACCTGGTCGACGATCTCGGCAGTCGACAGGTTGCGTTGCAAACCGCCCTGACCGGTCGCGCAGAACGGGCACGCCATTCCGCACCCCGCCTGGCTGGAGATGCATAGCGTCGCGCGGTCGGGGTAGCGCATGAGGACGCTTTCGAGCAGCGTCCCGTCGTTCGCCTTCCAGAGCGTCTTGCGGGTGTCGCCGCCGTCGCAAGCCAGGTGCTTGACCGGGGTCAGCAGCGTCGGGAACAGGGCCGCGCCCACCTGCTCGCGCACGGCGGCGGGAAGATCGGTCATCTTCTCCGGATCCGCCTCGAGCCGCGCGTAGTACTGCCGGGCCAGCTGGTCGGCCCGGAACCCGGGCAGACCCAGCTCCTTGACGGCCTCCCGCCGCTCGGCGGAGTCGAGGTCCGCGAGATGCTTGGGCGGCATCCCACGCCGGGGCGCGGTGAAAACGAGGGGAAGCGAGACAGCCATAGTTTCTCCATTGTCCCATTGATTCGAGGGTCGTTGTCGTGCGGATGCCTGATCGACGTCGTTTCGCCGCCCGATGCGCATGCAGATCCCGCCCAGGTGGGTGAAGATCAACTTATGTCGACAACACCGGACGACCCCACGAACTTCCCTCCGGACGTCCCCGTCGGCCGCGGCCCCGGCACCGGTCCGGCGCCCACCGACCCGCCGCACCCCGACACCGCACCGGAGGGCACCGAGCATCCCGACGTCGCACGCCGCAAGGGCATCAAGCACACGCGGGTGGGCGCCACGTGGACCGGCCTGGTGATCGGAATCGTCGTTCTGGTACTGCTTCTCGTGTTCATCCTGCAGAACCTCGACAGCGTGACCCTCGAAATGTTCGTCTGGGAATTCACCCTCCCACTGGGGGTCACACTGTTGTTCGCGGCGATCGCCGGCGCGGTGATCATGGCCCTCGCGGGCGGTGTCCGCATCATCCAGATCCGCCGGGCCGCGAACCGGCAGCGGCGCCTGAACAGTAATTTCTAACTGAACAATAGTTACGCAAGTGGATTGCGCAGACGCTGAGCGAGCAGAATTACTGTCGTGGATATCACCGGAACGGCACGACTGTGAAGGCCGACATGGAGACGACTGTGGCACCGCGTATCACGGCTGAACAAGCACGATCCTGGCTGCTGGTTCCCGCCGGCAAACCCGAGGGTTTCGAGGCGGCCCGTGCCAGCGCCGCCGACGCCGTGATTCTCGACCTCGAGGACGCCGTCACCCCCGACCTCAAACCCCGGGCCCGCGCCGACGTCGTCGCCTGGCTCGGCGAGCACCGGCGCGCGTGGGTGCGGATCAACGACGCGACCACCCCCTACTGGGCGGACGACCTGGCAGCCCTGAACGGTGTTCCCGGGCTCGAGGGCGTCATGCTCGCCAAGACCGAGAGTGGAATGCAGGTCGACGCCACCGCCGAGCGGCTCCCCGAGGGCACGAAGGTGCTCGCCCTCGTCGAATCCGCGATGGGACTCGAGGCCGCGCCCGAGATCGCCCGGACGGAGGCCACGTTCCGGCTCGCGTTCGGCAGCGGCGACTTCCGCCGCGACACCGGGATGGACGACTCGCCGCTGGCGATGGCCTACCCCCGCTCCCGGCTGACGGTCGCCAGCCGGGCGGCCCGGATCGCACCGCCGATCGACGGCCCCACCCTCGGCACCGACGTCGACGCCCTGGTCCGGGCGTCGGCGCTGACCTTGTCGATGGGCATGACCGGGAAGCTGTGCATGACCATCGCGCAGACGGCGCCGGTCAACGACGCACTGAGCCCGTCCCCGGCCGACGCCGAATGGGCGCTCGACGTGATCGCGGACCTCGGCGAGGACGGCTCCCGTGTCCGGGACGGCAGCGACCTCCCCAAGCTGGCGAAAGCCAAGAAGATCAACGCGCTCGCGAAGCTGTTCCACATCGCGCCGCGGTAGACAACGCCGGTCAGAGAATCTGCAGCCCGGCGGGCTTTCGGCGGACGTGCACGCGGTAACGCACGTCGAGAGCCACGCCGGGTGTCTGCGCGAACGCCTTCGACGCCGTCTTCTCGGTGAACTCGATACCGAGGACTCCGCGCAGCGATTCCCGATCCGGGAATCGCCATTGCGTCTCCACGCGCACCATGTCGAACCCCTGCGCCGCGAAGAAGGCCTCGACGGTCGCCGGGTTGTACTGCGGCAGGTCTGCCCGCATCCATTCGCCGTAGGGATGGGCCGTGGCGTCGAGATCGACCACCACGAGCGCGCCGCCCGGGCGCAGCACCCGCATCGCCTCACAGATTCCGCGGCCGCAGCCGGGACCGAAGAAATAGGCGGTCCGCGCGTGCACGACGTCCACGCTCGCGTCGCCCAGGGGTATGCCCTCGGCCGAGCCCTCGATCACGCGGACGTTCGGCAGGTGCCCCACGCGGGTGCGGGCACGCTCCAGCAGCGGCGGATGCGGTTCGATTCCGTAGACCGCGGACGCGGATTCGGCGAAGACCGGGAGATGGAAGCCGGACCCGCAGCCCACGTCGGCGACGGTGCCGCCCGCCCAGTCCACGGCCCCACGCAGGTGACGGAAGATCGCACCGTCCACGTCCTGGGCGCGATTCTCGACCTCGTACCACTCCGGCCAGTGCCAGATGTTCGGGCTGGGGATGGTCACGGCAGGGCGGTCAGACGAGGACCGTGAGCACCAGCCACGTCACGAACGCCGACGGCAGCAGGGAATCGAGACGGTCCATGATCCCACCGTGCCCGGGGAGCAGGGTGCCCATGTCCTTGATGCGAAGCTCTCGCTTGACCTGGGATTCGATCAGATCGCCGAGCGTGGCGGTGACCACAAGGACCACACCGAGGAGCACGCCGATCATCGAGTTCTCGTCGAGGATCAGGGTGACCGTGAGCAGGCTGCCGATGACGCAGAACAGCAGCGAACCGAAGAACCCTTCCCACGACTTCTTGGGGCTGATCGCCGGCACCATCGGATGCTTGCCGAGCAGCACACCCGCCGCGTAGCCGCCCACATCGGAGCAGACCACACCGATCATCAGGCACAACACGCGCCCGGCGCCGTCGTCCTGCAACACCATCAGCACGGCGAACGACGCCAGCAGCGGAATCCAGGAGGCGACGAACACGGTGATCGCGGTGTCCCGGAGGAAATTCTGGGGTGTCGCCTTCAGCCCGTGGTCGAACAGGCGCCAGACCATGCAGACCAGCACCGTCCCCGCGAAGGCGCTGAGCACCCCGACCGGGCCGAACGGCCACCCCAGCCACAGGATCGCCTGGCCGCCGGCGAGCAGCGGGATCCGGGGGGCGCTGATCCCGGTCTCACGCAGGCGCTTGGTGACCTCCCACGTGGCGACTGCCATCGCGACGGCCACCACGCCGATCCATACCAGCGGCACGTAGACGAGGATCAGGATCAGCGCGACGCCGAGACCGACGCCCACGCCGATCGCGGCAGGAAGGTTACGCCCGGCCTTCGACTTCGCGGCCGGGGCCGCCTCCGGCGCACCCTCGGAGACCGGTTCCGAGGGGTCGCCCTCGGAGATGGGTCCCCCTGGGGTCCCGTGTTCTGCTGGCACGGTCACTGTCCCCGATCCACTCCTCGTCTCGTGACTAAACTTCCAGTAACTCGGCTTCCTTGTGCTTCACCAGTTCGTCGACCTGCGCGACGTACCGGGCGGTCGTCTTGTCGAGTTCCTTCTCGGCCCGACCGACCTCGTCCTCGCCGGCCTCGCCGTCCTTCTGGATCCGGGACAGCTCGTCCATCGCCTTGCGCCGCACGTTGCGCACGGACACCTTCGCGTCCTCGCCCTTGGACTTGGCCTGCTTGACCAGTTCGCGGCGGCGTTCCTCGGTGAGCTGGGGAACGGAGATGCGGATCAGGTTTCCGTCGTTGGACGGGTTCACGCCCAGGTCGGAGTTCCGGATCGCCGTCTCGATGGCGCCGAGCTGCGAGGCCTCGTACGGCTTGACGACGACCAGTCGCGCTTCCGGCACGTTGATGCTGGCGAGCTGCGTGATCGGGGTGAACGCGCCGTAGTAGTCGATTCCGATGCGATTGAACATGCCAGGATTCGCGCGACCCGTGCGGATCGATCCGAGATCGTCCTTGGCCACCGTGACAGCCTTCTCCATCTTCTCCTCGGCTTCGAAGAGAGCTTCATCAATCACGGCTGTTCCTCCATGTCGTTCTGCATCGATTCGTCACTGCCTCTATTTCGAGAAAACCCGGTGTCGAGCGTGTCACTCGCGTCATGACTTGACGAGCGTTCCGATCTTCTCACCGGACACTGCCCGAGCGATATTCCCCTCGGTCAGCAGATTGAACACCATGATCGGCATCTCGTTGTCCATACAGAGACTGAACGCCGTCGCGTCGGCGACCTTGAGTCCCTGTTCGATGACCTCACGGTGCGTGATCTGCGCGTACATCGTCGCGGTCGGGTCGAGGTTCGGGTCCGCGGTGAACACGCCGTCGACGGCCTTGGCCATCAAGACGACCTCGGCGCCGATCTCGAGTGCGCGCTGCGCGGCGGTCGTGTCGGTCGAGAAGTAGGGCATGCCCATGCCGGCGCCGAAGATCACGACGCGGCCCTTCTCGAGGTGCCGCTGGGCGCGCAGCGGAATGTAGGGCTCCGCCACCTGCCCCATCGTGATCGCCGTCTGCACGCGGCTGTCGATGCCCTCTTTCTCCAGGAAGTCCTGCAGAGCAAGGCAATTCATCACGGTGCCGAGCATGCCCATGTAGTCGGACCGCGCGCGGTCCAAACCTCGCTGCTGCAGTTCCGCACCACGGAAGAAGTTGCCGCCGCCGATGACGACCGCCACCTGCACCCCGGACCGTACGACCTCGGCGATCTGTTCCGCGACCTTGGTCACGACGTCGGGGTCGAGGCCGACCTTGCCACCACCGAACATTTCTCCGCCGAGTTTGAGAAGGACTCGATGGAATCCCGTACGTTCGTTGGCTGGTTCGGACATTGCTCTCCTCAGTTCCACAGCACTCGTCGATTTCGACAGCGGCCGAGCGCACCCACGCGCCTACTCGACCCATTCAGACGGCCATCTTCATCCTGCCTCATCAGGACGGTGGCGGTATACGTAGGCCCCGCCGGGCGAGCGCACTCGTCCGACGGGGCCATACGACTCACACGACTAGCTCGAAGCACCGACCTCGAAGCGAACGAAGCGCTTGATGGTGACGCCGGCCTCGTCGAGGATCGCCTTGACGGACTTCTTGGAGTCCTGCACCGAGGACTGCTCGGTCAGCACGACGTCCTTGAAGTAGCCGTTGACGCGGCCTTCGATGATCTTCGGCAGAGCCTGTTCCGGCTTGCCCTCGGCGCGAGCGGTCTCCTCGGCGATGTGACGCTCGTTGGCGACGATGTCCTCGGGGACCTCGTCGCGCGTGACGTACTTGGCCTTGAGCGCCGCGACCTGCATGGCGGCACCGCGAGCGGCCTCCGCTGCAGCGTCACCCTCACCGGTGTACTCGACGAGGACGCCGACGGCGGGCGGCAGGTCGGCGCTGCGCTTGTGCAGGTAGACCGCGACCGGTCCGTCGAACGAGGCGATCTTGCTCAGGACGAGCTTCTCGCCGATCTTCGCGGACTGCTCCTGGATGACGGTATCGACCGTCTTGCCGTCGAGGTCGAGCGCCTTGAGCGCGTCGACGTCGGCGGGCTTCGCTGCCGCGGCGACCGTGACGATCGACTCGGCGAGCTTCAGGAAGTCCTCGTTCTTCGCGACGAAGTCCGTCTCGCAGTCGAGCTCGAGCAGGACGCCGTCCTTGGAAACGACCAGGCCCTCGGCCGTGGTGCGCTCGGCACGCTTGCCCACGTCCTTGGCGCCCTTGATGCGCAGCTGCTCCACAGCCTTGTCGAAGTCACCCTCGGCCTCAGCGAGAGCGTTCTTGCAGGCCATCATTCCGGAGCCGGTGAGCTCGCGGAGCCGCTTGACGTCAGCGGCGGTGTAGTTCGCCATGGTGAGCGAGCCTCCTCATATGTCTGTCGGGACGTAAGTCAGGGTAGTACTCGGACCAGACCGTGAAACGGCCCTGACCAAAAGATCTCTGGTCAGGGCCGTGTGCATCGGATCAGGCCTCGGTGGAGGGTGCCTCTGCTGCGGGGGCCTCGGCAGCCGGAGCCGCCTGTGCCTCAGCTGCGGGAGCGGCCTCTGCGGCGGGCGCTGCCTCAGCGGCGGGCGCGGCCTCAGCGGCGGGCGCGGCCTGCGAGAGCAGTTCCTGCTCCCACTCGGCGAGGGGTTCGCCGGCGCCGGCCTCGGGCTTCGCGTCCTTGTCGGCGCTCAGTCCGGCACGGGCCTGCACGCCCTCGGCCACTGCGGATGCGACGACCTTGGTGAGCAGGGCGGCGCTGCGGATGGCGTCGTCGTTGCCCGGGATCGGGTAGTCGACGAGGTCGGGGTCGCAGTTGGTGTCCAGGATCGCGATGACCGGGATGTTCAGCTTGCGAGCCTCGGCAACGGCCAGGTGCTCCTTGTTGGTGTCGACGACCCACACCGCGGAGGGGACCTTGGCCATGTCGCGGATACCACCGAGAGTGCGGTCCAGCTTGGTCATCTCACGCGTGAGCATGAGGATCTCCTTCTTGGTGCGACCCTCGAAGCCACCGGTCTGCTCCATTGCCTCGAGCTCCTTGAGGCGGAGAAGACGCTTGTGGACGGTGGTGAAGTTGGTGAGCATGCCGCCGAGCCAACGCTGGTTGACGTAGGGCATCCCGACGCGAGTGGCCTCGGCCGCGATGGATTCCTGGGCCTGCTTCTTGGTGCCGACGAAGAGGACGGTGCCGCCGTGGGCAACGGTCTCCTTGACGAACTCGTACGCCTTGTCGATGTACGTCAGCGTCTGCTGCAAGTCGATGATGTAGATGCCGTTGCGGTCGGTGAAGATGAAACGCTTCATCTTCGGGTTCCAACGACGGGTCTGGTGACCGAAGTGCGTGCCGCTGTCGAGCAGCTGCTTCATTGTTACGACAGCCATGGCTGTGTATCTCTCTTTCATTGCCGGTTGATGCAGAGCATCTCGAGACGCTCCACCCTGGCGCCCGCAGACCATCGGACTCACACCGAGGTGCGAGACCAGCCGATGGCCGATAACCTGCGCGGGCGCGCGAAGTCGGACTGTGGGAGCACAGACCGCTCGATCAGTGTACGGCCTCCACGCCGAACGCCCTAACCGCCCTGCCACACCGCGGCCGCGCGTGCAAGGGTTTCGCAGGATCTGTGGACAAAACGTAGTCGATCCACATTCTCGTCCGCTGCCCGTTCACCGGCCCGGACGTACGGGATCGTCCATCCATGACGACATTCGGGGCGATCGTGCGGGCACTCACGGCGTCCACGCTGCTGACCGCCGCTGCGCTCTTCGCCCCGCCCGCCGACGCCGCGCCGACCGGTGAATTCGACTGGCCGCTGCACCCACGACCCCGGGTGGTCCGGGCGTTCGACAACCCCGAGCGCGACTGGCTTCCCGGCCATCGCGGCGTGGATCTGGGCGGCGTGCCCGACGAGGCCGTCCTGTCCGCAGGTACGGGTGTGGTGGTGTTCGCCGGCACGGTGGCGGGCAAACCCGTCGTCTCCGTCGACCACCCGGGTGGGCTCCGCACAACGTACGAGCCGGTGACCGCCCGGGTCACCCCCGGGCAGCGCGTGGGCCGTGGCACCGTCCTCGGCACGCTCGAACCCGGGCACCCGCGCTGCATCACCTTGGTCGCCGCGTGCCTGCACTGGGGTCTTCGCCGCGACCGTGAGTACCTCGACCCGCTCGGGCTCGTCCGCGTGGCGCCGGTGCGGCGCTACCCGTCGGGGCCCCCGACCGCGGTGGCTCGCGCCACTCCGCGACGGCGTGCCTGCCTGCCGACTCCGGGAAGTCGTCCGCGACCATCGCCGCGAGTTCGACGAATGCCTTCCGCGTCGCCGGACGCAGCAGGTCCAGATCCACCACCGACCCCTCGGCGAGGTGCCCGTCGAACGGCACCACCTTCACGGCGCGGCACCGGAGCAGGAAGTGATTGGTCAGTTCCGTCATGTCGATCGTGCCCGAGCCGGGCCGGGCGGCGCTGATCTTGACGACCGTCCGCGAGACCAGGTGCCCGTAACCGTGGTGCTGCAACCAGTCCAGCGGAGCGGCGGCACTGCGGGCTCCGTCGACGGCCGGCGAGCTCACCAGCACCATAGGGAATTGGCGAGTTGCAGAACGCCGTTCATCGCCGAATGCATGATGCCGGTGCCGCAGTCGGTGAGGATGATGTTGTAGTGCACCTGCAGTGTCGATCACCCGCCGGTAGTCGTCGTCGGAGATCGCCGGGTCCTGTTCGCTCGCGAGCACCTCGAGACGGCTCGGCGCCTACGACGTGTGGGCCCCGCACATCTGAGTAACGCCGGATGGTCGACTGCGCCGCGATGGGATCACGGACGGTCGAATGCGTCTGCAGGAGCACACATTGCGAGAGCGTCCCGAAGTCGGGGTTGGCGTCGACGGCGATCACGCAGTCGCCGCGCAATGACGCGAACGTCGATCCCAGCCCGATCGTGGTCGTCATCTTGCCGATGCCGCCCTTCAAGGACAGGAAGGCAATTCGATAGTCCCCCTGGATCGGCTGCCGGATGCGGTCGAGCAGTACCGCTTCGCCCGTCTCACCTGCCGACGCTCCCGGATTCACCGATCCCCTGGTGAGCCGGTGCAGTCCGCGCCGCCACCCTCGGCTCGGCGCCTTGCGTGCCCGTTCGAGGAGCGCATCCGCCACCAGATCCTGACTGGTCACCTGATGCCGGTTGGCTCCAGGGCGGGACCGTCCCAGGATTGCTGCCCCACTGATCGGCCGCGGTGTCGCTCGCGGCCACGGCCCAGACATTCTCTAAGCAGGAGTCCACGCCTACCGGCCGGCTCCCAGTTCCCGAACAAGGACACCACTCGACCAGACACCGAGCCCGCAGACGACCACTCAAAAAGCCAGGGATCACCAGGTGTCCCGGTCGGACGTTCGGCCCGCCTGCGGACTCCCCCCGAGGCTAAATGTCGGAGGCCGGCGTTACAGTCGAGGTCTTACGCACCCGGTTGCCACATGTACTGGTGGGAGGGTTGATGGATGACGTAACGGCGGTGCCGGCATCGTTGTCCGGCGTGGTTTCTGGGCGCTCTGGTCGCCACGGAATCAACGACGGGGTCTCCACGACGCCGCGGCAGTTCTCGTTCACCACCCGCGCCCACGTGGCGGTCGACGACGCGACCGGTGAGCGGATCGGCCTCGATGACGTCGACACCCGGGTGGGGTGGCTGCTCGATCTGATTGCAGGTGCTGGCGCCGAGTTGGTGTCGCGGCTGTGGCGGCCGGCGACGTTCGACGTGCTCGCCGCCGGCCGTGACCGCCAGGACCGCAGGCTGCCCGCACAGGGTCATGTCGCCGCGGCGCGGCTCGGCTGGGATCCGTTCTATCCGGACGGGGTCTATGTGCCGTCGCGGGTGAGCCGGGTGGTGACCGCGCAGGTGCTGGCAACCCTGCGGAGCCTGACCTACCGGGACACCGCGATCGCGGCACTGTCGACCCGATTCGACCCGGCCACCGGTCGTCTGACCGCACCCACCGAGCCGGGCGACTCTGTGCCCTCGGGTTTCGCTCGGGGTGTGCGGCGCCAGCTCGCCGCACGCGCCCGCTCCAGTGGCGGGGCACCGGCCGGCCGGTTGCGGATCACCGACCTGCAGGGACCACCGCAGATCGCGGCCATGGCCCGACTGTCGGCCGCCGATCGGCAGCTCGCGCAGCTTGCCGTCACCGTCGCAGAGCATGAGCTGGTGTTGACGGTGAAGCTGCCGACCTGTCCCGCGCTGGTGGGGCGGGCGCAGTGGCGGCGGGTGCGGCTGACCGCGGCCATCCCCGCGCACCTGTGCGGCCGGCCTGTCATCGATTGGCATCTGCCGATCCTGGTCCTCGACCGCCGGGGTCTGTTGTGGCGGTGCGCCGCGACCGAACTCGTCCCGGCAGGCGACCTGGACTCGGCCGCGGTCGCGGTGGGCGTGGATTGGTCCCCGTCCACGCTCGGTGCCGCCGCCATCACCACCGACAGCCCGGAGGGGCTGGTGTCGGATTACCGGGGCTTCACCTACGACGACCGGGGCCTCGGAATCAAACTGGCGCGCCTGCAGGCCGAGGGGCAGCTGCTGCACGCCAAGGCCGCCCGGCTGACCCGGCTGGCCGCCACCGCCCCACCGGAGGTCCGCGCCCAGCTGGAGGCGAAGATCGCCGTCCTCGACGAACACCGCACCGCGGTGGGTGCCAAGCGGGGGAAGATCAACCGGGAACTCGCGTTCCACTTCGCCTGCCAGGTCACCGACTACGCCACCACCGCGGGAGCGCAGGTGATCGCGGTGGAAGATCTCAGCACCCTCGAGACCCGCGGACACGGCCGGGTCAACAACAACCGGGCCGCGCAGTCCGCCCGCCGCCAAGCGGTCGCCGCCCTCGCGCACACCGCCGCAGCCGTTGGTATCGCGGTGGTCTCGGTGCCCGCCCGGGGATCGTCCGCATGGTGTCCGGGCTGCGACGAACCACTTGCCCGTCCCGGCGGCTATCACGACGCGTGGTGCCCGGGCTGCCGGGTCGGTGGCAACCGCGACCACCTCGCCGGGGTGAACCTGGCCAAACGCGCACTGCTCGGCAAAGGCAAGGTCACCCGCCGGCGGGGGCAGCTGCCCGCGGTCCGGGTCGCCGAACACGCGCCGGTCCGGCCATCGCGCGACAAAACCGGTCCGACCCCGAGCAGGCCCCGGCATCGCCGGGTCCGCCGCAGCCTGCCCACCGTGACGCCGCGGTTGGGGGTGACTCCGAAACAGCATGTTCCTGCACCACAAGCGTCGGTGTGGGACACGGTCCAACCCACACCACCGCACGGTGACGCGGGTAGCCGTGACACACGTCCATCTCAGGCGCCCGCCACACCAGTGGCAGACAGTCCGAGATCTACGTAGACGCTGTGAAGTTGCGCACCTCCGGGGCGATGCTGGCCGCAGCCTGCCCGCGAGCCACGACCGCAGCACCTGGATGTCGAGCTCGCCGAGGTGTGCCTCCGGTGACGTCGACAACCAGTACCGCAGTAGCGACTCGCGTCCGCGACGTACGCCTTCACGGTGTGCTGCGATCGGCCGCGTTCGAGCCCGAGATGCGCGCGTACTCCTCGAGTACCAGCTCCAACGGTGCCGGTAGGTCGCTGCTCATGGTGGCAACAGTCGACTCGGGCGGGAGATAAATCAAGCAGCCGCGCCGCTAGAGTTCTTTTGTGCAGCGAACGATCTCCATTCCCATGTTGTGTGTCCTGGCGTTACTGTCCGCGATCGCGCCGCTGGCTACCGACATGTATCTCCCCGGTCTCCCCCTGATGACTGAGAGCCTGAACACGTCGGCGCCGAGCGTGCAGTTGACATTGACCACGTTCATGGCAGGGCTCGGAATCGGGCAGCTCGTCGTCGGACCGCTGTCGGACGGCCTCGGACGCCGTCGTCTGCTGATCGGCGCCACCGTCGTGACGACCCTCGCCGCGATGGCGTGCGCTCTCGCGCCCACCGTGGAAACCCTCATCGCTGCAAGACTTTTCCAGGGGCTGAGTGGTGGCGCGGCGATCGTGCTCGCACGCGCCTGCATCGCCGACCGGGCCCGTGGAGACAACGCCGCCCGGCTCTTCAGCATCATGATGATCATCGGCGGGGTTGCGCCGGTCGTCGCACCGTTGATGGGCGGCGCACTGCTCGGACCGGTCGGCTGGCGAGGGATCTTCTGGGTGCTCACCGTCGCCGGTGTGGTGATGTTCGCGGGAGTGCTGATCCTCGTCCCGGAGACGCTTCCCGAGGAGAACCGGCACGGCGGCGGGCTCACTGCACTGGTCCGGAATCTGCGTTACGTCGTCGGCAACCGTGTCTACCTGGGTTACGCGTTCACGTTCATGTTCGGGTTCGTCGCGCTCTTCTCGTACATCTCCGCATCCCCTTTCGTTGTGCAGAACGTCCTCGGGCTCAGCCCGGTGCAGTTCTCCATGGTGTTCGCGGTGAACGCGGCGGGCATGGTGAGCGCCGCGATCGTGAACACGCGGCTCGTGGGCACATTCCATGCCCGGCAACTGCTGGGGTTCGGGGTCACGCTGCTCCTGGCAGCGGGCGTCGTGCTGCTTCTCGCCGCGGTGCTGATCGATTCGCCGCCGTGGTGGGCGATCCTGATTCCGTTGTTCGTCTCGGTGTCGAGCATCGGGTTCGTGATGGGCAATGCGACGGCGCTGGCCCAGGGCGAGGTGACCAAGGCGTCCGGCACCGGGTCAGCGCTCCTCGGCGCCGGCCAGTTCGGCCTCGCCGCGGTGGTCTCGCCGCTCGTCGGCATCGCCGGCCCCGACACCGCAGTGCCGATGGCCGTCGCGATCCCGACCGCGGGCGCCGTGGCGATGCTGTCGCTGGTGGTGCTGACGCGGCGGACGCACCTCTCGTAGCGCGTCCACCGCACCGGGTCAGCGGGAGGCACCCTCGCTCGCGGCGAGCTCGGACTTCCACACGCGGAAGCCCTCCTCGGTGCGACCGCGACGCCAGTAGCCGGAGATGGACGCGGCCGACGCGGGGACGCCTCGTTCCTTACGCACGTAGGAGCGCAGGTTGTGCATGACGGCCTGCGCCTCACCGTGAATGAAGACCTGCGCCGTTCCGGGCAGCCATGCGGTATCGCGCACTGCCGCGACGAGGGGTGCGTTGTCCCCGGACGCCTCTTCACCGATCCGGTCCGACGTGTCGCCGCGGTGAATCCAGGTGACGTCGACGCCGGCGGGCGAGTCGAAGACGATTTCGTCCTCCGGGCCGGCGACCTCGATGATGACCCGTCCGACAGCCGACGCGTCCAGCTTCTCGACGGACGCCGAGATGGCGGGAATTGCGGTCTCGTCGCCGGCGAGCAGGTACCAGTCGGCTGCCGGGTCCGGCGCGAACGCGCCGCTGGGGCCGCGCAACCGGAGGACGTCACCGGCCGCCGCGGATGCCGCCCACGGTCCAGCGACGCCGGCGTCGCCGTGCACCACGAAATCGATGGCGATCTCTCGCTTCACCGAATCCACCGACCGGATCGTGTACGTGCGCAGGACGGGCTCGTCGGGGCTCCCGAATTCGAGTTTCGCGTACGCATCGGTGTAGGAATTTGGAACGAAGCTGTCGAATCCCGGGTCGCCGAGGAATACCCGCACCATGTGCGGGGTCAGCCATTCGGTCCGGAGCACGGTCAGTGTCGCAGTCGGCTTTGCCACAGGCATCTCTCCAATGAACTCAAGTTGGTTAGTGTTACCTAACTACGGTACAGGAGTGACTGGCGACGGCGGTCAGAGCGGAATCAGGTGGTGCTTCTGCTCGCCGCGGGCGGAGCGCTTGTCGCGGAGCAACGTCAACGCCCGCCGGATCTCGAGCCGGGTGGCGGACGGTTCGATCACCGCGTCGATGTAGCCGCGCTCGGCGGCCGAATACGGTGTCGCGACGTTCTCGTTGTAGGCGTCGACGAGTTGCTGCCGCATCGCCTCCTGTTCCTCGCCGGCAGCTTCGAGTTCGCGGTGGTAGAGGAGACTGATCGCGGCCTCGGCGCCCATGACCGCGATGCGTGCGGTCGGCCAGGCGAAGTTCACGTCGGCACCGAGTTGCTTGCACCCCATCACCGCGTATCCGCCGCCGTAGGACTTACGGACCACAACAGTCACTTTCGGCACCGTGGCCGCCGCGAACGCCTGCAGGAAGCGGCCGCCGCTGCGGAGCACGCCGTTCCGCTCCTGTTCCAGCCCGGGTAGGAAGCCCGGCGTGTCGACGACGAACACGAGCGGAATCTCGTAGGCGTCGCAGATCCGCACGAAGCGGGCTGCCTTGTCGGCACCGACCTGATCCAGTGCTCCACTGAGGAATTGCGGCTGGTTGGCCACCACTCCGACGGATCGTCCGTCCACCCGGGAGAATCCGGTGATCACGTTCGGTGCCGTTTGCGCGGCGAGTTCGTGGAAGTCTCCGTCGTCGAAGATGTTCAGCAGCAGGTCGTGCATGTCGTAGGCGGCATTGTCGGCGTCCGGCATGAACTCGTTCAACGCCAGATCGTTGTCGGTGATCTCGGGTTCGAGTCCCGGGTTCACGATGGGCGCCTCTTCGTGCCTGCTGGACGGGAGGAAGCCGAGATAATCACGCACCCAGGCGAACGCCGCTTCCTCGCTTGGCGCGACGTGGTGGACGTTCCCGTTCTCGGCCTGGGCGCGGGCGCCGCCGAGTTCGTCGAGGGTGACGTCCTCGCCGGTGACGGATTTGATGACTCCGGGACCGGTGACGAACATGTACGCCTGCTCGTCCACGGCGACAACGAGGTCTGTGTTGATCGGCGCGTACGCCGCGCCGCCCGCGCATTTGCCGAGGAGGATCGAGACCTGCGGGCACACTCCCGACAGCGGGATCTGGCGGCGGCCCATTTCGGCGTACCAGGCGAGCGACGTGACGGCGTCCTGTACGCGTGCGCCGCCGGAGTCGTTGATGCCCACGCAGGGGCAGCCGATCCGTCCGGCGAATTCGATGATCGATGCGACCTTGCGACCGAACATCTCCCCCACGCTGCCACCGAACACGGTGTGGTCGTGCGAGAACACCGCCACCGGACGTCCGTCGACGGTTCCGTGGCCGGTGACGACGCCGTCACCGTAGGGGTTGTCGGGGGCTCCCGGGTTCTTCGCCATCTGTCCGACCTCGATGAAGCTGCCGGAATCGAGCAGCATCCGGATCCGTTCGCGGGGTCCGGGCAGACCTTTCTGCTTGCGCCGCGCGATCGCCCTCGGGCTCCCCGCATTCAGCGACTGCTCGAGCCGATCCTCGAGATCGGCGAGCAGTTCCGCCGTGGTCCTGGTCATGTGAGATTCCTCCTCGAGACGCACCCGCGAGCGGACTGCACTCCCGGACCGCCGGTAGTTGCCTCATCGGACACCGTATGTGCACCGACCGGACGCTGTGGGTGAGCCGACTGGACTCCAAGTACCCACGACGGGCGCAACTACCCCTCCGGCACAACGCTGGGTGGAGTGGAAACCGTCGACCGGAGCGCTGCGAGGACTTCACAGACTCGATCGCCCCGGGGCGCGATGTCGGCCCGGGGCGTGCCCTCAGGCAACCGGCAGCTAGCTCCGCTACGAGCCGGAGGCGATCAACAGGCTCAACACCTGCGCGACGAAGTTCCGCCACAAGTCCTCGGCTGACCCCATATCTCACTCCTTCGTGCGGTTGTGAGGTGCGATATGAAAGTTTCTACCCCAACGTGACGTCGATCAGTCGCTTCGACTCGCATTAGGGGCAACCGAGCACGATGAAGTGCGCGCCGAGCGGACTCCCGACTGGCTCGTCACCCCTCACCTCTGCCGCGACCACCCCGTGTCGTCGGAGCCGACGAAGCCCTCCATCTCCAGAAGCGGCAGCACAGCCCGAACCTGCTCCACCGCGACCCCGGACAGTTCGGACAACTCCCGGACCCCACGCGGCCCGACCGCGGGCAACGACTCGTACACCAGCAGGGCGTCCCCCGACAGCGCATCCAGATCGCGGACCACGTCGGGGCCGTCCCGCAGCCCGATCGGCCCGGCCTCCTCCACCACGTCACCGGCATTCGCGACCAACCGCGCCTCCCCCTCCCGAATCATCCGATTGCACCCCGTCGACGACGCCGACGTCACCGGACCCGGCACGGCCATCACGGGACGCCCCAGCTTGCGCGCCCAACTCGCCGTTTTCCGCGCACCGCTGCGCCACCCTGCCTCCACCACGACCACCCCGTCGGACAGGCTCGCCACCAACCGATTCCGCGCCAGGAACCGATGCTTCGCCGGTGTCGTGCCCGGTGCGTAGTCCCCTACTCGCTATTACCACCACATAGCGAGTGACCCCCGAGGTGCGCCAACACCTGCTGGGGGTCTAGGACACAACGGAGTACGCCGTTATGAACCGTTTCCGCAGCATAGCTGTATCCGTCACCTGCGAGGTTGAGAGCGCGTATCCCGAGCGTGTCGTGCTCGGGACCACATCCGCTCCTGTCGAGTTCATCCAGGAGCGCATCGACGGCGTAGCCCGGATCTCGGGTGATCCGGTCACCGAGGTCTGGACCGACGAGGACGGCTCGACCGTCGCCCGGTTCGAGTCCGGCACCCACCGCATCTACCGCGTCAGCTAACGACCCGTTCCGTCTCCCAGGGCGCAATCCCTGGGGGCGCGGTGCGGGCCTTTGGCCTGCCGTCGTTACCAGGTGTGTTCGACGTAAACCAACCACTGCCGGGAAACGCTGGGCTGTACGGCAAGCCCAAATCGAATGCCAAACCGACCTGATCAGCGGCTAGGCCCGATTCACAACGGACGTGTGCGGTTAGCACGCCCGGCGGGCAGAGGGCTCTATGCCGCGATTGAGCTGGGTTACTTACAAGGGGTGGAGGCTGCCGTTCGTGCCCCTCCGCACCATCACCGGAGGATCACCGATGCACCTGGACAGACGAGACTGCCCCGACTGGATGCATATTCACCAGTGGCTCTACCTCGAACAGACCTCACCTCGTGTACTCCTCGGAGTGCTCCCCCAGGTGAAGTACAACCGTGAACGGCACCGGGCCGAGCGCACTCCTGAGTCCAGGGTTCCGGTCAACCCTGCTGGGATGATTCGTCAGCGGTTCCCGCAGAAGTTCCCCCAGGGCAACAAGTGTGACCTGTGCGGAGTCCGAACCGTACGGGGCGAGTCGGTAGCCTACTGGGGCTCGGGACCATCGTTCGGGCACGCGTTGTGCCGGGTCGCGGAGTGGACGTCACTCCACGACGCACGACAGGCCAGGCGTAAGCAGGATGCCGCCCAGGCGCGGCGGCGTCGGGAAGGCACCGCGTGAGTGTTCCAGGGAGAGCGACCGTAACCACGGCGGAATACCGCCGGTACATCAACAGCCCCGAATGGAGACGGACCAGAGAGCGATACTGGTCCTCCAAGCTCCCGACCGATTGCTACTGCTGCGGTCGGCCTCGGCACCCTGGGATGCACCTGCACCACCGGACCTACAAGAACCTTGGTGCGGAACGGCTGATGGACCTGGTCCCGGTCTGTGCGGAGTGCCACGACGAGATCCACCGGCTACACCGGGGAGATCCCAGATGGAAGTCCAAGGGACTCTGGTACGTGACCAAACACGTTCGGAAGACGAAACGACCGTAGGACCGCCTGAGATCCACGGAGACGGCCTAGCAGACGACCGGCAGGGGTACGGGTACCCCTGGATCACTTGCGGATCATGACGTACTCGGCCTGTGCCGTACGAGGAGATCCGCCGTCGATCATGTACCGCTGGCCGTTCCACTCCACCGCGGATTGTGCAGCGAGCTGACCGGGGTATCCGACCAGCCGTAGCCGGTGCTTCGACGGGGTGCTGTCGTCGGTCTGTACGACAGCTCGGGTCAGGACTCCGACCGCGCCGGGTCGGGTCAGGGTGTTGCCGTCGTCGTCGATGACGACGGTCTCGGGGTAGACCGTGACCAGGTCGGTTCGTCGGCTCATCAGCCGCCCATCGCAAACGCCACGTTCGGTTGCGGCGTGGTCAGATTCGGGACGATGACAGCCATTCGGGAGACGGAGTTGACTCCGAGGATCTCCCACTCCTCGTCGGTGATCGTCAGCTTGCCGCTGGAGAGATCCGACTGGAGCTGGTAGGTGTACCCACCGTCAGTCTCCGAGAGGTAGCCCTCTGGGTTGCGGACGACCCGAAGCACGGCGTCCGCCTCGATGTCGACCACGTCGGCCTGGTCGATGGATCCGGCAGTGATCCGGTCGGCAAGATCCGGGATCCGACGAATGATCATGCGCTCGACCTGTTCGAGTCGGCGCTCGATGAGCGCCATCACCTCAGGCTCAGGCTCTTTCGCCCACAGCGTGGTTACGTCAGCCGCTACGGCGTACGCCATTCCTTCTCTCTTTCGTAGTGTGGAGCGCCTGCCTGCTTTTGGCCGGCGCGGAGCACGGTCGCCTGGTTCGTCATCGGGTCACAAAGACTCTCTTTTGACTGCGGCGCAACCGCTCGGCGCGGGCGGCCTGGAGGTCCAGGTCTTCTTGGGTGGGTTCGTACGGTTTCTCGATGACTGGAGGTGGCGGAGCCGCCCACTCGTAGATCCCGACCGGCATCGACAGCGCGTGCCGGTAGTAGTCAGCAGCCGAACAACCGGCTGCGTTCATCACTGCAGGTGGCAGCTTGTGGTCGTGACCTGGGGCGGCGTGGTTGAGCCAGTCGACGACCTGGCGGCGCATCGCCTGGTAGTCGCCGGGGGTATACAGACCCTCCAGCGACCGGAGATCGTTCGGGAGAAGCGCAGCCAGAGCCTCGGGGCTCGTGGCTGACGGCTTGCGATTGCGTCGCCTGGTGGGCGACATCCCAGTACCTCGTGGCATCAGTCCTCCTCGGCGGGTGCGAAGTTGAGACGGGCGAGGAGCTGGGCGAGTAGCGCCCGCTGGAATCGGACCTCGGAGATCAGAGGGTGAATCACCATCTGGCCTGCGGAGCCTCGTACGGTGAGCGGCTGGTCGGCAGTCGCGCGGTCCAGCTCGGCGATGGTGTCGGAGACGCGGCAGGCGTGGGCGAGGATCTCCAGCTTGGCTGGCTCGTTGTCCAGCTCGTACTCGTCTAGGACGGTTCTCCAGAGTTTCTGGCCTGCCGACCCGAAACCCTTCGGCATTCGTGGCCGCATAGGCGTTTCAACTCCTCTATCTGAAGGGGGAAGTTGCCCTTGACCAGGGCATCTGGTGAAAAAATCAGGTTCTGAAAACCGCACGTGATGGGGCAGGCGTATCACGTACCGGTCTGGAAGGGGGTATGGGGAACCCGTCCCTGGGGGTGTGCGACACCTTGTCTGACCTGCAGAGATGGGTCGATCAGCATCGCCCTCGTGGGGTCGACTGACTGAGGCGCACACACGCGCCTGTGCGGGGCCGAGGGATACCCCGGATACAGGGGCCTACCTGCGACTACGCGGCCCTTACTGTGTGCTGCAGCGTGTGCTGCGTTACCCGAGGCAGCTCAACCTGTGCAGTGTGCGTGCAAGCGCACCACCACGACTACCCAGATAGGGCAGGGTCTGCTGTGTCTACTCGAGTACCCGGCCTACCGGGTGCGTACTGAGCAGCTTGTGGAGCTGGCTCATCTCATGCCAACTCGGACAGATCTCCTGTTGTGACGGGTGCGCCGTTGCGGAGCCGGTCGAACGCCGAGGTGGCGGACTCGCCAGCCTGGAACGCTTTGTCGAGGGCCTGGAGCAACAGGCTGCGTGCCCCGTTGGCAGCCGGGGTGCCGTCACTCTCGGGGAACAGGATGTTGTCGTCGTTCGTGTAGAGGGTCACACCCTCGTACGGGTGTGCCCAGCGACCAGGGCCTTCCAGAGGGATTGCCTCGAAGTCGTCCATAGGCTCGATTGCCTGTGCCTGGCTCGCGATCTTGTCGTCCCAGCTACTCACTTCAGGCCCCCTCGTCATCCGCTCAACCAGCCGATTCTATCGGCCAGCTCGTCCCTTGCGGATCTCCTGCCACTGCTTGGGGCTGATGCCTACCTCCATCGCCTTGATGCGTAGCTGGTACCCCAGCTCCAGATACCGGCTGCAGGCGTCGCTGAGGGCGACTGCCTCGGTCCATAGCTCGGTGGTCAGCGGGGTATCCCCGATGTACTCGCAGGTCCGCTGGGTGTTCTCCAGCTCCTGCGCGATAGCTCGGCAGAGATAGCTGCAGTTTTGCCCCACTGCGGAAGTCATACCGGGGCATCCCTCGCGGGGGCATGGATGCGGTCTGCCGGTGGTCTGTTCGGTGGTCATGGCGGGCTTCTCTCCTCGTTGGTCTGGAAACCACCAGGGGGCCGTCCCGAAGAACGACCCCCCCAGCGGCGTATTCAGTTGTCAGGGAACGGATTCAGATCCGTTCCGGGGGATGTCAAGCTGACATCAGGCGGCATCGTGCAGGCGGACGATGCCAGCGGGGTTCGCGAACCCGAACCCGACACGGGAGACCGCGCGAATCTGGGTGGCGTCCGAGCCGAACGCGGCATCCTTCGAGGTCGCAAGCGTGGTGCCCTTGCGGCGCACGGTGAGCACCTGCGAGGAGTCCAGCGCCCACGCGTTGCCAGCAGTGACGTACGGAGAGACCAGCGCGATCAGACCGGCGAGCTTGACGCCGTCGTCCACGGTTTCCAGAAGACCCTGGTTCGAGCCGGTAGCGGTCTTCGCCTTCGCCAGCGCCAGGGCGACATCCGGGGCCAGGACGATATGCGTCAGCTCGGCACCGTTGGCGAGCGCCTCAGACTTCGCATCGTGGACGTAGTCGAGCGTGGTCCAGCCAGCTCCGGTGTCGACCACCTGGACGCCAGAGACCGAGAGCAGACCCGAGGGGCCGTTGGTCACGGTGTTTCCGAAGAACGCGGCATCGGTCTTGTTGGCGATGTCGCGGGCCAGTGCCTTACCGATGATCGACGCGGCAGCCGGGTCGGTGTCGTCCGCAGCTTCGTTGGAGATCTGGGTACGACCAGCGACCTTGGTCGGCACGATGACCAGTTCGTCGGTCTCAGGATCGACCAGCGTGATCTCGGTGTTCTCGGCGAACCAGCCGGTCGACGGGTCCGAGACCAGGATCGGGACGCGGATCTGGTGCTTGTCGGTGTTGACGACGGTCGCGGCCTGGAACGCAACCGACTTGGCGTCGACCTCGGTGTCGATCAGCTTGCCGTAGTCCTCGGGGGTGAAAGCATTCTCGAGGCCGGAATTCAGTACTGCCATGGTGTCCTCCTGGACATGAGAAAGGCCCCTGGCTCGATTGCCAGAGGCCTTGATGGGTGATTCGAGAGAGACGGTCACAGACCGAATCTCGTTGGGGCACAGCCCCTTAATGTGGACGGGGAGTCACGGACTCCCAGTGTCCGAAGCTTCTAAGAGCCGACGAAGTAGAGGTTGGGAGTCGCTCCCGAGCCTGAGAACATCGATTCCCACGACGGGGCCGCTGCCTTCGGCTTGCCACCTCCGGTGCCCTGGGTCGGGTCGAACGCAGGGGCGTTCTTCCGCAGACCAGGGCGCTCCTCCAGGACGGCGGCGACATCAGCCGCCACCTTGGCGGAGTCGACGTTGCCGTGGTCGTCGAGGTAGTCAGCCGGTCCGTTGCCGCTGAGGGTGAACACGTCGGATCCGTGAGACAAACCGGCCTCGGTGGCCAGTCGCTCAACCTCGGCACGCTGCATGCGCTCGATGCGGGCGTTGGCGGTCACCAGCTCCTCGCGGGCTTCGTTGCGCTCTACCCGGTACCGGGCTTCTTTGTTGCCCTTCTGAGGCTCGTTGGGCGCTTCCGGCGTATCGGTATCTGAATCGGTAGAAACTCCGTCAGCGTTGCTCTCAGCGCCGGGAATCGATGTCGTGGTTTCGGATGTGGTCATGCTGCTTTCCTGTTCCGGCGCATCCAGAGCGCCTCACGGAGGGTCATCGGGTTTGTGTCATCGGGGAGACCGAGACGCTTGGCGGTCTCGGCGCGCTTCTCGGGGTCCAGCGGCCACGGCGTGCCGCCTCCCTCGATCACGGCTGCCTCGTACTGCTGGCCGTGTCGCTCCCACCAGGCCTCGAACGTCGCGGGCCGTTCGTATCGGCTCATCGGGCCAACCTCCGGGCGTCCAGCGCCAGGGCCGCGCCAGCGGCGAGGTTGGTGAAGATCCAGGCGAGATAGATGCTCATCAGTCCTCCGTCCAGTGGGTGACGGTCAGACCGTCGAACGGGTGGCCCCTGCCAGGGCTGAGGTCGACGACGGCCTCGGGGCCGACGTTCCAGACCCGTTCCGGGCCTCGGTGCTCGGCAGCCCGTACGACTGCCTCGGTCAGTGCGTCCATGTGTTCTCTCCTCTGGGTGTTGGCTGCCGTGGTCCGGGCAGCAAAAAGGCCCCGTTGTTGGCGGGGCCTCGGGTGGGTACGTCAAGTTGTCGATCAGCTCGCGAACGGATCAGGGATCCTGTGAGGTGCGGATGCAGCTACAGGCACGAGCAACCGTGCCGCTCGCTTCTCGCTCGCGACTGCCTCAACTCGCCATGCGGGCTCGCTGGCGAAGGGGTCGGCGCTCAGCGTCGGCTGAGCTAGCGGATGCAGGCCGGTAGGCCGGTACTCCTCGGGTGCCTCCGAGGCACCAGCAGATGCAGGTTCAGGATCAGGGTCGGCCTGCCTGCTTTTGGCCGGCCGATCCTCTGCAGTTGGTTCTGGACCCGCAACCGCAAGAGACCGGCTCCCATGGCCGGTCTCCTGGTCAGTACTTGCATTACTGAGATGCATTTCTGGATGCATCTCTCTATCTATTCCTATGGTGCTCCGGTTCGGAGCAGGTACCTGCTCCCGTTCAGAGCAACCCCTGCTCCCGTTCGGAGCAGGTTCGGTGGTAGACCTGCTCCCGTTCGGAGCAGGTTGCCTGAGACGTTCGACCTCATCCGGTGCGAACGGGATGTTCGACATCTGCAGGTGCCAGATCTCGAAGTCCCAGACCTGGGCCACCTTCTTGCCTGGCTTGTAGTGGACCTCCCGAACCATCCAGCCGCGCTCCTCGAGTTCGATCAGAGCAGCGGCCACGGTGTTACGTCCCATGCCTAGCTCCTTGGCGATGTCAGCAGCCGACTGCTGCCACTTCTCGTCATGCGACCAGGCGAGTAGGGCCACAGATCGGGCGTGGGCCGACAGCTTTGTGTCGCGAGCCAGGGCCATCGGGATGCCTGCGTACAAGAACCCTCCTCCTGGAGCGTGAGCCCCTCGCTTGTCCCCGACCAGGCCGTGGTGTCGGACGATGTTTCGACTAGACATTGCGACTGGCCTCCAGCTCGGCGATGCGCTGTTCGGCAGCTCGCAGACGCAAGCGGTACATCTTGCAGTCGGTGCGTAGGATCCGGATCTCGCGTCGCCAGCTAGCAGGCAGTCGATCGAACGTGTCTTTCATGTGGGCATCCCTTCGGGGTGATGTGGTGTGGCCGACGACACGCGTCGTCGGTTCGCCTCCTGGGCGTGATTGCTCCTGCCACCTGGGCAGGGCTGTACCCGGCTGTGTGCCGGGGAGTTCGTGGTCAGGCCTGGTCAGACAGGGCCTGCATCGTCCGCAGCGCATCACGGCAGCGGACTCGGTACGCGCGCTCGTTCAGTCGAGCGCACTGGGCACAACCGCCGTTGGCGCGGCGGTCGCGGGGTGATCGGATCAGGTGCCGCCCGCTGCGGCACATGGTTGCTTCTGGCATGGCGACCTCCTTGGTCGTAGTCGATGGGTGCATCGGTGAAGGGCCGAGAAAAACCCCGGCCTGCCATGACCAGCAGACCGGGGCTCTCGATCAAGTAACCCTCCCCAAAAGGAGTCGAGACGGTAACCAGCCGTCTCTCCGCTGGTAAGGACAGCGGCCTACCGAGGTTCAGACAACCTCGGGAAGTTCAGGCGGTCGGCGGAGGAGAGAACAACACCGACCGACCTCCGGGTGCCTGGGGAACACCCGGATGCGGCGAGCACCGACCTACCGGGGCTCAAGCTCGCAAGATTGGGGGATGTCAAGCTGGGCAGCTCAGCGGCTGCCCGATGACTGAATAAGGTGGAGCGCCCATCAGGCGCTCTCCAGGAGGAGCCGCAGACGCGGGCTCTCAGAGGGCCTCTCGAAGGCCCTCATATATAAGTAGGCGATAATTTTCAAGCTCAACCGTAGATTGTGAGGCAACTCACTAAACTAGGTCGGGCCTTCTTAGGCCCTCGTAATATATATACGAGCGAATTGTCAAGCCACACCCTGAAGTGTGGCGTAGTTCACTTCATCACCAGGAGGGCCTCTCAGGCCCTCATATGTAGATAGGGGTCTGTTCGCAGCCTCAATCTCAGATTGTGATGCAGTTCACCGGGCTTTTTCTCTTCCCACCATATATGGGTGAAACATCGACGGGTTTGTAACAATGAGTGACCGAGATCACCGGGTCTCTCAACCCTTCCCACCATATATGCCTGTAACTCGTCAGGAATTGATCCTGTCGGTTTCCGGCCCTCTCGTTGTGTATGCGCCTGACAAGGGGGTTCTTGTCAGGGTGCGTGACGCACCTAACACATTCGGGCCTCTCGGGAGGCCCTCAATCTGTATATGCCCCTAACAACGGTGGGTTTGTTAGGGCAGTGTGGCCGAGGTCACCAACAGCTCATTGCGCCGTAGCGCCAAGGGTGCCCTTGGGTACCCAGACCGCGAGAAAGTCGCTCAGCGTGGATCTGAGGGCCAGCACGGGCGTCCCGCCTAGAGGCTCTCGGCTGCAGGATTCAGGTGGTCCGAGGGTGTCGGGGCCTGCCGTGCGGTTTGGCCGGCCCCGGTGCCCGGTCACTCCTCGGGGATGTTCAGCGGCAGCTCGAACCGTTCACCGGACTTCGTGACGAACACTGCCTTGCCGCTTCCTGCGTCGATGTCGACGTGGGTGATACCGATCTCGCCCAGACGGGTGTAGTTCCTGGTCAGGGTTCCGATGGTTCCTGTCACGGCGACTTGCTCGGCCATCTTTCGCACCTCGCCCAGCTCCAGGTGAACTCTCGGCTTCTCGCCAGCGCTTACCTGCTCAGGTACTGGGCGCTTGTCGTAGGTGACCCTGACACCCATATTGCGGAGGTAGACGTTCCTCGCACCCGTGTCGAGTGCTGCCCACCACTCGGCGAACGTCTCGCCGGTCGGCTCCCAGGTCCATCCGGCGGGCCGTGGTGTGGCGGCTTTCAGCCGCTCGTAGAGCTTGGCGTCTGCCTCGATCAGCGTGTCGAGTGTGGCGCGCTGCGGAGTGCCTGCCTTGTACGCACCGACACCGATCAGGCCGGTTCGGTCAGCGAGTCTGGCCTCGACCTCGGCCAGCTCAGATGCGTTGTCCTCGCCTGGGTTCCAGACGTGAGCGAGCCTCTCGGAGTCGCCCATGAGAACCAGGATCGACTCCTCCACGAGGTCGTCCAGTTCGTAGGTCAACACCGACGGGTTGCCACAGTTGGCCCCGTCCTGGATCGACCGGCACCGGTAGCGGTCCGAGCGTCCGCCTTGGCCCTTTGCCCGATACACCGGCTGTCCGCAAACCCCGCAGTACAGCACCCGCAGCAACATCGAGTTGATCCGCTTTGTGGGTTCCTTCTGCAGCTCGCGGGCCTCAAGCTCCGCGACGACCCGGTCGAACAGTGGCTTGGGCAAGATCGGCTCTGCCCGCTGTACCGGCAGCCCGTCGGGGCCGCGAACGATCTCCTCCGGGCCGTACAACTTCGCACCCTTGGCGCTGAGCTTGGGCTTTCCCTTCGAGTCGGTGAGCGGCTCGCGGCGCAGCGCGTACCCCAGCATCGCCGGGGACATCAGTCGACGCTTGAGCACGTTCGAGTGCCATTTGTGGCCCTCGGTCTCCTTGCCCTTGCGTTGTTTGACCAGGTCTCGGGCCGTGGTCGCCCCGCGTGCGTTGAGATCGTCTGTGATCCTCCGTAGCGGCTCACCCTCGAGCACCCGGTCGACAACCTCGAGGATGATCGGCACCACATCGGGATCATGGACCAGGCGCCAGCCGTCCGGGGTCTCCTCGGGCATGTACCCGAACGGAGGAGATCCGCCTACGAACTTGCCGAGCTGGACGTTATGCCGATGCGCGGATGTCGCGCGCTGGCTGATGCCTTCTAGTTCCATCTCGGCGAACGAGGCAACGAGCTGGGCGATCAGTGCGCCGATCGTGGTCGACAGATCGAAATGCGACTCGGTCGCGGACACCATGTTGACATCGAACCGCTCGGACCAGGCGATGACATCGTGGAGGTGCCGGACTCGTCGAACGAGCCGGTCCACCCGGTAGAACACGACCGTGTCGAACTCGCCGATGCGTCCGGGGTTGTCCTTGCCGTCGCCGATCCACTGAGACAGAGACGGTCGCTCGAACGGCGACGTCGTGCCAGCGCTCACGTCGAGATCCTCGGCCACGCCCACGACTTCCCAGCCGCGAGCTGCACAGAAGCGCTCGCAGGCCTCTAGCTGACGCTCTGGACTGGTCGTCTCATCAGTCAGCCGGGACAATCGGATGACGATCAGTGCGCGTGTCGGCTTGTGCTGCGGATCCATGGTGTTAATGTACCTGGAGCGAGTACTCACTGATCACCGCACCGTTCTGCGCGATCTGCCGCAACATGCGCGCATGCCCCGCCGGATACGCACGATCCACACCACACGCGAGCACCGCCACCGTCAGGCCCCCGACACCCAGCGCTGCCCGATGCGCGGCACCATCGACCCCGAACGCCGCACCCGACACGATCGTCCACCCGTCGACGGCGAGATCACCGGAAATCTCGGCAGTCACGTGCTCGCCGTAGGCACTCGCCGCCCGCGTCCCCACGATCGAGATCGCCCGATCGGTCAGTTCGGCCACCGGCCGCGAACCGAGCACCCACAGCGCCAACGGCGGGCCCTCGTCCCGCGATCGGGACAGATTCCCGAAGCCGAGGAGCCGCCACTGCGGCCACTCGTCGTCGTCCGGCGTCACGAGCCGGCCACTCGTCGTCGTCCGGCGTCACGAGCCGGCCACCCATCCCCGCCACCAGTGCGAGATCGTGCGCGGCGGTATCCACATGCGCCCGGGCAACGGTCCGCTCCCCCAGCATCTCCGACAGGTCCCGCTCCCGCACGGCCCGCGCCGCCTCCTCCGGACCCACCTCCTCCACGAGCCGCGACAGCGCCGGGCTCGGCCCCTGCACCACCTTCGACAGATACGCCCACGCCAACCGCCGCGGATCCTGGACCACATTCAGACCGCTTGCACCACTTCGACTTTCCACTGTCACTGAAAGCTCCGATCACGAAACCCCAACGCGGTGACCACCTGCTCCGGGCCCGGCATGTCGAGTCCCGCCAGATCGCTCACGGTCCAGGCCACTCGCAACGCCCGATCGGCGCCCCGGGCCGTGATCAGTCCCTTCCGTAGCGCACGCTCCACCGGCGCCAGCGCGGGCCGTGCCAACCGGAACTTCTGCCGCAGGGTCGGTCCGGGCACCTCCGCGTTGGTGCGCCAGCCGTAGTCGCTCCACCGCTCGCCGGCGGCCGCCCGCGCCTCCGCCACCCGCTGGCGGACGTCCTCGGTGCTCTCCCCGACCTCGTCTTTGAACGCTCCGGTCGCGACGGCCTGCATCCGCACCCGCAGATCCACCCGATCCATCAGCGGTCCCGACAGCTTCCCGAGGTAGCGTCGCCGGGCAGTCGGTGCGCACACGCAGTCGGCTTCCCGCGCGGGCGCGCACGGGCACGGATTGGCCGCGAGGATCAGCTGGAAGCGCGCCGGATAGCGGGCGACCCCGTCCCGGCGCGCGATTCGCACCTCCCCGTCCTCGAGCGGGGTCCGCAGAGCTTCGAGGACCTTGGTTCCGATCTCGGCGCACTCGTCGAGAAACAGCACCCCTCGGTGGGCGCGACTGACCGCGCCGGGCTTCGCGACCCCGCTTCCCCCGCCGACGAGTGCGCTCACGGACGCGGTGTGGTGGGGTGCGATGAACGGCGGCACGTCGATGAGGGGACGCTCGGGCGGCAGGAGCCCGGCCACGGAGTGGATTGCTGTCACCTCGAGCGATTCACTCTCGGTGAGCGGGGGCAGAACCCCGGGAAGTCGTTGCGCCAGCATCGTCTTCCCCACGCCGGGTGGGCCGGTGAGCATCAGGTGGTGCGCTCCCGCCGCCGCCACCTCGATGGCCCAGCGCGCCTCTGCCTGACCCACCACCTCGCTCAGATCGGCGCGCACCGGTTGCGCAACCCACTGCGCCGGCTCCGGATACTCGAGATCCCGCTCCTCCCGCAGCCACGCGATCGCCGCCCGCAGGTCGTGCGCGCCGAGCACCTCGACACCACCGACCAGCCCTGCCTCGGGCAGCGACTGCACCGGGACGACCACCGTCGCCCACCCCGCATTCTTCGCCGCGAGCACCGCAGGCAGAATCCCGCGCACCGACCGGAGCCGCCCGTCCAGCGCGAGTTCTCCGAGCAGAACGGTCTCGCGCAGCCGCTGCCGCTTCACCTGCTTTGCCGCGTCCAGCACGGCAGCGACGAGGGCGAGATCGTAGACCGAGCCGACCTTCGGCAGCGTCGCCGGCGACAGCGCGAGGATCACCTTCGAATCCGGCCACTCCTCGCCCGAGTTCGCCACCGCGGCCCTGATCCGGTCCCGAGCCTCCTGCAGCTCGGTGTCCGGCAGCCCGACCAGATGCACCGCGGGGAGTCCGCGGCCGATATCGGCCTCGATCTCGACCAGTTGACCGTCGACCCCGGTCACGGCCACCGAGTGTGCTCGCCCCAGTGCCATCAGAACGCATCCCGGACGTGTTCGATCTGGGGCTGCGGACCGTGCCCGATCATGATCGCGACCACGTCGAACCGCACCCGCGACCAGTGCCGGCCCGAGTCCCGCAGCCACTCCACGGCCAACAGGCGGATCCTGCGCTGTTTCGAGAACGTCACCGCCTCGGCCGGACTGCCGTATCCCAGGCCGCGCCGTGTCTTCACCTCCACGAACACGAGCCAGTCTCCCTCTGCCGCAATGAGATCGACTTCCCCGTATCGGGATCGCCAGTTCCGGTCGACGATCTCCATGCCCGCCTCGGTGAGATACCGGGCGGCCAGATCCTCCCCATGTGCACCAAGCGCGAGATTGTGCGCCACAGCAGCCTCCACCCCGTCCCCCGGCGGCCCACCGATGCAAACCGCGTCTCTCGCACCACCGTGCCCGACCCGCATTCCGGGAAGAGGTGCCCGAACTGGGCGAACGAATTGGGCTGTGTATGAAGTGCACGTTGTGGACAACTCGGCACTGCGCGGCAAGTGTTCACCCCAAAGGCCCAGGCCAGGGCTGTCAAGCCGGTAATCGAACGGTCAGCCGAGCGCGGGCATCCATCGGCGCGCGAGCGATGCCACCCAGTCGGCGGCCGCGCCGGGATCCCCGGGTGGCGACTCGACGAGGACGAGTTCGTCGACTCCCGCCTCGGCCAGCGCATCGACGTCGGAGGGGTCCACTTCCCGCAAGGCTACGGCCAGGCGCAACTCCTCGGCGTCGCGCCCTGCGTCCCGGCACAGTGCGTGGATCGTCCGGATTCGTTCGGTGACGGCGTCGACGCCGTCCAGGCTGAACCCGTACCAGCCGTCACCCCACGCCGCGACCCGGCGGAGTGCCGCGTCACTGTTGCCGCCGAGCACGACCGGAATCCGGCGATCACGCACGGGTTTCGGATTGACCCGCACCGAATCGACGCGGACGAACGCACCCTCGAACGTCGCGACGTCGTCACGCCACAGCGTGCGCATCGCCGCAACGTATTCGGCGGCGCGCTCGCCACGTCCCTCGAACGGAATGCCGAGCGCAGCGAATTCTTCCCGGGACCATCCGATGCCCACGCCGAGCGTCAGCCGGCCCCCACTCATCAGATCCAACGTCGCGGCCTGCTTGGCCATGAGGACGGGATTGTGTTCGGGCAGTAGCAACACTCCGGTGGCAACGCCGATCGTGTGGGTGGCAGCGGCGGCGAAGCTCAGCCCGATCATCGGGTCGAGCCAATCCGCGACGGCGGGGACCGCGATCCGGCCGTCGTCCGCGTACGGATACCGCGACTCCGACCGGTCCACCATCACGACGTGCTCGCCTGCCCACAGCGTGGCGAATCCGCTGTTCTCGGCGGCAACCGCGACCGAGTCGATCACCGCGCGACGAGCGCCGGTGCCGATCCCGAGTGCGTGCAACCCGAGGCGCATCGGCCGATCGTCTCACAGTTACCCGGCCGAAGTGACTCGCTTCCGGGACGCTTCTATCCGCGGACGTCGAGGCTACGGGCGTAGTGCTCCTTGAACACCTCGAGATGCGTCCAGGTCTCCAGGGCCATCACACCGTCGATCGTCCGGATGTGTTCGGCAAGGGCGTAGAGGTCACCCGACGAGTCGGCGGCGACCGTGCCGATCAGGTCGAATCTGCCGAGTGTCCGCGCCAGGAACTCGATACCCGGCAGGTCCTCGATCTGCGCGCACGCCTCCCGGTCCCGCGATCCGAGGCTGACACCGATGCCCATGGCGAGGGTTCTGCCGCCACCGCGGCGCCTCACGACGGCTCCGACGCGCAACGCGGTGCTGTCGATCAGATGGTTCACGCGATTCCGCGCCGCACTCGGTGAGAGCCCGGTGCGTTCGGCCAGTTCCAGAAACGGCATCCGCCCGTTCCGTTCCAGTAACTCGATGAGCGCGACGTCTTTTGCGTCCAGTCGGACGTCGGCCCGTAATGCGCTCTTGGGCATGAAGATTCCCTTGATGACATCGGCGTAGAACAGCGTGTTGACGGTGCGGACACCGGGTTCCGCACGGATCGCGGCGATGGCGTCGTAGAGGTCCCGCTGGTTGGGGACGCGCAGTTCGGCGATGATGTTGTACTGCCCGCTCACAGCGGAAATGTAGACGGCCGCCTCCGACGCGCAGAGTGCCTCGGCGACGGGACCCACCGGCCCCGACACGGCGACGGACACGTGTGCCATCGCCTTGAGGCCCAGCAACTCGGGGTGTGCGACGGCAACGACACTCACCGTGCCCGTGTCGAGCAGCGTCTGGACGCGCGTGGACACCGCGGCGCGGGGTGCGCCCACGGTCGCGGCGAGCTCCCGATAGGTTGCGCGACCGTTCGACTGCAACGCCGCGATGAGCTTGGAATCCAGTTCGACAGTCATGATGCCCCGAGATTTCTCGATTTCTTTCTGCATTCCCGACAGACAAGAAGAATCGCACAGATCCCAATATTCTGCGAATCGGTGCAAATCTGCTCCAACTACTGAACACATTCGTCGTCGAACGATCGCTCCGAAACTTTGATGTATTGCGTAGCCGCTGGTCAGGGCGTAATTTCCCTCCCAACCGGAACGTGACCCACACCACCATCTCGAAGGATCACCATGCGCAAGCTGTTTCACCACGAGGCGTCCCCCCTCGACGCCACCGCCACCGTCTTCACCGGTGGCACGCTCCGCACCGTGGACGCAGACACCGAGGGCGCCGAGGCCTTCCTCGTCTACGGCAATCGCTTCGCCGCGGTCGGCACCGCTGCGGAATGTCGTGAGGAAGCGCGGAGGATCGGCACCCGGACGACGGACGTCATCGATCTCGCCGGGGCGACCGTCGTACCCGGGTTCGTCGATCCGCACGCCCACCCCCTGATGTACGGCCAGATGCTCAGCTGGGTGGACTGCGGCCCCGAGAAGGCACGCACCATTCCCGAGATCGTCGCACTGCTCCGGGAGGCGGCGGGGAACCAGCCTGCCGGGATCCCGGTGCGTGGGTACGGCTACGAGCACCGCAACCTCGTCGAGGGCCGTCATCCCACGAAGGAGGAACTCGATCAGGTCGGTACCGACCGCGAGGTCTACCTGATGAACGCCAGCGGCCACGGCGGCGTCGTCAACACGTTCACCCTCGAGCTCCACGGCGTCACCCGTGACACCCCGAATCCGCCCGGCGGCGAGTTCTTCCGCGACGCGGACGGCGAGCTGACCGGCGAACTGTCCGATGCCGCCTGCAACATCCTCACCGGCGTGAACGGCGTCAAGGTCGGTCATCACGGCCCGAACTTCCACCTCGAGGACGAACCCGAGGAGCATCTGCGGCAGCTCTCCGTGGCGCAGGAGAAGTTCCTCGAGGGCGGCGTCACCACGATCGGCGACTGCCAGGTGACGCGGCGCGAGTTCGACATGTACCTGCGACTGGCGGAGCAGGGCCGGCTCGAGACCCGGGTGAGCATGTACCTGCTCAGCCACCTGCTCGATCACGCGCTCGACACCGGGCTGCACGGTGCGTTCGGCAACTCACGTCTCGCGTTCGGCGGGATCAAGTTCTACGCCGACGGCACTCTCGGCGGTTGGACCGCCTACTTCCCTGATGGGTACGTGGGCGACCCGTGCCGGACCGGGCAGCTCTATCACGAGCCCGCCGACTATGCGGCGCTGATCGCGAAGGCACACGCCGTCGGCCTGCAGACTGCGACGCATGCGCAGTCGCCGACCGCGATCGACATGGTCCTCGACGCGATCGAGGCCGCGCAGAAGGCGCATCCCGACGCCGATGCCCGTCACCGCATCGAGCACTGCGGGTTGCCGACCCCCGAGCAGATCACGCGGATGCACGCACTCGGTGTGTACCCCGTCAACCAGCCGCAGCACTACTACAACTGGGGCGAGGGCGTGACCGCGGCCATCGGCACCCCGGGTGAGCGTTTCAATCCCCTGGGCGAATTCGTCGAAGCCGACGTACCGGTCACGATCAGTTCCGACGCACCCGTCGCCGAGCCCAAACCACTCGAGGCGATCCAGGCCGCCGTCACCCGCATCACCCGGCAGGGACATCAACTCGGCTCGAACGCATTGCGACTGACCGCCGCCCAGGCCCTCACCGCGCACACGCTGAACGGGGCCCGCGCGCTCGGACGGGAATCCGAACTCGGCAGCATCTCCCCCGGCAAGCGCGCCGATTTCGTGGTCCTCGGCGCCGACCCTCTCACCGTCGACCCGCACACCATTGCCGACATCGAGGTCCGTGAAACGTGGATCGACGGCGAATTGGCGCATTCCACCCGCAGCGACCTACTCTCGACCACTGCAACCACCGAGGATCAGCCATGAGTCACGACACTCAGATCGCCAAGGCCCGCAAGGCGGGTTTCGCGGCCTTCGTCGGCACCACCATCGAGTGGTACGACTTCTACGTGTACGCCACGGCGGCGGCCCTGGTGTTCGGTGAGATCTTCTTCCCCTCCGACACCGACCGCCTGACCGGCATCGCCGCCGCGTTCGCCACCTATGCGGTGGGCTTCTTCGCCCGCCCGCTCGGCGGCATCGTCTTCGGACACGTCGGCGACCGGGTCGGCCGGCGGACGGCGCTCGTCGTGACACTCACCCTGATGGGCGCGGGCACGTTCCTGATCGGTGCGCTGCCGACATACGCGCAGATCGGGTTCTGGGCGCCGCTGCTGCTCGTGATGCTGCGTTTCGTGCAGGGTTTCGCGGTGGGCGGCGAATGGGGTGGCGCCGTGCTGATGGCCGTCGAACACGCGCCCGAGGACAAGAAGACGTTCTACGGCGGATTCGCACAGCTGGGCAACCCCGCAGGCGCGCTGCTCGCCACCGGGTTCTTCAGTGTCCTCTCGACCTTCGGCGACGACGCCCTGCGGGACTGGGCGTGGCGGCTGCCGTTCCTGTGCTCGGCGCTCCTGATCGGCGTGGGGTTGCTGGTGCGACTGAAGGTGGAGGAATCCCCCGTCTTCGAGTCCGAGGTGCAGACGGCGACCGAACCCGAAGCGCTGCCGCTGAAGTACGCCATCGTCACCAACTGGCGCCCGATCCTGCTCGGCATGGGCATCCTGCCCGTCGCGGTGGGCGGCTACTACCTCGTGACGACGTTCATCACGGCGTACGCCACCGACCCGGACGTCGGGCTGTCCGAGACACTCGTCCTCAACGCGCTCAGCGTTGCCGCGGTGGTGGAATTGATCGCCACGCTCGGAGTGGCGTGGCTCGGCGACAAGGTCGGCCGGATCCGCGTGGTGATCTACGGACTGCTGGCCGTCGCGGTGCTCGCCGCGCCACAGTTCCTGGTCCTGACGTCCGGGTCGGTGGTCCTGATCTTCCTGACCTTCGCCGTCATGCGGCTCGTCCTGGCCGCGACGTACGGTCCGATCGCGGCGGTGCTGTCGCAGATGTTCCGGCCGCAGGCCCGGTACACCAGCATCTCGCTCGCCTACCAGGGCGCCGGCGCGATCTTCGGTGGACTGTCGCCGTTGGTGTCCACGCTCATGTACCAGGCCACCGGCAGCGTGTGGCCGGTGATCGGCCTCCTGATCGGAATGTGCGCGGTCAGCATTCTCTGCCTGCTCGTGGCGCCGCAGCACGTCGATCACGTCGACGGCGAGTCCGACGAATCGGTGGGCGACCTCGGCGCCGCCCGGGCTGGGGCCTCGAGCTGACATCCCCGTGAGTGGCAGGGCCGGTGCTGCGTGCGCAGCACCGGCCCTGCCACCTGTCAGGTGGGCTCGCCGTCCGAATCTGCCGGAGACACAGCGGCTGCCGGCGAGACGAGACCGGCGTCGTCGAGCGCACGCCCGGTGAGAACCCGACCCAGTTCGATCATCTCGGCGGCACGATGGTAATCGAGACTGCGGCACGCGTTCCGGGGCACCCGAACGTGCACGTCCGGTGGGTACGCGGCGAGCTGATAGCGAGCCAACGTTGCCTGCATCACGTCGAGCGAACGGTTCATCACCGCGAACCGGCTGAACTTCGGGACGGCCACGGCGTCGCCCTCGACCACGGTCTGATCGCCGATCATCTGGCCGTCCTGCTCGTCCGTCGGATCCGGGTCGGTGTGCGCAGCGCCGAATCGCCCCACGACCGACCGCACGATGTCCAGGTCACGCAGCTGCGCGGCGCTCCGGCGGAAGCGCGCCACCCATTCGTCCACCGGCCGCGAATCGGCGCTGACGTTCTCCGGGGCCAGCGAGCGCCCGTCCCGGTCCTCGGCGCTCAGGCTGATCCCGACGGTCAGGTCGGCGCTCACGGAGACGAGCGGCGCCATCGGCAAAGGGTCGAGCACCCCACCGTCGGCGAGCACCCGGCCGTTGAGCACATACGGCGTGATGACGCCGGGGATGGCGATCGACGCACGGATCGCCGCGTCGACGGGCCCTCGCTGGAACCACACCGACCGGCCCGCAGCGAGATCGGTGGCCACGGCCGTATACGGAATCGGAAGGTCTTCGATGCGGATCTCGCCGAGTATCTCCCTGACCCGTTGCAGGATCTTCTCGGCGTGGATGGCTCCGGGGGCGGACACCGACAGGTCGAGAAGACGCACGACGTCGAGCTGGGTCAGGCCGATCGCCCACCGGGTGAAGTCGTCGAGCGTGCCCGCTGCGTGGAGTCCTCCCACCAGGGCCCCCATCGACGAGCCTGCGACACCGACGATCTCGAATCCGCGCTCCTCGAGCACCTGGATCGCTCCGATGTGGGCGTACCCCCGCGCACCGCCGCTCCCCAGAGCCAGCGCGACACGCCTCGGTCCGGTCATCGGACGATCGTACGCGGACGAGAACTCCGGATCGTCAGGACAGACCGTTGTCGGGGAGCCGCAGGTCCGGCTTGTCGAGTTCCTCGATGTTCACGTCCTTGAACGTGATGACGCGGACATACTTCACGAAACGCGCGGGACGGTACATGTCCCACACCCACGCATCGGACATCCGCAGCTCGAAGTAGATCTCTCCGTCCGCGTTGTGCGGCAGCAACTCCACCGAGTTCGCCAGATAGAACCGGCGCTCGGTCTCCACGACATAGGAGAACTGACCGACGATGTCCCGGTACTCGCGGTAGAGCGACAGCTCCATCTCGGTTTCGTACTTCTCGAGATCCTCGGCACTCATCGGTCTGTGAGTCCTCCTGCTCTGGTGTGAATTGTCATCATCTCGCACTTCCGGAACTGTTATCCACTCGGTGTATCAGCGCGGCGACGTTCGACCACGAGCGGCGGTGCTCCGGGCACGGGCCCAGCTTCTCGAGAGCCGTCAGGTGCGCGGGCGTGTTGTACCCCTTGTGGATCGCGAAACCGTAACCGGGATGTGTCTCGTCCATTGCGACCATCACCCGGTCGCGAGAGACCTTGGCCAGCACACTCGCCGCCGCGATGCATGCCGCCGCGGCGTCGCCGCCGATCACTGGCAGCGACGGGGCCGGCAGGCCCGGGACGCGGAAGCCGTCGGTGAGAACGTAACCCGGGGTGGTCGAGAGCCCGGCAACGGCACGTCGCATGCCCTCGATGTTGGCTACGTGCACACCCATCCGGTCGACTTCCTCGGCCGGAAAAGACACGACGCTCCACGCCACCGCGAGCCGGGTGATGGCCGGGAACAACTCTTCGCGCGTGCGTTCGGTGAGCTTCTTCGAATCGTCGAGGCGCGCCAGCGCCGGATACGGCTTCGGTGCGAGCACGCAGGCCGCCACGACGAGCGGCCCCGCACACGCGCCCCGGCCTGCTTCGTCGACACCGGCCACCGGACCGAGGCCGCTACGGACCAGCGCCGACTCCATCGTCCGCAGACCGGACGACCTGCGAATGACGATGCGTGGAGGCCAGGAAGTCACTTGCCCTGGATATCGGGTGAACTGATCGTGCCCATCCGCGACGGCGGCAACGCGATGAAGACGGCCTTACCGATCACGTTGTCGAGCGGGATGGTGCCTTGTATGTCGTCGCCCACGTGGTACCGCGAGTCCGCGGAGTTGCTGCGATTGTCACCCATCACCCACAGGTGTCCGTCGGGCACGGTGACCGGGCCGAAGCAGCGCGCCGACTTCAGTGCCGTGTCGCAGGTCTGGGAGCCGGGGACGAACGGGAAATCCATGACGACGTAGGGCTCGTCGAGCGGCTTGCCGTCGACCAGGATCCGGCCCTGGTCGTCGCAGCATTCGACGGTCTGACCGCCGGTGGCGATCACACGCTTGACGAGGTCGTTCTCGTCCGGGGGGACGAGTCCGACGAGGGAACCGAGTTCCTGCGCACCGCGGATCACCACGTTGGAGGACCGGGTGGAGACGAAATCCTGCGACCACGAATCGGGGCCACGGAACACGATGACGTCACCCGGTTGCGGTTCACCGAAGCGGTAACCGATCTTCTCGACCACGATGCGGTCGCCGGTGCAGCCCGCGCACCCGTGCAGCGTCGGTTCCATCGATTCGGACGGAATGAGATACACCCGGGCGACGAACGTCTGCAACAGGAAACTCAGAACGAGCGCGACCAGAATCAGGATCGGCAACTCACGGAGGAAGGAGCGGGGCTTCTTCTCGGGCTCCGCCGTTCCGCCGTTCACGGCGGAGGTGGCGGCCGAATCGCCGGTGGTCTCGGATTCCGACGACAATGCCCGCTCCTTCGAAGAATCTGTCACGAAATCAGATTAGCCCGGCACTGCGACTACGCAGTGCCGGGCTCATCGGAAAGGTCAGCGCTTTTCCTTGATCTTGGCGGCCTTGCCACGCAGATCGCGGAGGTAGTACAGCTTGGCGCGGCGGACGTCACCGCGGGTGACGACCTCGATCTGCGCCAGGTTGGGGCTGTGGACCGGGAAGGTGCGCTCGACGCCGACACCGAAGGAGACCTTGCGGACGGTGAAGGTCTCGCGGACGCCGCCGCCCTGACGGCGGATCACGACGCCCTTGAAGACCTGCACGCGCTCCTTCGAGCCTTCGATGACCTTGACGTGCACGTTGAGGGTGTCGCCGGGACGGAACTCGGGAATGTCGTCGCGGAGGGACTTCTTGTCCAGGAAATCGAGAGTGTTCATCGGTGTTCCATCCTTGCGTTTTCGCAGGAGCAGAGGAACCGAGCGGCCCCCGGACGTTCGAAGAACACCGGTGCTCGTCTGGTTCGTGCCCAGATCAAGTACTGCTGCCTGGTCCAGGCAACCCGTCCATTGTGCCAGACGCCACCGGGTGAAGAGAAATCGGCGGCGGCGCCGCATGCACCACGTGGTCGAGTTCGACCTCCGCCGCCACCCTGGCATGTTCCGCGGCTTCCTTCACGTGCACTGCGCTGGGAGTCCCGGCGATGAAATCCTGCACGAAGATCTTGGCCCGGATGACCGGCCGACGCCACTTCCGCTCCCGCTCGAGGGCCCGGAGCATCCGCTTCGGCTTGGAGGTGTAGCGCCACCGGGCCCACGGTGCGCTCGGCCGGCTCAATCGGAGCGCCCCGATCAGCAGGATCGGGAAGATGAACAGGCCGAGCAACCCCGTCCAGATCTTCCCCTTCAGCAGCACCACCGCCGCGATGAGCAGGTTGATCACGGACGAGAACGCGATCGCGATCCGCACCCAGGGATCCGGCGAGTCCCGGAAGTCGGTGACGTTGATCAGTTCGAGCGGCCGGAGACCGAGGAGCAGCAGACCCGTCACCGCGATCGCCACGAACACGGCATCGACCGACGTCCGGCCCTCATCCGCCCAATACACGTCCTGCAGGTAGAAGATCAGCGCGAACTCGTCCAGCACGAGCGCGGCGCCGACCCCGAAGAACGTGGCGAGGACGGCGCCGGTGGTCTGGGTGCCGTCCTCGTACACGGCGATGAGGGAGACCCCCGAGACGAGCATCGTCACGACGCCGAACACCACGTGGTGGACGTGATGCCCGCCGGGTTTCACGTTGCCCGGCCACCACGACACCTCGGCACGGATCATCCGCACGCTCAACCGGATGAACAGGAAAGCCGCGAGAAACCCGAGCAGGAAAAAGAGCAGAGGCAGGCGCCCGTGCCCGACGATTTCCCGATCCAGCCATTCGTACATCGGCATCCACTATCCCAGTAAAGAACTAGTCACTCCATCGAAAAGTGGAGGCTCGTGTCGGGATGGTGACCTCTTTACTTGCCGAATCCCGCCTTCCGCAGCGCGTCGGCCATCGAACCGCCGGGCGCCGGGCGGGAGTCACGCCCGCGATCGCGTCCACCCTGCTGCTGCTGCGGCTTGCCGCCGCGCCGGTCCTGTGGCTGACCGCCGCCCCGCCGGTCCTGCCGCTGCCCACCGCCGCGGGGACCGTCGTTCTTGCGGCCGGCCCCGACCTCGTCGTCGAGCCGCAAAGTCAGTCCGATGCGCTGACGGGCCTCGTCCACCTCGAGGACCTTCACCTTCACGACGTCACCCGACTTCACGACGTCCCGCGGGTCCTTGACGAAGTTGTGGGACATCGCGGACACGTGAACGAGGCCGTCCTGGTGAACGCCGATGTCGACGAACGCGCCGAACGCCGCCACGTTCGTGACGACGCCCTCGAGCGTCATCCCCGGCTTCAGGTGCGACACCTTCTCGATGCCGGCGGCGAACGTGGCCGTCTTGAACTCCGGGCGGGGGTCGCGGCCGGGCTTCTCGAGCTCACCGATGATGTCGGTGACCGTGGGCAGACCGAACCGGTCGTCGACGAAGTCTGCCGGGTTCAGGCTGCGGAGCGCGGACGTGTTGCCGATGATCTCGCGCACGCCGGTGCCGCTCGCGCCGACGATCTTGCGCACCACCGGGTAGGCCTCGGGGTGGACGCTGGACGCGTCGAGCGGGTCGTCCCCGTTGGGGATGCGCAGGAAGCCGGCGCACTGCTCGAACGCCTTCGGACCGAGTCGCGCGACGTCCTTGAGCCCCTTGCGGCTGCGGAACGGGCCGTTCTGGTCCCGGTGCGCGACGATGCTCTCCGCGAGCGAACCGGCGATACCCGACACGCGGGACAGCAGCGGCACCGACGCGGTGTTCACGTCGACGCCGACCGCGTTCACCGCGTCCTCGACGACGGCACCGAGCGACCGCGCGAGCAGCGTCTCCGACACATCGTGCTGGTACTGCCCGACGCCGATCGACTTCGGGTCGATCTTCACCAGTTCGGCGAGCGGGTCCTGCAGACGTCGCGCAATGGAGACTGCTCCGCGGATCGACACGTCGAGATCGGGCAGCTCCGCCGAGGCGTACGCGGACGCCGAGTACACGGACGCGCCGGCCTCGGACACCACGATCTTCGTCAGGTTGGTGGTACCCGACTTGGCGATCAGCTCGGTCGCGAGCGCATCCGTCTCGCGGGAGGCCGTGCCGTTCCCGATGGCGATGAGCTCCACGCCGTGCTTGGCGACGAGACCGGCGAGAGTGGCCAGGGAGGCGTCCCACTTGTTCTGGGGCTGATGCGGATAGATCGTGTCGTGGGCCACCACCTTGCCGGTCGCGTCCACGACCGCGACCTTCGTCCCGGTCCGGAAGCCGGGGTCGAGGCCCATCGTGGCGCGGGTCCCGGCAGGCGCTGCCAGCAGCAGGTCCCGCAGGTTGTTGGCGAACACGTCGACGGCGTCCTTCTCCGCCGACTGTCGCAGGCGCATCCTGGTGTCGATGCCCAGCGTCACGATCATCTTGGTGCGCCACGCCCACCGCACGGTGTCGAGCAGCCACCGGTCGGCGGGCCTGCCGCGGTCGGCGATGCCGAACCGGCCTGCGATCCGGCCCTCGTAGACGGTGGGCTCGCCGGGGACGGGCTCCTCCGTGTCGGGTGCCAGCGTGAGCGTGAGTACCTCTTCCTTCTCGCCGCGCAGCACCGCCAGGATCCGGTGCGAAGGAAGCTTGCCGAACGGCTCCGAGAACTCGAAGTAGTCGGCGAACTTCGCGCCCTCGGTCTCCTTGCCCTTGCGGACCGCGGACACCAGCTGCCCGCGGGTCCACATCAGCTCACGGAGCTCACCCACCAGGTCTGCGTCTTCGGCGAAACGCTCGACGAGGATCGCGCGCGCACCCTCGAGCTGTTCGGCCGTGTAGGACGCCGGATCGGTGGAGGGATCGGTGATCAGTGCGTCGGCGACGGGTTCGTGACCGGCCTCGCGGGCGATCTGCGCCTTGGTGCGCCGCTTCGGCTTGAACGGCAGGTAGATGTCCTCGAGGCGCGCCTTCGTGTCGGCGGTCATGATCTGCCCACGCAGCTGGTCGTCGAGCTTGCCCTGCGAGTCGATCGACTCGAGCACGGCGACCCGGCGATCGTCCAGTTCCCGCAGGTACCGCAGGCGTTCCTCGAGCTGGCGGAGCTGAGCGTCGTCGAGCGTTCCGGTGACTTCCTTGCGGTACCGGGCGATGAAGGGCACGGTGGCTCCACCGTCGAGGAGGTCCACGGCGGCCGCGACCTGTCCCTCCCGGACGTCGAGCTCCTCGGCAATGCGCTGGTTCACGGTCTTGAGAGTCACGGAAATGGACCCTACCGCTACTCTGAGACAATATCGTCGGCGGTGAGGCCGTCACGGAAATCTCGGGAGAATTTCATGTCCAGGCTGATCGTATGCCTGACGGTCATGGTCTTCGTGCTGGTTGCGCCGGCCTGCACCATCCCGACCGGGACGAACTCCGTGGTCGACATCCCGGCGACGTCACCGGCCGTCGCGACCCCCGATCTCCCCCCGGCCGACGACCCGCCGGCGGGTGACGGCGTGACCGTGAGCCCGGAGCCGTTCCCCTCCGCGCGAGTTCCCGTTTCCGCACCCCTCGCCGAACGCATCTCGGCGGCGGTCGCGACGGCGTCCGCCGAACGCGGCGCCGACATGTCGATCGCCGTTCTGGACCGCGCCACCGGCAGCTATCTGGAGGGCGCCGCCGCCGAACCCGTCGAAACGGCGTCGTTGGCCAAGCTGTTCGTCGCCGCCCAGATGTATCACCTCGACGCGCTCGGTGAGCGGCCGCTGTCCGACTTCGACAATGTCCTCCTGAAGCGGATGCTCGAATCGTCCGACGACGACGCGGCCAACACTCTCTGGGACGATCTCGGCGGCTCCGATGTCGTCGTCGACGTCGCCGGGCGGTACGGACTCGCCGCGACCACCCCGCCCTGGGACGGGTTGTGGTGGAACACCGAGACGACCGCCGCCGACCTCGTGACGTTCTATGCCGGGCTCCTCGACGACCGCGACGGCCTGGGCGCGGATCGCATCGCCGAATTCGTCGGCTACCTGCGCTCGTCGACACCCGAGGGGATCGACGGTTACGACCAGCGGTTCGGCATCCCCGACGGGTTGCCCGGCGAGAACGTCGTCGGGGTGAAGCAGGGTTGGATGTGCTGTGTGGGAGATCGGTGGATCCACGTGTCGACCGGCCTGATCGGTGAGGACAACCGCTACATCGTGGCCGTCGCGTCGCGGGAGGACATCCGGTACGAGGACGACGAGGAGTCGTACCCGGACACCGCTGTCACGGATGTCAGCGAGGATTCCAGCGCCCGGCATGCGCGGGACACGATGACCGGGTTCGTGAAGTCCCTGTTCCCGAACGGTGTCGTCGACGACTGGGCGCAGCCTCAGGGTTAGCGCCCGGGCAGGCCCGGAAACCGGTTCAGGGCAACAGGTCCGGGCGGCGTTCGGCGGTGCGTTGCAGCGACTGCTCCCGCCGCCAGGCAGCCACCTTCGCGTGATCACCCGACAGCAGGACCGGCGGGACGTCGAGTCCGCGCCACGTTGCCGGTCGCGTGTAGCTGGGTCCTTCGAGTAGGCCATCGGAGAACGAATCCTCTTGGTGCGACTGCTGATTGCCGAGAACTCCGGGAATCAGGCGCACGAACGCCTCGGTCATCACCAGCACGGCCGCCTCGCCCCCGATGAGGACGTAGTCGCCGATGCTCACTTCTTCGACGCGCACCCGGCGGGCGGCGTCGTCGAACACACGCTGATCGATGCCTTCGTAACGTCCGCAGGCGAAGACGATGCGCTTCTCCCCCGCCCAGCGCTCGGCGGTAGCCTGCGTGAAAGGAACACCGGCCGGGGTGGGGACGACCAGCAGAGTGTCCGTGTCGCCGTCGCCCGCGGCGAGGACGTCGTCGAGGGCGGGACCCCACACGGTGGGTTTCATGACCATCCCCGGCCCGCCGCCGTACGGCGAATCGTCGACGGCCTTGTGGACGTCGTGCGTCCAGTCCCGCAGATCGTGCACCTCGACGGAGATGAGGCCCTTGTCGATGGCCTTGCCGAGCAACGCCGCTCGCAGCGGTTCGAGGTACTCAGGGAAGATGGTGACCACGTCGAGACGCATGGCTACCGACTCACTTCCCGTCGGCGGATTCACCGAAGTCGGGATCGAGCAACCCTTCCGGCGGATCGATCAGGGCGACACCGTCCGCGACGGACACCGACGTGACGATCGCGGCCACGAACGGGACGAGAAGTTCTCCGGACTGGTCGCCGGCCCGGCGGATCGAGAGCAATTCGCCCGCCGCGGAATGCAATACCTCGATGACGGTTCCCACCTCGGTGCCGTCCGCGAGGCGCACCGACAGTCCCTCGAGTTCGTGATCGTAGAACTCGTCGGGGTCGTCGGACGGCTCGAGTTCGGCGCTGTCGATGACGAACAGCGTGCCCCGCAGGGCATCCGCCGCGGTGCGATCCGACACACCCTCGAGGCGCAGCAGAAGCCGCCCGGAATGGTCCCGGGCGGCTTCCACCGTGTATGTGCTCACAGTCTGCTCGCGCGGCTTGTGTCCCCGCAGCACGGCACCCACGGCGAATCGATCCTCGGGTTCGTCGGTGCGAACCTCGACCACGATCTCACCCTTGATGCCGTGCGACTTGGCGACACGGCCGACGACGAGCTCCACTGCTGTAAGGCCTCTACTGATCGGTGTCGACGACGTCGACACGGATCCCGCGGCCACCGATACCGGAGACCAGCGTGCGCAGAGCGGTCGCGGTACGACCACCGCGGCCGATGACCTTGCCGAGATCGTCAGGGTTGACGTGCACCTCGACAGTGCGCCCCCGACGCCCGGTGATCAGCTCGACACGAACGTCGTCGGGGTTGGCGACGATGCCACGAACGAGGTGCTCCACGGCATCGGCGACGACGGCACTCACTTGTCAGCAGCCTCGGACTCTGCAGCAGCCTCGGCGGGAGCGTCGGCAGCAGCCTCGGCGTCCTCGGCCTTCGCCTTCTTCTTCTTGGGCGTGATGGCCTCGCCGACGGGCTCGTTCTCGGCCTGCGCGAGCGCAGCCTGGAACAGCTCCAGCTTGGAGGGCTTGGCTTCCTTGACGCGGAGGGTGCCCTCGGCGCCCGGCAGGCCCTTGAACTTCTGCCAGTCACCGGTGATCTTGAGGATGGCCTCGACGGGCTCGGTGGGCTGGGCGCCGACGCCGAGCCAGTACTGAGCGCGCTCGGAATCGACCTCGATCAGCGAGGGCTCTTCCTTGGGGTGGTACTTGCCGATGGTCTCGATCGCCCGGCCGTTGCGGCGGGTGCGGGAGTCGGCGACGACGATGCGGTACTGCGGGTTCCGGATCTTGCCGAGCCGGGTGAGCTTGATCTTGACAGCCACTGCTGTACTTCTCCTTCAGTGCGCACACGAGTGTGCCCACGTGTCACGTGCAATTCGGCGACGCGCAGGAATAGCGCGCCCGGTTTTGCCTCTAACCTGTGACCGCCGCGCGGTGCGTGACCGGATGCGACGAACAGCGGTTCATTCTGCCAGACGAACACCGTCAGGGGAAAACCAGGTCATCGGGTCTTCACGACGTTGCCCCGCAGCACCACGACATCGGGCGCGGCGAGGGCGTCGCTGCTCGCCCGCGGGTCGTTCCGGAAGACCAGCAGATCCGCGGGCGCACCCGCTTCCACACCCGGATGTCCGAGCCACGTCCGCGCGTCCCAGCACGCGGCGCCGAGGGCCTCCGCCGGGCTCAGTCCGACCGCCTTCAGTTCCTCGACCTCGTCGGCGATGCGTCCGTGGACGATCGATCCGCCCGCGTCGGTGCCGGCGTAGATCGGGATCCCCGCGTCGTGAGCGGCACCGATCGTGTCCTTCACCCGTGAGTGCAGGTCACGCATGTGCGCGGCGTAGATCGGGAACCGCGAGGCGGACTCGGCGATATCGGGGAACGTCGCGATGTTGATCAGCGTCGGGACGAGCGCGGTTCCGTGCGAGACCATCAGCTCGATCGTCTCGTCGGTGAGCCCGGTGCCGTGCTCGATGCAGTCGATTCCGGCGTTGATCAGGCCCGGAAGCGCATCCTCGGCGAAGACGTGCGCGGTGACGCGAGCCCCTTCCCGGTGCGCGGCCGCGATCGCCTCGACGAGGATGTCGTCGCTCCACAACGGCGCGAGGTCACCCGCGGAGCGGTCGATCCAGTCGCCGACGAGCTTGACCCACCCGTCGCCGGCCCGGGCCTGGCGCACCACCTCGTCCGGCAGCTGGGACTCGTCCTCCAGATCGACCGGCAGTCCGCGGATGTAGCGCTTGGGGGCGGCGATGTGCTGTCCGGCGCGGATGATCCTCGGCAGGTCGGGGCGGTCGTCGACGAACCGGGTGTCGACCGGCGAACCGGCGTCCCGAATCAGCAGGACCCCGCAGTCGCGCTCGGTCTCCGCCTGCGCGATCAACCCGTCGACGCTCTCGCCACCGCCGCCGCCGAACCTGATGCCGACGTGGCAGTGGGCATCGACGAGTCCGGGAACGATCCACCCGGATTCGCAGACGGTCTCCGCGCCGGGAACCGGTTCCGTCGAGATCACACCGTTGTCGACCCAGAGTTCGACCGGCTGTTCGTCGGGCAGACCGGTGCCCCGGAAGTGCAGCGCGCCCATCGGCTACTTCTTCGGCAGCTTCAGCTGGGACAGGTCGATGCCCTCGAGTCCGGGCGGCAATTCGTCGAGGCCCTTCGGCATATTTGACAGGTCGGGCATCCCCGCGGGGAGCCCTCCGGGCGGCATACCCGGGAACCCGCCGGGCAGGCCGCCGGGGAATCCGCCGCGCACCTTCGGCGGCGTCGGCCCCTTGCCGCCCTTCTTGCCCTTCTTGCCCTTCTTGCTGCGCTGCGGCTTCCGCGAACCGGGCATGCCCATACGCCCGGCCATCGCGGCCATCATCTTGCGGGCCTCGAAGAAACGGTCGACGAGCTGGTTGACGTCGGAGACCTTGACACCCGAACCGTTGGCGATCCGCAGCCTGCGGGACGCGTTGATGATCTTGGGATCATCACGCTCGGCGGGGGTCATGCCGCGGATGATGGCCTGCACTCGGTCGAGCTGCTTCTCGTCGACGTTCGCGAGCGCGTCCTTCATCTGCCCCGCACCCGGGAGCATGCCCAGGAGGTTGCCGATGGGGCCCATCTTGCGAACAGCCATCATCTGCTCGAGGAAGTCCTCCAGCGTGAGCTGTCCCGAACCGATCTTCTGGGCTGTGGCTTCGGCCTGCTCGGCGTCGAAGTGCTGCTCGGCCGCCTCGATCAGGCTGAGGACGTCACCCATGCCGAGAATGCGGCTGGCCATGCGGTCGGGGTGGAAGACGTCGAAGTCCTCGAGCTTCTCACCCGTGGACGCGAACAGGATGGGCTGCCCGGTGACCTCGCGGACGCTGAGCGCCGCACCACCGCGGGCGTCACCGTCGAGCTTCGTGAGCACGACACCGGTGAATCCGACACCCTCACGGAAGGCCTCGGCGGTGCTGACCGCGTCCTGACCGATCATCGCGTCGAGGACGAAGATCGTCTCGTCCGGGTTCACGGCGTCGCGGATACCCGCCGCCTGCGCCATCAGGTCGGCGTCGATACCCAGCCGGCCCGCGGTGTCGACGATCACCACGTCGAACTGCTTGTTGCGGGCTTCCTCCACACCTGCCCGGGCCACCTCGACCGGGTCGGCCGCGGTGACGCCCAGCTCGTTGTCGCCGCCGCCGATGGATGTGCCGGGGTGCGGTGCGAACACCGTGGCTCCCGCGCGCTCGCCGACGATCTGCAGCTGGGTGACGGCGCCGGGACGCTGCAGGTCACAGGCCACGAGCAGCGGCGTGTGCCCCTGGTCGCGCAGCCACTTCGCGAGCTTGCCTGCGAGGGTCGTCTTACCGGAACCTTGGAGACCGGCGAGCATGATGACCGTCGGCGGCGTCTTGGCGAACGCCAGCCGGCGGGTCTCGCCACCGAGGATCTCGACGAGTTCCTCGTTGACGATCTTGACGACCTGCTGCGCCGGGTTCAGCGCCGCCGAGACCTCGACGCCCTTGGCGCGTTCCTTGATCTTGGCGATGAACGAGCGGACGACGGGCAGCGCGACGTCTGCCTCGAGCAGCGCCAACCGGATCTCACGGCAGGTGGCATCGATGTCGGCTCCGGAAAGGCGACCCTTGCCACGCAGATCCTTGAGGGCTCCGGTCAACCTGTCGGAAAGGGATTCGAACACCGAGTGCGCTCCTGAAGTCATGCGAGTGTGCGGTGGATATTCTCGGGCCCCAGCCTAGCCGCTCACGTCCCGTCGTTCATTCTCCCCCGCTGCCCTCCTGCTTCTTCGGCTTCGTGAGCGGAACGACGCCGAGGATCGCGCTCTCGACCTGTTCCCGGCTCGCCCGGGTGTCCCCGCCGCCGAGATCGAGGCAGAATGAGTCGATCACCGACGAACCCAGGGTGGTCACCCGCGCCCAGCGGACGTCCGCGCCGCACGTGTCGAACGCGTCGGCGAGCCGGGACAGCAGCCCCAGCCGGTCCTCGGCCCTCAGTTCCAGGATGACCTCGCCGGGCGATGCGGTGTCGAACCAGATGACCCGCGGCGGCGCCTGCGCGTACTGCACCGGAACCGCGGCTTCGCCCCGTTCCTCCACCGCGGCGACGCGCTGGCTCTCGCGAGCCTCCTCTTCCTTGGCCGTGAGCATCTCCAGCAGGTTCAGCTCCCCCGCCAGCGCGCGGATCAGCTCCTGCCGCAGCAGACCCGCCTGCGGCGGCGCCCCGAACCTCGGGGACACGACGAACGAGTTGACCGCCGACCCCTCGGCGCTGCCCAGGGACGCGGAGTAGACCCGCAGGGAGTGCAGCGCGAGCACGCCCGCCGCCTTCGACAGCAGACCCCGCTGATCGGGCGCGATCACCGTCACCACATACGTGTGGGGACTGTCGGCGGGGACCAGCGCGACGTGCACGCCACCCGACGCCGCCAGCGCGACGTGTTCCGGATCGAGCGGATCGGGTGCGGGAAGCACCTCTCCCGCCATGACCAGGCGGCAGCGGCGCACGAGTTCGCCGATCAGCGACGACTTCCAGTCGCCCCACACACCGGGACCCGTCGCCAGCGAATCGGCCTCCGCCAGCGCATGCAGCAACTCCAGCAGGACTCCGTCGCCGCCGATCGCTTCCACGACCCGCTCGACCGTCTCGGGATCGTCGAGGTCGCGCCTCGTCGCGGTGTGCGGCAGCAGCAGGTGGTGGCGCACGATCGCCGTCAGCAGCGCAACGTCCGACGGCCACAATCCGAGGCGCCTGCCGATCTGGGTGGCCAGTTCGGCGCCGACCACGCTGTGGTCGCCGCCGCGGCCCTTGCCGATGTCGTGCAGCAACGCACCGAGCATCAGCAGGTCCGGGCGGGCCACGCGGGTGGTGAACCCACTGGCATAGGCAGCGGTCTCGACGAGATGCCGATCCACCGTCCACGTGTGCACCGCGTCCCGCGGCGGCAGGTCCCGGACGGCACCCCACTCGGGAAGAAGCCTGCCCCACAGGCCGGTCCGATCGAGAGCCTCGATCGCCGCGACGGCACGGCTACCCGAGCCCAGCATCACCAGCAGATCGTTCAGCGCCTCCTTCGGCCACGGCTCGCGCAGCTCGGGGGCGTTGTCGGCCAGGCGATTCAGAGTGGACGCCGACATCGGCATTCCCGTCGTCGCCGACGCCGACGCGACCCGCAGCACGAGGCCCGGGTCCTTCGCCGGCCGGGCGTCGCGCGCCAGCACCACTTCACCGGCGTGCTCGACGACACCCTCGTCGAGGGGCCGTCGCACCGGTGGTCGGCGCAACCGCGCCAGGCCGCGCCGCGGCAGGGCGTGTCCGGCCGTCCGCACACCGACGTCGACGGAATAGCTGATGGTGCGCGCGGCATCACTGAGCATGCGCGCGAGGTCGAATCGATCGCCGATCCGCAGTGCGGCGCCGATCTCGTCGGCATCCTGCGCCCGCAACTGATCGCGGGAGCGGCCCGCGACCCGGTGCAGTTCGGTGCGGACGTCGAGGAGCCGCCGATGTGCGAGTGCCAGTCCTCCGCCGGGCGACTCGGGACCGAGCCCGGGCATGCCGTCGGTGAGCTGCGCGATGGACAGCGCGTTGAGCAACTGTACGTCCCGCAGTCCACCGCGACCGCTCTTCAGGTCGGGCTCTGCGCGGTGGGCGATCTCGCCGCTGCGTTCCCAGCGCGACCGCGTCTGCTCGATGAGTCCGTCGAAACGGTTGCGGATGTCGGTGCGCCACTGCCTGCGGACCCCGCTGATGAGCAGATTGGTCAGCTCGACGTCGCCGACGATGTGACGCGCCTCGAGCATTCCCAGAGCCGCGGTGATGTCCGTGTCCGCCACCTGCAGTGCCTGAGGGATGGTGCGGACGCTGTGGTCGAGCTTGATGTGCGCGTCCCACAACGGATACCAGAGTTGGTCGGCCACCTGCGCGACGACCGCCGGATCCATGTCGTCGTGAAGGAGGAGGAGGTCGAGATCCGAGTACGGCAGGAGTTCCCGCCGTCCGAGCCCACCGACCGCGACGAGCGCAAAACCGCTGTCGGGCTTGATGCCCAGCTCGGCTCCCTTTGTGGTCAACCAGAACTCGTGCAGGTCGACGAGCGCGTGACGGAGCGCGGCGGCGTCGAGCCGGCGCCCGTGACCTGCGGGATTCCTTGCGCCGGGGCCGGTCTCGGAGCCACCGGTGAGCAGTTGCCTACGTGCGCGGGCCAGGTCCGCTGCTTCGTCCGATCCGCCTGACGCAACCGGCCCTGGTTCCGTCGCCTTGGCGACGGGACCAGGGCCGGTCTTACCGGACCCGTTGGGGTCAGAGTGCATCCGCGCCGCGTTCCCCGGTACGCACCCGGATGACCGACTCGACCGGTGAGACCCAGACCTTGCCGTCACCGATCTTGCCCGTGCGTGCCGCCTCGACGATCACCTCGACGACCTTGTCCACAGCAGCGTCGTCCACGACGACCTCGACCCGGACCTTCGGAACGAAATCGACCGAGTACTCGGCACCTCGGTAGACCTCGGTGTGGCCCTTCTGCCGGCCGTACCCCTGGACCTCGCTGACGGTCATCCCCAGGACGCCCGCCTGCTCGAGTCCCGTCTTCACGTCCTCCAGAGTGAACGGCTTGACAATTGCTGTGATCAGCTTCATTTCCTCATCCCTCCTTGCCGGATACACGAGCAGTCGCCGAGTTTCCGCCGAGAGCGGCGAAATCGTAGCCAGTTTCTGCGTGTTCCGACTCGTCCACTCCAAGTGATTCACCCTCGTCGCTGAGCCGCAGACCGATCGTGAACTTCACGATCAACGCGACGACGGCCGTACCGACGAGCGAGTAAAGCAGTACTGCTCCGGCGCCCACTGCCTGACGCCAGAGTTGGTCGAGGCCTCCACCATAGAACAGTCCGACAACACCCGCGGGCGCCTCAGCCGTTGCGACCAGGCCGACCATCAGCGTTCCGACGATGCCGCCGACGAGGTGGACACCGACGACGTCGAGCGAGTCGTCGAACCCGAAGCGGAACTTGAGTCCGACCGCGAGCGCGCAGAGTGCGCCTGCGACGACGCCGATGGCGAGCGCGCCGAGGACGTTCACCGACGAGCAGGAAGGCGTGATGGCAACCAGGCCGGCCACGATTCCGGACGCCGCACCGAGTGTGGTGGCGTGGCCGTCGCGAATCCGCTCGACCAGGAGCCAGGCGAGCATGGCCGCGCACGTTCCGATGACGGTGGTGATGAAGGTTGCTCCGGCGATGCCGTTGGAACCGACGGCCGAACCGGCGTTGAAACCGAACCAGCCGAACCAGAGGAGGCCGGCGCCGAGCATCACGAAGGGCAGGTTGTGCGGACGGAACGGGGTGCCCGGCCATCCCTTGCGCTTGCCGAGGATGATCGCGAGGACGAGGCCGGCGGCGCCGGCGTTGATGTGGACGGCGGTACCACCCGCGAAGTCGACCGCGGCGAGCTTGTTGGCGATCCAGCCACCGGTCTCTGCGGTGACGCCGTCGAAGGCGAAGACCCAGTGCGCCACGGGGAAGTACACGACCGTCGCCCAGAGGCCGGCGAACAGCAGCCAGGAACCGAAGCGCAGGCGATCCGCCACGGCACCCGAGATGAGGGCCACGGTGATGATCGCGAACATGGCCTGGAACGCGACGAAGACCGTCGCGGGGATGGTGCCGACGAGCGGGATCGCGGAATCGGCGATCACCGAACCGGCATCGTCGGTCTCGGCGAGGTACGACCCGCCGATCAGTCCTTTGAGCCCGAAGTACTGGAACGGATCACCGACAAGGTTTCCCTTGTCCTCACCGAAGGCCATGGAGTAGCCGTAGAGAACCCACAGGATGCCGACGACACCCATCGCGCTGATGCTCATCATGAGCATGTTCAGCACGCTCTTGGCCCGCACCATGCCGCCGTAGAAGAACGCAAGACCCGGAGTCATGAGCAACACGAGCGCGGCGCTGGTCAGCATCCACGCTGTGTCCCCGGTGTCCGGTGCACCGATAGTGGGGAAATCCACCTTGAGCCTCCTCCTTCTCTGCCCAGCCGGTAGCGGCTGACGACCTGAGAAGAAGGGTGCTCAGTTGGTGTTTCGGCTGTGCCACTGCACTGTTTCGCGCGCGTGAACGCATCGGCCTATTTTGTTGCGTGCAGGTTTCGCCAGGCGATTTGCGGTCGGTTTCAGCCCGCCTGAGCGGTCCGGGAGCCCGAGACGACCCTGAATCGCTGCGTCAGCCGAGCAACGCGTCGACGAAGGCGCCCGGCTCGAACGGCGCCAGATCGTCGGCGCCCTCACCGAGTCCGACGAGCTTCACGGGAACCCCGAGTTCGTGCTGAACCTGGAACACGATGCCGCCCTTGGCGGTGCCGTCGAGCTTGGTGAGCACCACACCGGTGATATCGACGACCTCGGCGAACACCCGCGCCTGCGCGAGGCCGTTCTGGCCGATGGTCGCGTCGAGGACGAGGAGGACGTCGTCCACCGACGCCTTCTTCTCGATGACCCGCTTCACCTTGCCCAGCTCGTCCATCAGTCCGGTCTTCGTGTGGAGCCGGCCAGCCGTGTCGATCAGCACGACGTCGACGCCGTTGTCGATTCCCTTGGCCACGGCATCGAACGCGACGGCCGCCGGATCTGCGGCTTCCTTCCCGCGCACCACCTCGGCGCCCACCCGCTCGGCCCACGTCTGCAGCTGGTCCGCGGCGGCAGCACGGAACGTGTCGGCGGCACCGAGCAGGACGCGCCTGCCGTCGGCCACGAGAACACGCGCGAGCTTGCCGGTGGTCGTGGTCTTGCCGGTGCCGTTCACACCGACGACCAGCAGGACCGCCGGGTGGTCGTCGTGCGGCAGGGCACGGATCGAGCGATCGAGTTCCGGCCGGAGTTCGGCGACCAGGACTTCGCGGAGCAGCGCACGGGCATCGGCCTCGGTGCGGACGCTGCGCGACGCCATCTGCTCACGCAGCGACGTGACGATCTTCGTGGTGGTCGCCGAGCCCAGGTCGGCGATGAGGAGTGTGTCCTCCACCTCTTCCCAGGAGTCCTCGTCGAGATCGCCGCCGCCGAGCAGTCCGAGCAGGCTCTTGCCCACCGCGGACTGGGAACGGGATAACCGCCCACGCAGACGGTCGAGCCGCCCCTCCGTGGGAGCGATGACGTCGAGCACCGGCGCGGCGGGGGCCGGTGCGGCTTCGGGTTCGGGCGCGGGCGCGACCTCGGGTTCCGGTTCGACCTCGGGCGCGACGACCGGTTCGTACGTGACCGGCTCCGGCGGGACCGTCGGCTTCTCCGGGGCCTTCTCCGGCTCGGGGGCCTTCTCCGGTGCCGGGGGTGCGACGACCTCGGGTTCGGGTGCGACGACCTCGGGTTCGGGCACCGGCTTCGGCAGAACCGGCTCGGGCGCAGGCGGACGTGGCGGCGCCGTCGCCGTCGACCCCTGGCTGAAGTTGAACCCGCCGTCCGCGCGGTAACTGCCCGAACGGTCCTTTTCCGCCGTGGTGACCTGCGGGGTGTCCGGCGCCTTCAGGGAGATTCGGCGACGCCGATACAGCAGGGACCCGACGACGAGAACGACGAGAAGTACGGCCAGTGCGGCCGCGATGGCAATCCAAGCTCCGGTAGTCACGCCGCCCATTGTTTCAGGCTCCGGATTTCGTTGCGCACTGCCTTCCCACGCGCACAGTCCCGGCTCGGACCGGAATCAGGCGTCCGCGGCCGCCATGTCCTGGCCACGGAGCCGCTGGGAGATGACGGTGGTGATGCCGTCGCCGCGCATGCTGACGCCGTAGAGCGCGTCGGCGACCTCCATCGTCGGCTTCTGGTGGGTGATGACGATCAGCTGCGACTTCTCCCGCAACTGCTCGAACAACCCGATCAGACGACGCAGGTTCGTGTCGTCCAGCGCGGCCTCCACCTCGTCCATCACGTAGAAGGGGGACGGCCTGGCTCGGAAGATCGCCACGAGCATCGCCACCGCCGTCAGCGACTTCTCGCCACCGGACAGCAGCGACAGCCGTTTGACCTTCTTGCCGGGCGGCCGGGCCTCCACCTCGATGCCGGTGGTCAGCATGTCCGACGGGTCGGTGAGCACCAACCTGCCTTCACCGCCGGGGAACAGTTTCGCGAACACCTGCACGAATTCGCGTTCGACGTCCGAGTAGGCCTCGGTGAACACCTGCAGGATGCGGGCATCGACGTCGGCCACCACCCCGAGGAGATCCTTGCGGGCGGTCTTCACGTCCTCGAGCTGTGTCGAGAGGAAGTTGTAGCGCTCCTCGAGCGCGGCGAACTCCTCGAGTGCCAGCGGGTTGACCTTGCCGAGCGTCGCCAGGTCCTTCTCGGCACGTTTCGCGCGACGCTCCTGCGTGGCGCGGTCGTACGGAATCGGTGCGGGCATCGTGACCTGCTCGCCGCGCTCCTTCGCCTGCTCGTACTCCTCCATCTCGAGTGCGGACGGCGGCAGCGCGACGTCGGGGCCGTATTCGGCGATCAGGTCGTCCAGACCGATGCCGTGCTGTTCGAGGATCGCCTCCTCGAGCTGCTCGATGCGCAGCGCGGCCTGGGCGCGAGCCACCTCGTCGCGGTGCACGGCGTCGGTGAGCGACGCCAGCTGTCCGCTCAGCTGACGCACCCTTTCCTTCACCTGTTCGAGTTGGGTGGTCCGCTCGGTGCGGGCCCGCGCGAGTTCGTCGCGGTGAGCCATCGCGGCGTCGACGACGTCACCGAGGTGCTCGGCCACCCGCTGCCCGGACTCGGCGACCGCCGCCGCGACCGCGGCCGCGTTCTGGCGCGCCTTCATCGCACGTTCGGCCCGGGCGCGCGCGTCGCGTTCCACCTGTGCGGCGCGGCGCAGGGAATCCGCCTTGCCGCGCACCGATTCGGCGCGCTCCTCGGCCGTCCGCACCGACAGTCGGGCTTCCACCTCCACGGCCCGCACTTCGGCCAGCGCCGCGGCCGCCATCTCACGATCGATGCTCGTCGTGTCGGATCCACCCGTGTCGGCACCGGAGGACGACCCGTCCTGTTCCGCCAGGCGCAGCCGTTCCTCGAGTTCGGCGAGCGCGGTCAGCGTGTCCTCCCGACCGCTCTCGGCCTTGTCCCGCTGCGCCATGAGCCGATCGGATTCGGCGCGCGCGGCCCGCGCGGCCTGGCCGAGGCGGCCGAGGCGCTCGTAGATGGCGGACATCGCGGCGTCGGACTCGTTCAGCGCGGCCAGTGCCTGCTCGGCGTTCTCCTGACGGTCGGCCTGTTCCGCGACCGCGCCGGACAGTGCCGCGGACAGTTCCTCGGCGCGACGTTCGGCGCGGGCCAGATCCTGCACCGAGTTGTCGATGGCGGCCTGGACCTCGAGGGTGCTCGGCTGACGGTCCGAGCCGCCGCTCATCCAGCCCGCTCCGAGGAGATCTCCGTCTCGGGTGACGGCGCGCACGTCGGGCCTGCGCCGGACGGTCTCGACGGCGTCGTCGAGGGAATCGACCACGACCACCCCGCCCAGGAGCGCTGCGAGCCCGGTCCGCAGTTCGGCGGGGCAGTCGATGACGTCGACGGCCCACCGGGCGCCGGAGTCCAGGTGCCCGCCGTCACGTGCGACGTGATCGGAGCCGATGAACAGGGACGCCCGTCCGCTGTCCGTTTCCTTCAGCGCACCGACTGCGCTGCGGGCGGCATCGAGGGATTCGGCGACGACGGCGTCCGCGGCGGGGCCCATCGCCGCGGCGACGGCACCCTCGTACCCCTTCTCGACTGTGATGAGTCCACCGATCGGTCCCCGGATGCCGTGCTGCGCCCGATTCTCGACGAGCCAGCCGGCGCCGTCCTTGCGTTCGAGGCCCATCGACAGCGCGTCGATCCGGGCACGCAGGGATGCCACTTCCTGTCCGGCGGCGCGCTCCTCGGCCTGGAGTTCCGTGACGCGTTCGGTGATCAGGCGCAGTGCCTCGACGGCACGCTCGTGGTGGGAATCCAGCCCCAGCTCGCCGGCGTCGAGGTCACCGATCTCGTCCTGGACGACCTCGAATTCGGACTGTGCCGCGTCGCCGCGCTGCCGGGCCTCTTCGATTGCGACGGTCAGCCGGGACACTTCGGCGTCGACGGAGTCGGCGCGGGTGCGCAGCGTGTCGACCTGCCCGGACAACCGGGCCAGGCCTTCTCGGCGGTCGGCGATCGCCCGGACCGCCGCCATGTGAGCGCGTTCCGCCTCGGCGGCGGTCTCCTCCCCCAGTGCCAGCTGCTCCTTGGCCGCGTCCAGCGCCCCGCGCGCCATCTCGACGGCTTCGACGAGCTCCATCTCCTCCGCGGCGATCCGGTCGGCGCGGGCCTCCATCTCGTCCGGATCCTGACCGCGGTTCGCGGAGGGCTCGGAGTCGAGGTGGCGCGCCCGTTCGCGGGCGATGCGGATGGTCGCATTGACGCGCTCCGCGAGTGCCGACAGCTGGAACCACGTCTGCGCGGCCGCTTCCGCACCCGGTGTGAGTCTCGACAGTTCCTGTTCGTGCCGTCCCAGCTCCAGATTGGCCTCGTCGAGCGCCTCGGTGACCTGATCGTGCTGCTCGCGCGCCACCTTCTCGTCCTGAGCCTGGTCGGCCAGCTCCTCACGGCGCGTGACCAGGTCGTCCGCGGCGAGCCGCAGCTTCGCGTCGCGGAGGTCGGCCTGCACCGTCTGGGCGCGGCGCGCCACCTCGGCCTGCCGGCCGAGCGGTTTGAGCTGGCGCCGCAGTTCCGCCGTCAGGTCGTTCAGGCGCGCCAGATTGGCCTGCATGGCGTCGAGTTTGCGAACCGCCTTTTCCTTGCGCTTGCGGTGCTTGAGAACGCCGGCCGCTTCCTCGATGAATGCGCGCCGATCCTCCGGACGGGATTCGAGGATGGCGGCGAGGCGGCCCTGACCGACGATCACGTGCATCTCCCGGCCGATGCCGGAGTCGCTGAGCAGTTCCTGCACGTCCATCAGCCGGCAGGAGCTGCCGTTGATCTCGTATTCTCCGGCGCCGTCGCGGAACATGCGCCGGGTGATCGACACCTCGGAGTAGTCGATCGGCAGGGCGCCGTCGGAGTTGTCGATGGTCAGCGTGACCTCGGCGCGTCCGAGGGGCGCCCGCCCGGCGGTGCCTGCGAAGATGACGTCTTCCATCTTGCCGCCGCGCAGGGCCTTCGCTCCCTGCTCCCCCATCACCCAGGTGAGAGCGTCGACGACGTTGGATTTACCCGACCCGTTGGGTCCTACGACACAGGTGATTCCCGGCTCGAATCGCAGAGTCGTTGCGGACGCAAAGGATTTGAATCCCTTCAGCGTCAGACTCTTCAGATGCATGACGGAGAACTTTACCTGCGGTTCACCGTTCCACGAACCCGGTGAGGTCGCCGCGGGCGGAATCCCATTGCTCCACGACGAGATCCACCGCGCCCGGTGTGTCTCCCGACCGCAGCAGCGTCAGCAGGGTTTCCAGCTTGTCCCGAGGTCCCTCGGCGATGACGAGCACGCGGCCGTCCTTCTGGTTGGCCGCGTATCCGACGAGGCCGAGTTCCAGCGCGCGGGCGCGGGTCCACCACCGGAATCCCACACCCTGCACGAATCCGTGCACCCACGCGGTCATTCTCTCCATGTCCGTCACGACCGTTCGAGCTTGTAGATCTTCCCGGTGAAACTGGTGGCGTAGAGCGCGTCCGGATCCCAGCCCGGTCCTGCGCCGAACCGCACCGAGGACACGAGCGGCAGCCCGGACGCCAGGGCGCAGCTCTCCCCTGTCGCGGGATCGACCCGCACCACCTTGCCGCCGCCGTTGTAGGCGACGTAGACGATGCCGTCCGGTCCGACGGTGAGGTCGTCGGCCGCGTTGAGGGGCCCGGAGCCGGGCAGCTCGACCGAGACGACGGGGCCATCCAGGTCGTCTTCGCGGAGGATGCGCAGCGTAGTGGTCGTGTCGAATGTCGTCACCGTATAGACGTTGCCGTCGTGCGCGGCGAGACCGTCCACGGTTCCGAGATCGGTGCGGACGATCTCCGGGGTGTGGGGATCCGCCGCCGGGACGCGGGTCAGTCCCGCCCCGGAGCCCAGATTCCGGGCGGTGAGGATGTCTCCGTTGCTCAGCCGGACCAGCCCGTTCGGCATGACCAGCCCCTCGGCCACGGTGCGTGTGTCACCGGTGTCGAGGTTCACGACGTCGATCGTGCCGCTCGCCGAGCCGGTGACCCCGGCGGCGAAGGAATTCCCCGTGGCGAAGTACGCGTCGGTGCCGTCCACGGCGATTCCACCGGGAGACTCGACGTCGGGCACGATCGGGGTGACGGTGCCGTCGGGGGCGACCCCGTCGAGGGCTCCGCCGCCGACCAGGCCTGTCCGCGACACCAGCATGGTGCCCGCGCCGTCGAACGCCAGGTTCTCGAGAACACCCGCCCCGGACGTCACCTCCGACACCGACCACGGGGTGCACGCACCGCCGGGGGGCGCGAACGCGGGCCCGGCGGCCGCGGGCGCGACCACGAGCAGACCCGCGCAGAGCGCCGTCCCGCCCGCGAGCGCGGCCAGCTCACGACGCATCATGCTTCCCTCTGGACGGTCAACGTCACCGTCGTCCCGGCCTTCAGCGTCCGCCCGACCGTGCAGACCTTGTCGACGGATCGTTCCACGAGCGCCACCAGACGCTCCTGCGCGTCGGCGTCGAGCTCGCTGAGATCCAGTTCCAGCACCTCGTCCAGCTGCGGGTACACCTCGTTCTCCCGGTCGGCGGCACCGGACACCCGGATGGTGGCGTCGTAGTTGTCACCCAGTCGCCGCGACAGCGGGAAGTCCGAGCTCATCCCACTGCACGCGGCGAGTGCGATCTTCAGGAGTTCCCCGGGAGTGAACACGCCCTCCACGCCCTCGGAGCCGATCAGGACCTCGGCGCCGCGCGAGCTGCGGCCGGTGTATCGCCGGGTGCCCGTTCGCTCGACCCACAGTGAGGTGGGCGCCGTCGTGTCGGAAGTCTGTTCTGCCATGCGCTCAATCCTGCCACCGATCGGCGCAACGCCAGGTAGGTGGGTGGGCGGCAGTGGTTTCCACGCAATTGTGAACGACGATTCTCAGCAGAGGGAACCGGCGGGCCGTAGGGTGAACCGACCAATGACGCCGAGACGTAGCGGGGAATGCAGATGGGCCAGATCGGTAGTGTGGGAGAGCGCGGGCTTCAGTCCGAGTACGGAACCGAGGATCGTGCCGCCAAGTTCTACTCGGATCAGATGCTGGACCATCTCAATCCGACGATGATCGACTTCGTCGGCCGCCAGGAGATCGCCTTCATCGCTACCGCCGACGCGTCCGGCGAATGCGACAACAGTCTGCGCGCCGGGACACCGGGATTCATGCACGTCATCGACTCGAAGACCCTCGCGTACCCCGAGTACCGCGGCAACGGAGTCATGGCGAGCCTCGGCAACATCCGGGAAAACCCACACGTCGGAATCATTCTCGTGGACTTCGTGCAGGACCTCATCGGACTGCACGTGAACGGCTCGGCCCGGATCGTCGAAGACCCCGTCCTGCGCTCCGAGATCGCGGATCTGCCTGCGGACCACACGAACGGCCGGATCCCGGAACGCTGGGTGGTCGTGGACGTGGAGGAAGCATACATCCACTGCCGCAAGCACATTCCGAGAATGGCACCGGTTCCCCGCCACCGCGAGTGGGGCACCGACGACGTGAAACGCAAGGGCGGCGACTACTTCGACGCCAAGGCGACACCGCGCCACGACACCGACGGGCAGCTCTCCGAGGAGCCCGCGACCGCCGAACTCACACAGACGATTTCGCCAGGCTTCTCCGTGGTGCCGGCTGGCACTTCGGGCAACTGAACGACGAGCGGTTCATGAATTTCTCTCGCCTGATCGCGGTGCCGCACCGCGGGCACGGGCGATCCTCCTGACCGTAGGCGGACAGCGAACGGTCGAAATAGCCCGACTCGCCGTTGACGTTCACGTAGAGCGCGTCGAAGGACGTGCCGCCCTGGGTGAGTGCCTCACGCATGACCTCCTGGGCGGCCGTGAGCACTTCCCGGACCTTGGGACCACTCAGCCTGTCGGTGAGCCGATTTCCGTGGATCCGTGCGCGCCACAGCGCCTCGTCCGCATAGATGTTGCCGATGCCGGAGACGACGGTCTGGTCCAGAAGCGCACGTTTGACCTCGGTGTGCTTGCCGCGCACGACCTTCACGGTGGCCGCGAGGTCGAAACGCGGATCCAGTGGGTCGCGGGCGATGTGCGCCACCGAGTCCGGGACGAGCGAGCCGTCGACGTCGACGAGCGGCGCCAGCGCCCAGCCCCCGAACGTCCGCTGGTCGACGAACCGGAGGTCGAGACCGGAATCGAGCCGGGCCCGGATCCGCAGATGCTTCTCGGTCGGCAATTCCGGTGGCTGCACGAGCATTTGACCACTCATGCCGAGATGCACCACGAGAGCGACCGTGCTGGGTTCGAGGACCAGCCACAGATACTTTCCACGACGGTCGGCGCTCGCGATGCGTTCGCCGGTGAGCTGTCCGGCGAGGTCGGCGGCGCCGGGCAGATGACGCCTGATCGCCCGTGGGTGCAGGATGTCGACGGAATCGATCGACGCCCCAACGATGTGGCGTTCGAGTCCGCGCCGGACCACCTCGACTTCGGGTAGTTCAGGCACTGACGTCGTCGGCCGCTACGTCGGGGCCTGCGTCGGACAACGCATTCCACGCCGTGCTCGCAGCCTTCTGCTCGGCCTCTTTCTTGGAGCGGCCGATACCGACGCCGAGGGGCTTGCCGCCGACGATCACGGTGGCGGTGAATTCCTTGTCGTGGTCCGGGCCGGTCGCGGTGATCTCGTACGCCGGGACACCGACGCCACGCTCCGCCGTCAACTCCTGCAGACTCGTCTTCCAGTCCAGACCCGCGCCGAGGCGGGGGGCTCGCTGGAGGAGGTCGCTGAAGAGGTCGAGTACGACGCGCCGCGCCGTGTCGATGCCGTGCTCGAGGTGGATGGCGCCGAGAATCGACTCCATGCCGTCGGCCAGGATGCTCGGCTTGTCACGGCCACCGGTCATCTCCTCGCCCTTGCCGAGCAGAAGATGGGCACCGAGGCCGCCCTCACCGAGAGTGCGGGCCACCTCCGCGAGCGCGTGCATGTTGACGATGCTCGCCCGGATTTTCGCGAGGTCACCCTCGGACTTGTCCGGATGCGCAAGATACAGCTTCTCGGTGACGGTGACTCCGAGTACGGAGTCACCGAGAAATTCGAGACGCTCGTTGGTGGGCAGACCACCGTTCTCGTACGCATACGAGCGGTGCGTCAACGCCAGGGTGAGCAGCGAAGGCTCGATTTCTACGCCGAGGGCGGCGAGGAGGGAAGCATGATCCTCCTCGCCGCCGGCGGGTGTATTACTGATGTCGCTCGTCACAACGCCTCTCCGCGGAGAACTAGACGGCGGCAGTGACCTGGCGGCCCTTGTATGTGCCACACGACGGGCACGCGACGTGAGGCAGCGTCTTCTCGCCGCAGCCACGGTTGGGGCAGGTGACGAGGGTAGGCACAGTGGTCTTCCACTGGCTGCGACGCGACCTCGTGTTGGATCGCGACATTCTGCGCTTGGGGACAGCCACTTCTACTTCTCCTCGGCTTCGGTGTTCACAAGATTCTTGCTGGGTTCTGATTCCACGCCAAATTTGGCTGCAAGACCAGCCCAGCGAGGATCAAGTATGTCATGCCCATGGCCAGATTCGGCAATCGCCAGGCGAACGCCACATTCTGGGCACAATCCTTGGCAGTCGTCACTGCAGAGCGGCTGCAACGGCAGTGCGAGGCCGACGGCGTCGATCACGACGGGTTCGAGGTCGATCTCGTCGTCGACGACGTGATAGACCTCCCCCTCCTCCGTGGTCTCTTCCGTGGCGCTGTCCGGGTAAGCGAACAGCTCCGTGAGAGTCAGGTCCACCGTGTCCGAGAACGGCTCGAGGCATCTCGAACACTCCCCCACGGTGTCGGCTCGCAACGAACCGGTGACCAGAACACCCTCGGATACGGCCTCCAACCGGAGATCGAGATCGATCTCCGATCCTTCCTCGATGGCGATCAGGTCGAGACCGATGCGCTGTGGCGCCGTCACCACCCGTTCCACGGTGCGCATCGAACCGGGACGACGGCCGAGTTTGACCGTGTCCAGCACGAAGTCCGCGTCCCGTCGGGAACGCGATGAGCTGTGGCGATGGGATGACAACAAACTTCACTTTCGAGAAAAGGGAAACGACAAAGGGCAACCACTCCACGATACGCAATCTGCGCGGTGGAGCCAAATTCGGTCGAGAGCGCCGGCCTGACGGTCGCTCAGCGGCGACGCTCCGCCCGTCGGTCGTCGACGTCGTAGTCCGAGGCGTAGTCGGGGACACCCGAACCGGTCCGCAACTGCTGACGTCCCCGGCCCACGGACCGGACGGTGCCGTTCAGGAAGTCCTCGAACTCCGCGAGCTTCGTGTCGACGTACAGATCGCAGTCCGAGCGGAGACGATCCGATTCGGCGTGCGCGGAGTCGATCACCCGGGCCGACTCGGTGTGCGCCGCCTGGACGACTTCCGTCTGCGAGACGAGGCGTGCCTGCTCGGCTTTACCCTCCGCAACGGACCTCTCGTACGACGCCTTGCCCGACTCGATCATGCGATCGGCTTCGGAGCGCGCACGACCCGTCAGTGCGTCGTACTCGCGCTGGCCTTCCGCGACGGACGACTCGGCCTCGGCGCGCGCGTCGGTGACCAACTGCTCGGCGTGCGCGCGGGCCTCGGCGACCATCCGGTCGGCCTGCGCCTTCGCGTCCGCCAGAATGCGGTCGGCGTCGTCTCGCGCGTTTTCGATGGTGGAGTTCGCCTCGGCGTTGGCGCTGGAGATGGTCTTCTCCGCGTTGGACCGGGCGTCCCCCACCAGTTTGTCCTTGTGGTCCAGGACGTCCTGGGCGTCGTCGAGTTCACCGGGAATGGCATCGCGCACGTCGTCGAGCAGTTCGAGGACGTCGCCGCGCGGAACCACGCAGCCGGCGGTCATCGGTACGCCGCGTGCCTCTTCGACAATCGCGACAAGTTCGTCGAGCGCCTCGAATACCCGGTACACAAGCAACCCCAATCATCTATGACCCTCAGCAGGTCGGCGCAGCCTTCTTCGTGCAAGTCTGCCCGACCGGACGCCGCGGGTGTGTCGTGGCAGCCGGTGTGTCGGGTATCAGCTGCTCTCGGCGGCGCGCTCGGCGATCCTCGCGAGAAGGCGGGCGTGCACCTTCTCGGGCAGCATGTCGGAGACGTCGCCGCCGAACGTGGCCACTTCCTTCACGAGCGAACTCGACAGGTAGCTGTAGGTGGGGTTGGTCGGGATGAAGAGGGTGTCGACGCCACTGAGCTTCTGGTTCATCTGCGCCATCTGCAGCTCGTAGTCGAAGTCGTTGGCGCCGCGCAGGCCCTTGACGATCGCTGTGATCCCTTGCTGCTTGGCGTAATCCACCAGCAGGCCGTGCCACGAGGACACTCGCACGTTGGGCAGCTCACTGGTCGAGTCTTCGAGCATCTCGATGCGCTCTTCGACGGTGAACAGGCCACGCTTGCTCTTGTTGACCATGACCGTCACGATGACCTCGTCGAACTGCGCGGCAGCTCTGCCGATCACGTCAAGGTGGCCATTGGTCACGGGGTCGAAGGATCCGGGGCAGACAGCGCCAGTCATGAGTCCAGACCGTAGCAGGTCGCCAATTCGATTCTCGCCTCGCCGTACTTCTTCGCCTTGACGGGCGCGAAGCCCTCGGGCCAGGCTGTCTCGGGTGACCTCGACGACCGCTCGAGCACCACGATCGAGCCGTCGCCGACCCAGCCGTTGACCCGGAGGTGGCCGAGCACCGTCTGTACCGCCTCGTCGTCGACGGCGTACGGCGGATCCGCCATCACCAGGTCGTACGGCCGGTCGGCGGTGCCCGCGAGCACCGCCGCCACCGGAGCGCCGCGCACTTCCGCTCCCGGCAGACCGACCGTCGTCACGTTGTGCTTGATGATGCCCGCCGCTTTCGAGTCGGACTCGACGAGGACGACGCGGTCCGCACCCCGGGAGAGCGCCTCCAGGCCGAGCGCCCCCGACCCCGCGTAGAGGTCGAGGACGGACGCGCCTTCGAGATCCATCCGGCTGTGCAGGGCGCTGAACAATGCCTCGCGGACCCGGTCCGAGGTGGGCCGGGTCCCGCTCGGCGGGACTCGCAGGCGTCGACCGCCCGCGAGTCCCGCGATGATCCGAGTCACTCGCTCGCGGACTCCCCCGTCGACACGACGGCGAGGAGGTCGCCGCCCTCCACCTGCTGGACCGATCCGATGGCCAGCCGGGAGACCGTGCCACTTCGCGGGGCGGTGATGGCCGCTTCCATCTTCATGGCCTCGATGGTCGCGATCGTGTCGCCGGCGGCGATGTGCTGGCCCTCGGTCACGGCGAGGGTCACCACACCGGCGAACGGCGCCGGCACATGGCCGGGGTTGTTCTTGTCGGCCTTCTCGGCGGCCGGGAGCTCACTGGAAATGGACCGGTCGCGCACCGACACCGGACGCAGCTGACCGTTGAGGATGCACATGACGGTGCGGTATCCCCGCTCGTCGGGTTCGGAAATGGCCTCGAGCCCGATGATCAGCTCGACACCCGGTGCGAGGCGGACCCGGTGCTCGTCGCCGCGGCGCAGGCCGTAGAAGAACTGGTTCGCCGAGAGCTGCGACGTGTCGCCGTACTTGTCCCGGTGCTCGAGGAATTCCTTCGTCGGGCCGGGGAACAGCAACCGGTTGAGCGTCGCCCGACGTTCCGCGGACGTGCCCGCGAGTGCCTTCTCGTCGTCCGCGGACAGAGCCACCTCGGGCTTGGCGGCTCCGCGACCTTCGAGGGCCCGGGTACGGAACGGTTCGGGCCAGCCGCCGGGCGGGGTGCCCAGTTCGCCGCGCAGGAACCCGACCACCGAATCGGGGATGTCGAACTTCGCCGGGTTCTCCTTGAATTCCTCGGTGGACGCTCCGGATCCGACGAGGTGCAGGGCGAGGTCGCCGACCACCTTCGACGACGGGGTGACCTTGACGAGGCGCCCGAGCATCCGGTCGGCGGCCGCGTACTTGGCCTCGACCTCCTCGAACTTGTCACCGAGACCGAGCGCAACGGCCTGGGTGCGCAGGTTCGACAGCTGGCCGCCGGGGATCTCGTGCGTGTAGACGCGTCCGGTCGGGGCCGGCAGCCCGGACTCGAACGGCTTGTACACCTTGCGCAGCGCTTCCCAGTACGGCTCGAGGTCGCACACGGCCTGCAGGTCCAGGCCGGTGTCGTACTCGGAGTGCGCGGCCGCGGCCACGATCGCCGACAACGCCGGCTGGCTGGTGGTGCCCGCCATCGCGGCCGAGGCACCGTCGACCGCATCCGCGCCTGCCTGCCATGCGGCCAGGTACGTCGCGAGCTGACCACCCGGGGTGTCGTGGGTGTGCACGTGCACGGGCAGGTCGAAGTTCTCGCGCAGCGCCGTCACCAGGGTCGTGGCGGCGGGGGCGCGGAGCAGTCCGGCCATGTCCTTGATCGCGATGATGTGCGCACCGGCCTCGACGATCTCCTCCGCCAGGCGCAGGTAGTAGTCGAGGGTGTACAGCTTCTCGTCCGGGTTCGACAGGTCGCCGGTGTAGGACAGGGCGACCTCGGCGAGAGCGGTGCCGGTCTCGCGGACGGCGTCGATGGCCGGTCGCATCTGGTCGACGTTGTTGAGGGCGTCGAAGATGCGGAAGATGTCGATGCCGCTGTTGGTGGCCTCCTCGACGAACGCCCGCGTCACCTTCTCCGGGTACGGGGTGTAGCCGACGGTGTTCCGTCCGCGCAGCAGCATCTGCAAACAGATGTTCGGCACGGCCTCGCGCAGAGCGGCCAGCCGGTACCAGGGGTCCTCGTGCAGGAACCGCAGCGCCACGTCGTAGGTCGCACCACCCCACGCCTCGATGGACAGCAGCTCGGGGGTCAGCCGGGCGACGTGCCCGGCGACGTCGAGCAGACCGCTGGTCCGCACGCGGGTCGCGAGCAGCGACTGGTGTGCGTCACGGAACGTGGTCTCGGTGACGGCGAGGGCCTTCTGCTCCCGCAGTGCCTTGGCGAATCCCTCCGGCCCGAGGGCGAGCAGCTTCTGACGGCTGCCGTCCGGCGGCGGGGTGGACAGGTCGATCTGGGGCAGCTTGTCGCGCGGGTACACCGCCGACGGCCGCTCGCCGTGCGGCTTGTTGACCGTCACGTCGGCGAGGTAGGTGAGGATCTTGGTGCCACGGTCGGCGGAGCTGCGCAGCGTGAGCAGCTGGGGGCGCTCCTCGATGAATGACGTGGTGACCCGGCCGGCCTTGAAATCGGGGTCGTCGAGCACCGCCTGCAGGAACGGGATGTTCGTCGACACACCGCGAATGCGGAACTCGGTGACCGCGCGGCGGGCCCGGGCGACGGCGGTCTCGAAGTCGCGGCCGCGGCACGTCAGCTTGACGAGCATCGAATCGAAGTACGCGGAAACCTCCGCGCCGACCGACGTCCCGCCGTCGAGGCGGATGCCGGCACCACCCGGGGTGCGGTACCCGGTGATCCGGCCGGTGTCCGGGCGGAACCCGTTGGCGGGGTCCTCGGTGGTGATGCGGCACTGCAGAGCCGCACCGCGCAGCGTGATCTTGTCCTGGCTCAGGCCCAGGTCCGCGAGGGTCTCCCCCGACGCGATCCGCAGCTGCGACTGCACGAGGTCGACGTCCGTGACCTCTTCGGTGACGGTGTGCTCGACCTGGATGCGGGGGTTCATCTCGATGAAGACGTGGTTGCCGCGGGTGTCGAGGAGGAATTCGACGGTGCCCGCGCAGGAGTAGTTGATCTCCTTCGCGAACGCCACTGCGTCCGCGCAAATCTTCGCCCGCAGCTCTTCCGAAAGGTTCGGGGCCGGCGCGAGCTCGATCACCTTCTGGTGGCGGCGCTGCAGCGAGCAGTCCCGCTCGAACAGGTGGATGACGTTGCCCTGACCGTCGGCCAGGATCTGGACCTCGATGTGACGCGGGTCGACGACGGCCTGTTCGAGGAATACCGTCGGGTCGCCGAAGGCCGACTCGGCCTCACGCGCGGCGGCCTCGATGGACTCCTTGAGCTGAGCCCGCTCGGCGACGCGGCGCATGCCGCGGCCACCGCCGCCGGCGACGGCCTTCACGAACAGCGGGAACTGCATGGTCTCGGCCGCGGCCAGCAACTCGTCCACATCGGCGGACGGCTCCGACGACGCCAGCACCGGCAGACCGGCGGCCTTCGCCGCGGCGATCGCACGCGCCTTGTTGCCGGTGAGCTCGAGCACCTCGGCGGAGGGACCCACGAACGTGATGCCCGCCTCGGCGCACGCGGCGGCGAGATCCGGGTTCTCGGAAAGGAAGCCGTAGCCGGGGTAGATGGCGTCGGCGCCTGCCTGCTTGGCCGCGGAGACGATCTCGTCGACGGAGAGGTACGCCCGAACCGGGTGTCCCTCCTCGCCGATCTGATAACTCTCATCAGCTTTCAGACGGTGGATCGAGTTCCGATCCTCGTACGGGAACACCGCGACCGTTCCAGCACCTAGTTCGTAGGCGGCACGGAAAGCGCGGATCGCAATTTCGCCACGGTTGGCGACCAGGACTTTGGAGAACATTGGAGCAAACTACCCCGCCGCGGACGGCCGCGGAGAAGTGGCATCCCACATTTCAGGATCCTCCACAAACTTCACAAAGACCCCCCTGACGTGTGCGAATTCTGCAACAGACCCGAAACAGACGAGCGAAGATTTACGTGAAGCGAAGTAAGTTCTCACGTTTTCTCCAGATACTCGATGCGGTCCGCGTCGAGCGCCGAGGTCACCATCGCCGACAGCCCGGGATGGTTGTCGAGGCGCGGATCGTCCGCGATCACCGAACGCGCGAACTCGGACGCCGCAGCGATGACGTCCTCGTGGCCGAGCAACGACAACAGCCGCAACGTGGACGTCGTGCCCGACTGCGCCGCACCGAGAATGTCGCCCTCGCGGCGGGTGGCGAGGTCGAGTTGCGCGAGCTCGAAACCGTCGTTGGTCGACGCCACGTTCGACAGACGCTCGTAGGCGGGACCGCCCGGATTCATCTCCGTGACGAGAATGCACAGGCCCTGGTGTCTGCCACGGCCGACGCGTCCGCGCAGCTGGTGCAGCTGACTCACACCGAAACGGTCCGCGTCGACGATCACCATGATCGTCGCGTTCGGGACGTCGACGCCGACCTCGACGACCGTGGTGCACACCAGGACGTCGATGTCGCCGGCCGTGAAGTCGCGCATCACCGCGTCCTTCTCGTCCGCGGGAAGACGGCCGTGCAGCAGACCCACCCGCAGGTCGGGCATGATGCTGCCACTCAACTCCTCGAACACCTCGACGGCGGACTTCGTCTCGGGCGCCTTCTCGTCGAACGCGTCCTCGCCGTCACCCTTCTCGCCGTCGCCGATGCGCGAGCACACGACGTAGGCCTGCCTCCCCTCGGCCACGTCCTCGCGGATCCGTTCCCACGCGCGCGCGACCCACTGCGGCTTCTGGGACGCGGGTACCACACTGCTCTTGATCGGCGACCTGCCCTTCGGCAGCTGCCGCAGCGTCGACACCTCGAGATCGCCGAGCACCGTCATCGCGATGGTGCGGGGAATCGGCGTCGCCGTCATCACCAGCAGGTGCGGGCTCAGCCCCTCCCGCGCCCTCGACCGCAGCCGGTCGCGCTGCTCGACACCGAACCGGTGCTGCTCGTCGACCACCACCATCCCGAGGTTGAAGAACTCGACGTTGTCCTGGATGAGGGCGTGCGTGCCGATGACGATCCCGGCGTCGCCGGTGATCGCCTCGTTCAGAGCCGTGCGTTTGGCGGCGACCGGCATCGACCCCGTCAGCAGCGCCACCCGTGTGGCCTTCTCGTGCGCCCCGAGTTCCCCGGCGGTCGCGAGGGAGCCGAGCATCGCCCGCAGCGACCGGGCGTGCTGCGTCGCGAGCACCTCGGTCGGGGCGAGCAGGGCGCATTGGTAGCCGGCGTCGACCACCTGGAGCATGGCGCGCAGGGCCACGATCGTCTTACCCGAACCCACCTCACCCTGCAGGAGCCTGCTCATCGGGTGCGGCTGCGCCAGGTCGGCCGAGATCTCGTCGGCGACCGCGTGCTGACCGTCGGTGAGCTGGAATGGAAGCATCTTCTCGAACACGTCGGCGATCCCGCCGGGCACGGGCGGGCACTCGGGCGCGACTCGCTCGGCGTTGTCGTGGCGGCGACGGGCGAGAACCAGTTGCAGCGCCGTCGCCTCGTCGAACCGCAGACGGTCGTGGGCGTTCTCCACGTCCTCGCGGGTGTCGGGCAGGTGGACCGACCGGAGCGCTTCGTCGAGGCCGATCAGGTCGCGTTCGGCCCGGATGTTCTCCGGCAGGGGGTCGTCGACGCGATCGAGCTGGTCCAGGATCTGGCGGACGCATTTCATGATCGTCCAGCTCTCGACGTCCCGCGTGGCCGGATAGAGCGGGATCAGCGCCCGGTCGAACACGGACATGTCGACCCCGGCACCGGCTTCCTGCGACGCCCGGGCGATTCCTGCGAGATCCCCGGCGCCGCGGATCCGGCCGACGTTCACGACGGGGTCCTCGCTGCCGGCCCGCGGCTCGGGAAGGATGAGGTAGCTCGGGTGGGTGAGGCTCCACTTCTGGCGGAAGTACTTGACCGTTCCCGAGAACATCGCGCGCACACCCGGCTTGATCACGTGCTTGACCTTCTGCGGGCTGAAGAAGGTGACGTCCACGTTCTGGGTATCGGTGGACAGGACCACCTTGAGCATGCTGCCCGGCCGGTTCTTCATCTTCACGACGGCCGCGGACGTGACCCGGGCGATGATCGTGATGTGCTCGCCCTCCGGCGGGTCCTTCTCCGCGAGCTCGCGACCCTGCGAGGCGTACCGGTGCGGGTAGTGCCGCAGCAGGTCCTCGACCGTACGGATGTCGAACGCCTCCTCGAGCGCGTCGGCGGTCTTCTTCCCCAGCAGATGATCGAGCCGGTCGGACAATGTGGCCATCGAATTCCTCATTCCACCCCGAGTTGCAACAGATCTCCAGGCTGTCCACCGTGGTAGATCATCACCTCGACGCCGGGGTGCCGCTGCGAGATGTGATCGGCCAGTTCCGTGTCCAGCCCGTCCGGCGCCTCCGACCCCATCAGGAGCGTCACCAGTTCGCCACCCGCGCCGAGGACGAGGTCGACGAGTCGCCGTCCGGCCGCGACCGCGTCCGGTTCGATGACGATCACCTCGTGACCCATCAGTCCGATGCCGTCGCCCGGTTCGCACGTGCCCACATAGGTGAGGGCCCGTTCCCTGGCGATGCGCAGCGATCCCCAGCGGGTGGCGGCGGCGGCCTCCGACATCGCGAAGGCGTCGTCCACCGCCTCACGCTCGGGGTCGTGCACCGCCAGGGACGCGAGTCCCTGCACCATCGCGGACGTCGCGAGCAGCAGGACCTCGTGCCGGGCGTCCCTCGCCGCGGCACTGACCGCGACGAGTTCCTGCGCCGTCAGCGCGCCGTTGGGGAGGACGAGCACCTCGGTGCGTCCCATCTGCCTGATGATGCCGAGGAGCTGGGCCCGGGTGACGGGGGCGTCGTCGCATCGGAGGACTGTCGCGCCCTCGCTAGCGAATAGTTCGGCGGCACCGTCACCGGCCACGACGGCGACGATTCCCCGCTCCCCCTGATCCGGCCGGGTCCGGACCGGTGGAACGAGCAACCCCTGGTCCCGCGCATCCACGAGGAAGCTGCTGACCCGGATTCCGTGGATGCGTCCCGCCGAGAGGCCGGCCTCCACGGCTGCGCCCGCGTCCGTGCAGTGCACGTGCACCGACCAGCCTCCGCCGCCGTCGCCGACGATCACGATCGAGTCCCCGAGGGCGTTCAGCGTGGTGCGCAACTCCGCCATGCGGTCCTCGTCGGACTCCGCGACCAGGTACATCACCTCGAAATCCTGATCCGAACCCTCGTCGCAGTCGGGTCCGGGTCCCGGATGCGCGTGCGGGCCCTGCGACGCGGGCGGCGCGGAAACGGGGACGAGCTCTGCGCGATGCCTGGACGGGGTGCGGCGCGGAACGTGGAGCGCGATCGGTGCGCGATCGGGCGGTGCCCCCGTCACCGCTGTGACGAGAGCGTCGAGGATCACGACGAGGCCGAGTCCTCCCGCATCGACGACGCCTGCGGTGCCGAGCACCTCGAGTTGCGACGGCGTCCTGGTGAGCGCGGACGCCGCCGCATCCGCGGCTGCGCGGGCCGTGACCGCGATCGGCGCCTCGTCCGGATACTCCGCCGCGGCGTCGGCGGCGCAGCGCAGCACGGTGACGATGGTCCCCTCCACCAGGTAGCTCACCGCGTCCGTCACCAGGTTGGTGGCCATCAGCAGCCCGGTCCGGACGGTCCTGGTGTCGACGGCGGGGGTAACGGCTGCTTCCGCAATCCCTCGCAGCACCTGGGACAGGATCACCCCGGAGTTCCCGCGCGCGCCGGCGACCGCGCCCCGAGCCAGGGCGATGGCCACCTGCCGGACGTCCTTGGTGCCGCTGCCCGCGAACTCGTCGATCGCACCCAGCGCCGCACGCATCGTGAACAGCAGATTGGTGCCCGTGTCGGAGTCCGGGATCGGAAAGACGTTGAGGCTGTTGATCTCCTCGCACCGCTTTTCCAGACCCGCGACGGCGGTCCGCGCCCACGATTCGAGGACTCGCCCGTCCATCGGGAGCTCAGGGGCCACTGTCATCCTCTCCGGCCAGGGAATGGGAAGGTGCCGTCAGACTAGTCGGGGGACGATGATCGGGCCCGCGGTCCGAGCGCTTCGGGACCGGGTTTGGCCAATCCGCACTCGAGCGGCTACTCTTGCACGGTTGCCTCGTACAGGGCGCGCTTGCTGTGTCCTGTCTCCACGAGGCCAGCAAATTTCACAGTTCACTATCTTGAAGGAGTTCGCGACTATGGCTGCCGTCTGCGACGTATGCGCCAAGGGGCCCGGCTTCGGTAAGTCGGTCTCGCACTCGCACCGGCGTACCAACCGTCGCTGGAACCCGAACATTCAGACTGTTCGTGCCGAGGTTGCCCCCGGAAACACCCGGAAGGTCAACGTCTGCACCTCCTGCCTGAAGGCTGGAAAGGTTGCTCGGGGCTGACCCGACGCTGCGTGCGATGTCACTGCGCCCCCGACACTTAGGTGTCGGGGGCGCAGTTTTTTTATGTCGCCACACCTGTCCGATTCGGCGTCGTCGCAGCGCATCGGGGCACGTCGGGCCCCGGCGGGGGCCCACGTAAGGTGCAACGGTGACTTCTCTCGATGGACTCAGCAAAGTACAGCTCGAAGACGGCGTCCTGCGCATCACGATCGCGACGGCGGAGAACGGCACCTCGCTGGACGGCGAGGGCATGGTGCAGGGTGCCCGGGCACTCGAAGCAGTCGGTGACCGAATCGGCAGCGTCCTTCTCGTCGGGGAGGGCCCGAACTTCTGCGCGGGCGGCAACGTCCACGCCTTCGCGTCCGCACCGGTGCGAAGCGAATACGTCGCCGAGGTGGCGCGCGTGTTCCACGAATTCGTTCGTGCGCTCGACGCCGTGACCGTTCCGGTGATCGCCGGTGTTCACGGGTGGGCAGCGGGCGCCGGCATGAGCCTCGTGTGCCTGACGGATGTCGCCATCGGCGGCCCGGGCACCAAGCTGCGCCCGGCCTACCCTTCCATCGGCTTCACCCCGGACGGCGGCATGTCGTGGACCCTCCCGCGCATCGTCGGCGACGCCCGGGCGCGCGAGATTCTGATCACCGATGCCGTTCTCAGCGGTGACGAGGCCGTCCGCCTGGGCATCCTCAGCCGCCTCGTCGGCGACGACGTCGTCCAGGACGAGGCGCTTCGGCTGGCCCGCACCCTCGCGGCCGGCCCGACGCCGTCCTACTCGGGGATCAAGACGCTCGTGCGCGCCTCCCGATATCGCACGCTCGCCGAGCAACTCGACGCGGAGGCCGCGTCGATCGCCACCGCGGCCGACAGCCCGGTGGGACGCGAGGGCGTCGACGCCTTCGTCGAGAAACGGCGTGCCGACTTCTCGTCTGTGCAGTGAAACGGCGTGCCGACTTCTCGTCTGTGCAGTAAGGAAATTCGCCGTTTACGGCAGCTGCCAGTTCACCGGTTCGGCGCCCAGGCCGTCGAGGAGTTCGTTCGCGCGGCTGAACGGCCGCGAACCGAAGAATCCGCGCGACGCGGACAGCGGTGAGGGATGCGCCGACTCGATCGTCGGCACGTCGCCGAGCATCGGTTTCAACGTGGATGCGTCCCGGCCCCACAGAATTGCGACGAGGGGTTCGGGGCGCGCCACGAGAGCGCGAATGGCCTGCTCGGTCACCGCCTCCCAGCCCTTCTTCCGGTGTGAGGCCGGGAGTCCGGGCTGCACGGTGAGAACCCTGTTCAGCAGAAGCACTCCCTGACGCGACCACGGGGTGAGGTCCCCGGTGGTGGGCGTCTCGTGGCCGAGGTCCTTGCTGTATTCGGTGAAGATGTTGCCGAGGCTGCGCGGGACGGGGCGCACGTCCGGAGCCACCGAGAAGCTGAGACCGACCGCGTGACCGGGTGTGGGGTACGGGTCCTGACCCACGATCAGGACCTTGACCTCGGAGAACGGGTGGGTGAACGCCCTCAGGACGTTCTCTCCGGCGGGAAGGTACTCACGCCCGTCGGCGATTTCCGCGCGCAGGAACTCGCCCATCTCCGCGATCCGTCCGGACACCGGTTCGAGTGCGTCTGCCCATCCGGCCTCGACGAGGTCCGCCAGCGGCGCCGCCATCAGTCGAGCCTGCGCAGCGAGTCGCGGTAGTAGGCCGCGTTCGCGGCGTACATCTTTACGTTCATCTCGAGGTGCCCCTCGGGAACCTCGTAGCCCTGCCGGATCTTCGCGGGGACGCCGAGCGCCATGCTCCGCGGCGGAACCTCGAATTTGAACGGAACGACGGCGCCGGCACCGACGACCGAACCGGCGCCGATGACCGAACCGTTGAGAACGACCGAACCGGAGGCGATCAGGCAGTGGTCGCCGATCGTGGATCCCTCGATGTGCGCCGCGTGACCGACGACGCACCCCGTGCCGATGACGGTGGGATCGATCATCGTGCAATGGATCACGGTGCCGTCCTGGATGTTCGTGTCGGCGCCGACGGTGATGGTGCCGTAGTCGGCGCGGAGCACGGCCTGCGGCCACACCGAGGTGCCTGCCGCCAGGGTCACGTTCCCGATCACCACGGCGTCGGGATGGACGTAGGCGTCCGGATGGATGTCGGGTTCGCGGTCCCCGAGCGCGTAGATAGCCATGCGTGCAACCTATACCGAGAAACTCTGCCAGCCGCCGGCCCCCGGCCAGGTCTCGCCGTCGACCGAGATGCCGGACCCGTCGTGCACCGCGCCGATCGCGGTCCACCCCGCCGGGAGCGGGACGGCGGCGGGGAAGGTGGCGGCGAAACCGTGGTCCTCTCCCCCGGTGAGCACCCATTCCCAGTGGTCGACGCCGAGAACCTTCGCTGCCGACACCAGTTCGGGTGAGACGGCCAGGTCGGATCGGGTGAGGGACATTCCGACGCCGGAGGCGTCACAGATGTGACCGAGGTCGGCGAGGAGCCCGTCGGAGATGTCGGTCATCGCGTGGGCGCCCCCGTCCGCGGCGGCCCAGGCGGCGGAGTACGGCGGAGTGGGGACTCGATGCGCGGCGAGCAGGTCCGGGAAATCCGAGGACCCGCCGAGCAGCAGCGCGAGACCGGCCGCCGACCGGCCGAGTTCGCCGGCCACCGCGACGACGTCGCCGGGCCGCGCGCCCGACCGCCGGATCGGGCTTCTGCCACCGAGATCACCGAGGACGGTGACGGAAATCACGACCTGTCCGGCCTGCACGAGATCACCGCCCACGACGCCGGCCCCGAGTTCCTCGGCGCTTTCCCCGATTGCCGCCGAGATGCCGTCCGCCACGTCGATCGACGTGTCCGGCGGGAGACCGAGGGAGACCAGGAAGGCCGTGGGCCGCGCCCCCATCGCCGCGACGTCGGCCGCATTCTGTGCCACCGCCTTGCGGCCCACATCGCGTGGGGACGACCAGTCGAGCCGAAAGTGCCTGTCCTGCACCAGCATGTCGGCGGACACCGCCACCCGGCCGTCGTCCGCTCGGACCAGGGCGGCGTCGTCGCCGGGGCCGATCAGAGTGGACGGGGGCTGCACCCGGCCCTGCACCGCTCGGCCGATCACGGCGAACTCGCCGACGTCGGCGACGGTGAGGGGCGGGGTCGGGTCCGGGGAATCCGTCGGTGTGATGGTGTGCCTCCAGTGTCGGGTGGCCCGTGCAGCGGCTGTGGGTCCGGTCGACGGAATGTGCGACTGCGGTACCTTTTAGCTGTTGCCGGGACTTCTCGGCACGTGACCGATCAGCGCGCCGAAGCACCCGCGACTCTACCGAGATCGATGCGGCGCGGAGCAGGGAAGGGCCGTAGCGAGAGTGCAAGCGTTCATCCTGATCCAGACCGAAGTCGGCAAGGCTGCGGCGATCGCGACCGAGATCGCGAAGATCACCGGAGTCCGGACCGCCGAGGACGTGGTCGGGCCGTACGACGTCATCGTGCGGGTGTCCGCTGACGAGGTCGCTCCCGTCGTCAAGGAGATCCGTCAGGTCTCCGGCATCACCCGCACCCTCACCTGCGACGTCCCCGAAAAGTCTGCGAACAAGAACTGAGCATGTCCGACCTCGAACCCGAACAGAACACACCCGCCGGCAACTCCGACCCGGTCCCCGCGGAGCGGCGGAATCCCGCACTCATCGCGACGGCCGTGGCGCTTCCCGTGGCCCTGGTCATCGGCATCGTCGTCGCGGCGGTGTTCGCCGGGCGGAACCCGGTGAAGGAACCCGTGTCGCTGGGCCCCGTGCCCGCACCCGCATCCGGCTCCGCGGAGTGCGCCACCCTGATGGCGGGCCTCCCCGACGCGCTGGGCGATTACACGCGCGCCGAGCTCACCGAACCCGCACCCGAGGCGACGGCGGCGTGGCAGCCGGCCGAGGGTGAACCACTCGTCCTGCGTTGCGGTCTGGACCGTCCCGCGGAGTTCGATCAGGCTTCGGCGCTGCAGGTGATCGACGGAGTTCAGTGGTTCGAGATCTCGGGTGCGAGCGCCGGAATCGACGCGAGCAGCTATTTCGCCGTCGACCGCGGCGTGTACATCGGACTCACGGTTCCCACCGGGGTGGGACCGACGCCGCTTCAGGACATTTCCGGCGCGGTGTCGCAGGCGTTGCCGCAGAAGCCCCTCGATCCGGCGCCCGTGGCGAATCCCTGAGCGCCGGACCGCGGTTTCTCTAGCGCAGACCGATGCCGCGCGCGAGGGCGGTGTCGACCAGGGTCGAGACGAGGGTGCCGTAGTCGACGCCCACCGCGCCCCACATGCGCGGGTACATCGAGATCGACGTGAATCCCGGCATCGTGTTGATCTCGTTGATCACCGGGCCGTCCTCGGTCACGAAGAAGTCGACCCGCGCGAGACCCTGGCAGTCGAGCGCGGAGAACGCGCGCACCGCGAGTTCGCGGATCTCGTCGCTGACCGATTCGTCGAGTTTCGCGGGCACGTCGAACTCGCACACGTCATCGAGGTATTTGCTGTCGAAGTCGTAGAACGCCTCGTCGTCGCCAGCGCCTTCCGGCATCCGGATCTCGGCGATGACGCTGGCCCGCACGTCGCCGTCCGGGAACTCGAGGACTCCACACTCGACCTCGCGGCCGATGATCCCCGATTCGACGATCACCTTGGGGTCGTGCAGGCGGGCGTGGGCGATGGCGTCGTCGAGCGCGGCCCACTCGGCCACCCGGGTGATACCAATCGACGATCCGCCACGGGCCGGCTTCACGAACACCGGGAGGTGGAGGCGGGACTTCTGTTCGTCGGTCAGTGTGGCGGTGCCCGGTCGCAGGACGACCTGGAACCCGATGGGCAGGCCTTCCGCGGCGAGCAGCTTCTTCGTGAATTCCTTGTCCATACCGGCAGCGCTGGCGAGTACGCCGGGACCGACGTACGGGACACCTGCGAGTTCGAGCAGGCCTTGGATCGTGCCGTCCTCGCCATAGGCGCCGTGCAGGACGGGAAAGACGACGTCGACCGAGGCCAGGATCTTGCCCGCTTCGCCGTCGTCGAGGGCGACGAGGTCGCCGGACCGTGTCGGGTCGGCGGTGAGGGCCAGTGCGGACCCGTCGGCATCGACGCTGGGCAGTGCCCGGCCGCGGATGGACAGCGTTTCGGGGTCGGTGGAGCCGAGGACCCACGAGCCCTCGGTGGTGATGCCGATCGGCACCACCTCGTACCGTTCCGGGTCGAGGTTCCTCAGGACGCTTCCGGCCGACACACAGGACACGGAATGCTCGTTGCTGCGGCCACCGAAGATGACGGCTACCCGGGTACGCGGTTTACTCACGACACAAACCGTACCGTCGCCGCGACACGCTCACCGCACCCACCTCTCCTCATATTTCCTTCGCCGACCTCACGACACGTCGAGCCCTGCACTCACAATGCGGACAGGGCCTGCTCGAGATCGGCGACGAGGTCTTCGGTGTCCTCGATTCCGCACGAGATCCGCACGAACCCGTCGGGTACCGGGTCTCCCCACCGGGCCCGGCGGTCGGCGCTGGTGTGGATGCCACCGAAGCTCGTCGCGGGCACGAGGAGTTCACTTCCGGCCACGAGTCGGTGGAACTGTTCGGCGGAGTCCACCTCGAAGCTCACCAGCCCGCCGAATCGACGCATCTGACCGGCGGCGACGGCGTGCGCAGGATCTCCGGGCAGACCCGGATACCGGACGCGGTGGGCCGCCGGGTGTGACTCGAGCAAGACCGCCACGGCAAGGGCGTTGGCGCACTGACGCTCGAAACGCAGACCGGCCGTCCCGAGACTCCGGTGGGCGAGCCACGTCTCGAACGGCCCCAGCACCGTGCCCGACAGGGCCCTCTCGCGTTCCATCCCGGCCAGGAAGTCGGCGTCCGACGCGGCGATGTATCCCATGAGGAGATCACTGTGACCGCTCAAAGCCTTTGTGCCACTAGCGACTACCACGTCGGCACCGAGTTCGAGCGGTTGCTGGCCGAGCGGGGTGGCGGTCGTGTTGTCCACCACGAGAACGGCGCCCGCGTTCGCGCACTGCTCGGACACGGCGCGTAGATCCACCACGTCGAGGGAGGGGTTGGCCGGAGTCTCGGCCACCACCACCGTCGTCCCCTCGGCGGACGCCAGCAGTGCGGCGGCCGCCTCGCCGGCCATGTCGGCGGTCCTCAGTTCGTGCACGGTGATGCCCATCGGCTCCAGGCGCTCCCGCGCGTACGCGCGCACCTGGTAGTAGCCGTCGGACGGAACGACCACGGTGTCGCCGGCGGTGAGCAGACTCCTCAGCACGACGGTGACCGCCGACATCCCGGAGCCGACGACGAGCGCGCCCGCGGCGCCTTCGAGTGTCGCCAGCGCCGATTCGAGGTCGCGCCAGCCCGGATTGGAGGCACGCGCGTAGGTGTCGGACTCGGTTCCCTCGTCCGCGCTCAGCTGATACGGCGCCGCGAAAACCGGCCCCCTCTGCATCGGCGAGCCGGGAACATTTTCTGCGGCAACGGCTTTGACGCAGCGGGTGGAATCACCACTCACGAGCTCACTCCGGCTTCGTGCGACGGCCGAGCAGCTGACCGATCGCGTCCTGCACCACGACGCCCTCGTGGCACACCCGGTGCACGGCATCGGTCAGCGGCATCTCGACGTCGTAACTGGCCGCGAGAGCCCGCACGGACGAGCACGATTTCACACCCTCGGCGACCTGACCGTGAGTAGCCGCCTGGGCACTCTCGATCGAACCACCCTGACCGAGGCGTTCACCGAACGACCGATTGCGCGACAGGGGCGACGTGCACGTCGCAACCAGATCGCCCACTCCCGCGAGACCCGCGAGGGTGGCAGGTTTCGCACCGAGGGCCACTCCCAGCCGGATGATCTCGGCGAGACCACGAGTGATGATGCTCGCAATCGTGTTCTCTCCCAGACCGATTCCCGATGCCATACCGCAGGCGAGGGCGATGACGTTCTTGCAGGCGCCACCGATCTCACACCCGATGACGTCCGAATTCGTGTACGGACGGAAGTATCCGGTGGCCGAGGCCTTCTGCAGTTCCAGTGCCCGCGTCGAATCCGTGCACGCGACGACCGTCGCCGCCGGTTGACCGATCGCGATCTCCCGGGCCAGATTGGGCCCGGACAGCACGGCGACACGCCCCGGGTCTGCGCCGGTGACCTGGATGATCACCTGACTCATCCGCATGAGGGTGCCGGTTTCGATGCCCTTGGCGAGGCTCAGCAGGGTGGCGTCCTCGGGGATCATCGGACTCCAGACCTGCAGATTGTCGCGCAGGGACTGCGACGGCACCGCGAGGACGACGATGTCGGCGCCGTCGAGTGCGGCCCGCGCGTCGTCGGTGGCGGTCAACGACGGAGGCAGGGCGATGCCCGGCAGGTAGTCCGCGTTCTCGTGCCGCGACACGATCGATTCGGCGACCTCAGCGCGTCGCGCCCACATGGTGACATCGGTCCCGGCATCGGCCAGGACCTTCGCAAATGCAGTCCCCCATGAACCCGCTCCCAGTACCGCAGCCTTGCTCACACAGCCCCCTCGTCGTTCGTTACCCGATGCGTCGCCCACAGTATTGCCGATGCCGAGGTCGGGCGCCGCCCCGCTACCGAACTCGTTCGCTGCTCAGCCGCGACCGGGCGTCCGGAGCACCGCCCCGCGCGGGCTGGCAAGATATCCGCATGAGCACAGCGACCCGATCCGTGGCGCCGCGCGCGCACGTTCTCGTCGCGGTGAAGGAACTCCACGCGGCCAAGACGCGGCTGTCGAGTGTCTTCGACACGGCCGACCGCACCGGACTGGTCCTGTCGATGCTGCGCGACACCCTGGCCGTCGTCAGCGACGTCGCGACAGTCGTCGGTGTCACCGTGGTCACGCCGGATCCCGCGGTGGCGCGGCTCGCGCGCAGTGTCGGCGCGCACGTCTACGCCGACCCCGCACCCGTTTCCGCCGAGGATCGGCCGGACGAGGGCGGCACCGAGCACAGCCTCAATGCGGCGCTGTCGGCGGCGGCCGAGCACGTCCGCCGCAACGAGCGCGGAGTCGACGTCGTCGCACTGCAGGCCGACCTTCCGTCTCTGCGCGGAGGCGAATTCGGTGAAGCACTCGCCGCGGCGAGAACCGGTGGCAGGTCGGTCGTCGTCGATCATCACGGCACCGGAACCGCCGCACTGTTCTCCTGCGACCCGGAGATTCCGCTCGATCCCCGGTTCGGACCGGGATCGGCGAAGCGGCATCTCGAGTCCGGGGCGCGGCCCCTCGACGGGCACTGGCCCGGTCTGCGAACCGACGTCGACACCGCCGACGATCTCGATGCCGCGCAGGCTCTCGGCGTCGGACCTGCGACGCGTGCCGCCCTCGACGCTCTCGAACACACCGACCCCTCGCGCTGCGGAAACGAGTAGGCCGCGCGCGCCGTGTGAATTTGCCCCATCGATTGTCGGCGGCCGAATTCTCGAGGGATGATCGTGGAGTGAGTAACCGAGAAGCACTCGACCAGCAGACCGACGTCGACGGAAAGAACGGAACCCGCGACAGCATCGTCACGGCCAATCCCACGAACGTTCCGATGGCGCCACCCGCTGCGACGAGTGCCCTCACCAGCGCGCTGACCGACGGACTCCCCGAAGATCGTTACCTGAACCGCGAACTCAGTTGGCTCGATTTCAATGCCCGTGTCCTCGCCCTCGCCGAGGACACGTCGCTGCCGTTGCTCGAGCGCGCCAAGTTCCTCGCCATCTTCGCGTCCAATCTCGACGAGTTCTTCATGGTCCGCGTGGCCGGACTCAAGCGTCGCGACGAGACCGGGCTGTCCGTGCGGTCCGCCGACGGTCTCTCCCCGCGCGAGCAGCTCTCGCTGATCGCGACCCGGACCCAGGAGATCTCGGAGAAGGCCGCACGGGTCTTCCTCGACTCCGTTCGTCCCGCGCTTGCCGCCGAAGGGATCTCCATCATCGGATGGGACGATCTCACCGACGACGACCGCGAGCGCTTGTCGGTGCATTTCCAGGACCAGATCTTCCCCGTGCTCACTCCGCTCGCCGTCGACCATGCCCACCCGTTCCCGTACATCAGCGGGCTGAGTCTCAACCTCGCGGTGACGGTGAAGGATGCGGTGACCGGTGGCGAACACTTTGCGAGGGTCAAGGTTCCGGACAACGTGGGCCGGTTCGTCCGCGTCCGCCGCGACGAAACGCCCTCCTCCATCGACGCGTTCCTGCCCCTGGAAGATCTGATCTCCGCTCACCTCGACATGCTGTTCCCGGGCATGGAGATCGTGGAGCACCACGCGTTCCGGATCACGCGCAACGCCGATTTCGAGGTCGAGGAAGACCGCGACGAGGATCTTCTGCAGGCCCTCGAGCGTGAGTTGGCCCGCCGCCGCTTCGGTTCACCGGTGCGGCTCGAGGTCGCGGACGACATGACCGAGCACATGCTCGAACTTCTCCTGCGCGAACTCGACGTCGATCCCGGCGACGTCATCCAGGTACCCGGATTGCTGGATCTGTCGTGCCTGTGGCAGGTGTACGCGGTCGATCGGCCCGCCCTCAAGGACGCACCGTTCGTCCCGGCAACGCATCCGGCGTTCGGCGAGAGAGAAACACCCAAGAGCGTCTTCTCCACACTCCGCGACGGCGACGTCCTGGTCCACCACCCGTACGACTCGTTCTCCACGAGCGTCCAGCGCTTCATCGAACAGGCCGCGGCCGACCCCCAGGTTCTGGCGATCAAGCAGACGCTCTACCGCACTTCGGGCGACTCCCCCATCGTCGATGCATTGATCACCGCCGCCGAGGAGGGCAAACAGGTTGTGGCACTGGTCGAGATCAAAGCGCGATTCGACGAGCAGGCGAACATCAAGTGGGCCCGCAAACTCGAACACGCGGGTGTGCACGTGGTGTACGGACTCGTCGGGCTCAAGACCCACTGCAAGACGTGTCTCGTGGTCCGTCGCGAAGGGTCCACCATCCGGCGTTACTGCCACATCGGTACCGGCAACTACAACCCGAAGACTGCCCGCCTGTACGAAGACATCGGCCTCCTCACCGCCGCACCCGAGATCGGCGCGGACCTCACCGACCTGTTCAATTCCCTCACCGGCTACTCGCGGAAGACGCAGTATCGCAACCTGCTCGTCGCGCCGTACGGTGTGCGCCGGGGAATCATCGAGCGGATCGACGGTGAGATCGCGCACAAACTGCGGGGCGAGGACGCCGGAATCCTGCTGAAGGCCAACGCCTTGGTCGACGAGCAGGTGATCGACTCGCTCTACCGCGCGTCCCGGGCCGGTGTGCCCGTCGAAATCGTCGTGCGTGGCATCTGCGCCCTCAAACCCGGAGTTCCCGGCCTGAGTGAGAACATCCACGTCCGGTCGATTCTCGGACGATTCCTCGAGCATTCCCGGGTGTTCCATTTCCGCGGCGCCGACGAATACTGGATCGGCAGCGCAGACATGATGCACCGCAACCTCGACCGACGCGTCGAGGTCATGGCGCAGGTGAAAGATCCTCGACTCACTGCTCAGATAGGCGAGATCGTCGACTCCGCGCTCGATCCCGTCACGCGGTGCTGGGTGCTCGGGTCCGACGGCCGGTGGGTTCCGTCGCCTGCCCGCGGCGAGGAGGTTCGCGACCACCAGGAGGCCATGATGCGCAAACGAATGGGCACCGGATCCTGATCGCGGCGAGTCCGCGGCAGAAGGAAGGAACTCGGTGAGCAGTTCACCCGGCAAACCGGTCAAAGCCAATATCTTCGCTGCTGGGGCAGTGCTGTGGCGAAAGTCTCCCGGCAATCCCGACGAGATCGAGATCGCGCTCATTCACCGGCCCAAATACGAGGACTGGTCATTTCCGAAGGGAAAGCTCGACCCCGGAGAGACCGCCGTGGTGGCCGCACTGCGTGAGGTGGAAGAAGAGACGGGTATTCGCGGGCGCCTCGGCCGGCATCTGGGCGCGTTGACATATCCGATTCCGGGCCACCGCCGATTGAAACGAGTCGAGTACTGGGCGGCAGAAGCCCGCGCCGGTGAATTCGTCTCCAACAGCGAAGTGGACGAGATGCGGTGGCTTCCCGTATCCGAGGTGGCCGATCAACTGTCGTATCCCATGGATCGCAAGATGCTCCGCCGATTCACGGCCCAGCCACCCGACACCGCGACCGTGCTCCTGGTCCGGCACGCCAAGGCTGGAAGCCGGAAGCGGTACAAGGGCGACGACACCACCCGGCCCCTGGATACGAACGGCCTACACCAGGCCGAGGCGCTCGTCCCGCAGCTCGAAGCGTTCGGGGCCACCGTCATCACGTCCGCCGACCGGACGCGGTGCACACAGACGGTCGAGCCGCTGGCGCGCGCGCTGGACACGACCGTCCGGTTGGATCCGCTGCTGTCCGAGGAGAGTTACACCGCCGACCCGGTGGCCACCCGCACGAGGGTCCGTAAGATCGCCGCTCTCGGCGGAGTTCAGGTGATCTGCAGTCAGGGAGGCGTCATTCCCGATCTGCTCGACTGGTGGGCGGAGAACGACGGCATCACACTTCCCCCGGCGCGGAACAGGAAGGCGAGCACCTGGGTGCTTTCGCTGTCCGGCGGCAAACTCATCGCCGCCGATCACATCGACAGTCCGCTGCCTCCCACTCGGAAGGACTGAGCCCTACCGGCCGGAGTTCACCGGGAGGCCAGGAGAACACTGACAGGCGCCAACCCCCAGGGTCGGCGCCTGTCAGTGTTCGGGCAGTCCCGTGTGCGCTGTATTACTTGGCGCGCTTCGCGGGAGCCTTCTTTGCTGCGGTCTTCTTGGCAGCCGTGGTCTTGGCCGGAGCCTTCTTGGCTGCAGTCTTCTTGGCTGCAGTCTTGGCCGGAGCCACCTTCTTCGCCACGGTCTTCTTCGCAGCCGTGGTCTTGGCCGGGGCCTTCTTGGCTGCAGTCTTCTTGGCTGCAGTCTTGGCCGGAGCCACCTTCTTCGCCACGGTCTTCTTCGCAGCCGTGGTCTTGGCCGGGGCCTTCTTGGCTGCGGTCTTCTTCGCGGCCGTGGTCTTGGCCGGGGCCGCCTTCTTGGCTGCGGTCTTCTTGGCAGCCGTCTTCTTTGCAGCAGCCTTCTTGGCGGCAGCCTTGGTGGCGGGCGCCGCTGCGCCGCGCTTGACTGCCGGACCGGTGGCCGGAAGCTTCTGGCCGCCAGCGATAACCGCCTTGAACTGAGCGCCCGGACGGAACGCCGGCACCGACGTCGGCTTGACCTTGACGGTCTCACCCGTGCGCGGGTTGCGTGCGACACGTGCTGCGCGACGACGCTGCTCGAAGACGCCGAAACCGGTGATGGTCACGCTGTCGCCGCGGTGCACTGCCCGGACGATCGTGTCCACGACATGCTCGACAGCTTCCGTTGCCGTGCGCCTGTCCGTGCCCAGTTTCTCGGTCAGAACATCGATGAGCTCTGCCTTATTCATTGAAATTCCTCCGCGAACTAATGGTCCATCATCGGACCGACTACGAACTACGGTAAACCTGAATACCGCAGGAGTCTATGTGCCACGCCAATTCTCATACAACGCGGCACCATTCTCAGGAACTTATTATCTGGCAGACAGGGCTCCTATTCCAACTTTCAGTCGGCAGGAGTGGGCTCCGGAAGAGTCGCAGGTTTCCAAGAAGGCCTTGACTTTTCGAACTCGGAAATGGCTTCTACCTGCCGTAATGTCAATCCGATGTCGTCCAGACCCTCGATCAGACGCCACCGCGTGTAGTCATCAATCGCAAAGGGCACCACGGTGGTTCCGGCCGTCACAGTCTTGTTCTCGAGGTCGACAATCAATTCGAGACCGGGTTGCTCGTCGAGCAACTTCCAGAGCAGTTCGACGTCCGACTGGGCCACCTGAGCGGCCAGCAGACCGGCCTTGCCGGCGTTCCCCCGGAAGATGTCGGCGAAGCGAGACGCGATCACGACCCGAAATCCGAAGTCGGATAGCGCCCACACGGCGTGCTCGCGGGAGGAGCCCGTGCCGAAATCGGGCCCGGCCACCAGAACGCTGCCCTTGTCGTACGGGGCGACGTTCAGAACGAAGTTCGGATCGTTCCGCCACGCGGCGAACAGACCGTCCTCGAAACCGGTGCGGGTCACTCGTTTCAGGTAGACCGCCGGAATGATCTGGTCCGTGTCCACGTTGGATCGCCGCAGCGGAACGCCGATACCTTTGTGTGTGCTAAAGGATTCCATCGAAAAATCTCCTAAATTCCTTGGGTCCTAGGCCAGATCTGTCGGCGCGGACAGTGTTCCCCGGACTGCGGTCGCGGCGGCGACCAGCGGCGAAACCAGGTGAGTCCGGCCGCCCTTGCCTTGACGGCCTTCGAAATTGCGGTTGGACGTGGAGGCCGAACGCTCGCCGGGCGCGAGCTGATCCGGGTTCATCCCGAGGCACATCGAGCACCCCGCCTGCCGCCATTCGGCGCCCGCGGCGGTGAAGATCTCGCCGAGACCCTCCTTTTCGGCCTGCGCACGAACGCGCATCGAGCCCGGCACGATCAGCATCCGGACCCCGTCGGCGACGTGGCGGCCACGCAACACGTCGGCCACGGCCCGCAGATCCTCGATCCGACCGTTGGTGCACGAACCCACGAAAACTGTGTCGATCGCCACCTCACGCAACGGAGTTCCGGCTTCGAGACCCATGTAGGTCAACGCCTTCTCCGCGGCGTGACGCTCGCTCTCGTCCACGATCTCGGCCGGATTCGGCACGGCCTCGCCGAGCGGCAGCCCCTGCCCCGGGTTGGTGCCCCAGGTCACGAACGGCGTCAGGGAACTCGCGTCGATGTGGACCTCGTTGTCGAAAACCGCACCCTCGTCGGTCTTCAACTGCTCCCAGGCCTCCACCGCGGCGTCCCAGTCGGCGCCCTTCGGCGCGTGGGGACGTCCCTTGATGAATTCGTAGGTGATCTCGTCGGGGGCGATCATGCCTGCCCGCGCACCCGCCTCGATGGACATGTTGCAGACGGTCATCCGCGCTTCCATCGACATCTTCCGGATCGCTTCGCCGCGGTACTCCAGGACGTAGCCCTGGCCTCCGCCCGTTCCGATCTTCGCGATGACGGCCAAAATGAGATCTTTACTCGTCACGCCGTCGGGCAATTCGCCGTCCACGGTGATCGCCATCGTCCGGAAAGGACGCAACGACAACGTCTGCGTCGCCATGACGTGTTCGACCTCACTGGTGCCGATGCCCATCGCGAGCGCGCCGAAGGCGCCGTGGGTGGACGTGTGGCTGTCACCGCACACCACGGTCATGCCGGGCTGGGTGAGACCCAGCTGGGGTCCGACGACGTGGACGATGCCCTGGTCGATGTTTCCCATCGGGTGCAGCCGGACACCGAATTCCTCACAGTTGCGCCGCAGCGTGTCCACCTGAGTCTTGGAGACGGGGTCGGCGATCGGCTTGTCGATGTCGACGGTGGGGACGTTGTGGTCCTCCGTGGCAATCGTCAGGTCGGGCCGGCGCAGCGGGCGCCCCGCCAGCCGAAGTCCGTCGAATGCCTGCGGACTCGTCACTTCGTGAACGAGATGCAGATCGATGTAGATGAGGTCGGGGTTGTCTCCCTCACCCCGGACCACGACGTGGTCGTCCCACACCTTCTCTGCCAGGGTGCGTGCTTTCTCCGCCATCTTCTCCACCTCTGTGTGTCCTCTCGCACCGCGGGCTTCGGGCCGGTCCGCCGTGCGCTTGATGTCGTTACCCTCTTCCCGGACACGCACTCGACGTGAGACGAAGGTGCGCTATGATCCCAGTATGCGAGAAAGTGGTATCGACCTATGAGACAGCATAGCGGCATCGGAGTCCTTGACAAAGCGGTGGGCGTGCTGCATGCCGTGGCCGAGAAGCCCTGCAGCCTCACCGAACTGTGCTCGCGCACCGGACTCCCCCGCGCCACCGCCCACCGGCTGGCCGTCGGGCTCGAGGTCCACCGCCTCTTGACCCGCGACTCCGACGGGCTGTGGTGCCCCGGTCCCGGCCTCGCCGAACTCGCTGCAACGGCTAACGATCCGCTCGTCTCGGCGGCGGCGCTCGTCCTTCCGCGGCTGCGCGAGATCACCGGTGAGAGCGTGCAGTTGTACCGCCGGGAAGGCACCCAGCGCATCTGTGTGGCGGCGATGGAGCCGCCCACGGGTCTCCGCGACACCGTTCTCGTCGGGGCACGACTGCCGATGAGCGCCGGCTCGGGCGCCAAGGTCCTTCTCGCCTGGGCCGACCCACAGACCCAGCGCGCGATCCTTCCCGACGCGGCGTTCGGCGAACGCGTGCTGCTCGAGGTCCGCAGGCGCGGCTGGGCACAGAGCGCCGCCGAGCGGGAACCCGGTGTCGCCAGTGTCGCCGCACCCGTGCGGGATGCCGGCGGCGCTGTCATCGCAGCAATTTCGGTGTCCGGTCCCATCGACAGAATGGGCAGGCGACCCGGCGCCCGGTGGGCGGCCGACCTTCTCGCCGCCGCCGAGGCGTTGCACAAGAGGCTCTGATCGACCACGACCGACGTTCACCGCGACAGGAGAAGCCGATGGGGAAGAACCAACGATCGCAGATCACGATGACGGATTCGGAGATCGCCGAATTCGTGGATCGGAGCCGGATCGCCACGCTCGCAACGGTGGCAGCGGACGGCCGGTCCCATCTGGTCGCCATGTGGTACGCCGTGATCGACGGCGAGATCTGGTTCGAGACGAAGTCGAAATCGCAGAAGGCGGTCAACCTGCGCCGTGACGACCGCGTCACCGTCCTGATCGAGGACGGCCAGACGTACGACACCCTGCGCGGAATCTCCGTCGAGGGCCGGGCGGAGATCGTGGAGGACCCGGACGCGATGTTCGCGGTCGGCGTCAGCGTGTGGGAACGGTACACCGGGCCCTACACCGACGATCTGCGTCCCGCCATCGATCAGCTGCTGCACAAGCGGGTTGTCGTGCGGATCGTTCCCGAGCGCATCAGAAGCTGGGATCACGCCAAGCTCGGCCTGCCCGCGATGCCGGTGGGCGGGACCACGGCCGCGTACCTGGAGACGGCCGACCGCCGCGCCTGACACCGCGCAGAAAAAACGGGAGCATTCTCGGTGCCCTCGGCGTAGCTTCACAGAGTGAACCGGCTACCCGAGGGAGTTCACCATGACCGACGCCAGTAACGAGGACACGAAAAAGAAATTCCGCGAAGCACTCGAGCGGAAGAATCATCAGGCCGGACTGTCCACCGATCACAAGGACGGACATTCCAAGGCGCACGAGGCGCATGGGCCTGCCGACCACAAACGCGAATTCCGCCGCAAGACGGGATAAACGACATATCGTCCGGATAAAAAGAAACACCCTCCAATTTCTTGGAGGGTGTTTCTTTTTGTAGCCCCGACGGGATTCGAACCCGCGCTACCGCCTTGAGAGGGCGGCGTCCTAGGCCGCTAGACGACGGGGCCAGGAACTTTGTCTTGCTTTGGAAGCTCAGCAAGCATAGCTTCCAGAAGTTCGGAGTCAAAATCGGCCGAACTTCCGCTGGGGTACCAGGACTCGAACCTAGAATGGCGGTACCAGAAACCGCTGTGTTGCCAATTACACCATACCCCAATGGCCGTTCTCGAACCGCTGAGCTTCTGGGCTCTGCGGCCCGCCTCGGGCCGAAGAAGAGATTACCAGCCTACTGCCGGGATTTACCAAATCGTCTGGTCAGAGGCTGTTTTTACACCCTTTTCGGCCCGAGAGCGGCGTCCTAGCCGGCGACGCCGGCCCGCGCAGAGCGCAGCCGGGACAGCGACACGTCGCGTCCGAGCAGTTCCATCGATTCGTAGAGCGGCGGGCTGATGTGCGAGCCCGTCACGGCCACACGAACCGGCGCGAACGCCTTACGTGGCTTGAGGCCCAGTTCGTCCACGAGAGCGGTCTTGAGGGCCTCTTCCAGTGAGGCCGCATCCCATGCCTCGACTGCGTCCAGCGACGCGAGGGCGGCGTCGAGAACCGGTGCGGAGTCGGCGCCCAGGTTCTTGGCAGCGGCGGCCGGGTCGATCGCGAAGTCGGCCTCGTCGACGAACAGGAACTTCAGCAGATCCCAGGCGTCGGACAGGACCACGATGCGCGTCTGGACCAGTTCGGCGGCGGTCGCGAAGACGGACTCGTCCACGGTCTCCCCGAGATGACCGTGGAGCGTCAGGAACGCGCGCAGGCGCGCGGCGAAATCAGCGGGCTCGAGCAGCCGGATGTGCTCGGCGTTGATCGCGTCGGCCTTTTTCTGGTCGAACCGGGCCGGATTGGAATTGACCTTGGAGATATCGAAGGCGGCGACCATCTCGTCCAGCGAGAACACGTCGTGGTCGTCGGAAATGCCCCAGCCCAGCAGCGCCAGGTAATTCAACAATCCCTCCGGAACGAAACCGCGGTCTCGATGGATGAAGAGGTTCGACTCGGGATCGCGCTTGGACAGTTTCTTGTTGCCCTGCCCCATGACGAACGGCAGATGCCCGAACCTCGGAGTGAAATCGGCCACGCCGATCCGCTGCATCGCCTCGTAGAGGGCGAGCTGCCGCGGCGTCGACGACAGCAGGTCCTCGCCGCGCAGCACGTGTGTGATCTTCATCAACGCGTCGTCGACCGGGTTGACCAACGTGTACAGCGGAATCCCGTTGCCGCGGGTGAGGGCGAAGTCGGGAACGGTTCCGGCCTTGAACGTCGTCTCGCCGCGCACGAGGTCGTCCCACGTCAGGTCGTGGTCCGGCATCCGCAGCCGGACCACGGGCTTGCGGCCCTCGTCGAGGAACGCCTGTCGCTGATCCGGCGTCAGATCACGATCGAAGTTGTCGTAGCCGAGCTTGGGATCGCGGCCGGCCGCCTTGTGCCGCTCCTCGACCTCCTCGGGCGTCGAGAACGACTCGTACGCCTCGCCCGCCGCGAGCAGTTTCGCGACGACGTCCAGATGCAGGTCCCGTCGCTGGGACTGACGGTAGGGCTCGTACGGTCCCCCGACCTCGGGGCCCTCGTCCCAGTTCAATCCGAGCCAGCGCAGCGCGTCCAGGATCGCCTGGTACGACTCCTCGCTGTCACGGGCAGCATCGGTGTCCTCGATGCGGAACACGAACGACCCACCGTTGTGACGGGCGAACGCCCAGTTGAACAGGGCGGTTCGGACGAGCCCCACATGCGGGGTTCCGGTGGGCGACGGGCAGAAACGGACGCGAACTTCGCTTGTGGTCATGGCTCACTTGGGTCG